>NZ_JBVKDO010000001.1:0-925258 GCF_055633805.1 Amycolatopsis sp. NPDC114478 | reverse complement strand
CTGGACGTGTTCCATCAGGAACGACGCCACCGACGACATCAGGTACCCGAACGGGTCGACCGCCGCCCCGGCGATCTCCCCGGCCAGGGACAGCACCCCCAGGCCGCCGGAAACCCAGTCGCCGTCCTTGATGCCGTTGAACGCGTCCATCGAGGACTGGGCGATGCCGACGCCGCCGGCCCAGCCGTAACCACTGTTGCCCGCCGTCAGCGGACCCGGTCCGTTCGGGTCCTTCTCGGCGTTCGCGACCAGCGGGTTCCCCTCCGGCATCATGCGCCGCCAGCGGACTTGTCGAGGTCGTCGGCGACGCCGGACTCGTACTTGTGGTAGGCCGCCGCGGCCTCGCGGACCTTGCCCGACACCGCCGTCATCGCCTGCACGGCGTCCTTCAGCGCGTCGATCCCGTACTGCTCCACCGGGTCGAGCATCATCCGGAACGGCTGGCAGAGGATGCCGTACGCGTCGGTCGGCATGCTGACCTGGTTCGCCGCGTCGACGGCCTGCTGCAGCCCGTCCCCGATGGCGTCGAGCTGGTGGGCGTGCACCGTCAGGTCGGTGCTGAGTTCCACATCCGTCATCGGTTCCCCCTCAGGAAAGGATCGGTCCGCCGAAGTCGTCGTCATCGTCGTTGTCGGCCGGACGCCGGCGCCGCGGCGGCTGCGGCGGGGCCGGCGGCGCGGGCGGTGCCGGCGGCGGGGTGCGCGGCGGCTGCTCGTCGTTGTCCTCCGGCAGGAACCGGCGGACGCGGTCGGGCTCCGGGAAGGCGGGCTCGGGCTCCGGCGGCGGCTGCGGGAACGTGCTCTGCGCCTCGCGGACGATCTCCGCCGCGGCCTGGTCGCCGGTGCCGGTGGTCTCGCTCATGGCCTGCTGCAGCAGCTCGGGGATCCGGGCCTGCGCGCGCTGCACGAGCTGCATCACCTGCGCCGACACCTCGGCCATCCGCTTGCCGGCGGCGCCCTCGGCGATCACGAGGTTCTTCAGCAGCCCGCGCGAATCGACGGTCACCGTGACGGTGCCGTCCTTCGACCGCTCGGTGACCGTCTGGCCCTGCACGCGATCGGCCAGCGCCTGGTACCGCGCGGCGTTCTCCTCGAGCCGCTTGGTCCAGTTGTCGATCATCGCGTCGCTGGCGTCGATGCTGTCCGGCATCACGGCCCCTTCTCTCTGCTTCCCCACACTGACGGATCCGGGAAGCCATCGGTTCCCCGGAACACGCCAAAGGCCACCATAGGGGACCCGCAGGTTCCCGATGGTGGCCTTCGCTGTGTTACCTGTCAGAGGTTGCCGCGACAGTGTCTGATGGCGCCTCGGCGTTAAAGATTGCCTCGGCGCTCCTGCTCACGCTCGATCGCTTCGAACAGGGCCTTGAAGTTGCCCTTGCCGAAGCCGAGCGAGCCGTGCCGCTCGATCAGCTCGTAGAAGACGGTCGGGCGGTCGCCGATCGGCTTCGTGAAGATCTGCAGCAGGTAGCCGTCCTCGTCGCGGTCGACCAGGATGCTGTGCTCCTTCAGCGTCTCGATCGACACGCGGACGTTGCCGATCCGGGCGCGCAGCTCCGGGTCGTCGTAGTAGGAGTCCGGGGTGTCGAGGAACTCGACGCCGGCGGCGCGCATCGCGGTGACCGTCGCGATGATGTCGTTGGTGGCCAGCGCGATGTGCTGGCAGCCCGCGCCGCCGTAGAACTCGAGGTACTCGTCGATCTGCGACTTCTTCTTCGCCACCGCGGGCTCGTTCAGCGGGAACTTGACCCGGTGGTTGCCGTTCGAGACGACCTTGCTCATCAGGGCCGAGTACTCGGTCGCGATGTCGTCGCCGACGAACTCCGCCATGTTCACGAAGCCCATGACGCGGTGGTACCAGTCGACCCAGTAGTCCATCTTGCCGAGCTCGACGTTGCCGACGCAGTGGTCGACGGCCTGGAACAGCCGCTTCGGCGCGCCTTCCGGCCGCTTGATCGTGCTCTCGCGCGGCTCGTAGCCGGGCAGGTAGACGCCGGTGTAGCGCGACCGGTCGACCAGCGAGTGGCGGGTCTCGCCGTACGTCGCGATCGCGGCGACGCGGACGGTGCCGTGCTCGTCGGAGACGTCGTGCGGCTCCTCGAGGATGGTCGCGCCCTGCGCGCGGGCGTGCTCGACGCACTTGTCGACGTCGGTGGTCTCCAGCGCCAGGTCGATGACGCCGTCACCGTGCTTGCGGTGGTGGTCCAGCAGCGGGGAGTCCGGCTTCACGCCGCCGGTGATGACGAACCGGGCCGAGCCGGACTTGAGGACGTAGGACTTGCGCTCGAAGTCGCCCGTCTCGGGGCCCGAGTACGCGACGAGCTGCATCCCGAACGCGATCTGGTAGTACCAGGCGGTCTGGGTGGCGTTGCCGGCGATGAACACCACCGCGTCCATGGCCTTGACCGGGAACGGGTCGGTCGAGGCGTCGTGGTCGACGAGCCCGACCAGCTGACGCAGCTGGTCGTAGCTGACGTCGTCGAGTGCACCCTGGGGTTCGGCAGTCTGGGTCATACCTCGAAGGATCATCCCTTCGAGGCAAGATGCGCAATGGTCTCTGTTTTTACTGGACAACCTGACCGGTGGCTGCCGGACATCGGCCGTCATCATGGACAATCTGTGCATGCCGGAGAACCTGGATGCGCTGGATGCGCGACTGCTGCTGTTGCTCACCGACTCGCCGCGGCTGGGCGTGCTGGAGTGCGCGCGCCGGCTCGGCGTCGCCCGCGGGACGGTCCAGGCGCGCCTCGACCGCCTGACCGAGCGCGGCATCCTCGGCGGTTTCCCGCCGGAGCTCGACCTGGCGGCGATGGGCTACGGCCTGACAGCGTTCGCGGTGCTGGAGATCGCCCAGGGCCGCCGTACGGAGGTGACGGAGGCCCTCGAGGCGATCGACGAGGTGTGCGAGGTGCACGCGACGACCGGCCAGGGCGACCTGTTCGTCCGGATGGTGGCGCGCGGCAACGACGACCTGCAGCGGGTGATCGACGAGGTGGTCGGGGTGCCGGACGTGCTGCGGACGTCGACGTCGATCGCGTTGTCGACCCCGGTGCGCCCGCGGGTCCGCCCCTTGCTGGAGCGGACCGCGCGGGGCTGAGGACTCAGCCTTCGTCGATGACGTGGGCCAGGTAGCGCTTGGCCGACCGCTGCACGACCTCGAAGCCGTCGGTGCGCACGATCGCGTCCCACCAAGCGCCGTAAATCGCCTCGAAGCGGTACCCGGCCAGCAGTTCCGCCGCGCGCCGGACCACGTGCGGCCGCTCCGGGACCAGGTTCGGGTAGCTGTACATGAAGCCCACGTGCGTCCGGTCGGGGATGACCTGCACGATGTCGCCCGACAGCAGCGCGCCCTGGCCGTTCTCGCCGTCCGGCCAGTGCAGGACCGTGCCGCCGGTGAAGTGCACGCCGAGGTTGATCAGGCGCAGGTCGTCGGCGACGTCGAGCGTGGTGCCGGACCACAGCTTCACCGCCGGGTCCGGCCGGCCGATCCACTGCTCGTCGCCCTCGTGCAGGTAGATGGGGACGTCGAACGCGTGCGCCCACTCGACCATCGTCGTGTAGTAGTGCGGGTGGCTGATCGCGATGCCGGTGATCCCGCCCAGGTCGCGGACCTGCGCCACCAGGGCGTCGTCGAGGTAGGCCGCGCAGTCCCAGAGGAAGTTCCCCGAGCGTGCCTGGACCAGCAGCGCGCGTTCGCCGATCGCGAAGCCGGGGTTCGAGCCGACGCCGATGATGCCGGGGCCCTGCTCCTCGATCCGCGGAGTGTAGGTGCCGCTCTCGCGCAGCGACGCGAGGTTCGTCCACCGCTGCCCGGCCTGCGGGACGTACTGGCGTTCGTCCTCGCAGATCGGGCAGTCGTCGCGGGCGACGGCGTACTGCATGCCGCACGCCTGGCAGATCGGTTCCGTGCTCACAGCTGTTTCCTCCCAGAATGTGGATCCTGGGAGGACACTAGCCGCGACGCCTACTTGGCGTCGGTGTACGGAACCGCTTTGACGAGGGTCACCTTCTGGAGCTTGCCGTTGGGCAGCTCGTACTCGCGGGACTCGCCCTCCTTGGCGCCGAGCAGGGCCTTGCCCAGCGGCGACTCCGGGGAGTACACGTCGAGCTCGCCTTCGGCGCCCTCTTCGCGGGTCGCGAGGAGGAACTTCTCGTCCTCGTCGTCGCCCTCGTACCGGACGGTGAGCACCTTGCCCGGGCCGGCGGTGCCGTCGTTCGCGGGCGCCTCGCCGACCTTGGCCGAGCGCAGCAGCTCCTGCAGGTGCCGGATGCGCGCCTCGGCCTGGCCCTGTTCTTCACGGGCGGCGTGGTAGCCGCCGTTCTCCTTGAGGTCGCCCTCTTCGCGGCTGTCGTTGATGCGCGCGGCGATGACCGGACGATTCTCGATCATTTCGTCGAGCTCGTGCTTGAGCCGGTCGTAGGCATCCTGGGTCAGCCAGGTCACCTTGGTGTCGCTCACGGTCACCATCTCCTCGTCGGGCCTGCCAGGCTTGCGTGTTCAAGCCGGCCCACGCGGGCCTAGGTGCCCGCGTGGCTGAGATAAAGGAAAAACACGGCCCGTCCCGGGCCGTGCTGAAGGGTCAGAGTATCACGGCGCGACAGTGCGACGCCCGTTAAATCCGCACGCTGTGGGCGTTGGGCGCGCGGTTCACCCCGTTGGCCGCTATGGGGTTGACAGGTAGTCTGGTATGTCGTACGAGCAGCCGTACACGTCGGCCGTCACCGGTGGCCCGATGCTCTTGATCGTCGTGGTCATCCTGCTGTACTTCGCGCCGGCGGGGACCAGGAGCTCTTTGCGGCCGCTCTCCGCGCCGGTCTTGTCGCGGACGCGCACGATGCAGACGCCCGCCCGGTCGTTGTCGTCCCGCGTCACGTTGATGGTGATTTCCATCGCGTTGCCCGGTTTGCCGCTGAAGGCGACGCGCTCGGCGTCGATCGGCGCGGACCCCAGGTTGACGTACGCGACCCACGCGATCACGCCGCTGACCAGCAGGGCGATCGCCAGGAAGAGCCAGCGGCGCCAGCGCCGGGGGGCCTTCGCGCGGCTGGTGCCGTACCGGCCTTCGGGCAGCGCGGGGGCTGCCGTTTCCGCCGGTCCGCCTGCCAACGCGGGGCCTCCTGCTCGTTCTTGTCGTACCCCTGGGGACAATGGTGGGGCGGGTACGGCTTCGAGTATCCGCCCGCTGGGTGGGCGGCCCGCAGGTGGGTCGCGGAATACGGGTAGAGAAGGAGTCGTTCGCAGCATGGTGGACCAGCTGACGAAGCCGCGCTTGCGCATGATGGCCGTGCACGCACACCCGGACGACGAGTCGAGCAAGGGCGCCGCCACGATGGCGCGCTACGCCGCCGAAGGTCACGAGGTGCTCGTCGTGACGTGCACCGGGGGTGAAGCCGGCAGCATCCTCAACCCGGCCATGGACCGGCCCGAGGTGCTCGCGAACATGCCCGAGATCCGGCGCGAGGAGATGGCCCGCGCGGCCAAGATCCTCGGCGTGAGCCAGCGCTGGCTGGGCTTCGTCGACTCCGGCCTGCCGGAGGGCGACCCGCTGCCGCCGGTGCCCGAGGGCTCGTTCGCCGTCGTGCCGCTCGAGGAGTCGACCGAGGCGCTGGTGCGCGTCATCCGCGAGTTCCGCCCGCACGTCATCACGACGTACGACGAGAACGGCGGCTACCCGCACCCCGACCACATCCGCACGCACGAGGTGACGATGGCGGCGTGGGACGCGGCGCCGGACCCGAACCGCTTCCCCGACGCCGGCGAGCCGTGGCAGCCGCTGAAGCTGTACTACATGCACGGCTTCTCGAAGGCCCGGATGCTGGCCTTCGACGCGGCGCTGAAGGAGGCCGGGCTCGAGTCGCCGTACACCGAGTGGCTGGCGAAGTGGGACCCCGACCGCGCCGATGTGATGGAGCGGGTGACGACCCGGGTCGAGTGCGGTGAATACTTCGAGGTGCGGGACGAGGCGCTCAAGGCGCACGCCACGCAGATCGACCCGAACAGCCGCTGGTTCTTCGTCCCGTTGGAGATCCAGCGCGAGACTTGGCCGACCGAGGAGTACGAGCTGGTCAAGTCCCAGGTCGACAGCACGTTGCCGGAGGACGACCTGTTCGCCGGCATCGGCATCGAGGAGAAGGTGAACACATGAGTCTGACGCTGCCGGCCGGCGTGGCGCTTCCGGTGACCGCGTCGGCCCTGGTCTTGACGCAGCAGCCGGGCAACGGCGACAACGGCGGGCAGGGGGAGGACTTCGGCAAGTCGTCCCCGGTCGGCTTCCTGGTGCTGATCCTGTTCCTCATCGCGGTGGCGTTCCTGGTCCGCTCGATGACGAAGCACTTGAAGCGCGTCCCGGCCAGCTTCGACGAACCGACCGCCGAGGCCGCGCCGGAGCAGCCGGAGGCCGCCGAGAAGGCCGAAGAGGCGAAGGTGGCCGAGAAGCCCGCGAAGGACTCCTCGGCCACCAAGGCGGAGAGCTAGCTCACAGCCGCGGGTCCACCGGGTCCGACTCCAGGGCGAGCACCGCGAACACGCACTCGTGGACGCGCCAGAGCGGCTCGCCCCGCGCGACGCGCTCCAGGGCCTCCAGCCCCAGCGCGTACTCGCGCAGCGCCAGCATCCGCTTCCGGTTCAGCCCGCGCTTGCGCAGCCGCTCCAGGTTCTCCGGCAGCGTGTAGTCCGGGCCGTAGATGATCCGCAGGTACTCGCGCCCGCGCACCTTCACCCCGGGCTGGACCAGCCCGCGCGTGCCCCGGGTCAGGTTCGCCGACGGCTTGACGACCATGCCCTCGCCGCCCGCCTCCGTCAGCTCCTCCCACCACGCGACCCCGCGCGCGACCGACGCCTCGTCCAGCACGTCCACCGTCAACGTCCGGGTCCGCTGGAACCGCGGGCCCGCGAGCCGGTCGAGCACCGAGAGGTGCCAGGAGTGCGGCCGGTCGTGGTACGCCGTCCCCTCCGACGCCAGCAGCTGGAACGGTGCCAGCCGGACCCCGTCCAGCCCCGACGTCGGCCAGCAGTAACGCCGGTACGCCGCCCGGTAGGCGTCCACTGTGGACGAGCGCGTTGCCGTACGCCGCAACAGGTCCGAGACGTCGATGCCGCGTGCGGACGCCGTCGCCAGGACCGAGACCGCCGCCGGCAGCACCGCCTGGGCCGCCGCGCCGACCGACGCGTACTGGTCCGCGATCAGCCCGCCCGCCTTGGCACTCCACGGCAGCAGCTCGGCGTCCAGCAGCAGCCAGTCCGATCCCAGCTCGTCGAACAGCTCGCCGGCCGCCGTCCGCACGTCATCGAGCAGCGCGTCGTTCTGCGAGGCCGTGAAGAACGGCCGCCCGGTGCGCGTGTACACCGCGCCGCCGCCCTCGATGCCGAAGCGCTTCGAAGCGGCGTCGTCGTCCCGGCACACCAGCACCACGGCCCGCGAGCCCATGTGCTTCTCCTGGCACATCACCGACTGCACGCCGGCCGCGCGGTACTCGGCGAACGCCTCCTCGGGGTGCTCCAAGTAGTCGGAAAGCGAAGACGTCGAGCACGGCGCCATCGTCGGCGGCAGGTAGGCGAGCCACCGCGGGTCGACCGCGAACCGGCTCATCACCTCCAGCGCCGCCGCCGACTGCTCCGCCGAGACGCCGACGCGGCCGTGGTGCGCGGTCTGCACGATCCGCTTCCCGGTGACGTCGCCCAGCTCCAGCACCGCCGGCTCCCGCCCGCCCAGCGGCCGCGAAGAGTCCAGCGGGCGCACCGGCTCGTACCAGACCCGGTGGGCCTTCACCGAGACGACCTCGCGCTCCGGGTAGCGCAGCGCGGTCAGCTTCCCGCCGAACACGCACCCGGTGTCGAGGCACATCGTGTTGTTGACCCACTCCGGCTCGAGCGTCGGCGTGTGCCCGTAGAGGACCATCGCCGACCCGCGGTAGTCGCGCGCCCACGGCAGCCGCACCGGCAGGCCGTACTCGTCGGTCTCGCCGGTCGTGTCGCCGTAGAGCGCCATGCTCCGCACCCGCCCGGACGCGCGCCCGTGGTAGCGCTCGGGCAGCCCCGCGTGCGCGACGACGAGGGCGCCGCCGTCGAGGACGTAGTGCGCGATCAGCCCGTCGCAGAACTCGTGCGCCTGCCGGCGGAGCTCCTCGCTCTCCGCGCCGAGCTGCTCCAGCGACTCCGCGAGCCCGTGCGCGGCGTTGACCTTCCGCCCGTGCAGCGCGCGCACCAGCTTCTGCTCGTGGTTCCCGCAGACGACCAGCGCGGTCCCGGCGGCGGCCATCCCCATGACGCGCCGCAGCACACCAGGCGTGTCCGGCCCGCGGTCGACGAGGTCGCCGACGAACACCGCCGTCCGCCCGTCCGGGTGGACACCGTCGACGTAGCCCAGCTCGGCCAGCAGCTCCTCGAGCTCGGCCGCGCAGCCGTGGACGTCGCCGATCACGTCGAACGGCCCGGTCAGCGACCGCTTGTCGTTGCGCAGCGGCTCGACGACGATCTCCGCTTCGGCCACCTCGGCCTCGCCGCGCAGCACGTGCACGCGCCGGAAACCCTCGCGCTCCAGCGACTTCAGCGACCGCTGCAGCTCACCGCGCTGCCGCCGGACCACGTGGTCGCCGAAGTCGCGGTCGGGTCGCCCGGCGTTGCGCGCGACGCACACGGACAGCGGCAGGTCGAGCACGATCGCCGTCGGGAGGACGTCGTGCTCCTTCGCGAGCTTCACCAGGCTCGCCCGCGAGGCGCGCTGGACGTTCGTCGCGTCGATCACGGTCATCCGGCCGGCCGCGAGCCGCTTTCCCGCGACGTAGTGCAGCGCGTCGAAGGCTTCGGCCGACGCGGACTGGTCGTTTTCGTCGTCGGCGACGAGCCCGCGGAAGAAGTCGCTGGAGAGCACCTGCGTCGGCGCGAAGTGCGTGCGCGCGAAGGTCGACTTGCCGGAGCCGGAAGCGCCGACGAGCACGACGAGCGCCATGTCGGGGACGGTCAGCTTCACGCGGCCACCTCCTCACTGGTCGAAAAGACCGCCATCTGGGTCGGCGGTCCCGATTCCTGGTCCACCGGTCCGATCGGCACGTACCGGACGTCGTAGCCGCGCCGGGTCGCGACGCCGTCCGCCCAGGCGCGGAACTCGGCTCGCGTCCATTCGAACCGGTGGTCGGCGTGCCGGAAATGCCCCATCGGCAGGAACTCGAACAGCCGGTTGTACTCCGCGTTCGGCGTCGTGACGAGCACCGTGCGCGGCGCCGCCACCCCGAACACTGCGTGCTCCAGCGCCGGCAGCCGCTCCTGGTCGACGTGTTCGACGACCTCCATCAGCACGGCGGCGTCGTAGCCGGCCAGTGCGGGGTCGGCGTAGGTGAGCGCGGACTGCCGGAGCGTGACGCGGGCAGTGTCCTTGATCCGCTTCTCGGCGATGTCCAGGGCGTTCGCGGAGACGTCGACGCCGACGATCTCGGTGAACGCCCGGTCCTTCTCGAGGACGCGCAGCAGCGCGCCGCTCCCGCAGCCGAGGTCGAGCACGCGCCGCGCGCCCGCGGCCCGCAGCGCGGCGAGCACGCTGCCGTGGCGCTGCGACGCGAGGCTCTCCGGCTTGTCCGGCAGCTCGGTGACCAGCGCTTCGGCCTCCGCCGGGACGTCGTCCGCCTCGGCCAGCCGCGAGAGCGCGTAGTGCACGACCTGGCGGCGCCGGTCGAGGTAGCGGTTCGTGATGAGCGTGCGCTCGGGGTGCGTGGCGAGCCAGCCGTCGCCGGCGCGCAGCAGCTTGTCGGCCTCGTCCTGGCCGACCCAGTAGTGCTTGCCGCCGTCGAGCGCGGGCAGCAGGACGTAGAGGTGGCGCAGCGCGTCGGCGACCCGGTGGGTGCCGGCGAGCGTCAGGTCGACATAGCGGCTTTCGCCCCACTCCGGGAATTCGGGGTCGAGCGGGACCGGCGTGGCCGAGACGCGCCAGCCGAGCGGTTCGAACAGCTTGCGCACGACTTCGGCGCCCCCGCGCGCGGACAGCGACGGCACGCGGATCTCCAAGTCGAAGAGCTCGTCGACGAGCTCCGGACGCGCGGCGCACCGGCCCGCGAGCGCGGTGGTGAACGCGGCCCGCAGCGCGACCGCGAGGTACGAGCCACCCGCGTACGGCCGGTCGTTGACGTACTGGGTCAGCGAAGTCCCACCGCCCCGCACGAGCCCGACCGGATCGATTTCGACGAACAAGGCGACGGTGCACCGCCCCGGCGCGGCTTCCGGGTAGAAGACGTGCGCGGTCCCGGCCGAGAGCGCGACGGACTGCGCCTTCTCCGGGTGCTTGTGCAGGAGAAAGCCCAGGTCGGTGGCGGGTGTCCGGGTCGTGGTGATCGTCAGCAGCACCGGCCCAGTGTGGCCGACGGCCCGGTGACCGCGCGCCCGGTTTTCCCGGGTGCCACCCTGGACGCATGAACCGCCTCGCGAGCGCGACCAGTCCGTACCTGCTGCAGCACGCGGACAACCCCGTCGACTGGTGGCAGTGGGGTCCCGACGCGCTCGCCGAGGCGCGGCGGCGGAACGTGCCCATCCTGCTTTCCGTGGGGTACGCCGCGTGCCACTGGTGCCACGTCATGGCGCACGAGTCGTTCGAGGACGCCGAAACGGCTGCCGTGATGAACGCGAGCTTCGTCAACATCAAGGTCGACCGCGAGGAACGGCCGGACATCGACGCCGTCTACATGGCCGCCACGCAGGCGATGACCGGTCAGGGCGGCTGGCCGATGACCTGCTTCCTGACCCCGGACGGCGAGCCGTTCCACTGCGGCACCTACTACCCGCCGACGCCGCGGCCGGGCATGCCGTCGTTCCGGCAGCTCCTGGCCGCCGTCGCGCAGGCGTGGGCCGAGCGGCCGGACGAGCTGCTCGAGGGCGCGAAGCAGATTGTCGCGCACCTCGCCGAGCAGACCGGCCCGCTGCAAGAGTCCGTTGTGGACGAAGCCGTGCTGGCCGGCGCGGTCGCCAAGCTGCAGCAAGAGGCGGACCCGGTCAACGGCGGGTTCGGCCGCGCGCCGAAGTTCCCGCCGTCGATGGTGCTGGAGTTCCTGCTGCGCCACCACGAGCGCACCGGATCCGCCGTCGCACTGTCCCTTGTGGACAAGACGGCCGAGGCGATGGCCCGCGGCGGGCTGTACGATCAGCTGGCGGGCGGCTTCGCGCGGTACTCCGTGGACGCCGAGTGGATCGTGCCGCACTTCGAGAAGATGTTGTACGACAACGCGTTGCTGCTGCGGTTCTACGCCCACCTCTGGCGGCGGACCGGCTCGGCGACGGCGTTGCGCGTCGCTTCCGGCACCGCCGAGTTCCTCGCTGCGGACCTGCGGACGCCCGAAGGTGGCTTCGCGTCCTCGCTGGACGCCGACACCGACGGCGTCGAAGGCCTGACGTACGTCTGGACGCCGTCGCAGCTGCATGACGTGGTGGGCGACGACTCCGCCGCCGAGCTGTTCGGCGTCACCGAAGAGGGGACGTTCGAGGAGGGCGCCTCGACGTTGCGCCTGTTCGGCGACCTGCCGGAACCGCTGCGCGTCAAGCTCCTGGAGGCGCGCGCGAAGCGGCCGCAGCCGGGGCGCGACGACAAGGTGATCGCGTCCTGGAACGGCCTGGCGATCTCGGCGCTGGCCGAGGCGGGCGTCGCGCTCGATCGTCCACAGTGGATCGAATGGGCGGTCGGCGCGGCCGAGTTGCTGTTGCGCGTCCACGTCGTCGACGGCCGGTTGCGGCGCAGTTCGCGCGACGGCGTCGTCGGGGAGTCGGCCGGGGTGCTGGAGGACTACGCCAGCGTCGCCGACGGGTTCCTGGCCCTGCACCAGGCGACCGGCGACCCGAAGTGGCTCGCCGAGGCGACCCGGCTGCTGGATCTGGCGCTGGCGCACTTCGCGTCGCCGGACGTCCCCGGCGCGTACTTCGACACCGCCGACGACGCCGAGACGCTGGTCCAGCGTCCGGCCGACCCGGGCGACAACGCGAGCCCGGCGGGGGCGTCCGCGATGGCCGGAGCGCTGCTGACGGCGTCGGCGCTGGCCGGCCACACCGACTCGAGCCGGTACCGCGAGGCGGCCGAGCAGGCGTTGCGGCGGGTCGGCGTGCTGGCCGCGCGGGTGCCGCGGTTCGCCGGGCACTGGCTGTCGGTGGCCGAAGCGCTGCAGGCCGGTCCGGTGCAGGTGGCGGTGGTGGGCGCGGACCCGGGGTTGCGGCTGGCCGCGGCGCGGGGCGTGCACGGCGGCGGCGTCGTGCTGGCCGGCGAGCCGGACGCGCCGGGCGTCCCGCTGCTGGCGGACCGGCCCCTGGTGGACGGCTCGCCCGCGGCTTACGTCTGCCGGGGGTACGTGTGCGACCGGCCGGTCACGTCGGCGGAGGCGTTGACCGCTCAGCTCTGATCGCCCTGGGAGAACGCGCTGGGTCCGGTGTTGTATTCGGCGTAGCGTCAGTAGCGTTGTAATCATGTAATCGCGGAGGTGGCGGACATGGGACGAGGCTGGAAGGGCAGCCGGGGCTGGCAGCAGACCGAAGTACCCCCGGCGGACGACGCGGCGGCCTGGTTCGGCGGGCGCCTGCCCGACGGCTGGTTCACCGGTGCCCCGGAGGTGACGGTCGACCGCGAGGAGATCATCGTGGTGGGCGAGCTCCCGGCGCTGACGGAGGAGTACGCGGACGACGCGGCCCGCGCGGCGGCAGAGGAGGGCCGCATCAGCCGCTACCGCGAGGAGACGCGCGACGAGCGCATCGAGATCGCGAGGCAGGCGGAGCACCGCTACCAGCGCAAGGTGGCGTGGGGCGCGCGGCTGGGCGGCACGAAGGCGCTGTTCACGACGCACTCGGCGCCGGTGATGACCCGTCTGCGCCAGCCGGAGCGGCTGGTGCTGGACACGCTGGTGGACGCGGGCGTGGCGCGGTCCCGCTCGGACGCGCTGGCCTGGGCCGTCCGCTTGGTGGGCGAGCACGCGGACAGCTGGCTGGGCGAGCTGCGGGAAGCGATGAGCAAGGTCGACGACCTGCGGTCCAAGGGTCCCGACCTGGCGTGAGCGTGCCGGGACTCGCGGGGTGCCGCCCCCTCGGTGGCACCCCGCGAACCCGGCAGCCGCCTCGCCGCCGTGCTAGTCGGCGACCAGCACCGCCCCGCCCTCGTACACCGACGTCCCGGACCGCCGGAAAGCCCCGGCCTCCCGCTGCCGCCGGACGAGCCAGTACCCCGGCGCGATGCCCGTCGCCCCGTGCTCGGGGTGCACGAGGTACACCGGCCCGGTGTTGTGCAGCAGCGCCACCGCGAGCCCTTCGGGGTCGGCGACCCGGACCGTCAGCCGGCAGGAGCCGACCAGCGTGTGCGGGTTGGTCCCGTCACCACCCCGGACGAGTTCGGCCCCCTCCGGCGGCAGGGAGTGCCAGCCGCCGCGGCCGCGCACGGCACCGGTCATCGCCTCCGGGACGACGATCAGGTCGCCCTGGGCCTGGAGGCCGTCGATCACCGGGACGTCGACCTGCCGGTCCAGGTGCGCCAGGACGTCGAGGCCGGTCCGGTCGAGCAGTTCCGCCAAATGCATGGGAATCACCTCTTGCGAGTTCAGGTCCGACGCACCAGCCGCGCGTACTGGGCTCCGGTGAGCCCGTACGTCCAGCCGGCGGCGTCGAGGGGATGGTCGATTTCGGCGGGCACGCGCAACCCGTAGTGGCGGCGCGTGCCGTCGCGTTCGACGGAGCCGTTGACCACCAGCAGCAAGCGGGCCGGAGCGCGCCACGGCTGGGTCGACCCGTCGTAGAGCCGCAGTTCGCAGCCGGGGTTGCCGGGATCGGCGGCGCGGCCGAGCAGCTCGAGCCCGGCGTCGGCGACGAACGCCGGCCAGCCGACCCGCTCGATCGCGCACCGGCGCACCTCGACGTTGCGCTCCGCCACGATCAGCTCGGCCGAAGGCGCGTCGATCACCCAGGACGGCACCCGCGTCCCGTGCCACGCGTGCACGGTCCAGCCGTCGGGGAACGCCATCGCGGGGCCGTTCGCGTGGTGCAGGCGGACCGCGCCGTAGTCGTCGTCGACGCGCTCGGTGTGCACGACGAGCGGCCGTTCGGCGATGACGCAGACGCCCTCCCGCGGCCACCACCACCCACACGACCGCGCGAGCGTGGCCCACAGATCCAGTTCGAGCGCGTCTTCCGGGTCGAACTCGACGCCGCCGACCCGGCGGTGCAGGTCGTACCGCGCGATCCAATGGGCTTCCTGCTGGCCGTCCCAGCGCAACCCGACTCGCTTCGGCAGCTCACCCCGCACGGCACCGGCGACGGAGTCCCGGATCGACCGCTCCAACGCCGCGCCCAACCCGTGGTTCAGCAACGCCCGCAACGGGACGCGCACCGGGTCCGGTGGTGGCCGGTCCGGCACCCGGTACCGGTCGCGCCAACCGCCGGTCCGCTGGTCGAGCCGCTGCCAAAGGGAGCGGACCCGCGTCGCCAGCCGCGCTTCGACCGGCTGGTCGCCGTCCAGGGAAAGCGCTTGCCCAGGTGACACCAGCTCGACCGCGGCAGCCGGGGAACCCACCCACGTGAACGTCGGCGGCGACGCGTCGGCCAGCTCGTAAAGCCGGCTGATGGCCGCCTCCGCGGCGGGACGGTCGGCCGCTTCGGTGCTCAGCGCGCAGCGCAGCCAGTCATCGCGGATTTCGAGAGCTCGTGACCACAGTCCGGGTCCGGGGAAGCGACGGCCGGGCCGTCGCGAGGCGCTCAACGCGCGAGGGCGCGCACGCCCTTTCGAATCGACATGCAGCGATCATGACAGCTTTTTCGCCGGCCGCGCAAGCCTGGACCCGGGGGCGCGTTCGCGCTTAGAGTTCGTCGTGCCCACGGTCCGTGCCGTGGTTCCGCCGTCGCACTGGTCTTTCCCTCGAAGGAAGGCGTCCATGGACGGCAGGTTCACCCGGCGGCAGCTGATCAAGGGCACGCTGGCCGTTTCCCTTGTACCGGCGATCCCGCTCGCGCGCCGCTACCGCGTCGACGTTCCCCCGCTCCCGTGGCCCGCCGCGAACGACATCGTCGCGGCCACCACCATCCCCACCTTCCCGGACCGGAACTTCCCGATCACCGGTTACGGCGCGAAGAACGACGGCACCACCGACAACACCGCGGCGATCGGGAAGGCGATCGACGCGTGCACCGCGGCCGGCGGCGGCCACGTGGTCGTGCCCAGCGGCACCTTCCTCACCGGCGCGATCCTCCTGAAGAGCGGCGTCGACCTGCACCTGGAAACGGGCGCGGTGCTCAAGTTCAGCGGCGACGCCTCGAAGTTCCCGAACGTGCTGACGCGCTACGAAGGCATCGAGTGCGTCAACCGGTCGCCGATGATCTACGCCTACGGGCAGAAGAACATCGGCGTGACCGGCAGCGGCACGCTCGACGCCGCCGCCACGTCGTCGTGGAACAAGGGCAGCGACCGCGCGTACCTGGAAACGCTGGTGGCCAAGGGAACCCCGCCGGAGAAGCGGGTCGTGCCGGGTTCCGGGCACACCATGCGCTCGGCGTTCGTCGAGCCCTACGCCTGCGAAAACGTACTGATCCAAGGCATCACGCTGAAGAACTCCATGTTCTGGCAGCTGCACCCGACGCTGTGCCGCAACGTCACCGTCGACGGCGTCAGCACCGACCCCAGCACCGCGCACTCCAACACCGACGGCTGCGACCCCGAGTCGTGCGACCACGTCGTCATCGCGAACTGCACCCTCGGCGCGCACGACGACAACATCGCGATCAAGTCCGGCCGCGACGCCGACGGGCGGCGGGTGAACGTCCCGTGCCAGAACCTCGTCGTCGTGAACTGCGTGATGAACGGCAACTGGGGCGCGATCACCTGCGGCAGCGAGCAGACGGGCGGGATCCGCAACGTCTACGCGTACAAGCTCACCGTGAAGGGTGACACGAAGTTCGCGCTGTACGTCAAGTCGAACACGCTGCGTGGCGGGTTCTCCGAGAACATCAACCTCGACAACGTCTCGGGCACCTTCGCGCGGAACTTCGTCTACGTGACGTCCACCTACAACAGCCAGACCGGGAGCTACGTCCCGTCGTTCGGGCCGTTCACGATCAGCAACTGCTCGAGCACGAAGATCGCGGGCAAGACGTTCGACGTCAGCGGGCTTTCGAACGCCCACGTGCACGGGTTCACCGTGGCGAACTCCACGTTTGAGGGCGTATCCGACACGTCGAACACGCTGAAGTACGTGGACAACGCCAAGTTCGCCAACGTGACGGTGAACGGCAAGCCGATCTGAACCTGCGGGATCGACGCGGCTGCGGCAGGCTTACTACCAACGAGTAGGAAGCCTGCCGTCAGTCCTTTCCGGAGGTAGCCGTGGACGTTCCCGAAGTTCCCTCGAAGGTGGACCCGGACGCGCTGACCACCGTCCTCGACGGCCGCTGGGCCGAGCTGCGCCGCGGGGTCCGCGCGGAGATGGCCGGCGCGGAGTTCCGCGACCCGGTGGACCTCGACGTCGAGGCGCACCGCGCCCAGGTGCTCGACCACCTGCGCGCGCTCGCCGAAACCGACCGCCCCGGCCTCGGTTTCGACCCGGCGTACGGCGGTGGTGGCGACGTCGGCGGCTCGGTGACGTCGTTCGAGCTCCTCGGCTACGGCGACCTGTCGCTGATGGTGAAGGCCGGCGTCCAATGGGGACTGTTCGGCGGCGCCGTCCAGCTGCTCGGCACCGAGCGCCACCACGCGCGGTACCTGCGCGAGATCGTGGACCTCCGGCTGCTCGGCTGCTTCGCGATGACCGAGCACGGCCACGGTTCCGACGTCCAGCACCTGGGTACCACGGCGACCTTCGCCGACGGCGGGTTCGTCGTGCACTCCCCGGACGCCATGGCGCAGAAGGAATACATCGGCAACGCGGCCCGCGACGGCCGGATGGCGGTCGTGTTCGCGCAGCTGGTCACCGGCGGGGAGTCCCGGGGCGTGCACGCGTTCATGGTCCCGATCCGGGACGAGTCCGGCGCGCCGATGCCGGGGGTGTCCATCGAGGACTGCGGCCCGAAGGCGGGTCTCAACGGTGTCGACAATGGACGGTTGAGCTTCGACAACGTGCGGATTCCGCGCGAGGCGCTGCTGAACCGCTTCGGCGACGTCGCCGAGGACGGCTCGTATTCGAGCCCGATCGAGAGCGACAGCCGCCGGTTCTTCACGATGCTGGGCACGCTGATCCGCGGCCGGGTGAGCGTCGGCGGCAGCGCGGGCAGCGCGACCAAGCGCGCGCTGGCCCTGGCGGTCCGCTACGGCGAGCAGCGCCGCCAGTTCATGACGCCGGACGGCGACGAGGTCGTCATCCTCGACTACCTCGGGCACCAGCGGAAGCTGCTGCCGGCGCTGGCGAAGACGTACGCGCTGCACTTCGCGCAGGGTGAGCTGGTGGCGAAGCTGCACGACATCGACTCGTCGGCGCCCGAGGAGGAGCAGCGCGAACTGGAGTCGCGCGCGGCGGGGCTGAAGGCGCTGAACACGTGGCACGCGACGGCGACGATCCAGGCGGCGCGCGAGGCGTGCGGCGGCGCGGGCTACCTGGCGGAGAACATCCTCCCGGGCCTGAAGGCCGACACCGACGTCTTCACGACGTTCGAAGGCGACAACACGGTGCTGCTGCAGCTGGTCGCGAAGGGCCTGCTGACCAGCTACAAGCAGGACTTCGAGGACCTTTCGCCGCTGGCCACGGCCCGGTTCTTCACCGACCAGGTGGTCCACGCGATCCTGGAGCGGACCTCGGTGCGCAAGGCGCTCGAGTCGCTCACGGAGGGATCCGACGAGCACGTCTTCTTCAGCCGGGAGTGGCAGCTGAGGCTGTTCGAAGACCGCGAGGAGCACGTGGTGGAGGGTGTGGCGAAGCGCCTGCGCAAGGCGGCGTCGGACCCGTTCGGGGTGTTCAACGCGGCGCAGGACCACGTGCTGCGCGCGGGCCGCGTCCACGTGGAGCGCCTGGTGCTGGAGGCGTTCGCGGCGGCGGTCGAGGGCTGCGAGGACCCGGACGCCCGAACGCTGCTGGAGCGCGTCTGCGACCTGTACGCCCTGTCGGCGATCGAGGAGGACCTGGCCTGGTTCCTGGGCCACGGCCGCCTGACGGCGGCGCGCGGGAAGGCCGTGACCGCGGCGGTGAACAGCCTGTGCGCGCAGCTGCGCCCCCACGCGCGGGCGCTGGTGGACGCGTTCGCCATCCCGGAGCAGTTCCTGGCGGCGCCGATGCTGCGGGCGTGACGAGTCAAGACGTGAATTCCCCGGCGGGAACTTTGTCCAGCAGTTTCTCGACCTCGGAATCGAGCCATTTGACGAGATCGATCAGATAGGGGCCCGGATCGCTTCCATGTTGAACTGCGTCAGATATTTCGCGCTTTTTATTCATGAACGCTGATTTGTTTACCTCGTAAACCTCTGCTCCTGTTGCGGGTTTCAGAAGGTCCTTGGCCTCGATATGGCGGAGGATAAGGTCCGTATTGAGGAATCTTTCGATTCCAACAAAAGTTCGTCCGAGTTGCGGGTTGGAAAGAGTCTCCGGTGGAATCGTTGCTGCGGAGTAGGGGTGGGCCTTCAAGAACTTGTTATAAGCTGCGGCGTCTTTGGACTCCCAGTCGCGAAGCACAAGGATCGGAGCGGCGAGCGGCCGGGCTTGAAGGGCTGCTTGATTGTACTTAAGATAGGATTTGAGGGCGTCTCCTGCGGTGCCGTCGCCGAAGGATTGATCGGGCGAAAGAATTCGCCACCGTGGTCGAATCCCGGACTCGCGTATACCTGCGGTGAGATGTACCTCGTCAAACCGGCCTTCGACGATGACTATCGGAATATCCGGGTACTCGAGCAGGGGGTGGCGGTAAGAAGTGATCGCCATTCTGGCAGATCGGGCCAGAACCTCTTTTGCGCTAAGCTGGTCCACGCGCGATCCTGTTGACCCCTGTGATACCAGCCAAGCGCGGTTCGCGACGCGGACGAACTCATCTTGATGTGTTGTGGCAAAAATCTGTCGTCGTTCGTCATCGGCGTAACGAGCAAGGTCGGCCGCGAATCTTGACCTCAGTCCTGAGTGTAGGAAGGACTCGGGTTCTTCGATTGCCCATATGCTTGCCTGCACCCACCCGAAAGCTCGACCTCGGGAAACCCGATCGACGAGGTTGAGGATATGCAGCAAGATGAACGATTGCGCGCCTGATCCTTCAAGCTCGGGTGCGCGTGCCTTGCCGTTGGAGACTGACTGCAGGGCGACGTCGAATGCCAGTTCGGCGAAGTCTGTGGGAAGCGTCGGGTTGACTGAGAGATTCGTTATTCCTGAACCCACGCTTCGTGACACGTCTGCGAACATCTGCTCACCTGTGCGTGCAAGTGCGTTCATTAGTTCCACGACCGCGCCTTGTCGGTATTCCTGTGTACCCTGAACCCTCTTCATCAGCTCGGTTCGAAAGGGTTCCGCATACTGGCGAATCAAGTCTGCAGGTCGCGCATGGTTCGGTATGTAACGAAATTGCACCGCTCTGATGAAGAGGAGGAGGTTCGGAACCTCGCTAGCATCAGCGGGCTTTAGGGTGGAGAAGTCTTGGCCGAATGAATATGAATCCGTCAGAGACTGGCCCTGGCTGTCAAGAGTCCACGTCCTGTTGATTGCGATCGTCTTGGTCAGCTTATGAGACTTGAGAAATTCGTCTTGGTTTCTGACTTTAAAGTTCGGAGAGAGGTTGAAGATCACTCCAACTGACACGTACTTCTTTTTTCCGGTAGGTGCATAGTCGGAGAGGTCGCGCCCCAGGTTCAGGGCGAAACTCTCCTGGTCGACGATGTTGTTGAAAAACAAGTTCAAGGCGCGCAGCAGGTTGGACTTTCCTGAACTGTTGAGGCCAACGATCGGGTTGTAGTCTCCGCATGATCGGATTTCGACCGACCTGATCGAGCGAAAGTTCTCCACTCTGACCGAGTTGATCAAATCCATCTTGCACCCCTGCCTGCCTGCCCTTTTCGAGTAGAGTGAGCATAGTGAGTGGGGTTCCTGTCCGTTCGGCGGGGTGCCCGGTGGTGCTGTGCGTGAAGCTCTTGAACGATCTCCAAAGGGATGCACGGGGGGGATTTGGAAATTGATCTTGGATGGCAGTGCGACTGCCGCTGATCGGAATGCCCGTGAGTGTCTAGCTGGTCCCTTGGCTTGCTGCGGGCATGACGAAGGGGTGGCCGGTGTCGGGGAACCGGCCACCCCCGAGCGTTCGTCAGGACCGGCGGTGCTTCTTGCCCTCGTCGTCGGTCACCTCGAACTGCTCCTTGCGGACCTTGCCGGAG
This sequence comes from Amycolatopsis sp. NPDC114478, assembly GCF_055633805.1. NCBI lineage: Bacteria > Bacillati > Actinomycetota > Actinomycetes > Pseudonocardiales > Pseudonocardiaceae > Amycolatopsis > Amycolatopsis sp. NPDC114478. Next base: position 904,992 of record NZ_JBVKDO010000001.1, on the reverse strand, counting down.
ACGGTCTGCTCGTCCGTCACGGTCTCCTTGCGCAGGCGCGCCCGTTCGACCGGCACGGTCTCCTTGCGCACGACGGGCTTCTCGGCGTGCAGCACGACGTCCTGCTCGGCCTCGCCGATGTCGCCCCCGGCCCGGCCGTCCTTGATCGGCTCGCGCTCGATGCGCACTTCTTCGTGTCGCACCGGGACGGTGACCTGCTGCTCTTCGGTGACGACGTACTTGCGCAGCCGCACGTGCCCGGTCTCGATCTGTTCGGTGCCGACGTTCAGCCGTTCCTCGGACCGCGTCATGGCGTCCTGGTCGGACTTCCCGCGGGTGCCGGCGTCCATCCCGGCCCGGCCGCGGCCGCCCATGGCAGGGTCCCGCCCCTGCGTCCGGTCACCGGTCCGGCCGTCCATCCGGCCGTCCGGCGACGTCCGCGGCACGGGCAGGCCGTAGTGCTGGTACAGCTGGGCGCTCTCCTCGGGGGAGAGGTGGCCATCGGCGTCGATGCGCGGCGCGTCGGAGACGGCGTCCTTGTCGACCCGGACGTGCACGCCTTCCTTGTCGGTGTGCGCGCCGGAGAGCGGGACGAAGCTCTCCTTGGTCCCGAACAGACCGGTCTTGACGGTGATCCACTCCGGCTGGTGCGTGGAGTCGGCGAGGTAGACGTTGCCGACCTTCCCGAGCTTGTTCCCGGCCGGGTCGACCACGGCACTGTCGATGAGTTCCTGGGGCTGCATGGTCTTGGCCATCGCGGTGCTGCTCCTTTCGCGTCGGTGTCTGCTGAGCACCACCGTGGAACGCGCTGACCAGCACGGCAACCGTCGTGGTGTTCCCGTGGGTGACCCCGGAAAGTGGTGGTTTGAGACGCCGCCCACTGGCCATGTAGGGCGGGTCTCCGCAGGTCGGGCGGCGTGTGTAAGCGGTGATCAAGACCGTGGGTGATAGCGCGAAGGTGTGCATGTGACCGGCGCCACTTCGAGGGCTGTCACAACGCCGTCGCGGGGGTCGTCAAGGGAGTGACACCGACGAAGGGAACGGTCATGGAACCGCGGTTCGACATGTTCGAGAACGAGGTCACGAGCAAGTTTTTCAAGCGCCTGATCGCGGCGTCCCGTCCGATCGAGGAGTCATCCCTCCCGAAGGCGACGCAGGAGCTCGTGAAGATCCGGGCGAGCCAGATCAACGGCTGCGGAATGTGCCTGGACATGCACACGAAGGACGCGGCGGCGGCGGGCGAGACAGCGGTCCGCCTGGCGCTGGTGGCAGCGTGGCGCGAAGCGGTGGTGTTCACAGAGGCCGAGCGAGCGGCGCTGGCGCTGGCGGAGGAGGGAACTCGCTTGGCGGACGCGCACACGGGAGTATCGGACGAGACGTGGGCCCAGGTCCGCAAGCACTACGACGACGAGCAGCTAGGCGCGCTGGTGTGCCTGGTGGCGGAGATCAACACGTGGAACAGGCTGAACGTGATGGCCCGCAACCCGGCGGGCGAGTACCAGCCAGGCATGTTCGGCTAGCCACAAGAGCGGAGCTGGGAACGTCCAGGGGGAGGTCCCCAGCCACGCAGAACGAAGCCAAAAGCCGGGGCCAACAGACCAATCCGGCAGCCGGCAGCAAAAGAGGCACCCAGAATCCAGACCCCGCCCTGCACCCCGATCCGAAGCCAGAACACGGCCGGCAGCGCCGGGTCAAGACACGCTTTCCCGTCTTGACGCGGTGCTGTCGGCCGTAGTCACAATAAAGAGATCGGGATGAAGGGCATGCCAAGACTAGGCGTACATAGCCAACCAAATGGCAATGTAATGCGAAACGGCAGCCAAAACAGTGCAGGCATGAAAGAACTCGTGATACCCAAAGGTCTCCGGCCAATGATTAGGCCACTTAACGGCGTAAAAAACCGCCCCCAAGGTATAAAACAACCCACCCACGCAAAGCAACACCAAAGCCGCAACCCCGGCATGGGCCAAAAGCTCAGGGAAGACGAAAACCGCAACCCACCCCAGAGCGATGTAGATCGGCACCCCGACCCACCGCGGAGCATGCGGCCACAACATCTTCAGGGCAACACCGAGAACAGCCCCACCCCAAACGATCGACAGGATGATGTACCCCGTCGGCTTGGACATCGCCAGCAAAGTGAACGGCGTGTAAGTCCCCGCGATGAACAAAAAGATCATCGAGTGGTCCGCACGCTTCATCCACTTGTACGCGCGCGGGCTCCAAAAGCGACGGTGGTAAAGGGCGCTCACGCCGAACAGGCCGAGGATCGTCAACCCGTACACCGACGTGGACAACGCCGCAAGAGGGGACACAGTGGACGCCGCCAGGCTGACCAATGCCGCCGTCGCCACGAGGGCGCCGAAGAACGTCCAAAAGTGGATGTGGCCTCGCAACCGCGGGCGGAGGTCCACTACGGGCTCGGGTGGTTCCGTCGTCACGCTCACCCTTCCAGGTTACGGGACCGTAGGTTCCCCGTCAGCGGTCGAGTCACGCGCCTCACACCGAGTGCGTAGGCTTCCTCGACGTGAGTGTTCGCTCGTTCTTGTCCGACGTCGTGTACAGCGCCTACGGCCGGCGCCTCATCCAGCAGGCCGCCGGCCGGCATCCCCGGCACATCGCCATCATGCTCGACGGCAACCGCCGTTGGGCCCGTGAAGCGGGCTTCACGGACGTTTCGGACGGCCACCGCGCCGGGGCGAAGAAGATCGCGGACTTCCTGAGCTGGTGCCAGGAGGCGGACGTCGAGGTCGTCACCATGTGGCTGCTCTCGACCGACAACCTCAACCGCGACCCGGACGAGCTCACGCCGCTGCTGAAGATCATCACCGACGTCACCGACGAGCTGGCCGCGCCCGGCAAGAGCTGGCAGCTGCGGATCGTCGGCGCGCTCGACCTGCTACCCAGCGACGTCGCCAAGCGACTCAGCGAAGCCGCCGCGCGCACCGAGGGGCGGACCGGGATGGAGGTCAACGTCGCGGTCGGTTACGGCGGGCGCCAGGAGATCGCGGACGCCGTGCGCAAGCTGCTGCTCCAGCACGCCGACGAGGGCCGGACCATTCACGAGCTCGCGAAGATCCTCGACGTCGACCACATCTCCGAGCACCTCTACACGTCGGGGCAGCCGGATCCGGACCTCATCATCCGAACTTCGGGTGAACAACGGCTTTCCGGATTCCTGCTCTGGCAGTCCGCGCATTCGGAATTCTGGTTCACCGAAGCGTATTGGCCGGCATTCCGCCGCGTCGACTTCCTGCGCGCGATGCGCGACTACGCCTGGCGGCACCGCCGCTTCGGTTCCTGAGGTTCTTGAGGTTTCCTGAGGTTCTTGGAGATGCCGAAGGGCCCCGGAGCGGACTCCGGGGCCCTTCGCAAGCCACACTCAGTGGTGGTGGTGCTCCAGCGAGTGGAGGATCAGCGCCGGGGTGGTGGCGATGCCCGTGTAGGCACCCGCGACCAGGGAGGCCGCACCGTAACCCAGGGCGCCGCCGCCCTCGATGAACGTGGCGTACGCGTCGCCGAACGTCGGGTCCGGGGTGCCCGTCGTGTCGCCCGTCGCGGCGAACGCGGTGCTGCCGATCATCATGAGGCCCGCAGCGGTGGCCGCGACGAAACCAGCCTTCTTCAGCACTTCGCACACTCCTAGGTAGAACTGTTGGGATCCGGGGCACCGGGGGTCCGGTGGTGTGTCCCGCAGTGAGAAAATTACCCGTCTATCAGGCGTCTCGTACGGCTTGTACGCCCATTGTGTGAGCCTGCAGCAGGCGCTTTCACTCGGACCGGTTCTCTCTTGGCGACGGGAAATGCGGCGCGCAACAAAACGTGGTAAAAGCGCGTCAATCGATCTTGTGAATACGACGGGTCAGCAATTTTCCCAAGATCATTCCGACGGGTGTGCATCGATCGGGAGGTTGATGACACAGGGTGACCGTCACTGGACGTCGATGTCGGACGACCGACAGTGAGGTGACGATCTGGCGAATCACCGTGTTGGCTCCCTGCGCGATCCGGCATTCGTGGGTACCTTCCGAGGAGAGGGCACGCGTTCCGTGCGGGTCCTCGCGGGAGGCCCTGGTCGTGACGGTGATCGAGGGGGCGGCGCAGCCGCCCACGAGACGCACGAGGGGGCCGGCACCCGGCCCTCGTGGCCGCGCCACCTGACCCACCGGTCAGGAGGAGTGGTCCAGCCAGGGAGGTGCCCGGCCCAGCGAGTGCGGGCGTGAGGTGCACACGCCCTCGAGGGAGATGCCGTCGTGACTGCGCAGCGTTTGCCCCGTAAGGCCTCTGGCCACTCTTCGACCGGTGCCGTTCCTGGCCCGGAGAAAGCCTCGACCTCGCCCGAATCCCAGCAGCACATGTACGTGCTCGACACGTCGGTCCTCCTGTCGGACCCGTGGGCGGTCACCCGCTTCGCCGAGCATGCTGTCGTGCTTCCGCTGGTCGTCATCAGTGAACTGGAGGCCAAGCGCCACCACCCGGAGCTGGGCTGGTTCGCCCGGGAATCCCTGCGCATGCTCGACGACCTGCGCCGGCAGTACGGCAGGCTCGACGCGCCGCTCCCCATCGGGGACCACGGCGGCACGCTGCAGGTGGAGCTGAACCACTCGGACCCCTCGGTGCTCCCGTCGGGGTTCCGGACCGACTCCAACGACCACCGCATCCTCGCCTGCGCGCTCAACCTGGCGGCGGAGAACGCGGCGGTCACGCTGGTGACCAAGGACATCCCGCTGCGGGTCAAGGCCGGGGCCGTCGGTCTCGAGGCGGACGAGTACCGCGCGCAGGAAGTGACGCCGTCCGGCTGGACGGGCATGGCGGACGTGGACGTCGAGCAGGACGTGCTCGACACGCTGTTCGGCGGCGGCACCGTCGACCCGGTCGAGTACGGCATGGACGAGCTCGCCGAGCTGCCCTGCCACACCGGGCTGCGGCTGCTCGCGGGCAGCTCCAGCGCACTCGGGCGGGTCACAGCGGACAAGCGCATCCGGCTGGTGCGCGGCGACCGCGAGGCGTTCGGCCTGCACGGCCGCAGCGCCGAGCAGCGCGTCGCGCTCGACCTGCTGCTCGACTCCGACGTCGGCATCGTGTCGCTGGGCGGCCGGGCCGGCACCGGGAAGTCGGCGCTCGCCCTCTGCGCCGGCCTCGAGGCGGTGATGGAACGCCGTCAGCACCGCAAGGTCGTGGTGTTCCGGCCGGTCTACGCGGTCGGTGGCCAGGACCTCGGCTACCTGCCCGGGTCCGAGAGCGAGAAGATGCAGCCGTGGGCGCAGGCGGTGTTCGACACCCTCGGCGCGCTGGTCAGCCAGGACGTCCTCGACGAGGTCTTCGACCGCGGCATGCTTGAGGTGCTCCCGCTGACCCACATCCGCGGCCGCTCGCTGCACGACACGTTCGTCATCGTCGACGAGGCGCAGTCACTGGAACGGAACGTCCTGTTGACGGTGCTCTCGCGGCTCGGCACGGCGTCGCGGGTGGTGCTCACGCACGACGTCGCCCAGCGCGACAACCTGCGCGTCGGCCGGCACGACGGCGTCTCGGCGGTGATCGAGAAGCTGAAGGGCCACCCGCTGTTCGCGCACGTCACGCTGACGCGCTCGGAGCGTTCGCCGATCGCCGCCCTGGTCACCGAGATGCTGGAGGACCACGGCTGACGAACTCCCGGGAGCGGCGCACCCGCGCCGCTCCCGGTCCGTCACCAGCCCGAGGGGAGCGGGCGGCCCTCCGCGAAACCGGCCGCCGACTGGACGCCCAGCAGTGCGCGCTCGTGGAACTCCTCCAAGGTGCGCGCGCCCGCGTACGTGCAGGACGAGCGGACGCCGGAGCCGATCGAGTCCAGCAGGTCCTCGACGCCCGGGCGCTGCGGGTCGAGCGCCATCCGCGACGACGAGATGCCCTCCTCGAACAGCGCCTTCCGGGCGCGATCGAAGACGTTGTCCGTCCGCGTCCGCGCGCCCACCGCGCGCTTCGACGCCATTCCGAACGACTCCTTGTACGGCCGGCCCTGCTCGTCGAACCGCAGGTCACCGGGGGATTCGTAGGTGCCGGCGAACCACGAGCCGACCATCGCCGCGGACGCGCCGGCGGCCAGCGCCAGCGCCACGTCGCGCGGGTGGCGCACGCCGCCGTCGGCCCAGACGTGCTTGCCCAGCTCGCGCGCGGCGGCCGCGCAGTCGGCGACCGCGGAGAACTGCGGGCGGCCCACGCCGGTCATCATCCGGGTCGTGCACATCGCGCCCGGCCCGACGCCGACCTTGACGACGTCGGCGCCGGCCTGGATCAGGTCGCGCGTGCCTTCCGCGGTGACCACGTTCCCGGCGACCACCGGCACCTTCGGCGACACCGACCGGACGGCCTTCAGCGCGGCGATCATCTTCTCCTGGTGGCCGTGGGCGGTGTCGACGACCAGCACGTCGACGCCGGAGCCGAGCACGGCTTCGGCCTTCGCCGCGACATCGCCGTTTACGCCGACCGCGGCGGCGACGCGCAGCTTGCCGTCGCCGTCGACGGCCGGGGTGTAGATGTCCGCGCGCAGCGCGCCGACGGCGGTCAGCACGCCCGCGAGGCGGCCCTCGGCGTCGAGACCGAGCGCCAGGTTCGCGCCGTGGCTGTGCAGTAGTTCGAAGACCTCGCGCGACGGCGTGGTCAGCGGGACCGCGACGGTCGCGGGCTGCGCGACGTCGGCGAGCCGCGCGAAGCGGTCGACACCCGCGCAGGCCGCTTCGTCGACGATGCCGACCGGGCGGCCTTCACCATCGACGATCACGACGGCGCCGTGGGCGCGCTTGTGGACCAGGTTGAGGGCGTCGGCGACGGCGTCACCGCCGGTCAGGACCAGCGGCGTATCCCACACGGTGTGCCGGCTCTTCACCCAGCCGACGATCTCCGCGACGGCCTCGGTGTCGACGTCTTGGGGGAGCACCACCAGGCCCCCGCGGCGGGCGACGGTCTCGGCCATCCGCCGGCCGGCGACCGCGGTCATGTTGGCGACGACGATCGGGATGGTGGCGCCGGTGCCGTCCGCGGTGGCGAGGTCGACGTCGAAGCGGGACTCCACGTCCGAACGGTTCGGCAGTAGGAACACGTCGTCGTAGGTCAGGTCGTGGGCGGGCCGGTGGCCGTCGAGGAAACGCACGAGTCACCAGACTACCTGCTGGACCCGTGGCAGGATCTCAGGGTATGAGCCGCCGCGACCGGGACGACGAGGGACGGGCACGCAACGCACGGCCGCGCGACGGTCTCGGCCGGCCGCTGCCGTACGGCGCCGACGGCGTCGAGCGCCAGCCCGAAGGCATCGCGAGAACGCCGTCGCAAACGCTTGCGGAGGCGCAGCGGCTGCTCGACGACGGCAAGCCGTTCCACGCCCACGAGGTCTTCGAAGACGCGTGGAAGACGACCGACGGCGCCGACCGCGAACTGTGGCGCGGCCTGGCCCAGCTCGCGGTGGGACTGACGCACGCAGCACGCGGCAACAACGTCGGCGCGGTGTCCCTGCTGGAGCGCGGGGCGGCGAACATCGAGCCGTTCCGGAGCGAGCCGCCGCACGGAATCGACGTCGCCGGCCTGCAGCAGTGGGCGCTCACGCTGGCCGAAGAGGCGAAGCAGCGCGTACGGGTGTCGCCGACCGCGCCGCGGCTGACGTGCTGACAGCGGTCGGGGCCGCGGGCATCGCCGCAGTGGCGTCGCTGGTCGGCGTGACCCTGGGTGCGCTGCTCGAGCCGTGGAAGCTCAACGCGGCGCGGCGCGCGAAGCTGCGGCAGGACCGCGCCGACCGCTGCGCCGGACTGATCGAGGCGGCCGCTCGCGCCAGGCAGCATGTCATCGATTTGAACGTTTTCTATCGCCGTCGAACCTTGACCGACGACAACCCGGATTCGGATGAGCGGCGGCAGATCGACTACGAAGACGCCTACTACGCGGCCCGGGCGGAGGTCCGCGGGTTCCTGGGCTTGCTGATCATGTCCGGCCCTGACCACCTAATCGAACGGGCGCGCGAGGTTCGCGAACTCGACACGCGGCTGCACGATGTGCGCTTCGAGCTGGATCCGCGAGGCGAGTTCGATCGGGTCTACCTGCCACCTCTTGTGCGTGAGGCTGCCAGGAACCTGGACCGGGCGATCGAGGAGTTCGCCCTCGTCGCCCGGAAGCACACCTCCTAGGCCGCGTCCCAGCCGCTCGAAGCCGTCTTCTCCGCGCCCAGCGTCGTGCCTTCGCCGTGGCCCGTGTGGACCTTCGTTGCCTCCGGGAGCGTGAACAGCTTCTCGCGGATGGACTTCACGATGGTCGGGTAGTCCGAATAGGACCGTCCGGTGGCGCCCGGGCCGCCGTGGAACAGCGTGTCGCCGGTGAACACCACCCCCAGCTCTTCGGCGTACAGGCACACCGCGCCCGGCGCGTGCCCCGGCGTGTGGATGACCCGCAGCGCCGTGCCAGCGATCGTGATCGTCTGGCCGTCCGCCAGCTCGCCGTCCGGCGCGCGGTCCGGGTGCGTCCGGTCCCAGAGGACGCGGTCGTCGGGGTGCAGCAGGATCGGCGCGCCGGTGGCCGCGGCGAGTTCCGGGGCGGCGTTGACGTGGTCGTTGTGCGCGTGGGTGCAGACGATCGCGGCCAGTTTCCGGTCGCCGATGACGTTTTCGATCGCCTTCGCATCGTGCGCCGCGTCGATCACGATCACCGCCGTGTCGTCGCCCACGATCCACACGTTGTTGTCGACGTCCCAGCTGCCCCCGTCGAGCTGGAAGGTTCCGGACGTCACCAGGTTCTGCACGATCGCCGTCATGCGGCGACCCTAACGGTCATTCGGCGGGTAGATGACATACCGGCGGTATGCTACTCTCGCGTCACCTTACTTCGAGTAAGTTCGAGAGGGGACGCGATGACGCTCCTGGCCGAGCCGCTGAAGCTGCGCTGCGGCGCCGTGCTGCCGAACCGCCTGGCCAAGTCGGCCCTGAGCGAGCAGCTCGGCGACCGGCGCAACGCCCCGACGCGGGACCTGCACGAGCTGTACCGCACCTGGGCCCGCGGCGGTGCCGGGACGCTGATCACGGGCAACGTCATGGTGGACCCGGCCGCGCTCGGCGAGCCGCGCAACGTGACGGCGACCGCGGACCCGGCCGGCTTCCGCGCGTGGGCGCGCGCGGTCGAAGGCACCGACACGCGGTTGTGGGTGCAGCTCAACCACCCCGGCCGCCAGAGCCCGCGGTACCTCTCGCGCGAACCAGTGGCGCCGTCCGCCGTCCCCTTCGGCAGCCGAGGCATCCGCACCGCCTTCGCCGTTCCGCGCGCGTTGACCGGCGACGAGATCGAAGCGATCATCGAGCGCTTCGCCGTCGCGGCCCGGACGTTCGTCGACGCGGGCTTCCACGGCGTCCAGATCCACGGCGCCCACGGCTACCTCGTGTCGCAGTTCCTGTCGCCGCTGACGAACCTGCGCACGGACGCCTGGGGCGGCGACGCGGTGCGCCGGCGCCGGTTCCTGCTGGAGGTCGTGCGGCGGGTCCGGTCGGCCGTGGGCGACGACGTCCCGATCGCGGTGAAGCTGAACAGCGCGGACTTCCAGCGCGGCGGCTTCACCGAGGAGGAGTCCCTGGAGGTCGTGCGCGAGCTCGGCGAAACCGGCGTCGACCTGCTGGAAGTGTCCGGTGGCACGTACGAGAAGGCCGCAATGATGGGCTCCGGACGGGCGAGCACGCAGGCGCGCGAAGCGTACTTCCTGGACTACGCGGCGAAGGCGCGTTCGGTGTCCGACGTCGCGTTGATGGTCACCGGCGGCTTCGCGACGCGAGACGGAATGGAAGAGGCGCTGCGCTCGGGCGCGCTGGACGTCGTCGGGCTCGGGCGGCCGCTGATCGTCGACCCCGCGTTGCCGGCGCGGCTGCTCGACGGCGACGACGTCCGCGCGGAACGGCTTTGCCCGAAAACCGGCGTCCGGCTGGCCGACAGCCTGCTGGAGATCCAGTGGCACACCCGCCAGATGCACCGGATCGCGGCGGGCAAGCCGGTCGACCGGCGCGGCGCGCTGCCGACGCTGGTCCAGGCCGGGCTGAGCGACGGGCTCAACGCGTTCCGCCGGGTGCGGGCGTGAGCCGGCGGTCGTAGAGGAACGCGCCCGCGGCGAGCGCGGTGAAGAACAGCCCGATGAAGACGCAGTTGAGCGCGACCTGGCCGTAGCCGAGCGCGCCGGCGTCGACGAACGGGTACGGGTAGAAGCCGGTGAGCGCGCCGCGCGGCAGGGTGAAGGCGAGCCACGCCAGCGGGTAGAGCAGCGACCACCCGACGGTGGCCCAGGTCAGCACGCCGCGCGGGGCGGCGAGGAGCCAGCCGAGCACGAACAGGATCGGCGTGACCTTGTGCAGCATGGTGTCGGAGAACAGCGACAGGCCGTGCAGCTCGTACAGGCCGGCGAGGGCGACCTGGTAGACGATGCCCGTGACGATGATGCCGACGAGCGCGTCGAGCCAGAGCACGGTGAACAGCCTGCCGCGGGCCAGGCCGAGCGCGACCAGCGCGGACGTGATCGCGACCAGCAGGTTCGAGTCGATGGTGAAGAAGCAGAGCAGGTTCGCGACGCGGCCGTTCGCGTCGGTCGCGGTGGCGACGACCTGGCTGACGAGCCCGGTCAGCGCGACCACGGCGGTGACCCCGAACCAGGCGCGGGTGAGCATCTCGCTGCGCATTTCCGGAGCTTAGCTCCACTGTGGACGAACCCGCGGGCATCACCCGTTCGAGGCGCGCCGGTCACCCGGTCCGCGTCCTATTGTCGGCGGAGATGGACGTCGAACGCAGGCCGGGGCGCCGCGGGCGGGTCGCGCTCGGGCCCGCGGGGGAAACCGGGCCGGTCGCCGAGTTCGCCCGCCGGCTGTGGGAGCTGAAGCGCGCGGCGGGCGACCCGTCGTACGACCGGATGCGCGACGAGCTGGGGGCGTTGGCGTCCAAGTCGGCGCTTTCGGCGGCGGCCCGGGGAAGGCAGCTGCCCAGCTGGGAGACGACGTGGGAGTTCGTGCGGGTGCTGGCGGTGGGGGTGCTCGGCCAGGACGAACCCGCGGCGCTGCTGGAGTGGCGCGGGGCGTGGGAAAAGGCGCGGGAACCGGAAGCCGAGGTGCCGGGGCCTCGGCCCCGCGCCGCCGGTCGGCGGCTTATGGCCTAGCCGCGGCCGTCGCTCTTGTCCTCGTCGTTGCGCTCGTGTTCGTGTTCGGCGGAACCCCGATGAGCCTGCCGCTGCCGGTGACGTTTCCGAGTTCGTCGCCGATGTCACCGTTCCCGATGGCGCCGCCGTCGCCGCCGGGAGCCGGTTCACCAAGACCTGGGAGCTCCGCAACGCCGGATCCGTCGGATGGATCGGGCGCTACCTCGTCCGCTCGGGCTCGTTCGGCAGCCCCGACCAATGCCGCACCCCCGACCGCGTGCCCGTCCCCTACACCGCGCCCGGCGAGCACGTGCGTATCTCCGTCGACGTGCAGGCTCCTTCCGCAGCCGGGCACTGCCAGGTCTACTGGAAGATGGCCGACTCCGAGGGCCACCTGCTGCTGCCCGACGCCCGCGCCGTCTTCTTCTCGGTGCGGATCACCCCGTGAATTTGGCTTTCCGAAGCGGCTGGCCATTGCGCTGACCTGCGAAGACGATCTTCCTTTGGCTTTCGCTCCGGTGTAGCCGATGCAGGGCTTCCGCCGCCACCGCGGGCGTCCATAACGTCGTCGGTGTCCGGATCTCCCGGGCGAATCCATCGTGCAGGGGAAGGAAATCCATGCGTCCGTATCTGAGGGTCGCGGCCGTCACGGGAGCCGCGCTCGCCGCGGGCCTGCTGTCGGCCGGTCCGGCTTCGGCGACGGTTCCGGCGGCGGGGACCGTCGCGAGTGATTCGATCATCACGTGCGAATCCGGGTACCACGGCTGGATGCGCCGGGCGGGCAAGGACGCCATCTGCCTGTGGCCGGGCGAGCGCACCTGGGACATCCGCGTCTTCGAGTGCGGCGGCGACCTGACGCTCTACTTCAAGAACGGCAAGCACGCCTACTGCGGCGGCTCGATGAAGTTCGGCATCGACATCGCCGAAACGTCCGATGTGGTCAAGACGAAGGTGGGGAACCGCTGATGCGCAAGGTGATCGTTCCGGTGGTGGCCCTGGCCGCGACGCTGGTGGCCGTGCCGTCCGCGTCCGCCGCGACGAAGGTGTGCGCAGGCGGCCCGCTGATGGGCGGCGCGACGAAGGTTGTCGAAGTCAGTGCCGGGCAGAAGATCGACATCACCGTGCACAACCACGACTACCGCGGCCTGCTCGTCCAGATCGTCGAGGACGTCTTCGACAAGGGCCTGTGGAGCGGTGCGATTGCCCCGGGCAAGGAGCACACGGTGTCGCACGGCGTGCTCGGCGATCCGCCCGTCTACCACAAGATCCGGTTCGAGGTGACGTCCAACCTCTCCAACAACTACACCTACGCGATCAAGTCCGACCGCTGCTACTGACGCCGGCGGCGCCCCGGTGCCGATCGGCACCGGGGCGCGGGAAGTCAAGCCGAGATGAGGGCGTCCCGGAGGGTGGTGAACGCCTCGTACTCGTCCTTCTGGTCGACCGGCAGCTGGTAGCTGGCGGCGAGCAGCTTCGGCACGGAAGGGATGATGCTGAGCCGGAAGGTCTGGCCGTCGGTCGTCTTGATGACGAACCGGCCCTGCAGGTCGCGCTTCTGCACCGACGCCCGGTTGGCGTCGGTGATCGTCAGCGGGGTCCCCGCGGTGATCGCGCCGTTCTACCCACCGCGAAATTGCTGACGGTGGTGGTGCGGAAAACGATGAAGTTCTTTTGCTTGATTTCCGCGGCGTACACCTTCGTGTAGCTCGTCCCGTCGGCGACAGCCGCGTCGAAAGCGGCGGCGGCCTTCCCGTTCTGTGGGGAAAAATCTCGACACGATCGCGTCGAAAAAACCGAACTCCGCCGTTTCCGGTCAATTGTCAGCGCAGTGCTTTCACCAGCGCGGGAACGAAGACCGACGCGTCGACCGTGCCCCAGCCGCTGGCGATGTCGAAGCCCTTCGCCGCGGTGAAGCCGACGACGCCGTACTGGCTGTTGTCGCCTTCGGTGACGTCGACGATGCCCGCCTTCGCGCCCGCCGGGCCCAGCTTCGTGTACAGCGCCGGGTTGATCTGGCCGAGCTTGCCGTGCTTGGCCTGCACCGCGAGCGCGAGCACGCCGGCGAACAGCGGCGCGGACTGCGAAGTGCCGTGCACGCCTTCCATGCTGATGTCCGGGAACGAGCGCATCTTGCTACCGGTGATCTTCTTGACGCCGTCCTGCCAGTTCGGCCGCGCGTACGTCTTCGACAGCCCGGCGCCCTCGGCGAAACCGTCGTCGGCGACGTTCACCAGGTCGTCCGGCTTGGTGCGGGTGCCGTTCGCGTCGAGGTGCAGCTGCGTGCCGCCGAGCGTCGTGACGCGCGGGTCGGACGCCGGCCAGCTCGCGACGCGGTACGGGTAGTCGCCCGGGCCGTAGAGGTAGCCGCCGGTCGGGCCGTCGTCACCCGAGGACGCGACCATCGTGATGCCGGCCTTGCTCGCGCGGTCGAGCGCCGGGTCGAGCGTCTTGATCGAGTCGAACGAAGGGAAGTTCTCCTCGGTGGTCCCGAAGCTCATCGAGATGACGTCGACCAGCTTGTGCTCGGTCATGTAGTCGACCGCGTGCATCATTTCCGGCAGCCCGGTGAAACCCTGCGTCTCCGCGACCGGCGTCGCCGCGACGATGATCTTCGCGTTCGGCGCCATGGCGTGCATCATCGTGACGTCGAGGTCGGTCTCGCCGCCCCAGCCCTGGCAGGTGGCGGTGTCGACGCCGGGGTCGGTGCACGCGGGCACCGCGCCGGACGGTTCGATGACCTCGACGTTCGCCGGCGGCAAGCCGTGGTTCTTCGAGTAGGTGTCGAGCACCTGCTTGACCTTGTCGTCGCCGAAGGACACCAGCGTCGCGACGGTGCTGCCCGCGCCGGTGATGCCGGCGTTCCACAGCTTCGTCGCGTTGTAGGCGGTGCTTTCCTTCGGCAGCGACGCCATCGCCGCCTCCAGCTTGGCGACGCGCTTCTGCACGGTGTCGGCGCCGACGAACGACTGCGCGGCCGCCGAGAAGTGGTGCTTCGACGGCTGGTGCCCGGCATCCGGCGTGCTCGGCACGGGCGAGGCACCGGCGGGTGCGGCGAACGCGGTCACGAGCAGGGTGGTGCTCGCGAACAAGCCGGCCACAGCGCGCAGTCTCATGCTTTTCTCCCCAGCAGTCGTGGAAACTCCACCCTGGCGAGATCGGCGGGCGCGCACCAAGAGACTTTCGTCTTTCCTTTTAGGAGGAAAGCACCGCCGACGCGCGAGATGTCGTGATCAAGACTTTCGTCGTCAGCTCCCTTCCGAACGGTCGCCGTGCAGCAGACCGCGGACCGTGTCGATCGTGTCGGCGTCCGCCGGGTCCTTGTCCGGGCGGTAGCGGACCACCCGCGCGAACCGCAGCGCCAGGCCACCGGGGTAGCGCGTCGAAACCTGGGCGCTGTCCAGCTCGATCTCGACCACCACCTCCGGCCGGACGTACACCGTCCAGTCGTCGCGGTGGGTTTCGATCTCCTGGAACGTCCTCGTCTGCCACGCCAGCAGCTCGTCGGTCATGCCCTTGAAGGTCTTGCCCACCATGATCGGCGGGCCGCCGTCCGGGTCGCGGGCGCCCAGGTGCAGGTTCGACAGCGTGCCCGTGCGCCGCCCGTGCCCCCACTCCGCCGCGAGCACGACGAGGTCGATCGTGTGCACCGGCTTGACCTTCAGCCACGCCCGCCCGCGCCGCCCGGCCGCGTACGGCGATGCCAGGTCCTTGACCATCACCCCTTCGTGGCCGGCCTCCATCGCCGCGTCCAGGACCGCTGAGGCCCGCGAAGTGCCGATCTCGCCGGGGATCACGTGCGCCCCGGCGACCTTGCGCAGCGCCGCGTTGCGTTCGGACAGCGGCGCGTCCAGCAGGTCGACGCCGTCGAGGTGCAGGCAGTCGAAGAAGTACGGCCGCAGCAGCAACGCCTTGACCTGCTCCTCGCGCGTGCTGCCGAACCGGCTCATCGTGTCCTGGAACGGCCGCGGCCGCCCCGCGTCGGTCAGGGCGAGCGTTTCGCCGTCCAGCACCACCGACTCGCACGGCAGCGCCCGCACGAGCTCGACCAGCTCCTGGACGCTCCCGGTGATCTCGCGCAGGGTCCGCGTCCAGACGTGCACCTCGTCGCCGTGGCGGTGCACCTGGATCCGCGCACCGTCCATCTTGTACTCGACGATCGCCTCGGCGTGCTCGGCGACGGCTTCGTCCAGCGACTCCGCCGGCGACGCCAGCATCGGCTTGATCGGCGTGCCCAGCGTCAGCCGGAACTCCGCCAGCGCGGCCGGCCCGCCGGTCATCGCCGCGACCCCGGTGACGCCCAGCTTCCCGGACAGCATGAACGCCCGCCGCACGTCCTCGGCCGGCACCTCGGCCGCCGCCGCGACGGCGTCGACCATCACACCTTCCAGCGCGCCCTGCCGCAGCTCGCCGGTGACCAGCCGGAACAGGAACTGCTGCTCGTCCTTCGTGAGCCGCTCGAACAACGCCCGCAGGACCTCCTGCCGCCGCGTCGCGGAGCCCGTGCCCGCCGCGACGCCGGCCGCCGCGGTGAGCGCCCCGTCGACCTCGGTGACCGTCACCTCCGGCGCGTCGGCCGAACCTGCGCCCAGGCCGGCCAGGGTGCGCCAGCCCGCACCCAGCCGGTCCTGCGCCGTCTGCCCGGTCAGGTACGCGATCACCACCGGCAGTTCACCGACCTCGGCGGCGCGCAGCACTTCGGCCAGGAGGGCGATCTTCGCCTTCCTGGACCTCGTCGCCGCCAGCTCGGCGGACGCCCGGACCAACTCGCTCAGCAACACCCGGACATCATGACCCGCACCACCGA
The DNA here is from genome assembly GCF_055633805.1 of Amycolatopsis sp. NPDC114478. NCBI lineage: Bacteria > Bacillati > Actinomycetota > Actinomycetes > Pseudonocardiales > Pseudonocardiaceae > Amycolatopsis > Amycolatopsis sp. NPDC114478. The sequence goes on along the minus strand of NZ_JBVKDO010000001.1, from coordinate 889,090 downwards.
CAATTTCCTGCCGATCAGATGTCCGGCCTGGTGCAGAGGGGGTCGAGCAGCCCGTCCTTGGCCACGCAGGGGGTGTACCCGGCGTCCTGCAGCTCGGCCCGCGCAGTCGGGCTCGCCAGGTAGTCGAGGAACCGCTTCAGCACGCTCCCGTTCGACGGGACGCCCTTCGTGTACAGGTACTCGACGGTCCAGAACCGGTACCCGGCGTCGACGGTCGTGACGTCGGGGTAGTGGCCGTCGAGCTGCACGATCGTCACCTGCTGGTCGCGGGCGGCCGCTGTTTTGGCCGCCGGGACGTCGGCGTACCCGATCGCGCCCGGCACCGCGCCGACCTCGGTGAGCACTTCGGCGGTCGTGCCGCGCTCGCAGCGGGTGGTCGCCGCGGCCGGGTCGCGCTCGGGCTTGCGGCACGAATCCGACGTCAGCCGGTCTTCCGCGCCGCCGAGGACCTTCTGCTCGAACGTCTTGCGCGTGCCCGACTCCTGCCCGCGCCCCACGATCCCGATCGGCACCGACGGCCCCGGCCGCAGCTGGTCCCAGTTGCGCACGCGACCGCTGAAGATGTCCTTGACCTGCTGGGTCGTCAGCTTGTCGACGCCGGCCGCGCGGTTGACGACCAGGCTGTACACGACCACCGCGACGGCCTTCGCCTCCAGGTCGGGGCCCGCTTCGCCGGACTTGCCGTCGGAGAGCACCGCCAGCTCGTCCTTGCCCGCCGCGTCGACCGGGGCCAGCGCGCGGACGCCGGTGACGCTGCCGGTCGCCCGGGTCGTGATGGCCGCGCCGTCGCACTGGCCGTGGTACTCCGCGGCGATGCTGTCCATGATCGGCACGAACGCGCTCGACCCCTCGACCGAGAGCTTCCCGGTGGCGCACTGCGCGGAGTCGGCCGGCCGCGACCACGAGACGAGCAGCGTCGCCAGCAGGGCGCCGGTCAGCAGCACCCCGACGGCCGTCGTGATGACCGGCCAGCCGAACCGGCGCTGCTTGCGGTCGTCCTTGATCCGGCCGGCGGCGAGCCGCGCGTGGTGGTCGATCTCCTTGCTGATCTCGCCGTCGTTCCCGTCGGACTCGCGCAGCACGACGACCAGCTTGAACTTCTCCTTGCGCTTCAACGAAAGCCGCGCGAACCGCACGCCGTGCCACTCCGGCGCCTCCGGCGGTGCTTCGGCCGCGGCGAGCCCCGCGAACCGCTTCGGCAGCAGCGCGCGCACGCGCGACAGCTTCACGCCTTCGACCGGCCGTTGCGGGGTCTCGCGCGTGAAGAACTCGAGGCCGTCGCGGACGTGCTGGCGCAAGCCGTCGTCGGTCGCGTCGGACACGCGCGCGTCCCAGACGATCCGGCTGCCGAAGGTGAACGACAGCGGGATCTCGAAGTCGCCCGGCGCGATGTCGAACCCGCCGGTGTTGTGGATCCGGATGACGACGATGCTCATCCGGTCGAGCAGCCGCGCGACCTGCTCGAGCTGCGGGTCGGCCTGCGCCGAGCCGTTCTCGCCGTCGTGCAGGTCGATCGGGGACAGCCCGATCTTGGAGTTGTAGAGGACGCGGAACGTCATCCGCCGCCGCCGGATGAAGTAGCGGTCGACGAACGGCGCGGCGATCGCCACCAGCGCGGCGATCCCGAGGACGAGGCTGCCGGAGTCCGAACTCAGGATTTCGGCGAGGGACTGCATCGTCGCGCCGATGCCCACCGTGCCGCTCCTCTACCCCCGACTCCCCAGGTGCAGCAGCCTAAGCAGCCGTTACGCCGGGCGGGTGCGCGATGGCCGACTGTTCACCGGCCGTTCATCGGCGGCGATCCAGCTGGCCAGCAGGCCGAGCGCGCGTTCGGTCGCGGACCCCGGTTCGGCGTGGTAGACGACCATGCCCTGGTCGGGGTCCTGGGGCAGCCGCAGCGTCTCGTAGCGCAGCCGCAGCTCGCCGACGACGGGGTTGTTCAGCACCTTCCACCCCTGCGCCTTCTCCTGGACGGTGTGCTCGGCCCACAGCTTCCGGAACTGCTCGCTGGCCAGCGAAAGCTCGCCGATCAGCTGCGCGTACCGCGGGTCGCCGGGGTGCCGTCCGCTTTCGGCACGCAGGTTCGCGACGAGCTCGCGGCACACCGCGTCGTACTCCGGGTGCAGCTCCTTCGCGCGTGCGTCGGTGAAGATGAGCTTCGGCATGTTGCGCTCTTCGAGGTCGGCGAAGGCGAACGCGACCGCGCCGCCGAGGGCGTTCCAGGCGAGCACGTCCATGTACCGCCCGAAGACGAACGCGGGCGCCTGGATCGCGTCGAGCAGCTGCTGCAGCTCGGGCCGGATCCGCTGCGGTGCGCGCTCGTCCCGGCGCTTCGGCGCGGCGAGGTTGCGCAGGTAGGACTCCTCGCCGACGGTGAGGCGCAGCGCGCGGGCCAGCGCGTCGAGGACCGCGTCCGAGACGTTCTTCGCGCGGCCCTGCTCCAGCCGCGTGTAGTAGTCGACGCTGATCCCGGACAGCTGCGCCAGCTCCTCGCGGCGCAGGCCCTTGACCCGCCGCTGCGTGATCCCGGGTGGTAGGCCCAGGTCGGCGGGGTCCAAGGCGGCGCGGCGCGCCTTCAGGAAGGCACCCAGCTCGGCTGCGTCACTCATGCCTCCAGTATCCCCGGCTCGCGGTTTCCCGCCTGGTACTGCCGGACCCAGGTTGAGTGTGACCTGGTCCGGTGCTTTTCCCGCGGTCAGGGTGGAACCCATGGAACGACGAATTCTGGGCGGTACGGGGATTTCGGTCAGCGAGTACGCGTTCGGCGCGATGATGCTCGGGCAGTGGGGCAACCCGGACCACGAAGAGGGGGTCCGGATGCTGCGCACCGCGCTCGACGCGGGCGTCAACTTCTGGGACACCGCGGACATGTACAGCCACGGCGAGAACGAGCGGATCGTCGGCAAGGCGTTGAAGGGCCGGCGTGACGACGTCGTGCTGGCCACCAAGGGCTTCTTCCAGATGGGGTCCGACCCGAACCAGGGTGGGCTTTCCCGGCGTTGGCTGACCCGCGCGCTGGACGACAGCCTGCGCCGCCTCGACACCGACTACATCGACCTCTACCAGGTCCACCGGCCGGACCCGGCGACCGACATCGAGGAAACCCTTTCGGTGCTCACGGACTTCGTGCGCGCCGGCAAGGTCCGCGCGATCGGGTCGTCGGACTTTCCGGCCGAGCAGATCGTGGAAGCCCAGTGGGTGGCCGAAAAGCGCTGCCTGGCGCGGTTCCGCGCCGAGCAGCCGCCGTACTCGATCTTCAACCGGGCGATCGAAGCGGCCGTGCTGCCGACCGCGCGGAAGTACGGCATGGGCGTGCTGACGTGGAGCCCTCTGGCCAGCGGCTGGCTGTCCGGCAAGTACACGAAACCGTCCGATGTGGACCTTTCGGAAGGCCGCCGGACGTTGCAGGCGCACAAGTTCGACCCCGCGCTACCGGAGAACGCGGTCAAGTTCGAGGCGATCGCCCAGCTCAAGAAGATCGCCGACGACCTCGGCCGCCCGCTCACGCACCTGGCGACGGCGTTCGTCCGGGCGCACCCGGGCGTGACGTCGGCGATCATCGGCCCGCGGACCCCGGCGCAGCTGGACGACCTGCTCGCCGGCGCGGACCTGGTGCTGGACGACGACGTGCTGGACCGGATCGACGAGATCGTCCCGCCGGGCACCGACCTCAACCCGGCCGAGAAGGACTACACCCCGCCGGCGCTGGCGGACAAGCGCCTGCGCCGGCGGTAGCGGTCACTTGCCGCCGCGGGCCATGCGGAGGACGTCGAGCGCTTCGTCGAGCTGCTCTTCGGTGAGCTTGCCGTCCTTCACGTAGCCGCGCTCGATGACGACCTCGCGAATCGTCTTCAGCTCCTTGAGCGCCTGCTTCGCGACCGCGGCGGCCTCTTCGTATCCAATGTATTTGTTCAGCGGCGTCACGATCGACGGCGAGCCTTCGGCGTAGGTGCGCGTGCGCTCGGTGTTCACGGTGATGCCCGCGAACACCTTGTCCGCCAGCAGCCGCGACACCGCGGCGAGCAGGCGCGCCGACTCGAGGACGTTCCGCGCGATCACCGGCAGGTTGACGTTGAGCTGGAAGTTGCCGGCCGCGCCGGCGAAGGCGACGGCCGCGTCGTTGCCGATCACCTGCGCGACGACCTGCAGCGTCGCCTCCGGGATCACCGGGTTCACCTTGCCCGGCATGATCGACGAGCCCGGCTGCAGGTCCGGCAGCGCCAGCTCGGCGAGGCCGGTGCGCGGACCGGAACCCAGCCAGCGCAGGTCGTTGGCGATCTTGTTGAGCGACACGGCGATCGTGCGCAGGTGCCCGGACGTCTCGACGACGCTGTCCTGCGTCGCCTGCGCCTCGAAGTGGTCGCGGGCTTCGGTCAGCGGCAGGCCGGTGACGGTGGCGAGCTCGGTCGCGACGGCCTCGCCGAAGCCGTCCGGCGCGTTGAGGCCGGACCCGACGGCGGTGCCGCCGATCGGCAGCTCGCCCAGGCGCGGCAGGCCGGACTTCAGCCGTTCGACGCCGAACCGGATCTGCGACGCCCACGCGCCGGCCTCCTGGCCGAGCGTGATCGGGACGGCGTCCATCAGGTGCGTGCGCCCGGACTTCACGACGCCGGCCCACTCCGCGGCGCGCACCTCGATGGCGCCGGCCAGGTACTCGAGGGCGGGGATGACGTCCTTGGTGACGGCTTCGGTGGCGGCGACGTGGATGGTCGTCGGGAAGGTGTCGTTCGACGACTGCGACGCGTTGACGTGGTCGTTCGGGTGCACGTCCCGGCCGAGGGCGCGGGTGGCGAGCGTCGCGATGACCTCGTTGGCGTTCATGTTCGACGACGTCCCGGAGCCGGTCTGGAAGACGTCGATGGGGAAGTGCGCGTCGTGGGCGCCCTCGGCGACCTCGTCGGCGGCGGCCGCGATGGCGTTCGCGACGTCGGCGTCGAGCACGCCCAGCTTGAGGTTGACCCGCGCGGCGGCGGCCTTGAGCAGGCCGAGCGCGCGGATCTGGGCGCGCTCCAGGCCCCGGCCGGAGATGGGGAAGTTCTCGACGGCCCGCTGGGTCTGCGCGCGGTAGAGCGCGGCGGCCGGCACGCGGACCTCGCCCATCGTGTCGTGTTCGATCCGGTATTCCTCGTCAGCCATACCCCGATTCTGGACCTCTTCCGCGGTCACCGCGTGGTGGCGTTGCGCACTTCGGCGCCTTTGTATACATTGGATACGAAGAGGGGGAGGATTCGTGAACTCGGTGTACGAAGACGTGCGCGGCCTGATCGTGCTCGGGACCTACCCGGCGGGACAGCCGGTGAACGAGCAGGAGCTGTGCGACCGGCTCGGCCTCAGCCGCACGCCGGTGCGCGAGGCGCTGCGCCGGCTGGAGAGCGACGGCCTGGTCGAGCCCGCGCGCCGCGGCGTGACGGTGATCGAGCTGGACTTGAAGGCCTTGAGGGACGACTACCTCGTCCGTGCCGCGCTGGAGGGGCTGACCGCCGAACTGACGGCGAGCCGGCAGCGGGACGGCGAACTGGCCCCGGCCGAACTCGCGCGGCTCGAGAAGCTCGCGGCCGAAGCGGACCGGGCCACCCGCAAGCGCGACTTCGCCGCGGGTGTCCGGCACAACCGGGCCTTCCACGGGTACATCGCGACCCTCGCCGAGAACCCGCCCGCGGTCGAAGTCCTGGACCGGATCTGGGACCGGATCATCGTCTCGACCCGGGCGTCGCTGGCCGCGCCGATCCGCTCCGGCCAGGTCGACGACGAGCACCGGCACCTGGTCGCCGCCATCGCCGGCGGGCGGCCCGACGACGCCGCCTTCATGGCTCGCCAGCACGTCATGTCGACGATCTACGCCCTGGAAGGAGCCCGGAAATGAGCCGGGAGCACCACTACGGCGTGACGGTGCGCTGGACCGGCGAAACCGGCACCACGAGCTACCGCGGTTACGCCCGCGACCACGACGTCGAGGCGGCGGGCAAGCCGACGCTGGCGGCGAGCGCCGACCCCGCGTTCCTGGGCGCGGCCGACCGCTGGAACCCGGAAGAGCTGCTGGTCGCGGCGCTGTCCCAGTGCCACATGCTGACGTACCTGGCGTTGTGCGCCCGGACCGGCGTGGTGGTGACGGGCTACGCCGACAGCGCGAGCGGCGTCATGCGGGAGGACGGCGCCCACGGTGGCCGGTTCACCGAAGTCGTCCTGCGCCCGGAGGTGGCGGTCGCGGAGGAGGGCATGCGCGAGAAGGCGACCGCGCTGCACCACGACGCCCACGAGCAGTGCTTCATCGCGAACTCGGTGAACTTCCCGGTGCGGCACGAGCCCGTCGTGCGGTAACCCGCCGATCGTGTACGCGGCTGTACACCACACCTACTCGCTGGTAGGTTACGGCGATCCGCGTGATCCACTTCATGATTCAAAGGGGAGTCATGATCCGTAGCCACGTCCGCTCAGCCGCGCTCGCCGCCGCCCTCGCGCTGACCTTCGCCGCCGCGCCGGCGAGCCCGGCCGCCGCGTCAGCCGATTCCTTCTACTCCTACGACGGCAGCGCACCGCTGTCGTCCTACGCACCCGGGACGGTCCTCAAGACCCGGACGCTCAACTACCACGTCGTCGGTCTCGCGACGCCGGTGAAGGCCGTCCAGCTGCTCTACCGCACCACCGACGCGCAGGGCCGCCCGGTCGCCGACGTCACCTCGGTCGTCCGCAGCATCACCGGCGACAGCACGAAAGCCGTGTCGTACCAGTCGGCCTACGACTCGCTCGACCCCGCGGACGCGCCGTCGCGCGCGATCGCCGGGGACGTCACCCTCGGCGGCCTCCTGCCCAACGGCGAGTCGCTGCTGCTCCTGCCGTCGCTCCTGCTGGGCTACAACGTCGTCGTGCCCGACACCGAGGGGCAGACCGCGGACTTCGCCGCGGGGCCGGAGTACGGCACGACCACCCTCGACTCGATCCGCGCCGCGACGAGCTCGGCCGCCACGGGCATGACCGCGCACACGAAGTTCGGGCTCCTCGGCTACTCGGGCGGCGCGATCGCGACCGGCTGGTGGCGTCCTGACACGGATTGACCCGTAAGCCGCTCACCTGCGACGACCCGAACGCCTCGGCGGCGAAAGGAGACAAACCGGCAGCGCGCGCGAAGGGCTGGACCACACCACGACAGCGCCCGGCGGGGCCATTCGGGTCACGCCGCCGGGTGGCGATACGCCCACGTCGGCGGCGGTGCTGGCAAGATCTTCACATCCACGAGATACGGTGTTGTCTCGTGACCGCGATTCGCGATCGCCAAAGCGATCCAGATGCCGACGACGTCTCCGTGCCGTGGGACGAGCGTCCCGTCGTCGGTTCGAGGCGTGGACTGCCGTGGTGGGCCGCCGTTCTAGTCGGCTTCGGCCTGGCCATCGTGGGCGCCCTGATCGGCAAGCCGAGCCAGGGCAGCATCCCGGTGATCTTCACCGTCTGCTACATCGCCGGGGCCGTCATCGCGGTCTGCGCGGTGCGGCGGCGGGGGCTGTTCGGGCCGATGGTGATGCCGCCGCTCGTGCTGGCCGTGGTCGTGCCCGGCGTGATCCTGCTGACCTCGGGGTCCCAGGGCGACGACATGCTGTCCAAGGCCCTGAACATCGGCACGCCGCTGATCAACGGCTTCCCGACCATGGCGATCACGACCGGCATCACGCTGCTGATCGGGTTCGTCCGGATCTTCCGCGAACGCGACCCCGACGCCCCGAAGAAGGGCAAGGCGGCCGACCGGCGGCGGGCGGACGAAGACGACGAGAAGCCGTCGACGCGGGCCGCGGCCACCTCGGCCGGCGGTCGTCCGCGGCCGCCCGGATCGAGCCGCACCGGCCAGACACCGGTGCCCCCGCGGCGTGGGCGTGACGGCGAACCGCCGCGGCGGCCCCGCCCGCCCGCGGACGGCGAACGCCGTGCCACGGCGGACGGCGAACGCCGGACGCCGCGCGGAGGCGCCTCCGCCGAACGCGACCGTGGCGCGCACAAGCCGCCGCCGGCCGGCCGCCGGACCCCGCCCCCGGCGGACAGCGACCCCCGTCGTCGCGGCGACGCTCCCCGGCGGCGTCCGCGCCCACCGGCGGAAGACGGCCGTGACACGCCGCCGCCGCGCCGCCCGTCAGGTGGCCGGAGTCAGCCGCCGCGCCGGAACCGTCCCTGGGACGACGAAGAGCGCTGACGACCAGTGAAAAGGCCGGTCACCATCCGCGGATGGTGACCGGCCTTTTCGCTTGAGTGGCCTCAGACCTTTCGCAGCTCCTTCGGCGGCGCGAAGGTGATCTTCTCGTTGGCCGTCGTCACCTCGTTGACGTCGCCGTAGCCGCGCTCGGCCAGCCAGTCCAGCAGCTCCATGACCAGCTCATCAGGCACCGACGCACCCGAGGTCACCCCGACCGTCGTCACGCCGGACAGCCACGCCTCGTCCACCTCGTGCGCGAAGTCGACCAGGTACGACGCCCGCGCGCCCGCCTTCAAGGCCACCTCGACCAGACGCTTCGAGTTGGACGAGTTCGTCGACCCGACCACCAGCACCAGGTCACACTCCGCGGCCATCGCCTTGACCGCGACCTGGCGGTTCGTCGTCGCGTAGCAGATGTCGTCGCTCGGCGGGTCCGCCAGACCCGGGAAGCGCTCGCGGAGCTGGTCGACGCGCTCCATCGTCTCGTCGACCGACAGGGTCGTCTGGGACAGCCAGATCACCTTCGACGGGTCGCGGACCTCGACCTTGTCGACGTCCTCGGCCTTGTCGACCAGCTGGACCTTGTCCGGCGCCTCGCCGGCCGTGCCCTCGACCTCTTCGTGGCCCTCGTGGCCGATCAGCAGGATGTCGTAGTCGTCCTTCGCGAACCGGTTGACCTCCTTGTGCACCTTCGTCACCAGGGGGCAGGTCGCGTCGATCGTGCGCAGGTTCCGGTCCGCGGCCTCCTGGTGCACCATCGGCGAGACGCCGTGGGCGGAGAACACCACCAGCGCGCCCTCGGGCACCTCGGACGTCTCGTCGACGAAGATCGCGCCGCGGTCGCGCAGCGTCTCGACCACGTGCTTGTTGTGGACGATCTCCTTGCGGACGTAGACCGGGGCGCCGTAGACCTCGAGGGCCTTCTCGACGGCGATCACCGCGCGGTCGACGCCGGCGCAGTAACCACGGGGTTTGGCGAGCAGCACCCGCTTGCCGGAAGCGGTTCCGGTGATCGTCGGGGTACCCGCGGGCTCGATTCCGGGACTCGCTGAACTCATGGCACCCAGGGTACGGGCAGCCCGGAGGCGAACCCGAAGTCCCTTTCGGGTGAGCTTCGTCCCTCTACCGAGCTGTGCCCGGGGTCACGCAACGCGCCCGAACCCACCCGTTCGGTTGGGCAGGATGGCGTGAATACGGCAGGCTGGACGCATGAAGCCATTCCCGCTCCCCCTCCGGGTCGCCGCGGGCCTCGCCGTCTCCACCGCCGAGCGGGTTCGTGAGCTTCCCCGGCAGCTCGCCGGCCTCCCGGTGACCGTGGTCAGCCAGGTGCTGCAGGCCTCCATGCGCGTCCAGCAGCACGTCACCGAGCTGGCGATCAAGGGCGACAACGCCCTCTCCAGCCTGCGCCCGGTCGAGGACGCGCCCAGCTGGGCGACCTTCGACGAAGACATCGAGCCGGACGTCCGGCCGAACCTCACGACGGTCGCCGAAGTGCCCGAGCCGCGCTCGGAGATCAACGGTCACGTTCCGTCAGTGGCCGAGCTCGAAGCGGAACTGGGCGATCCCTGGGCCGAAGAGGAGCGCGCGCTCGCCGAGGAGCACGCCGACGGTGAGAACGACGCCCCGGAAGACAACAAGCCCAAGCCCGGCACGCCCGCGATCGACAAGAAGACCAAGAGCGAGACGCCGCGGACCAGTGCCGCCGGGTACGAGGGTCCCGCCGGGCTGACCGGCTACGACCAGCTCACCCTCCCGCAGCTGCGGGCCCGGCTGCGCCAGCTGTCGATCCCCCAGCTCGAGACCATCCTCGAGTACGAGCGCGCGAACGCCGACCGCTCGTCGTTCACCGGGATGCTCTCGCGCCGGATCGCCAACGCCCGCAAGGCCGAGCAGGCCGGGGAAGACGGTCAAGAGAACGGCCAGTGACCGAAACCGAAGCCAGCACCGCCGAAAAACCCTGGCCGGTCCGCACGGTCGCGCGCAAGATCGGCGACTGGGTCCACCGGCTGGGCAGCGTCTGGGTCGAAGGCCAGGTCACGCAGGTCAACTCGCGGCCGAACACGCAGACCGCGTTCCTGACGCTGCGCGACCCGTCGGCAGACGTCTCGATGTCGGTGACCTGCCCGAACTGGCTGATCCGCGAGATGGAACCGCCGCTGCGCGAGGGTGCCAGCGTCGTGGTGCACGCGAAGCCGTCGTTCTTCTTCGGCCGCGGCACGCTCAGCCTGCGCGCAGACCAGATCCGCGCCGTCGGCATCGGTGAGCTGCTCGCCCGGATCGAACGCCTGAAGAAGCTGCTGGCCGCCGAAGGCCTCTTCTCGCCGCAGCGCAAGCGGCCGATCCCGTTCCTGCCGAAGGGCGTCGGGCTGATCACCGGCCGCGCGTCGGCGGCCGAACGGGACGTGCTGGTCAACGCCCAGACCCGGTGGCCGCACGTCCGGTTCAAGGTCATCAACACCGCGGTCCAGGGCTCGCAGGCCGTGCCGCAGGTGATGCGCGCGCTGCGGATCCTCGACGCCGATCCCGAGATCGACGTCATCGTGATCGCGCGCGGCGGCGGCAGCGTCGAGGACCTGCTGCCGTTCTCCGACGAGGCGCTCTGCCGCGCGGTGTCGGCCGCGGGCACGCCGGTGGTCAGCGCAATCGGACACGAGCCGGACACGCCGCTGCTCGACCACGTCGCCGACCTGCGGTGTTCCACCCCGACCGACGCGAGCAAGCGCATCGTCCCGGACGTCCGCGAGGAGACCGAGCGCGTCCGGCAGATGCGCGACCGCGGGCGCCGCGCGCTGCACGGCTGGGTCGACACCCAGACGCGGCTACTGACGCAGCTGCGCAGCCGCCCGTCGCTGGCCGACCCGCTCGGCCCGGTCCAGCGGCGCCAGGACGACGTCGACGTCCACCGCGAACGCGCGCGCCGCGCGATGCTGACGCTGCTCGCCAAGGACCAGGCCGAACTGGTGAGCGCGCGAGCCCGCCTGACCGCCCTCGGCCCGGCCGCGACGCTGGCCCGCGGGTACGCGGTCGTGCAGTTCCTCGACTCCGAAGGCAACCTCCAGGTACTCCGCTCCGTCTCCGAAGTCGAGGCCGGTGCCCAGCTGCGCGTGCGCGTGGGCGATGGCGCGATCGGCGCGGTGGCGGAAGGAGAGCAGGGGTGAGAGCGACGTTCCTCCCGCTCACCGTGGACGCGGCCCGGCGCCTGGGGGCGCGGCCGCTGCTGGACCAGGCGGTGCGCACCGACCGGGCGGCCGCCGAGTGCTGGACGGCGCTGCTCGCCGGCTGCGGCAGCGCGGCGCGCCGCGACCTGGGCCCGCAGCTGCGGCGGCTGTCCGAGGCGACGTCGATGCAGGTCGGCTCACGCTGGTGGTTCGCCGACGGAGCCGGGCACCGGAAGCGGGTGGCCGGCGCGCAGGAGAACCTCGAAGAGGCGATCGCGGACGGTGACGGGCAGGAGTTCGCCCTCGCCTTCGTCGGGTACGACCACGCGATGGCCAGCGCGGTAGTGTGCGCGAACAGCGTGGAAGCCCGGAAGGTCGGAGAACACCGAGCGTGAGTGAAGCACCCAGCGAGGAGCTCGGCTACGAGCAGGCCCGCGACCGCCTCGTCGAGGTCGTCCGGGAGCTCGAGGCCGGTGGTTTGTCCCTCGAGCAGTCGCTCGCGTTGTGGGAGAAGGGCGAGAAGCTCGCGAAGGTCTGTGAGCGCCATCTCGAAGGCGCCCGCGAGCGGATCGAGGCTGCCCTGGCGTCCGTGGAGGACGACTCCGAACAGTGAGGTAGGCCATGCCGACGGTATCTGGAAAGCACGCGGGTATCTGACAGACTGTTGACCCGCCAGTTCCACGATCCGGGAGGCCCAGATGTCCAGCGCAGAGAGTCGTCGTGAAGCGCCCGACCGCAACCTCGCGATGGAGCTGGTCCGCGTGACCGAGGCCGCCGCGATGGCGGCCGGCCGCTGGGTCGGCCGCGGCGACAAGATCGGCGGGGACGGCGCGGCCGTCGACGCCATGCGCCAGCTCGTCTCGACGGTGTCGATGCGCGGGGTCGTGGTGATCGGCGAGGGCGAGAAGGACGAAGCGCCCATGCTGTTCAACGGCGAAGAGGTCGGCAACGGCGACGGCCCGGACTGCGACGTCGCGGTCGACCCGGTCGACGGCACGACGCTGATGGCCAAGGGCATGCCGAACGCGCTCGCGGTCCTCGCGGTCGCCGAGCGCGGCGCGATGTTCGACCCGTCCGCGGTGTTCTACATGGAGAAGCTGGCCGTCGGGCCGGAGGCGGCGGGCAAGGTGGAGCTCGGCGCGCCGATCGCGGAGAACATCCGCCGGGTCGCCAAGGCGAAGAACAGCAGCGTCGGCGACGTCACCGTGTGCATCCTCGACCGCCCTCGCCACGAGCGGATCATCAAGGAGGTCCGCGACGCCGGCGCGCGGATCCGGTTCATCTCCGACGGCGACGTCGCGGGCGCGATCGCCGCGGCCCGCCCGACCACCGGCGTCGACATGCTGATCGGCATCGGCGGCACGCCCGAGGGCATCATCGCGGCCTGCGCGATGAAGTGCCTCGGCGGCGAGCTGCAGGGCCGGCTGTGGCCGAAGGACGACGCAGAGCGCGAGAAGGCCCTCGCCGCCGGGCACGACCTCGACCGCGTCCTGCTGAACGACGACCTCGTGCGCGGCGACAACGTCTTCTTCTGCGCCACCGGCGTCACCGACGGTGACCTGCTGCGCGGCGTCCACTACCGCGAGGGCGGCGCGACGACGCAGTCCATCGTGATGCGGTCCAAGTCCGGGACCGTCAGAATGATCGACGGCTACCACCGGCTCAACAAGCTGCGGGCGTACTCCTCGGTCAACTTCGACGGCCACCTGGACGCGCCCGCCGACGACGTCGTTCCCCCGCTGCCTTAAGGAGATCCGTGCCCAGGCGACTGCTGGTCCTGCTGGTCCTGGTGTTCGCCCTGGTCCCCGGTACCGCGTCGGCCGGCCCCGCCATCGTCGGGGGCGGCGACGCCGATCAGCCGTACCCGTTCGCGGTGTCGCTGCACACCTCGTCGGGCAGGTTCTTCTGCGCCGGCGCGCTGATCGCCCCGGACTGGGTGGTCACCGCGGCGCACTGCGCGTTCGACAAGACCCCGCCCGCGATCTCCGTGCGGGCGGGGACCAATGACGTCGGCCAGGGCGGCGAGGTCGGCCAGGTCGCGGACATCGTCGTGAACCCGGCCTTCAACACCCAGAGCCCGGCGGGCGACATCGCGCTGCTGCGGCTGGCGACGCCGGCGAAGGCGGCTCCGATCGCACTCGCGACGGCCGCGTCGCCCGGCACGGCGACCCGGATCCTCGGCTGGGGCCAGACCTGCCCGAAGGTCAACTGCGGCCAGATCCCGACGACGCTGCAGCAGCTCGACACGCACATCGTCGAGGGCGCGAAGTGCACGTCGGTGTTCGACGGCACGGCCGAGCTGTGCACGGACAACCCCGGCGGCAAGTCCGGAGCGTGCTTCGGCGACTCCGGCGGCCCCGAGATCGTCCGCGACGGCGACCACTGGCTGCTCGCGGGCGTCACGAGCCGTCCGGGCAACAACGACCCGCAGTGCGCGACGGCGCCGTCGATCTACACGTCGGTCGTCGCGTACGCACCGTGGATCGCGGAGAAGACGAAGGCCTGACCTACTCGGCGTTGCTCGAGTGGCCCGGGAACAGGTGGGCGTCCGGGTCGAGCGCGACGGCGATGTTGTTGACGGCCGTCGCGGCCTCGCCGAAGCCGGTCGCGATCAGCTTGACCTTGCCCGGGTACGCGGCGACGTCGCCGGCGGCGTAGACGCGTTCGCGCGCGGTCGCCATCGTCGAGTCGACGGCGATCGCGCGGTGGTCGATCTCCAGGCCCCAGCTCTCGATCGGCCCGAGGTCGGCGGTGAACCCGAGCGCCGCGACGACGGCGTTGGCCGGCAGCCGCTCTTCTCCGGCGCCTTTGACCGCGATGTCGACGGCTTCGAGCTCGCCGTCGGCGTTCTCGACGAACCGCGTGACCTCGGCGTCCGTGATGATCCGGGTCCCGAGCTCGCGCGCCTGGCGGACGATCGACTCGGCGGCGCGGAACTTGGCGCGGCGGTGCACGAGCGTCACGCTCGCCGCGACGGGGTGCAGGGCGAGGATCCAGTCGAACGCCGAGTCGCCGCCGCCGACAACCACGACGTGCTGCCCGGCGTGCGCGGCCAGCGAAGGGACGAAGTGGACCATGCCGCGGCCCAACCAGCCGTCGCCGGCGGGCAGCGGGCGCGGGGTGAACTCGCCGATGCCCGCGGTAATCAGCACCGCGCCCGCGCGCAGGGTTTCGCCGCCGTCGAGGGTCAGTTCGACCTGCTCGCCGACGGTCTCCAGCTTCTCGGCCTTGCGCCCCAGCAAGTACTTCGGCTTCCACGGCGCGGCCTGCTTCACCAGGCCTTCGACGAGGTCGCGGCCGCGGACCTCGGCGAACCCGCCGACGTCGTAGATCATCTTCTCGGGGTACATCGCGGTGACCTGGCCGCCGGGCTCGGGCAACGAGTCGACCACCGCCATCGAGAGGCCGCGGAACCCGGCGTAGTACGCGGCGAACAGGCCGGTCGGGCCCGCGCCGATGATCACGAGGTCGTAGGAGTCCCCAGGAACTTCAGTCATGCTCGCTCCAGCCAGTGGTGGATGGCGGTGATCGAGAACACAGCCGATCCTAGCCCGGCCCGGTGGCTCAGGCGGGGATGTTCCGGTGCCCGAGCAGGCCGAGCAGCCACGTGTGCCGGATGGCTTCGCGCGCCCGGTCGTAGGCCTCGCCGGTGTCGAGCCAGATGGCCTGGGTGAGCAGTTCGATCGTCGCGGCGACGACGGTGCGCGCCGTGAACGGTGGCGGCAACGGCACCATTGGATCCGTTGTATGCAACCACGCCGCGGTCCGGTCGAATACCGCTTCGCTCTGGCGCAGCACCTCTTCACGCGCTTCGAGGCCCGCGTCGCCGAGGGCGTAGATCTCCAGGAGGACCGCGCGGGTCACCACCGGACGGCGGCGCACGTAGCCGACGACGAAGTCACCGCACGCGGCGACCGCGTCCAGCGGGGCCGCTGCCTCGGCCGCCACCGCGACGCCCTGGTCGAGGAACTGCCCGGTCACCGACCGGTAGGCGGCCAGGAACGCGGACTGCTTGCCGGTGAACTGCTCGTAGAACGACGTGCGGGAGACGCCCGCGGACGCCGTGACGTGGCCGACCGTCGTGGCGGCGTAACCGCGTTCGCCGACGTTGGCCAGCACCGCTTCGACCAGCCGGACACGTTGCGCCGCGGCCACTTCTTCCCGGCTGAGGCTGTGCGGCCCCTTGGGGAGCCGGCGGTCCCGCGTCTTCATCCGCGGGACCGTACCCGGCGGACCGGTCGGCAGAACCGGTCCGCCGGTCGTGAGTCAGGCCGGCTGCTCCGGGGCCAAGGAGTTGCCGGCCGGGATGCGCCCGCAGCTGGACGGCGCCGGCTTGCCCGCGAACCGGTCGGCCAGCCAGCCGATCGCCGCCGGCGCCCACGCCGCCGCGCCGCCGACGTGGCTGAGCAGGTCGTACTGCTGGTACTCGATCGACCGGTTGCCGGTGGCGCAGTACTGCCGGGCCAGTGCCCGCACGTCGCCGGCCACCATCACGCCGTCGCCGGTGCCGATGCCCGGGAGGTTGCTCGTGGTGCCTTCGAGGAACCCGGCGTTGCCCTGGGCGATGAACCCGGGGACGGACGGGGTCGGCGCGGATCCGATGTTGACCTTGTTCACGGCGTCGACGAACGGCGGCACCGAGTTCGGGTTCGCGTACTCCGGCTTCGCGATCTTCTGCCACGTCAGCCCTGGGTACCGGCCGAGCGCGTCGATGATCGACGCGTGCTCCAGCTCGTCGAGCACCTTCAGCCCGTACTCGCTCGCGTATGGCCGCAGGTCGATGCCGAAGCCGCGCGCGACGCCGATCAGCGCCATCGGGATGACGCCGGACCAGACCGGGCTGCCGCCGACGTACTTCAGGTTGTGCGCGGGGTCGACGAGCACGCCGCCTTCGGTGAAGCCGATGAGGTTGGCGTTGACGTCCGGGGCGTAGCTCGGCGCGAGTGCGGCCGCCCAGCAGGCCCGAGTACCCGCCGAGCCGAGCTTCAGTCACCTCAGGTCGACAGCGGAAAATCCGTCCACTCAGCTGGCCGCCAGCTCGTCCCCCTTCCGCACCTGGGGAACGGCGGCCGGACTCCCCGCCGCGTCCGTCAGCGGTGCCACCGTCGCCCGGAAGACCTCCAGCGCCTCCAGCTCCCGCCGTCGCGCCGACAGGAACCGCTGCAGGTGCGTGCTCGACAGGTTCAGCGCGTCCACCGCGCCGCCCGCCGCCCGGTGCGCGGCCGCCGCCCCGGCGCGCACCTGCTCGACGTCGGCCTCCAGCGTCCGGTCGCTCGCCGCGAACAACGCCGCCGAGGCCAGCACCCCGAACCCGGTCGGCCCGCACAGGAACACCCGCCGGTCGATGAGCCAGCGCAGCAGCTCCGGGTCGGTGTCCAGCGCCGCGACCACGGCCGCGTCGGACGGGACGAACATGATCGTCCCGTAGATCGCGTCGGCCCAGCGCTGGTAGCCCTTGCCGGCGAGCTCGGCCGCCCGCGACCGGATCTGCCGGACGTGCGCGCGCAACGCGTCGATCCGCTCCGCCGGGTCGTCGGTCTCCACCGCCTCGGCCCAGATCGCCATACTCGCCTTCGCGTCCACCGGCACCGTGCGGTCGCCACCCACGCGCAGCACCATGTCCGGTTTCGCCGAGCCGCCGCCGCCCACGTCGGTCTGCAGCGTGAAGTGCAGGTTCTCGCGCAGCCCCAGCGCCCGCGCGGTCTCCACCAGCACCTGCTCGCCCAGCTCGCCGCGCCCGCTGATCGAGGCGAACGCGACCTCGTACCGCCGCAGCGCCAGCTGCTGCTGGTCCGACTTCGCCCGCTCGGCCGCCACCTGCCGGGCCGCCGCGTCCGCCCGGCGCATCCCGTCGTTGTACAGCCGCCACAGCACCGCGACGGCGAACAGCAGCAGGACCGCGAGCACGATCGCCGCGGTGGTCAGCACCGTTGCCACTTCCCTCTCCTCCCTCCGGGCCGCCTGGTTCGGACCGCGCAGACATCATGGCGGACAGCACCGACAAAAACCGCAGCCGAACCGTCGCTCTGGGTAGCTGACCTGGGAACAAATGAAATTCCGGCAGGGCGTGTCCGGTTCGGATGCCCCGCTCCGACCCCTTCGGCAGTACTCGAAGAAGAGAACGGAGCACGCCATGACGTTCCCCCTCGTCGGCGTCGGCTTACCGATCATCGAACCGCTCGCGGGCCCCGATGCGATCCGGCGCATCGCGCTCGCCGCCGACCGCTTCGGCTTCCACAGCGTCGGCACCCACGACCGCCTCCTCGTGCCCGCGACCCCCGGCTGGCGCAACGACGCCGGCCTGCCCGAGCACGCGGCCTTCGACGCCGTGGAGACGCTGACCTGGGTCGCGGCGGTCACCGAGCACGTCCGCCTCGTCCCGGGCGTGGTCAACGCGCTGTTCCAGCCGCCCGTGCTGCTCGCGCGGCGGCTGGCCACCCTCGACCGGCTCTCCGGCGGCCGCGTCGCCGCCGGTCTCGGCCAGGGCTGGCTGCCCGAGGAGTTCGCGGTCAGCGGCGTGCCCCCGTCTCGAAGGGGCCGCGGTTTCGAGGAGTACCTCGAAGTCCTTCGCGCCTGCTGGGCACCCGACCCCGTCGAGCACGACGGCCCGCGCTACCCGGTCGCGCGGGCGCTCATCGGGCCCAAGCCCGAGCGGCCGCTGCCGATCCTGCTCGGCGCCGTCGCACCCGAAGCCGTCGAGCGCGCCGCGCGGCTGGGCGACGGCTTGATCGTCGCCTTCCTCTCCTGGGAGAGCACGGAAGAGCAGCTGCGGATCTACCGCGAGGCGGGCGGCGATGGCCGGATCGTGCTCCGCGCGGGGCCGCCGGGCACCGCGTTCCTCGAGTCGACGATCGTCAAAGACCTCGGCCGGGCGGCGGATCTCGGCGTCACGGAGGTGATCTGGGACCTCAACGTCGTCGGCCTGGGCGTGGACGAGCAGCTGGCGGCCTTCGAGGACCTCGCCTTCGAACTGGGCACCTGCTAGTGTTCGTACACACGTTCGAGTGAGTCCGCGGCGAGTCGCCGCGGTTTCGTCGGGGCCGGGTCGTACCTTGGCCCTCGTGAGATTCCTGCACACCTCCGACTGGCACGTCGGCCGCACGTTCCACGGCGCCGACCTGCTCGCGGAACAGGAAGCGGTGCTCGGGCACCTCGCCGACCTCGTGGCCGGTGAGGCGATCGACGCCGTCCTGGTGGCAGGCGACATCTACGACCGCGCGGTGCCGTCGGCCGAGGCCGTCCGGGTGGCCACCGCGGCGGTCGCGCGGATCCGCGCCGCCGGCGCGCAGCTGATCGTCACGCCCGGGAACCACGACTCCGCGCCGCGGCTCGGCGCGTTCGCCGAGTTCGCCGCGGCAGGGGGCCTGCACCTGCGCACCACCGTCGGCGGCCTGGCCGATCCGGTGCTCCTGGAAGACGCCCACGGCCCGGTCGCCGTCTACGGAATCCCTTACCTGGAGCCGGAACCGGCGCGCCACGCGCTGGGCGTGCCGGACGCGCGCGGCCACACCGGCGTGCTCACCGAGGCCATGCGAAGAATTCGCGCGGATCTCGAAACCCGGCCCGGTGTCCGATCCGTCGTGCTGGCGCACGCGTTCGTGACCGGCGGCGAGCCGACCGACTCCGAGCGGACGATCGCGGTCGGCGGCGTCGAGCAGGTGCCCGGCTCGGTCTTCGACGGCGCCGATTACGTGGCGCTCGGCCACCTCCACGGTCCGCAGACGCTCGCCGAGCACCTGCGGTACTCCGGCAGTCCGCTGGCGTACTCGTTTTCCGAAGCGCGGCAACGCAAATCGGTCTGGCTGGTCGACTTCGACGCGGATGGGCTCGCCGACGTCCGCCGGCATGAGCTGCCGGTGCCGAGGGCGCTCGCCACCTTGCGCGGCGAGCTCGAAGACCTGCTCGTGGCGCCGGAACACGACCAGTTCCTCGAGCACTTCCTGTCGGTCACGGTGACCGACCGGGTCCGTCCGGTCGACGCGATGCGGCGGCTGCGCGAGCGGTTCCCGTTCGCGGTGCACCTGGAGTGGGAACCCGCAGGCGGCCACAGCGGCGCCCCGCTGCGGTACTCCGACGCCGTCCGCGGCCGGTCGGACATCGAGGTCTCGCGCAGCTTCCTCGACGACTGCCGCGGTGCCCCGCCCACCGAAAGCGAAGAGCAGCTCCTGTTCCGGGCCCTGGAAGCGGCCGACCGGGGGGCGCTCGCGAAATGAGGCTGCACAGGCTGGAGGTCGAAGCCTTCGGGCCGTACTGCGCACGCGAAGTGGTCGACTTCGACGTGCTCGGCGCCGACGGTCTCTTCCTCCTGCACGGCGAAACCGGCGCGGGCAAGACCACGTTGCTCGACGCGATCGCGTTCGCCCTGTTCGGCGTCGTCCCCGGAGCCCGCAACGAGGCCAAGCGGCTGCGCTGCGACCTGGCCGAGCCCGACCAGGTCACCGAGGTCGCGCTGGAGCTGACCGTGCAGGGCCACCGGCTGAAGATCGTGCGCAACCCGGAGTACCAGCGGCCGAAGCGGCGCGGCGAGGGCACGACCACGCAGCAGGCGAAGGTGTCGCTGAGCTGGGTCGGCGCCGCGCCCGCCGGGCTGGCGCCGGAGGGCCTGATCCGGATCGAGGAGGTCGCGCGCACCGTCGAGCGGCTGCTCGGGATGACGGCGGCCCAGTTCTTCCAGGTGGTGCTGCTGCCGCAGGGCGAGTTCGCGCGGTTCCTGCGGTCCGACACCGCCGAGCGCGAGAAGCTGCTGGAGCGGCTGTTCGGCACCGAACGCTTCGCCGACGTCGAACGCTGGTTCGCGGACCTGCGGGCCGAGCGTGGCCGGGAACTCGAGCAGCGGCAAGGGAAAGTGCGCGAGCTGCTGGCCCGGTACGCGCAGGAAGCACAGCAGGACCCGCCCGAGACCGAGGTGGCGGAGTGGGTCGACGTCGTGCTGGCGGCGTCCGCCGAACGCGTCGGGCAGGTCACCGCCGAAGAGGAACGGACGCGGTCGGCCGCGCGGCGCGCCGATGTCTACCTGCAAGAAGAACGGGCCGGCGCGGAGAAGATCCGCCGGGTCCGCACGGCGCACCTGCGGCTCGTCGAGATCACCGAACAGGCGCCGCAACGCGCCGAGTGGGCCCAGGAGGTCGCGGCCGCGCGGCGGGCGGCAGGGGTCGCCGTGGAGGCTGACCTGCTGGACCGGCGGGCCGCGGAACTGACCGAGGCCGAGCAGGCCGAGAAGGAGCGTGGCGCTCGGCTGCGGGAGTTTGGCACCCGGGCGACCGGCGACCTCAAGGCGCGGGCGGCCGCTGCGCGGGAGGAGGCCGGCGCGGTCGCGGAACTCGTTGCCGAGGCCGAGCAGCAGCAGCTCGACATCATGCGGCGGGACGACCGGAAGCTGGCCGCCGTCACGGCGCAGCAGCAGGTCGAAACGCTGACCACCGAGCTGGCCGCGATTCCGGGACAGCTGGCCAAGCTGCGCGCGGACGCCCTCGCGTCGGCCGAAGCCGAGGCGAAGCTCGACGGCGTGCGCGCCAGGGTGGACGAGCTGCGGGCGTTCGCGCGTGACGCGGCCGAACTCCCCGAAGCACAAGCGAAAGTCGGGCGCGGCGAAGCGAAACTGCGCGAGGTCGTCGACACGCACCAGGCGGCCCGGCAGCGGCGGCTCGACCTGCGCGAGCGGCGGCTCGACGGGATGGCGGCCGAGCTGGCCGCCGCGTTGCCGGATGGCGCGCCCTGTCCCGTCTGCGGATCGGCCGAGCACCCGGCGCCGGCGAACCGGAGCGCCGAACTGGTCGACCCGGCCGAGGAACGTGCCGCCGAGGAAGCCGAGCAGGCCGCGGACGCGGTGCGGCAGCGGGTCGTCGTCGCGCTGGAAGAGGCGAAGGCGCGGCTGGCCGGTCTGCTCGAACGGCTGGCCGGGCGCACGGCCGAGTCGATCACCGCGGAGCTGGCCGAAGCCCGGTCCACGGTCGCGGCCCTGACCGAGCGGGCGGCCGGGAAGGCGAAGCTCGGCGAGCAGGTCGTGCTCCTGGAACGCGATCTCGAGCTGCGGACCGAACGTCGCCGGCAGGCCGAACAGGCGGCGACCGAGGCCACGACCGACGTCCGGGCCCTCGAAGAACGGCTGGCCGAGCGCGAACGCCGGCTCGTCGCCGGGCGCGGCGAGTTCGCGGACGTCACGGCCCGTCGGGAGCACCTGGTCGGGCTGGCCGAGGCCCTCGAAGGGGTCGCCGAGGCGCGGACGGCCGTCGCGGGCGCCCGGGAGCGCGTCGCCCAGCAGCGCGCGCTGGTCGAGGCGGCGGTCAAGGCGAAGGGGTTCACGTCGCTGAAGAAGGCGCGGGCCGCGATGCTGCCGGACGAGCAGATCGAGAAGCTGGAGCAGGGCATCGCCGAAGCCGAAGCCGCCACGGCGGGGGCGCGGGCGCTGCTGTCCGAGCCTGACCTGTTCGGGATCTCGCCGGACGACGTCGCGGACGTCGACCGCGCGGCCGACGCGGCCCAGCTGGCGCGGGCGCGCGCCGACTCCGCGTACGCGGCGCTGCGAGTGGCGACCGCCCAGCACGAAGAGCTGGCGCGGCTGGCCGTCCTGTTGCGCGAAGCGCTCGCCGGTCTCGCGCCGGCCGAAGCGGCGTACGCGGAGCTACGTGCGCTCGCGGACGTCGTCAACGGGCGCGGGCAGAACAGTCGGAAGATGTCGTTGCGGTCGTACGTGCTGGCGGCGCGGCTCGAAGAGGTGGCGGTCGCGGCGACGCACCGGCTGCGCACGATGAGCCAGGGGCGGTACTCGTTCGTGCACTCGGACGCGGCCGGGGCACGCGGCACCCGCGGCGGCCTGGGCATCGACGTGCTGGACGACTACTCGGGCACGATCCGCCCGGCGAAGACGCTCTCCGGCGGTGAGTCGTTCCTGGCGTCCCTGGCCCTGGCGCTGGGGCTGGCCGACGTCGTAGCGGGCGAGACGGGCGGCGCGTTGCTGGACACCCTGTTCGTCGACGAGGGGTTCGGCACGCTGGACGCCGAGACCCTCGACGTGGTGATGAACATCCTCGACGAGCTCCGCGCGGGCGGCCGGGTGGTCGGCCTGGTGTCCCACGTCGAGGAACTGCGCCAGCGCATCCCGACGCGCCTGCGGGTCCGCAAGTCCCGCACGGGCTCTACGGTGGAGGTGCGCGCCGGCTGAGGACTCGGACAAGATGAAGCCATGACGGACCAGCCCCCGAACGGCCTGCCCCGCTACCGCCTGCTCACCGGCCCGGACGACGCGAAGTTCTGCCACCGGGTCAGCGAGGCACTGGAGCTGGGCTACCGGCTCCACGGCTCCCCGGCGGCGACGTTCGACGGCAACCAGGTGATCGTGGCCCAGGCGCTGCTCTGGCAAGGCTGACGCCGGCCGCGGGCATGGCCGGCGCGAGCTCAGCCGAGCCCCGCCGTCGCCGCGTGGCGCAGGTACATGCCCGCGTACGAGCACCACGGTGTCCACGCCCGTGCCCGCTCGGCCAGCGAGTCCGGCGCGATGCCCAGCGCCGCGGCCCCCTGCCGGACCACCGCGTCCTCTGAGAGAAGGACATCCGGGGCGCCGAGCACGCGCATCAGCACGTAGTCCGCCGTCGACGCGTCGATGCCCGGGCACTCCACCAGCTCCGCGCGCAGCTCGGCCGCGTCCCGGCCGACGTGCACGTCGAGCCGTCCCTCGGCCAGCGCCACCGCCACCGGGTGGCCCGTCTCGGCGACCTGCGCCGCGGTCGGGAACAGCCGCGTCACGCCCCACTCGCCCGGAACCTCGTCGCCGCGCGGCAGCGGAACCTCGGGCAACGCCCGGAGCAGCAGCTCCTCGCCGTCGACCGTGCCCGGGACGCGGATTCCCGGCACGTCCAGCACCACCGGAGCCAGCGCCGGGTCGACGCCCAGGACCCGGGTGACCGCCGCCGGGTCGGCGTCGAGGTCGAGCAGCCGGCGCACGCGGCTGACCGCGCTGCCGAGGTCGCGCAGGTCGGTCAGCAGCAGCTCACAGCGCACGTGGTCGGGCTCAGGCGTCAGCCGGACGACGCCGGTGCCGTGCGCGAGCCGCAGCGTCCGCGCGTACGACGTCGAAGTCACCTCTTCGACGCCCGGCAGCGCGTGGGCGGCGAAGAAGCGAAGCAACCCGACAGCGTCGAAGGGTGGCCTGAACGGCAACCGGAGGCTGAGCCGGGTTCCGCTCACGTCGTGCCGACGCCGTGACGCGGCGAAGGCGCGAAGCTGCGACGGCGTCGTCGCGAACACCTCGCGGATCGTCTCGTTGAACTGCCGCACGCTGGAGAAGCCCGCCGCGAACGCGACGTCCGTCAGCGGCAGCCCCGACATCTCGATCAGCAGCCGGGCCGAGTGCGCGCGGTGCGCCCGGGCCAGCGCGAGCGGGCCCGCGCCCAGCTCGGCGGTCAGCACCCGGCCGAGCTGGCGTTCCGAGTAGCCGAGCCGCCGCGCCAGACCCGGGACGCCTTCGCGCTCCACCGTTCCGTCGGAGATCAGGCGCATCGCCCGCGCGGCGAGGTCGGCGCGCACGTTCCAGTCCGGCGAGCCGGGCACCGCGTCGGGCAGGCAGCGGCGGCAGGCGCGGAAGCCGTTGGCCTGCGCGGCCGCCGACGTCGGGAAGAAGCGGACGTTCCGCTCCTTCGGCGTCGACGCCGGGCAGGACGGCCGGCAGTAGATCCCGGTGGTGCGGACCGCCATGATGAACTGGCCGTCGAAGCGCGAGTCGCGGGCGGTGACCACGCGGTAGCAGCGCTCGGCGTCGCGCCAGAGCGCCGGTGCCTCCGTTGAGGTGACCATGGATCCGAGCATGCCAGCAGGTCAGGGCCGTCGCTGGCGGAAATCCGACGCCGCGTTGGGCGCGTGGGCCCTGGCCGGGCGGCCCACGTAGACTGCGGGATCGTGAGTCTCACCCTCGGTATCGTCGGCCTGCCCAACGTCGGCAAGTCCACCCTGTTCAACGCGCTGACCCGCAACGACGTGCTCGCCGCGAACTACCCGTTCGCGACGATCGAGCCGAACGTCGGCGTCGTGCCGCTGCCGGACCCGCGGCTGGACAAGCTGGCCGAGCTGTACAAGTCGGAGAAGACCGTCCCCGCCGTGGTGTCCTTTGTGGACATCGCGGGCATCGTCAAGGGCGCGTCCGAGGGTGCCGGACTGGGCAACAAGTTCCTCGCGAACATCCGTGAGGCCAACGCGATCTGCCAGGTCATCCGCGTGTTCGACGACCCCGACGTGGTGCACGTCGACGGCCGGATCGACCCGTCGAGCGACATCGAGACGATCAACACCGAGCTGATCCTCGCCGACCTGCAGACCCTGGACAAGGCGTTGCCGCGGCTGGAGAAGGAAGCGCGGACGAAGAAGGAGAACAAGCCCGCGCTCGACAACGCGCGGAAGGCGAAGGAAATCCTCGACGCCGGGCGCACGCTCTTCCAGGCGCAGAAGGAAGTCGACTTCGACGCGCTGCGCGAGCTGAGCCTGCTGACGACGAAGCCGTTCCTCTACGTCTTCAACGCCGACGAGTCCGTGCTCACCGACGACGCCCGCCGCGAGGAGCTGACGAAGCTGGTCGCACCGGCGGACGCGGTGTTCCTCGACGCGAAGGTCGAGGCGGAGCTGCTGGAGCTGGACGACGAGGAGTCGGTCCGCGAGCTGCTCGAGTCGGTCGGCCAGCCGGAGCCGGGCCTGTACTCCCTGGCCCGCGCGGGCTTCCACACGCTGGGGCTGCAGACGTACCTGACGGCGGGCCCGAAGGAATCCCGAGCCTGGACGATCCCCCAGGGCGCAACGGCCCCCCAGGCGGCGGGCGTGATCCACACGGACTTCGAGCGCGGCTTCATCAAGGCGGAGATCGTCTCGTACAACGACCTGATGGAGGCGGGCTCGATGGCCGCGGCCCGAGCGGCGGGCAAGGTCCGCATGGAGGGCAAGGACTACATCATGGCCGACGGCGACGTGGTGGAGTTCCGCTTCAACGTCTGAGCGGAGTCCGTCGGACTCACCAGGTGCTGACGAGCGACCTGGTCGCGGCGTCGGCATCTCGGCCCGAAAGTCGCGCGGCCATGGCGGCCTTCAGCACGGCTGCCGCCTGCCCGAAGATCATTTCGGACGAATTGACCAGGTCGAAGCCCGCACGGTCGATCGTGAGCGTGCCTGCTGGGAGGCCAGGCCCCTCGTCGAGCGCACTGGCCATAGCCCCGGCGAACTCGCTGGGCAGCCCGACTGTGAACGGTTCCCTCCACAACATGCTCGGGCAGGTCGGCTCGTCGTCGGCGTCGAACAGTCCGAAGGTCGCCACGGCAACGGCGAACTGCGTCTGGCCGCTCCGGCCGGGCACGAACTGTCCGCCGACAAGAGCGCGTGGAGCGAGACCACCGAACCGTCGCAGGACTTCGACGTGCATCCGGACTGGGTTCGCCACGGCGCCGGTGCCAGCCCGGGACGACCGCAGCCACTCTGCGGCCCGGTACGCCGCGGGATGATCGCCTTCGCCGATCGAGACAAGGCCGTGCCGTTCCACTTCGACGATTGTCATCGCAGCCCCTAACTACTGGTTGTTACTTTCATTGGGCGCAGGATATGCTGCGTCCAATGAAAGCTTCGCCGAGCCTGCTACCCCTGCTGCGATCGCGCATGCAGGGTGAGCTGCTCGCGCTGGTCCTGCTGCACCCTGAGCGCGAGTACAGCATCACCGAGCTCGCCGAGGCCTGCGGCGTCACGCCCACGGCCGTGCTGCGCGAGGTCGAGCGGCTGGTCGGCGGCGGCATCCTGGAAGACCGGCGGGTGGGCCGGAGCCGGCTCGTCAAGGCCCGCACGGACACCCCGCTCTACCGTCCGCTGAGTGACGTCATCGCGGTCACGTTCGGGCCGATGTCACTGCTCACCGAGGCCCTCTCCGGGCTGCCGGGCGTCGACGAGGCCTACATCTACGGGTCCTGGGCCGCGCGCTACAGCGGCGAACCGGGGCCGCCCCCGGGCGATGTCGACGTCCTCGTCGTCGGTTCGCCCGATCCGGACGCGCTCTTCGACCTGGCCGAGAGCGTGTCGCGACGGCTGGGCCGCGAGGTCAACGTCCATCGGATCTCGCCCGGGTCGTGGGCGGCGGACACGGCGGATCCGTTCCTCACCAGCGTTCGTGAACGTCCGCTGGCCCGGCTGAACCTCGACCAGGAGGCTTGATGCCCCAGTGGAACCAAGGGCGCGAACGGATCGACGCCTTCATCGCGCGCGGCGCCATCGAACACGTTCCGGCGTCGCGGGAGGCGGCTGAGGCCGAACTGGTCAGAGCCCGCACCCACCTCGCTTCGGCGCGGCAGCTGCAGGAAACGGACCCGGAAGGCGCGTACACGCTGGCCTACGACAGCGCCCGCCGCGCGTTGGCGGCCGTCTTGCAGAACGAGGGTTTGCGCGTGACGAGCCGGGGCGGCCACGTGACCGTCTACGAGGCGGTCCTCGCCCAGCTGGATCCGCCGCTGGGGCCGGTTCTGCGGCCCTTCAACCGGATGCGGGCCCGTCGCAACGAAATCGCCTACCGGTCTTCGGAGGCTCCGTCGATGACCGCCGAGGACGTGGCGGCCGACGTGCCGAAGGTGCTGGCGATCATCGAAGTGGCCGAAAAGGCCATCCCGAACATGCCGCGCTACTGAGCGGCGCGGACGCCGGCCCGACCCGAAAGCCGGGCCGGCGACCGGATCAGCCGAGCAGGCCCATCAGGGCGATCACGATCAGCACCACCGCGGGGGCGAGGGCGTTGATCCAGGCGCGCTGGGCGGAGGTGAGGGTGGCGGTGCTGTTCATGATGTTTCCTAGGGCCGAAACCGATGCTTCCGCCCTGCTCAGCGCGCTGATCATGCCCTTTGTTAGCGGCTGTGATCGAACTCACCGGCATCCGGGTGACGGCGGCCCCGGGCGGTGAACCAAAGCACCCCGCCGGCCGCTGCCACCATCGTCGCGAATGCCGCCGTACCGACCACGATCGCCTGAGTCATTCCGTCCCTCCGTAGCAGAGCTGTTTACCGAGAGACGTCGAAACGGCGAAAAAGTGCACCCAGCGTAATCGAGGTCACATCGAGTCGAGCACCGAGTCGATCTGCGCCGCCAGCGAGAAGTCCTTCTCCGTCAGGCCGCCCGCCGAATGCGTGCTCAGCCGGAACGTCAGCGTGCGCCAGCGGATGTCGATGTCCGGGTGGTGGTCGGCCGCTTCGGCCAGCACCGCGACGCGGTCCACCACCTCGATCGCCTGCGGGAAGCTCGCCAGCTCCGCCTCGCGCGAAATCACCGCGCCGGACCGCGTCCAGCCGGCGCCCAGCCGTTCGTCGGCCTCGGCGTCGCTCAAGATTTCCGTCATGTCTCCATGGTCGTACGTCCTGGACTACGCTGCACGGTTGCCACGGGAGTCCGGTCAGCCGGGCTGAGAGGCGGGTTACCCGCGACCGTTCGCACCTGACCGGATCATGCCGGCGAAGGGAGGGCTTTCCCCTCCTCGTCCGGAGAAGTGCAGGAGGGTAGATGAAACGCAGGGCTGTTCGCGCCGCGACGGCCGTCGCCGCCGTCAGCGTCGTCGCCGCGGGGTGCTCGCTGTCGGACGGTGGCGGTGGCACGCAGCAGACGCCCACCGTCACCCTCGTGACGCACGACTCCTTCCTCGCGCCGCAGGACGTGCTCGACGCCTTCCAGAAGCAGTCGGGCATCAAGATCTCCGTGCTCAAGCAGGGCGACGCCGGTTCGCTGACCAACAAGCTCGTGCTGACCAAGGCCAACCCGATCGGCGACGTCGCGTACGGCGTCGACTCGACCTTCGCCTCGCGCGCGTTGCAGGAGGGCGTCTTCGAGCCCTACACCAGCCCGGAGGCCGACCGCGGACCGCAGCGCTACGCCGTCGACCCCGAGCATCGGCTGTCCGCGGTCGACGTCGGCGACGTCTGCGTCAACGTCGACACGAACTACTTCACGAGCAAGGGGATTCCGGCGCCGGAGTCCTACGACGACCTCGCCGACCCGAAGTACAAGGACCTGCTGGTCGCCGAGGACCCCGCGACCGCGTCGCCCGGCCTGGCGTTCCTCCTCGGCACCATCGCGAAGTACGGCGAGGCCGGCTGGAAGGACTACTGGACGAAGCTGAAGGCCAACGGCGTCAAGGTCGTCAGCGGCTGGGAAGAGGCCTACACCAAGGACTTCTCCGGCTCGTCCGGCAAGGGGCCGCGCCCGATCGTCGTCTCGTACGCGTCTTCGCCCGCCGCGGAGGTGGGCGACGACGGCAAGCCGCGCACCAAGGCGCTGCTCGACACCTGCTACCGGCAGGTCGAGTACGCCGGGGTGCTGGCGAACGGCAAGCAGACGGAGAGCGCGCGCAAGGTCGTCGACTTCCTGCTGTCGCAGCAGTTCCAGGCAACGGTGGCGGCGAACATGTACGTCTACCCGGCGCGCCAGGGTGTCGACCTGCCCGCGGGCTGGGCGCAGGTCGCACCGCTGCCGCAGAAGCCGCAGACGCTGCCGGCGGACCAGGTGCAAGCCGGACGCGAGAAGTGGATCGGCGAATGGCGCACGCTCGTGCAGTGACGGCCCCGCCGAGGACGGCTCGCGGGCTCGGCCTGGCACTGCTCGGGCTGGCGCCGATCGGGTTCCTGGTGGTGTTCTTCGCGTGGCCGGTGCTGGCGATCGTCGGCCGTGGGTTCGCCGCGGGCGGCCTCGACGTCGTCCTCGGCGACGCGCGGACCTGGCAGCTGGCCGGGTTCACCGTCGGGAGCGCGGCGGCGTCGACCGTAGTCGCCGTGGTGGCCGGGCTGCCGGTGGCGTTCCTGCTCGCGCGGGTGCGGCTGCCCGGCGCCGGCCTCGCGCGGACGCTCGTCCTCGTGCCGTTCGTGCTGCCGACCGTCGTCGTCGGTCTGGCGTTCCGGGCCCTCTGGCCGGACGGCGGCGTGCTGCCGATCGTCCTGGCCAACGCGTTCTTCAACGTCGCCGTCGTCGCGCGGACCGTCGCGGGGCTGTGGGCGCGGCTCGACTCGCGGACGACCGACGCCGCCCGCGCGCTGGGCGCGTCGCCGTGGCGGGCGTTCCGCTCGGTGACGCTGCCCGCGCTGGCTCCGGCGATCGCGTCCGCCGCGGCCGTCGTGTTCCTGTTCTGCGCCACCAGCTTCGGCGTCGTCCTGATCCTCGGCGGCGCGCGCTACCGGACGCTGGAAACCGAGATCTACCTGCGAACGGTCGACCTCCTGGACCTTTCGGGCGCGGCCGCTCTCTCACTGATCCAGTTCGCCGCCGTCGTCGCCGCGCTCGTCCTCGGCGGCCTCGCGCGACGGCGCAAGGACGGCGCCCGGATCGGTTCCGGCGGGACGCGTCGGCCGCGGGGCGGCGAATGGTGGGTCGTCGGCGCCGCGGGGGTCGTCCTGGCGTTGCTCGTGACGCCGATCGTCGCGCTGCTCGCCGAGTCGGTCTCCACTCCGGACGGGTGGAGCTTCGCCGGTTATCGAGCGTTAACGAGCACCGGTGAGAAGGGCGCGCTGCAGGTGTCCGGCTGGGACGCCGCGGTGAACTCGGTGAAGGTGGCCATCGACGCGACGCTGCTCGCGATGGTCGTCGGCGTGCTCGCGTCCGTCGTGCTGGTGGCGCTGCGCCGGTCGCCGGCGAAAGCCGCGCGCGGGCTCGGCGAGACGATGGACGCCGTGCTGATGCTGCCGCTCGGCGTGTCCGCGGTGACCGTCGGGTTCGGCTACCTCGTGACGCTCGACGCGCTGCCCGGCGACCTCCGGACGTCGCCTTACCTTGTACCGCTCGCGCAGGCGCTGGTGATCATCCCGCTGGTCGTGCGCATGGTGCTGCCGGTGCTGCGCTCGGTCGATGTCCGATTGCGGCAGGCCGCGTCGACGCTCGGCGCGAGCCCGCTGCGGGTCTGGCGGGAGATCGACCTGCCGCTGACGCTGCGGCCGCTGGTCGCGGCGGCCGGCTTCGGGTTCGTCGTCGCGCTCGGCGAGTTCGGCGCGACGAGCTTCCTCGCCCGGCCGACGGCGCCGACGCTGCCGGTCGCGATCGCGTCGCTGATGGCGCGCCCGGGGGAGCTGAACAACCAGATGGCGTACGCCGCGTGCGCGCTGTTGATGCTCGTGACGGTGCTGGCGGTCGCGCTGATCGACCGGCTCGGGCGCGGCCGGGTGGGGGAGTTCTGATGGCGTTGTCGGTGCGGGACCTGACCGTCCACTACGGATCGTTCGCGGCGGTCCGCGACGTCCGGCTGGACATCGCCGACGGCGAGGTGCTGGCGCTGCTCGGCCCGTCGGGCTCGGGGAAGTCGACGCTGCTGCGCGCGATCACCGGGCTGGAACCGTCCGCGCGCGGCACGGTGAGCTGGGACGGTGACGACCTCGGCGCGGTGCCCGTCCACCGGCGCGGCTTCGGCCTGGTGTTCCAGGACGGCCAGCTGTTCGGCCACCGCGACGTCGCGGCGAACATCGCGTTCGGTCTGCGGATGCACGGTATACCGCGTATACAATGGGCACCGCGAGTCGCCGAGCTGCTGGAGCTGGTGGGACTTTCCGGCTTCGAGCGACGGCGCGTCACGGAGCTGTCCGGCGGGCAGGCCCAGCGAGTGGCGCTGGCCCGGGCGCTGGCGCCGAAGCCGCGGTTGCTCCTGCTGGACGAGCCACTGTCCGGTTTGGACGCGGGGTTGCGCGAGCAGCTCGCCATCGACCTGGCGGACCTGTTGCGCCGCAGCAAGATCACGGCGTTGCTGGTGACGCACGACCAGGAAGAGGCGTTCACGCTGGCCGACCGGGTGGCGGTGCTGGACGCCGGCGAAGTGCGCCAGGAGGGCGCGGTCCGGCGGGTATGGCGCAACCCGGCCGACGATGACGTGGCCCGCTTCCTGGGGGTGACGACGTTCGTGGAGGGCGTCGTGGCCGGCTGGGTGGCGCACACGAGGCTGGGCGACGTGGCGTTGCCGGACGCGGAGGACGGCCCGGTGCGGCTGGGGTTGCGGCCGCACGCGCTGCGAGTGGCGGCCGAAGGGGTGCCGGGCGAGGTCGTGGCGGCGGTGCACCGCCGGGAGCACATCCGGCTGGTCGTGAAGCTCGAAGGGTCCACTGTGGACGCGATCGCCCCGGCGGCGTCGGACCTGCGCGCCGGGGACGCGGTGCGGCTGGAGTTCGACCCGGACGGCGTCGCGCTCGTCGGCTGACGCCGTCCGGAAGGAACCTCAGCCGTCGCGTGTGGACAGTCGGGCGTAAGCCAGCGACAGCCCGATCACGATGTAGCAAGCCGCCCGCAACGCGCCTTCGCCCAGCAGCTGTCCGCCCATCGGGTCCTGCAGGACCTCCGCCGGGGCGAGCGACCAGTTCTGCGTCAGCAGGAACGGGTGCAGCCACTTCAGCGACGACAGGAACCCGAGGATCGTGAACACGATGTCGGCCGCCAGGACCGACGCCACCACCAGCATCGGGTGCTCGGTCCAGCTGGAGATCGCCAGCGCCACCGCGCCGACCGCCCACAGCTGCAGCACCACCCAGCCCGCCACCAGCAGGATGCGGGCCAGCGCGCCGCCCAGGGACAGCGTGGTGCCCGACAGCGTGAACAGCGAATCCGTGCCGTTGATGATCAGCCCGGTCACCACGCCCGTCACGCACATCGCCAGCACCGAGACCACCGACACCGTCGCGACGCCGAACGCCTTGACCGCCAGCAGGCGGCCCCGGCCGACCGGGGCGATCAGCCAGCCGCGCAGCGTGCCGTGGGACGTCTCGCCCGCGATCGCGTCCGCGCCCGCCATCGCCGACGCCAGCGGCAGCAGCAACGCCAGGGACATCACGATCGCCGCGATCGGCAGCACGAACGCGTTGTTGACCGCGGACGCCAGCAGCGCGCCGCCGCCTCCGTCCGGGCCGCCGCCGGTGTTGGCGTTGTCGCTCACCAGCGTCAGGCCGATGCCGATCACGATCGGGATCAGCGCCAGCAGCCCCAGCACGGCCAGCGTGCGCGGCCGCCGGAAGATCCAGCGCAGCTCCGCGGCCAGCAGCCGCGGCAACGGCACCGTGTCGTGGCCCGTGCGGGCCGCCGGTGCCTCCAGGACCGCCGTCATTCCGCCCCCTCCGTCAGCCGTGCGAACAGGTCTTCCAGCCCGGTGCGGGCCCGCGTCGCCTCGTGGACCGCGACCCCCGCGCCCACCAGGACCTCCAGCACGCGCGGTGCTTCGGTCGCCGTCAGGTCGGCGCGGACGCCGTCCGGGGTGAGCCGGGCGCCGATCCGGTGCTCGCGCAACACTTCGACGGCCTTCTCCGCGTCCGGCGTGCGGACCAGCAGCGCCGCGTTGCCGGACTCCAGCAGCTCGGCCAGCTCGCCCTGCGCGACGACGTTGCCGGCCTGCAGCACGGCCACGTGCGTGCACGTCGCCTCCACCTCGGCCAGCAGGTGCGACGACACCAGCACCGTGACGCCGGCGGCGTGCAGCTCGGCGACGATCCTGCGGATCTCCCTGGTACCCGCAGGATCGAGGCCGTTGGTCGGCTCGTCGAGCACGACCATCTTCCGCGGCACGAGCAACGCCGAAGCGAGCCCGAGGCGCTGCTTCATGCCGAGCGAGTAGCCCTTGTAGCGCCGCCGCGCCGCGCCGGTCAGCCCGACGCGCTCCAGCGCGGAATCCACCGCGACCGGGATCCCGGCCGACGTCAGCCGCGGTTCCGCCGCGGCGAAGCGCAGCAGGTTGTCGCGCCCGGACAGGAACGGGTGGAAGCCCGGCCCCTCGACCAGCGCGCCGACGTCCGGCAGCGCGTGCGCCGCGGCGTCCGGCATCGGACGGCCGAGCAGCTCGACCTCGCCCTCGGTCGGCCGGACCAGGCCGAGCAGCATCCGGATGGTGGTCGTCTTGCCCGAGCCGTTCGGCCCGAGCATCCCGACGACCGCGCCCTCCGGGATGTCGAGGTCGACGTGGTCCACCGCGACGGTGCTGCCGTAGACCTTGCGCAACCCCCGCGTGCGCGCGGCCAGCGGGACCGCCGGGGCGGACGCCTCCGAAGAGACGTCCGCCCCGGACTCGATGGCCGTGCTGGTCACTTCTGACCCAGCGCTTCGTAGAGGACCTGCTCCGGCACCGCGCCGGCGGCGAAGCGGCCGTCATCGGTCAGCACCGCGCTGCCCACCTTCGTGGTGACGAGGTAGCCGCTGCCCCACGTGCCGTTGACCTTCTTGGCGAACCGCTCGAGCAGCGCCTTCGGGTCGGCGTTGCGGCCCTCACGGCCGGACTGCTGCTTCGGCGCCGCGTTCAGCGCGTCCGCCGGGACCTTGCCCGTGACGACGGTGTCCCAGCCGTCGCCGACGACCTTGACGTCCTGCTTGGCCTGCTCGGCGAGGTTCTTGTCCTTCTGGTCGACGGTCGGCGTCTTCTCCTGCACCTTCGCGCCCTTCGGCGGGGTGAAGGTGAAGAGGTCGGCCGGCTGCTGCGTGAACTGGATCTCGCTGAACGCGACCTCGAGCGCCGGCGTCGACGTGCCGTTGCTCAGCACCGACACCCGCAGCGGCATCCGCGTCTGCGAGTCGACCGCGACGCGGATCTCGCGCAGCAGGGTCCGCTCGGTCGGCTTCGGCGTCAGGACCAGCTCGTAGGCCGGGCGGTCGGCGACGGTGGCGGTGCCGTCGACCGACACCGTGCTGCTCTCGCGGACCTTCGCCAGCAGTTCGGTCGACGCCGCGACCGGGTCGGCCAGCTTCTCGCTGCCCGCGCCCTTCTGCTTGGCCACCTCGGCCGGGACGGTCACCTTCGTCGCGGTGTTCGTCTTGGAGCTGTAGTCCCAGACGGTCGTGCCGTCGTGGACCACGGTCTCCTGGCTCGCGCCCTGCGTGGCCGCCAGGCGGCTCTTGCCGGCGCCGTCGCTGAAGATGTGCGCCGAGTCGATGTTCAGCGCCGACGCCCCCGGGATCGCGTTCCCCACCGACGGCAGCCCCAGGTCGTTGCTGATCTTGACCGTGCCGTCGAACGCGCCCGGCTTGGCCTTCATGACCGACTGCACCAGGTCCTCGGCGCTCACCTGCGGCAGCGCCGGCTTGGCGTCGGCGCTGGCCGGCATCGCGATGAACGCGAGCCCGCCCGCACCGAGCGCGGTGCCGACGACCGCGGCGGTGATGCCCTTCGTCTTCGGTTTCATGCGTCTCTCCCTGTGGTGTTCCCGGGCTCGAGTGTGCCCGGCTTCCCGGCACCGACGCTTCCCTCTCGAGACTGAGATACCCCTGA
The DNA here is from genome assembly GCF_055633805.1 of Amycolatopsis sp. NPDC114478. Lineage (NCBI taxonomy): Bacteria > Bacillati > Actinomycetota > Actinomycetes > Pseudonocardiales > Pseudonocardiaceae > Amycolatopsis > Amycolatopsis sp. NPDC114478. The sequence goes on along the minus strand of NZ_JBVKDO010000001.1, from coordinate 854,553 downwards.
AGGTTCTCCCTCTCCGGCTGAGATCGTGCTGAGAGCCGGCGCACGACCTGTGCGAACCGGCCATGATGAACCTCGTGAAACCTCGGGTGCTGGTGGTCGACGACGAACCGGGTGTGCGGAAAGCACTGCAACGCGGGCTGCGCGCGGAAGACATGGACGTGGTCACCGCCGCGGACGGCCCCACCGGGCTGCAGCTGGCGAGCACGGGCTCGTTCGACGTCATCCTGCTCGACATCATGCTGCCGGGCCTGTCCGGCTACCGCGTGCTGGAACGCCTGCGCAAGGACGGCGTCATGACGCCGGTGCTGCTCGTCTCGGCCAAGGACGGCGAGATCGACCAGGCCGACGGCCTCGATCTCGGCGCCGACGGCTACCTCGTCAAGCCGTTCTCCTTCGTGGTGCTGGTGGCACAGGTCCGCGCGACCCTGCGCCGCGCCGGACCGGAAGCGGGCCGCGGCACGCTGCGCCTCGGTGCGCTGGCGGTCGACCGCGGGCTGCGGCAGGTGCACTGGCACGGCGAGGAGGTCGGGCTGAGCCCGCGCGAGTTCGCGCTGCTGGAGGTGCTCGTCGGCCGGGCTGGCACGGTCGTCACGAAGGACGAGCTGCTGCGCGCGGTCTGGGGCGAGGAGCAGGCGGTCACGCGCAACCTCGTCGAGGTATACGTCGGATACGTACGACGTAAGTTGGACGCTGTCGGCGCCGGCGCGCTGCTGCGGACGGTGCGCGGGCACGGCTACCTGGCCTCGGACGCGCAGCTCGACGAGGTCATCACCCCGTGAGCTCCTGGTGGCGGGGCCGGTCCCTGCAGGTCCGGATCACCCTGCTGGCCGCGACGGTCACCCTGGCCTGCCTGCTCGGGCTGGCCGCGCTGGCCGCGTCCAACCTCTCCCCGCTGCTCATCGGCTCGGTCGACCGCGAGCTCTCGGCCGCGCTCGGCCCGGCCGGCGCCGACGTAAGCGCCGGGCGCCCGCTGTCCGGCGCGGCACCGGTGACGCTGCGCGTGCTCGACATCGCGGGCGCGCCGGTGGACGGCGGCACACCGACCGGCCTTACGTTGTACGACATCTCGACGCTGAAAGCGGGACAGCCGGTCCAGCGCGACGGCGCGCGGTACCTCGGGACGGTCGTCAGCACACCGGACGGGTCGCAACGGCTGGTCGTGGCGGGGGCCGGGCTCGTCGGGTTCTCCGCGGCGGTGCACTACGGCGGGGTGTGGCTGGTGGTCGTCGCGTCGGTCGGCGCGCTGGTCGCCGGCTTCGCGACGTGGCTGGTGGTCCGCCTGTCGCTGCGCCCGGTGGCGCGCATGCGGGGTTCGGTGCGCGCGCTGCCGCCGGGCGCGCGGCTGGCGCTGCCGGACTCGCACGACGAGCTGCGCGCGCTGGCGGAGGAGTTCAACGCGCTGATGGAGCGGCAGGAGCTGGCGAGCGACCGGCTCCGGCGGTTCACCGGCGACGCGGCGCACGAGCTGCGGTCGCCGGTCGCGTCGATCCGGGTGCAGGCCGAGGTCGCGGTGACCAACCCGGATCCGGAGCTGTCCCAGGAGACGCTGTCGGACATCTTGACGGAGGCCGAGCGGCTGTCGTCGCTGCTGGATGGGCTGTTGTCACTGGCCAGGTCGGACGCGGGGGAGGTGCCGCCCGCGGAGCCGGTCGAGCTGGTCAGCGAGGTCCGCGCGGCGGTCGCGCGGCTGCCGACGGGGGCGCCCGAGGCGCGGGTGAGCAACGCGGTCCCGCAGGCGTGGGCGTCGGCCGCGCACGCCGAGGTGGAGCTGGTGCTGGACAACCTGCTACGCAACGCGTGCCGCTACGCGCGCGGGGAGATAGTGGTGTCGGTGCTGGCGTCGCGCTCGTCGGTGCGGGTGGTGGTGGACGATGACGGCCCGGGCATCGCACCGGAGCACCGCGAGAAGGTGTTCGACCGGTTCTACCGGATCGCCGACGACCGAGCCCGATCGTCCGGCGGGACGGGACTCGGGCTGGCGATGGTGGCGGAGACGGTCCGGCGCCGAGGTGGCCGGGTACAGGTGAGCGAGTCCCCGGACGGCGGGGCGCGGTTCGTGGTCGCCTGGCGCACGGCCGCGGGGGAGGACGCGGGCTCGCGCGGCTGAAGCGCGGACATGCACGACTGCGGCGCGGACATGCATGACTGCAGTGCGGACATGCACGGCTGCAGTCCGGACCTGCGCGACTGCGGCGCGGACATGCACCGCTGGAGCGCGGACCTGCGCTACTGCAGCGCGGACGTGCACGGTTGAAGCGCGGACATGCCAGACTGCAGCGCGGACATGCACGACCGCACCCAGACATGCACGACAGCAGCGCGGCATATTCTTACGACGTAAGGTGCCTTACGCCGTAAGGTGGCGTCGTCCGGCCAGTCAGAGGGGCTTCCGGGTAGATTCCGGGGCTGTGAACGGTGTGATCGTGGGTGCCGCCCTGGTGCGGGACGGCAAGCTGCTCGCCCAGCAGCGGGCCTGGCCGCCGAAGCACACCGGGCAGTGGGAACTGCCTGGTGGCCGGGTCGAGGAGGGCGAGTCCGAGGCCTTCGCGCTGGCTCGTGAGTGCAGTGAGGAGCTCGACGTCGTCATCGAGGTCGGTGCGCGCGTCGGGGAAGACGTCCCGCTGCCCGGCGGGAAGGTCCTCCGCATCTATGCCGCGAAGCTCGTTTCGCCCGGGGAAGAGCCGCGCGCGGTCGAACACCTCGCCGTCCGGTGGCTCGGGCTCGATGACCTCGACGACGTCGACTGGCTGCCCGCCGACCGCATCCTGCTCCCGGCCTTCCGGGAGCTGCTCTCCTGAGCCGGGAGCAGGACGCGGACCTTCAATTCGCCCCGATCATCCGCAGCGCCGCGTCGAGCCGGTGGGACCCGCGCTCCCGGGCGCGCTCCGCGCCCGCCTTGCGGACCCGGTCCAGCTCCGCTACGTCGTCGAGCAGCGTTAACGCGCGTTCACGCAGCGGGCGCAGCTCCTCGATCACCGCGTCGGCGACCGCGTCCTTCACCGCTCCGTACGAGGAGAACTCCGAAGCCAGGTCGGCCGGCGAACCTCCCCGGCACGCGGCCAGGATCTCCAGCAGGTTCGCCATCCCCGGCCGGGTGTCCGGTTCGTGCGCCGGGACCGTCTCGCCGTCGGTTACCGCCCGGCGGATCTTGCGGCGGATCTGGTCGGGCTCGTCGAGCGCGAATACCACGCCCGCCGCGTCGCGCGCCGACTTGGACATCTTGCGCGTCGGGTCCGCGAGGTCCTTCACCCGCGCGCCCGCCGGTGGGAGCACTGCCCGCGGGATGGTGAACACGTCGCCGTACGTGCCGTTGAAGCGCTTGGCCAGCGTGCGCGTCAGCTCGACGTGCTGGCGCTGGTCCTCGCCGACCGGCACCTCGTCCGCGCCCTGCAGCAGGATGTCCGCGGCCATCAGCGCCGGGTAGGTCAGCAGGGACAGCCGCACGCCGGCCTGCCCCTTGGACTTCTCCTTGAACTGGATCATCCGCGCGGCTTCGCCGTAGTTGCAGGTGCACTCCAGAACCCACGTCAGCGCGCCCAGCTCGCGGGCGAGGTCGGACTGGACGAACACCCGCTCGGGATCGATGCCGGCGGCGATCAGCACCGCCAGCTGTTCGCGGGCCAGGGATCGGAGTTTCGCCGGGTTGTGCGGCGTCGTCATGCCGTGCAGGTCGGCGACGAAGTACAGGTCGTCCGCGCCGCCCTCGCGAGCCCAGCGGCGCACGGCCCCGAGGTAGTTGCCGAGGTGGACGTGACCGGAGGGCGTGATGCCGGACAGCTTGCTCATGGGACGACCTTTCCGAGGTGGGGACCACCCCGGAGAAGGCATGAAAAAGGCCGCCCGTCCGGGGCGGCCGCTGGTGATCAGCGCAGGACTAGACGGCCGCCGAGGGCGGCCACCAGCTGGACGTCTGCGCTTGCATACACCGAGCATAGCCGATGACCGTCACCACTCGGTATCGTCCGGACGCGGGATCGGCCGCGCGGGTCTACCGTCTTAACCATGTATGTCGTCCTGCTGAACTACACGGCCCCGATCGAGGAAATCGACTACGCGCTCCCGGACCACGCCGAGTGGCTGAACAAGCAGTACGAGCACGGCCACTTCCTGGCGTCCGGGCGGCGGAACCCGCGCACCGGCGGCGTGATCATCACGCGCCCGATGTCCCGCGGGAAGCTCGACGCCATCCTGGCGTCCGACCCGTTCTGCGTGAAGCACCTCGCGCAGTACGAGGTCATCGAGTTCTCGCCGACGAAGACCGCGCCGGAGCTCAGGCTGCTCAACGAGGCCGTGCCCCACTAGAACTCAAGCGGCCAGGTCCAGCTTCGCCTTCTTCAGAGCCAACACCGGGCACTTCTTGCAGCGCGGCTTCGACCGGCAGCACTTCTTCTTGACCTTGCCGGCCTTCATCAGCTTGCGCACGACCTTCCGCGGGTCGTCGTGCTTCTTGCCCACGCGCACGCACCTTCCGGATCGGCGACCTTCACCGGGTTTCCACGTTAGGTCAGCCTAACCGTCTAGGGGGCGTGGGGCCGCTCACAATGGGGTGGCAGGTATCCTGGGTGAGGTCCGCGTGTGACCAGAGCCGGTCACGGGATGCCTGAACGGCTTGCGCGGCCACCCACCCCTTGAAGTTCAGGAGTCTTCGCGTGCCCGCAGCCAGCGCTACCGTCGAAACCGGCCGGCCGACCGGTAAGACCCGGCCCGACCTGCGCAACGTCGCGATCGTCGCCCACGTCGACCACGGCAAGACCACGCTCGTCGACGCGATGCTGCGCCAGTCCGGCGCCTTCGCCGAACGGGCCGAGCTCGTCGACCGCGTGATGGACTCCGGTGAGCTCGAGCGGGAAAAGGGCATCACGATCCTGGCGAAGAACACCTCGATCCACCGCCAGACGCCCGAGGGCTCGGTGACGATCAACGTCATCGACACCCCCGGTCACGCCGACTTCGGCGGCGAGGTCGAGCGCGGCCTGGCCATGGTCGACGGCGTCGTCCTGCTGGTCGACGCGTCCGAGGGCCCGCTGCCGCAGACCCGTTTCGTACTGCGTAAGACGCTCGAAGCCGGCCTGCCGGTGATCCTGCTGGTCAACAAGACCGACCGCCCGGACGCCCGGATCGCCGAGGTCGTCGAGGAGACGCACGACCTGCTGCTCGAGCTGGCCAGCGACATCGAGGACGCCGACCACGACGCGATCCTCGACCTCCCGGTCGTCTACGCCTCCGCGCGCGCCGGCAAGGCGAGCCTGGAGCAGCCCGCCGACGGCGAGATCCCCGAGAGTGAGAACCTCGACCCGCTGTTCGACACGCTGCTCCGGCACGTGCCGCCGCCGGCCGCCGACCTCGATGCGCCGCTGCAGGCGCTCGTCACCAACCTCGACGCGTCCAACTTCCTCGGCCGCATCGCGCTGATCCGCATCCACGCCGGCAAGCTGCGCAAGGGCCAGACCGTGGCCTGGATGCGCGAAGACGGCACCGTCCAGAACGTCCGCATCTCCGAGCTGCTCGTCACCGAGGCGCTGACCCGCGTCCCGGCGACCGAGGCCAGCGCGGGCGAGCTCGTCGCCATCGCCGGCATCCCGGACATCACGATCGGCGACACCCTCGCCGACTCGGACAACCCGGTGGCGCTGCCCCGGATCACCGTCGACGAGCCCGCCATCTCGATGACCATCGGCGTCAACACCTCGCCGCTGGCCGGGCGCAACGGCGGCGACAAGGTCACCGCGCGGCTGGTCAAGGCCCGCCTGGACCAGGAGCTGATCGGTAACGTCAGCATCCGCGTCCTGCCGACCGAGCGACCCGACACCTGGGAGGTCCAGGGCCGTGGTGAGCTGGCGCTGGCCATCCTCGTCGAGCAGATGCGCCGCGAGGGCTTCGAGCTGACCGTCGGCAAGCCGCAGGTCGTGCTGCGCACGATCGACGGCAAGCTGCACGAGCCGTTCGAGCGCCTCTACATCGACTCGCCGGAGGAGCACCTCGGCGCGATCACGCAGCTCCTGGCGGCGCGCAAGGGCCGCATGGAGGACATGAGCGGCAACGGCACCGGCCGGATCAAGCTCGAGTACGTGCTCCCGTCGCGCGGCCTGATCAGCTTCCGCACCGACTTCCTCACCGAGACCCGCGGCACCGGCATCGCGAACCACGTGTTCGAGGGCTACTTCCCGTGGGCCGGCGAGATCCGCACCCGGCACAGCGGCTCCTTGGTCGCCGACCGCACCGGCCCGGTCACCGCGTACGCGATGATCCAGCTGGCCGACCGCGGCACGTTCTTCGTCGAGCCGGGCGCCGAGGTGTACGAGGGCATGGTCGTGGGCGAGAACCCGCGCTTCGAGGACCTCGACATCAACATCACCAAGGAGAAGAAGCTGACCAACATGCGTCAGTCCTCCGCCGACGTGATGGAGACGCTGGCCCGCCCGCGCAAGATGGGGCTGGAAGAGGCGCTGGAGTTCTGCTCGGTCGACGAGTGCGTCGAGGTCGCGCCGGAGGTCGTCCGCGTCCGCAAGGTGACTTTGGACGTCAATACCCGCGCGAAGGAGCGTTCGCGCGCGAAGAGCCGCGACAACGGCTGATCGGCGAATAACGCGAAAAAACCTCCCGGGGTATCCCGCCGGGAGGTTTTTTCGTTGCCCATCCGTCACGGTGGGTGGAGAATAGGCCGACGCGACGTCACGAATTCCGCCGTTCTTCTCCTTATATCTTTATAGGGGTCGCGGAGGGCTCGAAGCCTGGTGTTCACCACCGCGTGAATCCCGGCCCGTGTCCGGCGCGTGTTCGTTCCGCCGTTCCGGAACGGTCCGGGAACCCGGACGGTGGTTTGCGCGTCCTTTCCCATAGCGGCACCCAGGGGGGCCGGACCCGGCCGATCCGGGTGTGGGAATCTCGGTTCCGGCGGCGGACGCGGCCGTGGGAGCATGGCTGACCCGATCGGCGGAATCTGGGGAGGAACGGGGCGTGCGGGTGAATCGCAAGGCGGTGCCGGTGCTGGCGCTCGCGGCCGTGCTGGTCACCGCCTGCTCGAACACCCCGCCGCCACCGCTGGTGTCGTCGTCGGTGCCGCCGGCCTCGACCACCGGGAAGACGCCGTCGCAGATCGTCGTCGGGGTCGACGACGTGCTCGGCGGGTACAACCCGCACAACCTCGCCGACTCCTCGCAGGTCACCTCGGCGCTGTCGCAGCTGCTGCTGCCCTCGGTGTTCCGCCAGAAGGACGACGGCAGCACCCAGCTCGACAAGAACCTGATGAAGTCCGCCGAGGTGATCTCGCAGCAGCCGTTCGTGGTCGCCTACGAGATCCGGCCGGACGCGTCCTGGTCCGACGGTGCGCCCATCGCCGCCGAGGACTTCGACTACCTGCGCACGCAGATGCGCGACCAGCCCGGCGTGATCGAGCCCGCCGGCTACCGGCAGATCTCCGACCTGCAGTCCCGCGAAGGCGGCAAGCGCGTCGAGGTCACCTTCGCCAAGCCGTACCCCGGCTGGCAGACGCTCTTCTCGGACCTGCTGCCCGCGCACCTGCTCAAGGACGCGCCCGACGGCTGGCGCGGGGCCCTGGCCTCGAACTTCCCGGCCATCGCCGGCCCGTTCTCGATCAAGAGCCTCGACACCGCCCGCGGCGAGGTCATCCTCGAGCGCAACGAGCGCTACTGGGAGAAGCCCGCCGCGATCGACCGGATCGTGCTGCGCCGCTCGGACCAGAGCACGCTGCTCGCCGCGCTGCGCAGCGGCAACGACCAGTTCGCGCTGGCCAGGACCACCGGCGACGAGCTCAAGCTGCTCGGCGAGCTCGGCCCGGCCGTGCAGCTGCACACCGTGGCCCGGCCGCTGGTGGCCGACGTGCTGCTGCGCCCGGTCAGCGCCACCCTGCAGGACGCCCAGGTGCGGGCCGGGATCGCGGCGCTGATCGACCGGACCAAGCTGATCACCGAAGGCGTCAACGGCGGCCCGTCGTCGCAGCTCCACGCCGACGCGCAGGTGACGGCGCCGTCGGTGAAGGGCTACACGGCGACCATCCCGCCCGGCCCGCCGACCGCGCCCGACGTCGCGAAGGCCGAGGAGTCGCTGAAGGCGGCCGGCTACGCCAAGACCGCGGGCACCTGGCGCAAGAACGGCAAGGCGCTTTCGCTGGTCATCGCCTCGCCGGGCACCCAGGAGCCGTACGCGACGATCGCCAAGGAGCTCACCAGCCAGCTCGTCGCGCAGGGCGTCGAGGTCAACGCGATCACGCCGCAGCCGCGGGACCTGTTCAGCGGGTTGCTCGCGATGCCCGTCGTCAACGGGGTCCAGCAGGCGACCGGCGACTCGGCGGGCAGCGTCGGTGTCGACATCGCGGTCGTGCCGCAGGCGGTGGGCGGCGACACGGCTTCGGTGCTCGCCTCGACCTTCGGCTGCCGCCCCGAGCAGACCGCCGCCGGCGCCGACCGGGCGAAGCCCGTCGTTCCGGGCAATTCGGCGGGGTTCTGCGATCCGGCGCTGCAGCCCTCGATCGACGCGGCGCTCTCCGGGGCGACGCCGATCGCCGAAGCCCTGACCACCCTGGAGCCTGAACTTTGGCGCCAGAACGTGGTCATTCCGCTGTTCCAATCGGCTGACACCCTGGCGATCGGTTCGGGCATCTCGGGCGTGACCCCCGGTCCACCGATGGTGGGCCCGTTCGGGTCCGCCGTGAACTGGACTCGCGGCCCGAAGTAATCGCTCGGCTACGCATTCAGTACTACCGGGTGATCTTGACGCACGCCTTCGAGTGGGACTGGATGAATCCGTGAGGTAACCGTCGTATTTCTGGATGTCGGCTGGAAGTCACCCTTTGGTCACGATCGACCCTGAACTGGTGACTGTCGGTGCTTTTCCTTTCTAGCGTGCTCCCGCAGTGCGCCAGTTGAGTGTCGCTTGGCGTGTCGTAGGCTCCGGCACCAAACCGGAGCGGTGTGGGTCCTTGTCACAATTCAAGGGCTCAGTGCTAGGAGGGCACACTTCATGAGGAGAACCAAAGCAGTCTCCGCCTTGTCGCTCGTCGCAGGCGCCTCGCTGCTGCTGAGCGCCTGCAGCGGTGGCGACTCGGGCTCGGGCAGCACCGACCAGAACGGGTCGTCGACCGACGTCAAGGCGATGGCGGTCGGCAAGGCCGAGCAGGGTGACACGTTCAAGCTCGCGGACGTCAAGGGCTGGGACGGCACGGTCACGGTCGGGATCGACGACGGGTACTCCGGGTACAACAACAACACCCCGGACACCAACAGCTCGTACAACACCTACATCTTGACCGCCGTGCTCGAAGACGCGTTCGTCCTCGACGGCAACAACAAGATCCTGCTCAACAAGGACATCCTCGACTCGGTCGACGTGACCTCCAAGGACCCCCAGGTCGTCACGTACAAGATCAAGCCGAACCTGAAGTGGTCGGACGACGCCCCCTTCAACTGCAAGGACTTCTACCTGGCCTGGCTGGCGCAGAGCGGCCAGGCGAAGGGCGCCGAGGGCAAGAACCCGTTCGACGCGGCCTCGACCACCGGCTACGACAAGATCAAGACGGCGACCTGCAAGGACGACCTGACCCTCGAGACGGACTTCAGCGAGCCGTACCTCGACTACAAGGGCCTGTTCAGCGGCGTCCAGATCCTGCCGGCGCACATCCTCGAGCAGAAGACCGGCATCGCGGACATCACCAAGCTCGCGCCGACCGGTGACCCGGCCCAGCTCTCCAAGGCCGGCGACTTCTGGACGAACAAGTGGAAGGGCTTCGACAAGTCGATCATGCCGGCCTCCGGCCCGTACATGATCGACTCGTTCGACGCGAACCAGAAGTCCGTCACACTGGTCAAGAACCCGAAGTGGGCGGGCGGCAAGGGCGGCCCGGCCAAGCTCGTGGTCCGCGCCATGGAAGACACCAAGGCCATGGCGACCGCGCTGCAGAACGGCGAGATCGACGTCGCGGCGTCGACCCAGCCGGACGCCACCGCGGCCAACACGATGAAGGGCCTCGCGGCGCAGGGCGTGACCTACGGTTCGGCCTCGCAGCTGACCTACGAGCACCTTGACCTGCAGTTCAACCGCATGTTCAAGGACGACGCGCTCCGCAAGGCGTTCTTCGAGGTCGTCGACCGCAAGGCGATCACCGACAAGCTGCTCAAGGAAGTCCAGGCCGACGCGGCCCCGCTGAACTCGATCGTGTTCTTCCAGGGTGAAGAGGGCTACACCGACCTGTACGGCAGCAAGGCCGGCCTGGGTGCCGAGGCGGCGGCGAAGACGCTGACCGACGCGGGCTGGGCGAAGGGTGCCGACGGCATCTTCGCCAAGGGTGGCCAGCGGGCTTCGTTCAAGATCACGCACAACCAGAACGCCCGCCGCAGCCAGACCGTCGAGATCATCATCTCGCAGGCCAAGGCGGCCGGTATCGAGGTCAAGGACGAGACCGACGCCAACTTCCTCAAGGGTGGCCGCGTCTCGACCGGTGACTACGACATCGCCCTGTTCGGCTGGTCCTCCCCGCCGTTCAAGTCGCAGTCGCGCTCGATCTACGTCTGCCCGAAAGCCGGTGGTGACCAGAACTACCAGAACCTCTGCGACCCGAAGATCGATGAGGCGTTCAAGACCGCTGTGGGCGCGACCGACGAGCAGGTGAAGCTGCAGAGCTACCAGGCCGCCGACAAGGCCATCGCGGACAAGTACGCGACGCTCCCGCTGTTCCAGACGCCGAGCATGTGGGCGTTCAAGGGCATCGACCGTGCGTACATGCAGTCCTACAACGGTGTCCTGTGGAACGTCGGCGAGTGGGAGCAGAAGAAGTAGGGCTTGCCCCGCCTCTTCGTTCCCCTCGTTCCAGATGACCTGGAAGGTCCCGGGGCCCGGCCACGAGCCGGGCCCCGGGACCCACCGGAAGTAGCTGTTGACCGTAGGGTTACCCCCACTACGGTAGACAACCGGGCAGCGGTCCCAGCGCACTTCTGACGACCAGGCCCGGATGAGGAGCAGTTCGTTGAACCTGGTGATCTACATCCTTCGCCGTCTGGCGATATCGATTCCCGTCCTGCTGGTCGGGACCTTTTTGTCGTTCGTGATGGTCGCCGCCACCGGTGACCCGCTCGGCGAGCTGCGGCACAACCCGAACATCAGCAAGGCAGCCCTGGACTCCCTCTCCCACAAGCTGGGCCTGGACCAGGGCGTCGTGCCGCGCTACTTCAGCTGGCTCGGCGACTTCCTGTCGGGTGACTGGGGCACGTCCATCGCGCAGGGCAACGCGCTGCAGCCGGTCGCGCCGAAGGTGATGGCCGCGTTCGGCGTCACGTTCAAGCTGGTCGTCGGAGCCGAGATCCTCGCGCTGATCATCGGGATCATCGTCGGCGTCCTCGCCGCGGTGAAGCAGTACTCGATCATCGACTACCTGGCCACCACGCTGGCCTTCCTGCTGTTCTCCATGCCGATCTTCTGCATCGCGATCGTCCTGAAGAACTACGCGATCGAGATCAACGGCTGGGTCCGCGACCTCGGTCTGCAGGACGTCCTCGGCAATCCATGGCTACGCACGACCAGCCCGGAACAGCTGAAGACCGACGGCGTCGGGGACTTCATCACGAGCACCATCGGCGCCTACCTGCTGCCGACGCTGTCGATCATGGCGATCAGCTTCGCCGCGTACAGCCGGTTCCAGCGGGCCTCGATGCTCGAGGTGATGAACTCCGACTACGTGCGCACCGCGCGGGCCAAGGGCCTCGGAGGTGGCCGGGTCATCTTCCGGCACGCGTTCCGCAACGCCCTGATCCCCGTGACGACGCTGTTCTCGGTGAACTTCGGCTCGGTCCTCGCCGGGGCGATCATCACCGAAACGGTGTTCAACTGGCACGGTATGGGCACACTGCTGGTGGAAGCCGTCTCGAAGAACGACACTCAGGTGATGATGGGCTGGCTCGTGGTCATCGCCACCAGCGTGATCGTCGCCAACCTGATCGCCGACCTGGTGTACGGCATCCTGGACCCGAGGATTCGCGTTGGCTGACTTGAACTCCCTTCTCGCGACCGAGAGCGCGACCAAGGACGGAACCCTCCCACCGGAGGCGCTGCCCGAACCCCGGAGCCAGGGCAAGCTGGTGCTCCGGAAGTTCCTGCACCACAAGCTGGCCATGGCGTCGACCGCGGTGCTGGTGCTGATCGTGCTGCTCAGCATCATCCTGCCGCTATTCTGGAAGCACAGCTACGAGGACAGCTCGTTCCCTTCGTTCGCGAAGCCGAACGGCGACTTCCCGCTGGGCACGACGCAGGTCGGCAAGGACATGGTGTCGCAGATCCTGCGCGGCACCCAGTTCTCGCTGCTCATCGCGCTCACGGTGTCGATCCTGTCGACCGTGGTCGGCGTCGTGCTCGGGGCGCTCGCGGGCTACCTGCGCCGGTTCACCGACTCGGCGGTCTCGCGGGTGACGGACCTGTTCCTGATCATCCCGCAGATCGCCGCGGCGGCCATCCTGGCGAAGGTGTTCGGGAGCGGCTCCTGGTACATCGTCGCGCTGGTGCTGGCGGCGTTCGGCTGGATGCAGATCGCCCGGATCACCCGCGCCGAAGCGATGTCGCTGTCCCAGCGCGAGTTCGTCGACGCGGCTCGCGCCTCGGGTGCCGGCACGTTCCGGATCATCTTCAAGCACCTGGTGCCGAACATGGTCGGCAGCATCACGGTCAACGCGACCCTCGCGGTCGCGCAGGCCGTGCTGGCGGAAGCCGCGCTGTCGTTCATCGGCCTGGGTGTCCAGCTGCCGGACACCTCGCTCGGCCGCGTCATCCTGGAGAACTACGCCCAGCTGCAGACGCGGCCGGCGCTGTTCTTCGGGCCGTTCATCGTGCTCGTGCTGATCTCGCTGACGATCAACTTCATCGGTGACGGTCTGCGCGACGCCTTCGACCCGCGGCAGCGGAGGATGAAGGCCTGACCGCCTGAACGCGTGACGCGGGGGTGACCGGTTTCCGGTCACCCCCGCTTCCGTTTTCGCGCGATGACCAGGCAGGATCGCCTGGTGAGCTGGGTGACGAACATGATGCTGTCCACCGCGATGGAGGACTGGAAGGCCGTCGAGACCCTGAGCGAGTGGCTGCGCACCGAAGCGCCGCTCCGCCACGACTCCGCCGCCCTCGGCTGCGGCTTCCTCCGCAGGATGACCGACGGTGCGGAGCCGCCTTGGGGTGGCGGGAAGTACCCGGAGTGCGCGGTCTGGGCCGGCGTGCTCAACCACGCCGATCCGGAGGCGCTGCTGGGCCGGGTGCGGACGCTCCCGTGGTCGGTCCCGCACGCCGTACAGCTCTTCCTGATGGACCAGGAGCAGCTGTTCTTCCGCGTCTGGATGTTCCGCGACGGCGAGTTGCGCCAGTACGCCCCGGAGCAGCCGGACGAGGCGGACCCGGCCTTCGGCCTGCCCCACCACCCGTGAAACACCGAAGGCCGCCACCCAGGTCCGGGTGGCGGCCTTCGGCGTGAGCCGGTCTCAGTCGGCGACGGGGGCCAGCTTGCCGGCCTCCCAGGCCGCGCGGCGCTCGGCCTGCAGCACCGGGTCCGCCACCGGCGCCGCCGACAGCAGGCGGCGCGTGTAGTCCTGCTGCGGCGAGTGCAGCACCTGGTCGCGCGTGCCGACCTCGACGAGCTTGCCGTGCTGCATCACCGCGACGCGGTCGGCCAGCAGGTCGACCACCGCGAGGTCGTGGCTGATGAACAGGCACGCGAACTGCAGCGACTGCTGCAGGTCGAGGAACAGGTCCAGCACGCGGGCCTGCACCGACACGTCCAGCGCCGACGTCGGCTCGTCCGCGATCAGCAGCGCCGGGTCGAGCGAGAGCGCGCGGGCGATCGCGACGCGCTGGCGCTGGCCGCCGGAGAGCTCGTGCGGGTAGCGGTTCATGTAGTGCCCGCCCAGCTCGACCTTGTCGAGCAGCGAGCGCACGCGCGCGGACAGCTCCTTGCCGGACAGCACCTTGTGCAGCACCATCGGCTCGGCGATCGACTCGCCGATCGTCATCTTCGGGTCCAGCGTCGACGCCGGGTCCTGGAACACGATCGAGAAGTACCGGCGAAGCGGGCGAAGCTCCTTCGCCGACATCTTCGTGATGTCCTTGCCCGCGATCGCGATGGTGCCCTGGGTCGCCCGGAGCAGACCGACGGCGCAGCGGCCGACGGTCGTCTTGCCCGAGCCGGACTCGCCCACCAGGCCGACGATCTCGCCCTTGGCGATGGTCAGCGAGACGTCGTCGACCGCGCGGTTCTTGCCCTGACCGCGGCGGCCCGGGTACTCGAGCACCAGGTTTTTGATCTCGAGGGCCGGCGCGGCCTCCTCGATCACGGCCTCGAGCTCGGCGTCGGCCAGCCGGATCTCCTCGGCGATCTTGGCCGCCTCGGTGCTGTCGGGGGCGATCCCGGAGTCGTCGAGCAGCCGGCGCCCCTCCGGGCGCTGGCCGAGCACCGGCACCGCGGCCAGCAGCCGCCGGGTGTAGTCCTCCTTCGGCGACGCGAACAGCTCGCGCGACGGGGCCTCTTCGACGATCTCGCCCTGGTACATCACGATGACGCGGTCGGCCATGTCGGCGACGACGCCCATGTCGTGCGTGATCAGCACGATCGCCGTGTCGAGGGTGTCGCGCAGCTTGCGCAGCAGGCCCAGGATCTCCGCCTGGACGGTGACGTCGAGCGCGGTGGTCGGCTCGTCGGCGATGATCACCTTCGGGTCGCAGGAGATCGCCATCGCGATGACGACGCGCTGGCGCAGACCGCCCGAGAGCTGGTGCGGGTACTGCTTGAACCGCAGCTCCGGGTTCGGGATGCCGACCATGTCGAGCAGCTCGACCGCGCGCTTGTCCGCGGCGGCCTTGGAGATGTCCAGGTGCGAGCGCAGGGCCTCGCGCAGCTGCCAGCCGACCGTGTAGACCGGGTTCAGCGCGGTCATCGGCTCCTGGAAGATCATCGCGACCTGGTTGCCGCGGATCTTCTGCATGTCCTTCTCTTTGAGATCCGCCAGGTTGCGCTCGCCGAGGCGCAGCTCGCCGGCGATCCGGCTGGTCTTGGGCAGCAGGCCCAGCACCGACATCGACGTGACGGACTTGCCGGACCCGGACTCCCCGACCACGGCGACGATCTCGCCCGGCTGCACGTCGAACCCGATGCCCTTGACGGCGTCCACGACGCCGTCCTCGGTCTGGAACGACACGCTCAGGTCGGAGATCGACAGAACGGATCCGGACACGCCGGCGACGTCCGCCGAAGTTGCTTCAGTGCTCACCAAGATGCCCTTCGTGGGGGTACAGACGATCGCGACGCGGCGGTCGCGACTCGCGCGAGGATAACCGAGGGTGTCCCCGACTAAGGTCGGAGCACGGGAATTACGCTCAACCCGTGATCTCCCCGGTACCGCGCAGGCTGCTGCTCGTTCACGCCCATCCCGACGACGAGAGCATCACCACCGGCGCCACGATCGCACGATACGCTGCCGAAGGCGCCGAGGTGACCGTGGTGACCTGCACGCTCGGTGAGGAAGGCGAGGTCATGGCCGGCCTCGGCGAGCTGGCCGGGCTCGGTGCGTGGGCCGCCGACCAGCTGGGCGGCTACCGCGTCGCCGAGCTGCAGCGCGCGTGCGCCGCGCTGGGGGTGTCACGACATCGTTATCTGGGCGGGATCGGCCGGTGGCGCGATTCGGGCATGGCGGGCACGCCCTCGGCGTCGCACCCGCGGGCCTTCACCGGCGGCAGCGCCGAGGAGCAGGCCGCGCAGCTGGCGGAGATCCTCGACGAGGTCCGGCCGCAGGTAGTCGTCACTTACGACGCCTTCGGCGGCTACGGCCACCCCGACCACATCCGCGCCCACGAGATCACGATGGCCGCGGCTCCCCGCGCGGAGTCGGTGACGCGGGTGTTCCACACGGTGACGTCGCGCGACGCGGTCCGCGCCGGCTTGGCCGCGCTGCGTACCGGCGGGGACACGGTGTTCGCCGTGCCGCCGGACGACGAGCTGCCCGCGACGCCGGACGAAGAGATCACGACGACGCTCGACGTCGCCGCGTACGTCCCGGCGAAGCTGGCGGCGCTGCGCGCGCACGCGACGCAGCTGGCCGTGGTCGACGGCGCCGTCCCGTACTTCGCGCTGACGAACGAGGTGGCCCAGCCGATCCCGGCGCACGACTCCTTCGTCCTGGCGCACGGCCCGGCCGAGGGTGCGGCGGACGACCTGTTCGGCGGGCTGTGACCGTGCCGGAGCCCTTGACCTGGGACCAGCGGCTGCTCTTGGTGCTGCTCGTCCTCGACACGGTCCTGCTGGCCGTGCTGGAGCTGTTCTTCCTGCCGCTGCGGATCGGCGTGGTGCCGCTGCCGGTGACGGTCGTCGTCGGCGCCGTCACGACGCCGTGGCTGGTGTCGACGACGGCGAAGCTGGTGCGGCCCGGGCTTTCGTGGGTACCCCTCGCGGTGTGGGTGGTCGTCGTGTTCGGGCTCGGCCTGCTGGGTCCGGGCGGCGACGTGGTGCTGATCCAGGACTGGCGGGCGCTGGTGCTGCTCGGCGCGAGCGCGCTGCCGGGGGCGCTGGTGCTCGGCGGCGGGCTGGGCCGGGCGGCGGGAAGGAACTCGGGACGTGGCTGAAGCGATCTCCGACAAGCAGGTCGTGGCGGTGCTGCGGCCGTTCGTGCGGGCGTGCGGGCCGATGCTGGACGCGCTGCGCGAGTCCGACCCGTTCGGCCTGCAGGCGCGCGCGGGCGACGACTTGGCGGAGGTCGAGTCGGGTCTCAAGGCGAAGCTGATCCACGGCGTGACGTCGGTGAAAGTGCCGGGCACGGCGGCGTGGGCGCGGATGACGGGCTACGACCGGTCGAGCTGGTGGATGAACCGGGTGGGCCGGTTCACGGCGTTGCTGACGTCGATCCCGGGCTTGGGCGGCGCGCTGGCCGACCGGCTCCCGGTGCAGGACACGCTGGGGGCGGCGTCGCAGGGGCTGCTGCTGTGCGCGATCGCGGGCGAGTACGGCGTGACGGACGTCGGCACGAGGGTCCGGCTGATCGCGTGGGTGCTGTTCGAGCGCGACATCGACGCGGACCTCGCGGCGGGCAAACACCCGGACCACGACGAAGCGGCGGAGGCCGACGAAGCGGCGCGCCTGACCGAGGATTTGACGGCGTCGGAGAAGAAGCACGGCAAGGCGACGATCAAGGCCGCGGGCCGCACGCTCTGGCGGCTCGGCCGGGGGTTGCTCGGGATCACCGAGGAGCTGGAGAAGCGGCCGCGCGGGAACTTCTTGCACCGTGCGATCGGCATGTTGCCGATCGTCGGCGCCGCGGGTGACTACCTCGGTGAGCGGTCGGGGTTGCGAGAGGTCTGGAAACGGGCGCACGTCTGGTTGACCGAGCACCGCACGTGATCTTCCCGCCCGAGGAGCCGTAACAAGGCCCGGCCCGGCGCCGACTCCGGTCCACGCCTGGCGCACCGGCGCCGGATCCGGCGGCGGAAGGACCCATGACGTGACGATCTCCGACGGGCGAATCGTGGCCGTGTTGCGGCCGTTCGTACTGGCGTGCGGGCCGGTGCTCGACGCGCTGCGGGACTCCGATCCGTTCGGCGTGCAGGCGCGCGCGGCGGACGACCTGGCCGGAGTCGAGTCCGGCCTGAAGGCGAAGCTGATCAGCGGCGTGGCGTCGGCGAAGGTGCCCGGCACGGAAGCGTGGACCCGGATGTCCGCGCACGACCGGTCGAGCTGGTGGATGAACCGCGTCGGCCGGTTCGCGGCCCTGCTGACGGCGATCCCCGGTCTCGGCGGGGCGCTCGCTGACCAGGTGCCGGTGCAGGACACGCTCGGGGCGGCGTCGCAGGGGCTGCTGCTCTGCGCCGTCGCGGGTGAGTACGGCACCACCGACGTCGGCACGCGAGTCCGGCTGATCGCGTGGGTGCTGTTCCACCGCGACATCGCCCCCGGACTCGCCGCGGGCCACGACGAAGCAGCGGAGGCGCACGAAGCGGCCCGGCTGACCGAAGAGCTCACCGCGTCCGAGACGAAGCACGGCAAGGCGACGGTCAAGGCCGCCGCGAGCACGCTCTGGCGGCTGGGCCGCGGCTTACGCGGGATCACCGAAGAGCTGGAGAAGCGGCCCCGCGGGCGATTGCTGCACCGGGCGATCGGCAAGCTGCCGGTCGTCGGCATGGCGGGGGACTACCTCGGCGAGCGCTCCGGGCTGCGGCAGGCGTGGCAGAGCGCGCACGGCTGGCTGAGCGAGCACGCGCCGCCGCGCGGTGACCTTCCGCGCCCGGTGCCCGGCGCGAACCTCAGTTCCAGAACTGGAACACGCTGAACCCGATCTGCGCACCGTCCACATAGCCGCCGAAGGAGCCGAAGATCGCGTACGCCCCCTGCCACAGCGCTGTGTTCGCCGGCTTGAAGAACCACAGGATCGCGAACAGGATGATCGGCGCCCACGGCCGCACCTTCGCTCCGAGTTCGCGCGCCTGTGCGGGGAGGTACGGCTCGATCGCGCCCCAGCCGTCGAGGCCCGGGATCGGGAGGATGTTCAGGATGAACGTCACGATCTGCAGCAGCGCCAGGTAGGACATCGCGATCACCAGGCCGCCCGCCATCGGGACCAGCGACACCACCAAGGCCAGCGCCGCGCCCACCGCGAGGTTGCTCAGCGGCCCGGCCAGCGACACCCACGACGACGTCGCGCGGTTGCGCAGCGCGCCCCGGTTGATCCACACCGCGCCGCCCGGGAGCGGGATGCCGCCGATGATCAGGAAGATCAGCGGCAGGACGATCGACAGGACCGGGTCGGTGTACTTCCGCACGTCCAGCGTGAGGTAACCCTTGTGGGCGACGCTGTAGTCACCACCGCGGTAGGCGACCATCGCGTGCCCGAACTCGTGCAGCGACAGCGACGCCACCCAGCCGGCGGCGACGAAGATCACGACGCCGGCGATGAGCAGCGGATCGCGGTCGCGGACGAAAACCGTGTTGATGTCCCCGAACGCCGCCATCGCACCGCCGGCGACGGTGAGCGCGAGGATGCCGAGGAAGACCGGGCTGGGACGCACTGCTGACTTCTGCACGCTTCCAGTCTTCCGTATGCCCGGTGTGAAGTTACCGGCGTGTCCCCTTGCGCGATCGGGCCCGAACGTCCCCCGAACTCGCTACTCCGCTTGACCTGACCGCACTACACGGGTGTAATCACAGTGATGTCATTCGCCGCCTAGAGGGGACGGCGAGTGTCGTTTCACCACCGCCAGCCTGGGGAGTGCTAGGGAGCGAGGAGGCGGACGTGCGGTTGGAAGCCGATGGGAAGGAATGGGGGCACGTCATGAGTTGGGGCGAGATCCCGGAGCAGGCTCTGGGAGATCTCACCGAGCTCATCGATGCCACCGAAGAAGAGCAGGATTGGCAGGAACGCGCTCTGTGCGCGCAGACGGACCCGGAGGCGTTCTTCCCCGAGAAGGGCGGCTCCACCCGTGAAGCCAAGCGGATCTGCCTGGGCTGCGAGGTCAAGGACGAGTGCCTTGAGTACGCGCTGGCCCACGACGAGCGCTTCGGCATCTGGGGCGGTCTGTCCGAGCGGGAGCGCCGCAAGCTGAAGAAACGCGCGATCTAGAGGGGGAGTCACCGGTGATGCGTGGCGTCACCGGTGATTCCACGAGGTGAACACGGCGTGGGTTCACCACCGGGTGACGAACCGGGGCCGTAGGGTGGCCGCACCGATCCGCCGCCTGATCCGGAGTGTTCGTTGCCCCGCACCGCCGCGCCGCCCGTCCTGCGCACCGCGCCCGTTCTGGCCATTGTGGTCTGTCACAACGGCGAAAACTGGCTACCGCTGGCGCTTTCTTCGTTGCGCCGCAGCACCGTCCGGCCGCGGCACGTGCTCGCCGTCGACACCGGGTCCACCGACGCCACCCCGCGGCTGCTCGCCGAAGCGGCCGCCGATCCCGGGCCGGATTCCGCGCCTGTGCTCTCCGGGGTCATCACTCTTTCGAGCGATACCGGCTTCGCCGCCGCGGTCGCCGAAGCCGTCGCGCACGCCACCGAGCGCTGGGGCGACCCCGGATCCTGGCTGTGGCTGCTCCACGACGACTGCGCCCCCGAGCCCGACTGCCTCGACGAACTCCTGCGCGTCGCCACCAAAACCCCGTCGGCGACCGTGCTCGGCTCGCTCGGCCTCGACTGGACCGACCCGCGGCTGATCGTCGAAGCCGGCCTGTCCACCGACGCCTCCGGCCACCGCCAGCAGATCGCCGCGCTCGGCGACGAACCCGCCGAGGTGCTCGCCGTGCCCAGCGCCGGCTCGCTCGTGCGCCGCGACGCCTGGGACGACCTGGGCGGCTTCGACCCCGAATTCCCGTTGCTGCGCGAGGATCTCGACTTCGGCTGGCGCGCGAACGCCGCCGGCGGGCTCGTCCTCTCCGTGCCGACCGCGCGGGTGCGGCACGCGCGCGCCGTCACCACCGGGCAACGCGCGGCCGACGCCGTCGCCACCCCGCTCGCCGCCGCGAACCGCGCCCACGGGCTGCGCGTGTTCCTCGTGAACTGCTCGCCGTTTTCCTTCTGGCTGGGCATGATCCGGCTCCCGCTGCTCTCCCTGCTGCGCGCGCTCGCCTTCGTCCTGCTGCGCCGCACCGGCGAAGCCCGCGCCGAGTTCGCCGCGGCGACGTACCTCCTCAGTGGACGCGGCGGATTGCGCGCCGCTCGGGCCCGGCGACGGCGGAATCCGCGGCCGGGCACGGTTCGCGGGCTCTTCACCGGACGCGTGACGCGCTTGCGCAACGCCGTGCGCGCCGGCGTCGTCGGCCTGGTGCGCCGGGGCGTCGAGGAAGACGTCGCGCTCGGCCGCGTGCCCGAGACCGTCGAAACCGAGTCCGCGTGGGTGACCCCGGAGGCGCTCGACGCGCGCGAGACCCGTCCCGTCGGGCCGGACGCGCTCCCGGCGGGCGCGCTGCGCGGGCTCAGCTCGCGCGGGAACGGGCTGCGCAAGCCGGGCACGCTCGTCGCGGTCGCGCTGCCGGAAACCCCGGCGCCCGAAGCGGTCGACACCGAAGACGCGCAGGCCGTCGTCGAAGAGACCGAACCGGAGATCGTCTTCGTCGAGGTGAACCGGCGGCGAGTGCTCGCGGCGACGATCTTCGCGCCGCCGGTCGTGCTGCTCGTCGTGATGACGGCGCTGGGCCTGGTCGTCAACCGGGCCCGGCTCGGCCTCGACCTCTTCGGCGGCAAGCTGCTGCCGGTCGGCGGGCTGGGCGAGCTCTGGTCGTCGTACCTGACGCCGTGGCACGCGGTCGCGGGCGGCACCGGCGCGCCCGCGTCGGCGACGCTGCCGGTGCTCGGCACGCTCGGCGCGGTGTTCGCGCCGATCGGCGGTCCGGCCGCGCTCGTCGCGATCCTGCTCCTCGGCGACATCCCCCTGGCGGCGCTGAGCGCGTATGCGGCGACTCGACGGCTGCGCGTGCGCCGCTGGGTCCGCGCGGTCATCGCCGCGACGTACGCGCTGCTGCCCGCCGCGACCGCCGGCGTCGCGCAGGGCCGGCTCGACGTCGTCGTCGTGCACATCGCGTTGCCGCTGGTGGCCGCGGGCATCGCCGGGCTGCTCGTGCGCGCGGACACGCGCTGGCTGCACGTGTCCGCGCTGTCGGCGATCGGGGTGGCGGTGCTCGGCGCCTTCTCCCCGCTCGCGCACGGGCTCGCGCTCGCCGGACTGCTGGTCGGGTTCGTCGTGCTGCCGGCGCCGACCGGGCTCGCGCGGCGCATCGCGTCGGTCGGCATCGTCGTGCTCTTGCCGCTCGCGCTGCTGTTGCCGTGGCCGACGGTGCTGCTGCGCCACCCGGAACTGCTGGTGCAGGGGCTCGGCGGCGCGGCGGCGACGGTGTCCGGCACCGACCTGGCCGGCCTCGACCCCGGCGGCCCGGGCGCGTGGCCGATCGGCGTCGCGGTGATCGCGGCGGCCCTGATCGCGATCGTCGTGCGCCCGACGAAGCTCGCCGCGGGCGGTCTCGCGCTGGCCGCGCTGGGCGCGGGCGGGCTGGTCCTGGTGCGGCTGGTGACGGCGACGCCGATGCAGGGTGGATCACCCGCGCACGGCTACGCGGGCGTGCCGCTGCTGATCGTCGGCGCCGGGCTGCTGTGGGTCGTGCTCGGGTCGTGGCAGCGCGGCGGCTCGGCCGGGGTGCCGGCGTCGTGGCTGCCGAAGGTGTTCGCGGTCGCCGGGGTCGTGGTGTTCCTCGCGCTCGCGGCGGGCGCGGTGGTCGTCGGCGGCCAGGGGCCGCTTCGCGCCGGCGAACGGCCCGCACTCGCGCCGGAGGTGTCCGCCGAGCTCGCGGCGTCCGGCCGGTCGGTGCTCGACCTGGCGACCGACGCGACCCGCCAGATCGCCGGCCGCCTGCCCCACTACGGCGACGACGACCTCGCGCCGACGCCCGGCACCCCGGCCCGGCTGGCGGCGTGGCGCCGCGACCTCGGCCAGGGCGACGCGGCGGCGGTCCAGCGGGCGCTCGCCGCCGCGGCGGCCGCGGGGGTGCAGTTCGTGGTCCTCCCGGCGGGCGTCGACCCGCAGGCGTACCCGCCGCTGGCGAAGGACCTGGTCTCGGTGGCCGCGCCGACGTCCGACGGCCGGGGCGTGCTGCGCCTGCTCCCGCCGGCCGGACAGGTGATCTTGATCTCGCCGGAGCAGGCCAAGGCGGCGGTGACGGGCGGCGGCGCGCCCGGGAACGCGCCGGGCGTGGCGCCGGTCCAGGCGGGGCTGCCGGACGTGCGCGTCCGCGTGTCCGACGGCCCGACCGGACGGCTGCTGGTCCTGGCGGCGGAGCAGGAAGCGGGCTGGAAGGCCTCGGTGGGCGGCAAGAGCGTGCCGATCGTGCCGGCGTGGGGGCACCAGGTGGGGGTGTCGGTGCCACCGGCGTCGTCGGAGGTGACGATCGAGTTCCCGGGCACGGAACGGAACCTGCTGCTGCTGGCCCAGCTGGCGGCGGTGCTGTTCACGCTGCTGACGGCGGTCCCGGCCCGGCGCCGCCCGTGAGGTGAGGGCGCTGCGAACGGCCCGTTCCTCCCGGCCCCTTGGGGGCGAGTGGACCTTTCGCCAGGCTTGGAGGGCGTTCGTGTCGGCGGGCAGAGGCGCAGTGGGTCCGTTCGCCCCGGCGGACAAGGCGCGAGTGGTCCGTTCGCAACCGCCGCCGCCACGTCCGGCCCGGTGCCACTCGGAACCCGTCCTACTCGCCTTCGATGACGTCCGGTTCCACGCCGAGGTAGCCGGCCACCTGCTCGACCAGCACGTCGTGCACCAGGTCCGCCAGTTCCGACGGGTCCTTCGCCCTTGCCTCCAGCGGCCGCCGGTACAGCACGATCCGGGCCCGCGTCGGCATTCCCGTGCGGTCCACGCCCGCCGGGACCAGGCGCGACAGCGGCACCGCGCCGTCGTGCAGCACCCCGTCGGATGGTGCCCGGCCGTTCTCGCGGACCTCGGGCACGTCGTCGACCGCCACGTCCAGCTTCGTCAGCTCGTGGCGCCAGCGGGCTTCGATCGGTTCCAGCGCGTCGAGCACCAGCGCGTCGAACCGCTCCGCGCGGCTCGCGGCGGCGGGCAGGGTCGCCGGGTACAGCGTCCCGCGCAGGCCCCGGCCGTGCCGGTCCCGTCGCGAACGCCGCCGCTGTCGGTAGTCACGAGCCGTCGCCACCCCGGAAGTCTATGCGGTCGGCGCGTCCCAGCGCGTGTCGCTCCTACTAGCTTGCGGCGACGCGCTATCGTTTCCGATCGTGCGGAACGTACGGAAGTGTTCGCGTACCGGCTGCCTCGAGCCGGCTGTGGCCACGCTGACGTATGCCTACAGCGACTCCACCGCCGTCGTCGGCCCCCTGGCCACCGCTTCCGAGCCGCACTCGTACGACCTCTGCGAAGCCCACGCGCTCCGGCTGACCGTCCCCAAGGGCTGGGAAGTCGTCCGGCACGAAGGCGCCTTCGCCGCGCCGGACCCGTCGGCCGACGAGCTGACGGCGCTGGCCGAGGCCGTGCGCGAGGCCGGCCGCCCCGGCAAACCGGCCCCCGCGCCCGAGCCGGAGGGCCCGTCCGGGCGCCGCGGCCACCTGCGGGTCCTCCCCGGTCGCGCCTGAGCGCGTAACCCACCTCCGGCGCCGGTAGGCTTTCCGCGCGGCGCAGCGGGCGCCGGGACGACTATTCGCGGGGAGACGGCGTGCCAGACCTTTCGGGCATCGTGAAGGCCTACGACATTCGCGGCGTGGTCGGCGAGCAGCTCGACGCGGACCTCGTCCGCGACTTCGGCGCCGCGTTCGCGCTGCTCATCAAGCCGGAAGCGCCGGCGGTGGTGATCGGGCACGACATGCGGGACTCGTCGCCGGGCTTGGCGGCGGCCTTCGCCGACGGCGTCACCTCGCAGGGCCTCGACGTCGTGAGCATCGGGCTGGCCAGCACCGACCAGCTGTACTTCGCCTCGGGTTCGCTGAACCTGCCGGGCGCGATGTTCACCGCGAGCCACAACCCGGCCAAGTACAACGGCATCAAGATGTGCCGCGCGGGCGCGTCGCCGGTCGGCCAGGACACCGGGCTCGCCGAGATCCGCGACACCGTCGAGCAGGGCGTGCCCGGCTTCGAGGGCCAGCGCGGCACGGTGAGCGAGCGGGACGTCCTCGCCGACTACGCCGCTTACCTGCGCAACCTCGTCGACCTGTCGGGCAGCCGGCCGCTGAAGATCGTCGTCGACGCCGGCAACGGCATGGGCGGGCACACCGTCCCGACCGTCTTCGACGGCTTGCCGATCGAGGTCGTCCCGATGTACTTCGAGCTCGACGGCTCCTTCCCGAACCACGAGGCCAACCCGCTGGACCCGGCGAACATCGTCGACCTGCAGGCGAAGGTGCGCGAGGTCGGCGCGGACGCCGGTGTGGCCTTCGACGGCGACGCCGACCGCTGCTTCATCGTCGACGAGCGCGGCGAGCCGGTTTCGCCGAGCGCGATCACCGCGCTGGTCGCCGTCCGCGAGCTGGCGAAGGCTGCGTTGAACGGAGAGCAGGGCGGCACGATCATCCACAACCTGATCACGTCCAAGGGCGTGCCGGAGATCGTCGCCGAACACGGCGGCAAGCCGGTCCGCACCCGCGTCGGGCACTCGTTCATCAAGGCCGAGATGGCCCGCACCGGCGCCATCTTCGGCGGCGAGCACTCCGCGCACTACTACTTCCGCGACTTCTGGCGCGCCGACACCGGCATGCTGGCGGCGCTGCACGTCCTCGCCGCGCTCGGCGAGCAGACCGGCCCGCTGTCCGACCTGACCAGCGCGTACTCGCGCTACGCGGCTTCGGGGGAGATCAACTCCACGGTCGACGACCAGGTCGCGAAGATGATGGCCGTCAAGGACGCGTTCGGCACCCGCTCCGGCGTCGAGATCGACGAGCTGGACGGCCTGACCGTGCAGCTGCCGGGCGGCGCCTGGTTCAACCTGCGCCCGTCGAACACCGAACCGCTGCTCCGGCTGAACGTCGAAGCCGCGAACGCCGAGGCCGTGCAGGGGCTGGTGGACGAGGTACTCGCGATCATCCGCAACTGACCGTCCACGGTGAAGGGCCAACCGTGTCCTGAAGGTGCCCTTCACCACACCCCTCTGCGTGGTATGGAGGAACCATGGCCATCACGCTCGACGCCCAGCTCCTCGAGATCCTGGCGTGCCCGTCGCCGGATCACGCCCCGTTGCGCCCCGGGGCACCGGGCGACCCCGAGGCCGACGCCCTGACGTGCACCGAATGCGGCCGGGTGTACCCGGTCCGTGACGGGATCCCGGTGCTGCTCCTCGACGAAGCCACCGTGCCCGGGGACAACGGGAACTCCGATGCCGACAGTGCTTGACGACACGCTGCTCGACGACCCCGCGCGGCTGGCCGAGGCCGACAGCGCGGGGCTGCTCCGGGCCGCCGCGATGGCGGGCGCCCAGGTGCGCGCGACCGCCGAGCTGGCGGCCGAGCTCGAGCTGTCCGAGCGGCTCGACGTGGGCCGGCCGCGCGCCGTCGTGCTGATCGACCGGCCGGGCGTGAGCCGCACGCTCACGCGGCTGCTGGCCGCCCTGCTGACGCCGTCGTGCCCGGTGCCGGTCGTCGTCGCCGAAGTGGTGCCGAGCTGGATCGGCGCGCTCGACGTCGTCTTCGCGCACACCGACGACCCCGGCGACCGCGAGCTCGCCGCGTCGCTGGAACGCGCCGCGCGCTACGGCGCTTCGGTGGTGCTCTCGGCGCCGGCGGAAGGTCCGGTGGCGGCCGCCGTCGCGGGCAAGGGTGTGCTGCTCGCGCCGCGGATCCCGGTGCCGCCGGAGCTGGCGTTCCCGCGCGGCCTGGCCGCCGGGCTGCTCACCGCGAACGCGCTGGGCCTGCTGGTCTCCGACGTCCAGGCGCTGGCCGACCAGCTCGACCTGGAGGCCGAGAAGGACTACCTGGCCCGCGACTCGTTCGCGAACCCGGCCAAGGCGCTCGCGCTGCGGGTCGCCGACCGCGTGCCGCTGCTGTGGGGGCTGGACCCGGTCGCGGTCGCCGTCGGCGAGCACGCTGCGCACGCGTTCGCGGCCCATGCGGCTACTGTGTGCGACGTCGAGGACTTTCGACAGGCTCTTGCGCGTCCCGCGTTGCGGCGGGCCGCGCAATCGAGTGGCGCGGAGCGTGACATCTTCGCTGATCCGGACGATCCATCAGGTGACATCCCGACCCGGGTGCTGCTCCTCTCGGTGCGAACCGGTCCGGCCACGGACGCGGCGCGCTACCAAGCCGAGGATCTGCTGCCCGGGGCGGACGTCATCGCCCCGGCCGAGGAGATCGAGGCCGACGAAATCGTGCGGGCCGCGGTGCTGGCGCTGCGGTTCGAACTGGCGGCGGTCTACCTCGGGCTGGCGGCGGGCAGCATCGGCGGCGCGGGCCGCTTCGCCCCCGCGACGGCGTGAGACCCGCCGAGCACCG
The DNA here is from genome assembly GCF_055633805.1 of Amycolatopsis sp. NPDC114478. Lineage (NCBI taxonomy): Bacteria > Bacillati > Actinomycetota > Actinomycetes > Pseudonocardiales > Pseudonocardiaceae > Amycolatopsis > Amycolatopsis sp. NPDC114478. The sequence goes on along the minus strand of NZ_JBVKDO010000001.1, from coordinate 827,636 downwards.
GCCCCGGCCGGCGCCGAAGGAGTGGAGTTGAGGTGACAGTGGAGCTGCTGCGCAACGCGGTGCGGCCCTACGCCTGGGGATCGCGGACGGCGATCCCCGAGCTGCTGGGCCGTCCGGTACCCGCGCCGCACCCCGAGGCCGAGCTGTGGATGGGTGCCCACCCGGGTGACCCGTCGCACGTCATCGGCCCCGACGGGACCGAGCGGAGCCTGCTCGAGCTGGTGGACGCCGACCCGCTCGGCCAGCTGGGTGAACGCTGCGCGAAGCGGTGGGGCGGCCGGCTGCCGTTCCTGCTGAAGATCCTCGCGGCCGAGGAGCCGCTGTCGATGCAGGCGCACCCGTCGGCGGCGCAGGCCGCGGAGGGGCACGCCCGCGAGGAGCGGCTGGGCATCCCGCGCGACGCGGCGAACCGCAACTACCCGGACCCGACGGCGAAGCCGGAGCTCGTCTGCGCGCTGACGGAGTTCCACGCGCTGGCCGGGTTCCGCGAGCCGGACCGCACGGTGAAGCTGCTGAAGGCGATCGAGACGCCGGGGCTGGCGAAGTACACCGGGCTGCTCGAGGCGCAGCCGGACCCGTCCGGGCTGCGGGCGCTGTTCACGACGTGGATCACGCTGCCGCAGGCGTCGCTGGACTCGCTGCTGCCGGAGGTGCTCGACGCGTGCGTCCGGCACGTCCAGGAGCACGGCGAGTTCGCGGTCGAGTGCCGGACGATCCTGGAGCTCGGCGAGGCGCACCCGCGGGACGCGGGCGTGCTGGCGGCGTTGCTGCTGAACCGGCTGACGCTGCGCGCGGGCGAGGCGATCTACCTGCCGGCCGGCAACCTGCACCTCTACCTGCACGGCACGGCCGTGGAGATCCTGGCGAACTCGGACAACATCCTGCGGTGCGGGCTGACGCCGAAGCACGTGGACGTGCCGGAGCTGCTGCGCGTGGTCGACTTCGCGTGCGGCGAGATGCCGATCCAGTGCGGCGACGGCGGCGACCGGCTTTCGGTGTACCGGACGGACGCGCCGGAGTTCGAGCTGTCGCGTGTCGAGTGGGCGCCGGGCCAGGACGACGAGATCTCGGTCGACAGCGTGGGCCCGCAGATCCTGCTGTGCACGGCGGGCGACCTGCTGGTGACGGCCGACGACGGTGAGAAGGTCGAGCTGCGGCGGGGTCAGTCGGTGTGGCTGCCGGCGGCGGACCCGCCGGTGCACGTCCGCCCGCTGGGCGGCGAGCGCGCGCAGCTGTTCCGGGCGACCGCGGGAACCTGCGAGGACTGACGCACTTCTGTGTGCGTTCCGTGTGGTGCTCTTCTCCACTATCGCTCGTAGGGGTGGTTGTTCCGCCCCAACGCGCGATTTTCGAGGAGAACGAGCTGGTGACTTCTTATCCCGATGCCGCGACCGGGCTTCCTCAGCCTGCCCCGGTCGTGGCGCCGTCCCGGCCCGGAGCGCTGCTGGCGCTGGTGGGGGTGGCCGTGCTGTCGGCGCTGGCGGCGATCGTCGACGGGGTCTTGTACTTCGTGGGCGGCCGAGACATGGCGCTGGACGTCTCGGCGCGGACGATCGCGTCGATGACGGGAGCATCGGCCGACTCGGTGAAGGCCGACGGCGGTGCCCTCCTGCAGGCGGCCGCGGACGAGGTGCAGAGCACCCTCCAGGTCCGCGGCGGGCTGGCCATCTTCTTCGGCGTGGTGCTGCTGGTGTGGGGGCTGCTGGCGCTGCGGGGAGCGGCGTGGGTGCGAGTGCTGCTGACGCTGGCGGCGCTGGCCAACGCGGGGGTGGCGCTTCGCCTGGCGACGGACATCGAGGGCGGCACGGCGGCGATCCGCGCGGTGGCGTGGCTGGTCGTGGTGACGGGGCTGGTGGCCGTGGTGCTGTCGTGGCTGCCGGCGGTCAACCGGTACGCGAAGGCCCGCAAGGGTCACTAGCCCCCTGGGGGTGACGCCGGTCGCGGGGCCCGGCGTCCGTGGGCTTGGGGTGGTGCCGCGAGGGGGCGGCACCACCCCGTTTCGGCTGCGCTGGAGGGGCGTTTCGGTGACGACGAGGGGCGTTCACCGGAGGGCTGCTCCGGCGCGGCGGGGTTGTCAGGCGGGCTCGGTCAGGGCCACCAACGCCCGCTCCGGCGCGGTCCGGTTGTCAGGCGGGCTCGGTCAGCGCCACCAACGCCCGCCTCACCGCCGCCGCGCTCGCGTCTCGCGGGTCCGCCAGCTTCTCCGCCTCTTCGGCCGCCTCCGCCGCCGATGCCGGGTCGCCCGTCGCTTCGCAGGCCCGGGACAGCACCAGCCACGTCAACCCCGTCGCCGAGCGGCTGCCCATCGCGACGAACTCCGCCAGACACGCCCGCAACACCGGGATCGCCTCTGCTGCACGCCCTTCGCCGACCCAACCGGCCGCTATCGCGCGCGTGCACGACAGCTCCCGGGGCCGCTCGTCGAGGTCCCGAGCCAGCGCCCGGGCCTCCTCGAACGCCGCCGTCGCGCGGGTACGAGCACCTGTCGCCGCCGCGATCGCCCCCAGCGTCCGCAACGACTTCGCCAACGCCGAACGCGCCGGCGTCCCGCGCAGCAGATCCACCGACTCCGCGATCGCCGACGCCGCCTCCGCGCCCGATCCCGTCAGCAGCGACGACCACGCGAACCCGTGCAACGCCGTGCCGATCTGGCGCGCGTCGCCCGTCTCGCGGGCGGCCGCCAACGCCAGCCCGTCGACCTCGTGCGCGTCCGCCACCCGGCCCAGCCGCAGCAGCGCCGCCGATTCCGCCGCCCGGACCAGGTACGCCTCCGGCTGACCGTCCACAGTGAACAGTTCGCGAGCTTCGGCGGCCGTCTGCAACGCCTCTTCCGCGCGGCCCAGCCCGATCAGGCAGTGCGCCAGGTTCGCCGCGACCCACGCGTGCGTCCGCCGGTCGCCGCTCGCCTCGAGCTCCTTCGCGCACGAGCGGTACGCCGACGCCGCCTCGAAGTACTGGCCGCGCGCGTGCCGCAACAGGGCCAGGTTCGCCTCCGCGATCACCGCCGTCGCGCGGTCTTCCGCGGCCACCAGCACCGTTTCGTACGCCGCACGCAGGTCCGCGTAGTGCCCGTGCAAGTAGAGGTACACGCTCAGCTTGTCCAGCAGCAGCAAGGCTTCCCGCGCTCCCAGCGAGCCGATCAGCCGCACCAGGTTCGCGCGCTCGGCCGCGAACCACTCCTCCGGACGCGCCAGCAGCCGCGACACCAGAGCGTCCGGCAACGGCTGCGCGAACGGCTCGTGCGCCACCGCCGGCATCGGCACCGTGCGCGGCAACCGGGCCGCGGCGGCGTCGGCCAAGGCGAGGGTTGCCGCCAGCACCGTCGATGCGCCACCCTCGTCCGCCGGCCCCTCTGCCGCGTACAGCCGGACGAGGTCGTGCATCCGGTACCGGCCTTCGCCCGTCGCGTCCGGTCCGCGCGTCTCCAGCAGGCTCGCTTCGACGAGCTCTTCGACCGCTTCGTCGGCGTCCGGCGTGCCGACGAGCGTCGCGACCGCCCACGCCGGCAGGTCGACCAGCCGGCACCGCCCCAGCAGCCCGAACGCGCGCCGCGCCGGGGGCCGCAGCCCTTCGTGGCTCAGCGCGATGCTGCTGCGGACGGCCAGGTCGCTCACAGTCAGCTCGTCGAGGCGGCGGACCTCGTCCTCCAGCCGGTCGGCCAGCTCGCCCAGCCGCAGGTGCGGGCGGATGGCCAGCCTGCTGCCCGCGATCCGCAGCGCCAGCGGCAGCCGCGCGCACGCCGCGATGATCCGCCCCGCGTCCGCGCGCTCGCGCGTCACCCGCGCCCCGGCCAGGCGGTTCAGCAGCTCGGCGGCCTCTGTGTCGGACAGCGGGCCGAGCGCCAGCCGGTGCGCGCCGGCCAGCCCGCTCAGCCGCTGCCGGCTCGTCACGAGCACCGCGCAGCCCGGCGTGCCCGGCAGCAGGGCGCGGACGTGCTCGGGGTCGACGGCGTCGTCGAGCACCACCAGCACCCGCCGGTCGGCGAGCCGGCCGCGGAACACCGCCGCACGGGCGCGCACGTCGTCCGGCACCGCCGGGCCGGGGACGCCGAGCGCGCGCAGCAGGTCTGCCAGCACCTCGCCGACGTCACGCCCCAGCGGCACGTACAGCTGACCATCGGGGAACCGGGACCGCAGCCGGTGCGCGGCCCGGACGGCGAGGGTGCTCTTGCCAGCGCCCGGTTCACCGCTGAGCACGGCCACCGGGACGCCGGTGTCGCTGCCCAGCACGCCGGTCAGCTCGGCCAGTTCCGCGTCGCGGCCGGTGAAGTCCGCGATGTCCGGCGGCAGCTGGCACACCGGCCAGACCGGCGGCGGCATCCGCGGCACCGGGTCCTCGCCGCGCAGGACGGCGGCGTGCACGCGGCGGGCTTCGGCGCCCGGTTCGACGCCCAGCTCGTCGATCAACGTCGTCCGCAGCCGCCGGTAGATCTCCAGGGAGTCGCTCTGCCGCCCGGCCCGGTGCAGCGCGATCATCAGCTGCGCGGCCAGCCGTTCGCGCAGCGGGTGCTCGGTGATCATGGCCTGCAGCTCGCCGGTCAGCTCGCCGTGGCGCCCCGCGGTGAGCTCGGCGTCGACGCAGTCCTCGAACACCGCGAGCCGCTCGGACTCCAGCCGCGCGACGTCGGCGTCGAGCCGCGGGACGTGCAGCCCGGCCAGCACCGGCCCCCGCCACTGCGCGAGCGCCCGCCGGTAGTGCCGCGACGCGGCGACGGCGTCCCCGGCCCGCCGCCCGTCCGCGACCGCGGCCCGGAAGACGAGCAGGTCGAGCTCGTCCGGCTCGACGCGCAGCCGGTAGCCCGGCGGCCCGTGGTCGACGCGCAGGCCGTCGATCCGCTCGCGCAGCCGCGAGAGGTAGGTGTGCAGGTTCGACGCGTACGACTTCGGCGGCCGCTCCGGCCACAGCGCTTCGACCAGCACGTCGACGTGGACGTGCTGGTTGGCGTTGAGCAGCAGCACGGCCAGCAGGGTGCGCTGCCGGTCGCCGCGCAGCGTGACCCAGTGCCCCGGCGGCCCCTCGACGGCGAGCGGCCCGAGCACGCCGAAGTGAGCCATGTCCACCCTCCCCAGTGCCGGAGCGGCCACCGTAGCGAAGGGGTCCGACAGAAACCGGCGGTTCGCCCGTTACCCCGGGCGGGCACCCTCGCGGCCGCGGCGCCCCATTAGGCTCCACCCGGACATACAGGACCAACCACGGGAGCGGTCGTGTCAGCTGGAGGCGGAACCAAGGCGATCATCGCCGCGCTCGGGGCGAACGCCGGGATCGCGGCCGCGAAGTTCGTCGGCTTCCTCGTCACCGGGTCGTCGTCGATGCTCGCGGAGTCCGTGCACTCCCTGGCCGACACCACGAACCAGGGCCTGCTGCTGCTCGGCCAGAAGACGTCGAAGCGCGCCGCCGACCAGGAGCACCCCTTCGGCTACGGCCGGGACCGGTACTTCTACTCCTTCATCGTCGCGCTGATGCTCTTCACCCTCGGCTCCGCGTTCGCGATCTACGAAGGCATCCACAAGATCGGCCACCCGGAGCCGCTCGACTCGCCGATCGTCGCCGTGGTCATCCTCCTCGTCGCGGTCGCCTTGGAGGGCTACAGCTTCTACACCGCCATCGGCGAGTCGAAGAAGATCAAGGGCGACGCGAGCTGGTGGGGCTTCATCCGGCAGGCCAAGGAGCCCGAGCTCCCCGTGGTTCTTCTGGAGGACGCCGGCGCGCTGCTCGGCCTCGTCTTCGCGTTGCTCGGCGTCGGGCTCTCGGTCGTCACGGGCGACCCCGTCTGGGACGGCGTCGGCACCCTCGCCATCGGCCTGCTGCTCGGTGTCATCGCGATCATCCTCATCGTCGAGATGAAGAGCCTGCTCATCGGCGAAGGCGCCACCGAGCCGGTGCTCGCGACGATCGTCGACGAGCTCGCCGCGGGCAAGGTCGAGCGCGTCATCCACATCCGCACGCAGTACCTCGGCCCGGACGAGCTGCTCGTCGCCGCGAAGCTGGCGATGGTGCCCGGCCTCGACACCGCCCAGCTGGCCATGGCCATCGACGACGCCGAGGCGCGCGTGCGCGCGAAGGTGCCGGTCGCGAAGCTGATCTACCTCGAGCCGGACCTCGACCGCAGTCTCGCGAAGTAGCTTCTCAACGAGCCGTCACGCGGCTGACCCGATAGGGTGACCCACTGCGATACATGCAGGCCAGCCACAGGAGGTCAACGGTGCCCGGAACGGGTTTGTGGCGCACTAAATCGATCGAACAGTCCATTAAGGACACCGACGAGCCGGACACGAAGCTCCGGCGGAACCTGAGCGCGTGGGACCTCACGGTCTTCGGTGTCGCGGTCGTCATCGGCGCCGGCATCTTCACGCTCACCGCGCGCACGGCCGGTGACTACGCCGGCCCGTCGGTCTCGCTGGCGTTCGTCTTCGCCGCGATCGCCTGCGCGCTCGCGGCGCTGTGCTACGCGGAGTTCGCCTCGACCGTGCCGGTCGCGGGCAGTGCGTACACGTTCTCCTACGCCACCTTCGGCGAGTTCATGGCGTGGATCATCGGCTGGGACCTGATCCTGGAGCTCGCCGTCGGCGCGGCCGCGGTGTCCAAGGGCTGGTCGGTCTACCTCGAGACGGTGCTCGGCTACCTCTTCGGCAAGGGCACCAAGACGACGTTCGACATCGGCAGCGTGACCGTCGACTGGGGCGCATTGCTCGTCGTGGCGGTCCTGACGACGCTGCTGGCCGTCGGCACGAAGCTGTCTTCGCGGGTCTCGATGGTGATCACCGGCATCAAGGTCGCCGTCGTGCTCTTCGTGATCATCCTGGGCATCTTCTACATCAAGGGTGCCAACTACTCGCCGTACATCCCGCCGGGCTCGACCGGCGGCTCGGGCGAGACCGGCGTCGACCAGTCGCTGTTCTCGCTGATCGCGGGCGGCGCGAGCAGCTCGTTCGGCGTCTTCGGCCTGCTGGCCGGTGCCTCGCTGGTGTTCTTCGCGTTCATCGGCTTCGACATCGTCGCGACCACCGCCGAGGAGACGAAGAACCCGCAGAAGGCCGTCCCGCGCGGGATCATGGGCTCGCTGGCGATCGTCACCGTGCTGTACGTCGCGGTCTCGCTGGTGGTCGTCGGCATGACGTCGTACAAGGACCTCGCGACCAAGGCGGGCGACGGCAGCCACAAGACCCTCGCCACGGCGTTCTCCGCGAACGGCGTCGACTGGGCGGCCAACATCATCTCCTTCGGCGCGCTGGCCGGCCTGACCACCGTCGTCATGGTGCTGATGCTCGGCCAGGTCCGGATCATCTACGCGATGTCGCGCGACGGCCTGATGCCGCGCGGCCTGGCCAGGACGGGCGAGCACGGCACGCCCAAGCGCGCGACGCTGATCGTCGGCGGCCTGGTCGCGCTCGCGGCCGGCTTCTTCCCCGCGGACAAGCTCGAAGAGATGGTGAACGTCGGCACGCTGTTCGCGTTCGTGCTGGTCTCGGCGGGCGTACTGATCCTGCGCCGGACGCGGCCCGACCTGCCCCGCGCGTTCAAGGTGCCGCTGGTGCCGCTGATCCCGATCCTGGCGATCCTCGCGTGCCTGTGGCTGATGCTGAACCTGACGGTGCTGACGTGGCTGCGGTTCGTCGCCTGGATGATCGTGGGCGTGCTGATCTACTTCGCCTACAGCCGGCGGCACTCGCTGCTCGGCAAGCGGCAGGCCAAGGGTGTCGACGAGCCCGTCAAGGCCCCGGAGGCGTAGCAACTCACTCGTTCGTGAAGCCCCGTCGATCCGCGTTCGCGCAGGTCGGCGGGGCTTTTTCGTGCCACTTTACATCGGACGATCTTGCTGTTCGTGCTTAAAAGGGGACCCGGTGTAGCGGGGTGAGTGACGTGCGATACCTTTCGATCCTTCGCGCACCACTGACGGGTGAATTACAGCAGCGTGATTCACACGCTCGGTGGTTTCGCGACCCCAGATTTCGCAGTGTTCTCTCCCCGCCGGTATCAGGAGTTCTGAATGCGCAGACGTACCTTCCGTGGCGCTGTCGCCGTCATGGCGCTGACCACCGCCGCCCTCATCGGCACCGCCGGCTCCGCGCTGGCCTGCCACAGCGACGACAACCGCCCGCACCCGACGCCGGGTCAGGCGACGCCGTGCGCCAAGGGCACCGACCTCAAGCAGAGCGACGTCGAAGCTCAGATCGTCAAGAACCGCCTCACCATCTCCTCGGTGCACGAGGGCGTCACGGTCACGCGCATCGTCGTCGTCGGTGGCGACGACGGCTTCAACGACTACTCCCCGGGCGCCCGCGGCCTCGACAAGGCCGCGCCGTGGACCGACCTGCGCGCGCCGTTCAGCCGCAACGGCCACCAGGCCGACATCGACCACTGGTACCTCTGCGGCACCAAGACCTCGAAGCCGACCGAGACCAAGACGCCGCCGACCACCAAGCCGACCGAGACCACGAAGCCGAGCGCCCCGGCGACCTCGGACACCTCGGTCGCGCCGACCAGCACCACGGGTGCGGCCGTCGTGCCGGCGGGCAACGAGTCCGGCACCGGCGGTGGCCTGGCCAACACCGGTTTCGACAACATGTGGCTCGTCTGGATCGCGGCCCTGCTGATCCTCGGCGGCGGCGGCCTGCTCGCGCTGCTGAAGTTCCGCCGCAAGGCTTCCGAGTGAAGCTGAGCTAGCTCGCGGTCGAAGGCCCCTCGCCCCGGCGAGGGGCCTTCACTGTTTCAGGGGGAAGTCCCCGAAGAGCAGACCTTGCTCACCGCCGGACGGCTTGCCGAGCCCGGCCGCCATCGCGACGGCGTGGTCCCACTCCGCGTCGACGACGTAGTCCTGGTGCTTCAGGACGCCGGGTGCCCAGCGGTGGCGTCCGGTCGGGCCGCGCAGCGGGTCCGGCAGCCAGTGGTCGCCGCCGAGGATGAGGACGCCGTTCTCGTCGGCCTTCGCCTTCAGCGGCCCGATGCCGCCTTCGGGCTGGTAGCCGACGCCGTAGAGCTGCCGGTCGGCGACCTCGTGCCGCCACGTCGTCACGCCGCCGCCGAAGATGTCGGTGCCGCGGCAGAGGGCGCGCCACCGGCCGTCCAGGTCGGCGAAGAGCGTCTCGAGTGCTTCCTGGGGGAGCAGCGCCGGGAAGGCGCGCTGGTAGCCCCATTGCAGCGGGGAGCCCGCGGTGAGCACGCCGACGCGTTCGAGGTCGGCTTCCGGCAGTTCGGCCGCGAGCCGCGCGGCGGCCATGACCGTCAGCAGGCTGCCGAGGTTGTAGCCGGAGAGCACCACCCGCGTCCCCGGCTCGGCGAGGTGCTCGCGCGCCCGCGCGGCCAGCTCCGGGACGACCTTCAGCGCGTAGCACGGCGGGACGGTCGGGTGCGCGGCCCGCGGCCAGAAGCAGACGAGGTCGGCCAGCGCGCCGAGGTGCCGGCTGCGCTGCGGCGTCCGCGCCGCTGTGTAGACGACGCGCAGCAGGCCCGCGGCCAGCGCGCCGAGCGCGACCACGCCGATCGCGGACAGCGGCCCGAACCAGCCGGGGACCAGCCCGAACCCGAACCGCAGCACCAGCAGCGCGGCACCGCCCGCGGACATCGCGCTCGCGACCGCCAGCGCCAGGTGGTGCAGGTGCCGCCGTTCCCACGCCGAGCGCGCCCACGCCGCCGCGGCCTGGGCCTCCTGGCGCTCGTCGTGCTCCATCAGCTCGACGATCGCCGGGACGCCCCGCCGCAGCCGGCGCAGCGGGACGGCGACCGCGAAGCCCAGCACGCCGAGCACCGCGGCCAGCGCCAGCCCGGCGCCCCACAGCACGGTGACCAGCAGGTACGTGTCCGGGACCTTCAGGAGCTCCGCCCCGGTAAGCCGCCGGACGGCTTCCGCGAGCCCCGCGCCGAACCCGCCGCCGAGCAGCCCGGCCAGCGCGAGCACCGGCGCGGCCGCCCAGCCGCCCAGCCAGGGCCGCAGCCGGCGCGGCTTGTGCTGCCAGCCGGGCCGGGCCAGCAGCGCGGCCGGGAGCAGGAACAGCGCGAACAGGACCGTGACGGCGACCAGGGCCGCGCCGAGCCCTTCGACGACGCCGTTCGTCCCCGGCAGCGGGCCGGTGCCGGGCCGCAATCGGACAGCGGCCAGGACGACGAGCACCACGGCCAGCCCGATCACGCCGGGCCGGGCGAACCGCCCGGTGTCGACGCCGATCGCCGCCGCGATGATCGTCGCGACGACCAGCGCCAGTGCCACGATCCAGACCACCAGGTCGAAGCCGTTCCCCGGTACCCGGAACGGCCCGCCGAGCAGCAGCAGGGCGACCGACACCAGCGCCGCGACCGTGTGCAGGCAGCGCAGCGCCGGCGTCTCCGGGTCGGCGCGCATCCGCAGCGGACCTTCGGTCAGGTCGCCGTCGGCGTGCACCGCCCAGGTCGCGCTCGAGATCCGGTGCAGGACGAAGATCACGACCAGCAGGGGCAGCAGGCCGACCGCGATCCGCGCGGGCACCGAGCGGAGGGTGTCGGGGACCGCGGGCAGGCAGCCCGACCCGGGCGCGAGGCACTGGCCGGCGAACAGGTCGAGCGCGATCGTCGCGAGCTGGCCCATCAGCAGCATGGTCAGCAGCAGGGCGCCGACGCGCAGCAGGCCGCGGCACACCGCGCCGAGCACGCGGGGGAGGCGGCGGCCCGGCGCGGCCGGCGGCAGCATCCAGAAGGCGACGTTGGCGAGGGAGAACGGGAACAGCAGCGCCCACGTCGCCTTCGCGGCGCCCCCGGACGTCATGCCGCTCCAGAGGTAGCCTTCGAGCGTCCGCGGGATCGACCGGCCCAGCGCCGGCAGCACGGGCCCGGGCGCCGGCCTTCGCAGCCGGTCCGCCGGGCGGATCACGCGGCCCAGCCCGTCGCCGGCGACGTCGACGGTGGAAACCGCGTCGAGCAAGGTCTCGCCGCTGGTGCCGACCAGCCCGGCGACGCGGATTTCGACGACGCGGGTGTCCGGGCCGGGCATGGGCACGGTGAAGGCCTCCTACGCGATCCTAGGGAAGGTCGAGCGGACAACGGTAGTGTTCGGACGTCATCGAGTCTTGGAGGAATCGCCACTATGACCCCCGAAAGCGTTGCCAAGCGGCACCAGACCCGCAACGGCATCGAGTTCGCCGTCGCCGACCTCGAGGCCGCCGAGTTCGGCCGCAAGGAGATCCGCCTCGCCGAGCACGAGATGCCCGGACTGATGGCGCTGCGGCGCGAATACGCGGAGGTCTACCCGCTGCGCGGCGCGCGGGTCTCCGGCTCGCTGCACATGACCGTGCAGACGGCGGTCCTGATCGAGACGCTGGTCGCGCTGGGTGCCGAGGTGCGCTGGGCGTCCTGCAACATCTTCTCGACGCAGGACCACGCGGCGGCCGCGGTCGTCATCGGCCCGCACGGCACGGCCGAGGAGCCCAAGGGCGTCCCGGTCTTCGCGTGGAAGGGCGAGTCGCTCGAGGAGTACTGGTGGTGCACCGAGCGGATGCTCACCTGGGACGGCGAGGGCCCGAACATGATCCTCGACGACGGCGGCGACGCCACCATGCTCGTGCACAAGGGCACCGAGTTCGAGAAGTCGGGCGTCGTGCCGACCCCGGACGAGAACACCTCGGACGAGTTCCGCGTGTTCCTCGAGCTGCTGCGCGACTCGGTCGCGGCCGACACGGGCAAGTGGACGAAGATCGGCGAAGGCATCCGCGGCGTCACCGAGGAGACGACGACCGGCGTCCTGCGGCTCTACCAGCTCGCCGCGGCCGGTGAGCTGCTGTTCCCGGCGATCAACGTCAACGACGCGGTGACGAAGTCGAAGTTCGACAACCGCTACGGCATCCGCCACTCCCTGATCGACGGCATCAACCGCGGCACCGACGTCCTGATCGGCGGCAAGGTCGCGGTGGTCTGCGGCTACGGCGACGTCGGCAAGGGCGCGGCGGAGTCCCTGCGCGGCCAGGGCGCGCGCGTGATCGTCACCGAGATCGACCCGATCTGCGCCCTGCAGGCGGCGATGGACGGCTACCAGGTCCGCACGCTGGAGAACGCGCTGCCCGAGGCCGACATCGTCATCACGACGACCGGCAACAAGGACGTCGTGCTGGTCGAGCACATGGCGAAGATGAAGCACCAGGCGATCCTGGGCAACATCGGCCACTTCGACAACGAGCTCGACATGGCGGGGCTCGCCCGCTACCCGGGCATCCGCCGCATCAACATCAAGCCCCAGGTCGACGAGTGGATCTTCCCGAACGGCAACACGATCATCGTGCTGTCGGAGGGCCGGCTCCTGAACCTGGGCAACGCGACCGGGCACCCGTCGTTCGTGATGTCGAACAGCTTCTCCAACCAGGTGATCGCGCAGATCGAGCTGTTCACCAAGCACGAGGAGTACGACAAGGAGGTCTTCCGGCTGCCCAAGAAGCTGGACGAGAAGGTCGCGAAGATCCACCTCCAGGCGCTCGGCGGTGAGCTGACGAAGCTGACCAAGGAGCAGGCCGAGTACATCGACGTGGACGTCGAAGGACCGTTCAAGCCGGAGCACTACCGGTACTGAGGTTTCCGGCGTTTTAGCTGGTCAGGGCCGCCCCGAAAGTGTTCGGGGCGGCCCTTTTGTTCTGCGTCCTGAACAGTGATAGCACGATCGGGTGACGTGTTATCATGGAGGCGTGAAGCAGTTGATCACGAGGATCGACGACGAGCTGCACGCCCGGCTCAAGGCGAGGGCCGAAGCCGAAGGGCGCAGCATGAACGACCTGGTCACGGAAGCGTTGAGGGGCGTTGTGGCGAAGACCGAAACCGCACTTGAGCGGAGAGACCGCCTGGTGGCGGAAGGCAAGCTGATCACTTTCGAGCCGGAGGGCGAAGCGCCTGGGCACGATGTGCTGGAAGAACGCTCGCGTGGCTGGGGAACGGCTGTCAGCGAAGCGCTCGACTGGACCCGGGGGGAATGGTGACTGTCCTCTACGCCGACACGAGCGCCGTGGTCGGGGCCTACCTCACCGATGAGGCCGACCACGCCGAGCTTCGAAAGCTCCTGATCGACGGCGGGCACCTCGTGCTCACCAGCGAGTTGACCCGGCTGGAGTGCGCCAGTGCGTTCACCGCGGCCAAACGAACCGGGCGGATTCCGGATGCCCGCGAGTTCCTGACCCAGTTCGACCGGGACTCGCGGACGATTTTGGGAGTGATCCCGCTGGCCCCGCAGCGGATCTTCGCGGCGGCCCGGCGCCTGGTCACCGAGAACTACCCGGTGCGCACCCTGGACGCGATCCACATCGCGGTCGCGATGCACTCCACAGCCGACCTCACCGGCGGCGAACCGGTCACCTTCGTCACCCGTGACGAGCGCCAGGCCGATGCCGCCAAGGCCAACGGATTCGAGGTGCTGTGACCGATCTCTTCGCCGGCATCGCCGTCCGGGACTACGCCGGTGCTCTCGCTTGGTACGAACGCCTCTTCGGCTCCCCGCCCACCTACGTCGTGAGCGACACCGAAGCCCTCTGGGAAGTCACCCCGCACGGCTCGGTCGTCGTCGAACTGCGGCGGGATCGGGCCGGTCATGCTTTCCACACCCTCTTCGTCGACGACCTCGACGAGCGGATCGGCGCCATCTCCGCGCGCGGTATCGAACCCGCCGATCGCGAGACCTACGGCAACGATGTGCGCAAGATCATCTATCGCGACCCCGAAAGAAACGAGCTCGGCATCGGCGGCGGGCCCGCGTAACCTCGAGCACGGGCTCGTTGTCCCCTCCGGGGAAACCGGTGGCGCCAGGCTGATCCACGAAGACGGCCTCGTCCGGGCCGCGCGGCACGTCTTCGGCGCCGAGCCGGCCGACCGCTCGTCTCAACGCCGGGCGACTCGCGAAGAAAGCCCAGGATGATGCGGGCATCGGCACGGCTGCCCAGCGCGCGCTGAAGGAAGCCGTCGCCGAGCAGACCGGGGTCAACAAGGCCGCCCGCAAGCGCCGCGCCGCGGCTGAAGCAGCCCGGCGCCGGACCCTGGCCAAGGCCAAGTCGCGCGCCAAGCACCGCGGGCGTTAGCTCAGTTCCACTCCACGGCGACGCCGGCCAGACCCGGGCCGGCGTCGCTGAAGAACGCGCTGCTCACCCCGCCCATGTCGCACGCCAGTTCCTCGGCCACCACCGGCAGGGCGTCGTCGCGCGCTCGCACTTGGCGCGTGCACCGCGCGGGCAGCGCGTTGCGGTCGAACCGCAGCTGGACCAGGTAGCTCGCACAGCGGTCGCGCAGCATCCGGTAGTACCCCGGCGACGCCGACCCCGAGTCGTCGCGGACCTCGAAGCAGAACACGTGGATGTCGCCCTCGGCGAGCTTGCGGTCGAACAGCAGCTCCGTCGCCATCGTGTCCGCGTCCGGGTTGCGGCGCATCCGCCCCACCCGGCAGCCCTCGTCGGTGATCAGCTCGACGTCGTCGATGCGGCAGCCCGGATCGCCGTTGTACACCGTGAGGTAGCGGTCCGGCCCGTGCCGCCGCGCGCGCGTGACCAGCCGCGTGCGCAGGCTGACCTGGCGGTGCTCCGCGTCGAACGTGATCGTGTCGTGCACCGACAGCAGCTCGAGGTCGGCGTTGTAGTGGTTCGACGACGGGTACGCGCCGAGCTCGGCCAGCAGGTCCTCGACGATCGACCCCATGTCACCGGAACGCAGGTCGTGGAACGACGCCGCCGGCTGGTGGCCGCGGCGGACCAGTCGCGGCCCGATCAGCACCACGAGGGCGTCCGCGGGCAGCTGGAGGACCGATTCCAGGGCCCGGACCGCCGGCAGCGCCTTCGGCACCTCGGGCTGGCGCAGCCCGCGTTGCCAGTAACTCAGCGTGGACTGTCCGATTTGGACCCCGCGCAGCGCGAGGTGCGCGCGCAGCCGCGCGAGCGACAGGCCGCGGTAGGCGATCGCCAGCCTCAGGGCGTGGTGGAACTCGCCGGTGCGGAGTGCCTCGGTCAGCTCTTTCGGCAGCTCGGCGACCGATGCCCGGGTCGTGCGGGCGCCATCGATGATCAGTGGGAGGTTCCCGTCTTGTGCCACCGCTCGTCCCTTCACCCGACCAGTGTGTGCGCTGGGCGTGAACACCGCGGAACGTTCACGTTAGCAGCGTAGGGTGGCAGTGCCGACCCCCGTTCAGGGTGGTTGGCCTCGTTATGGTGACTGTTCCGCGTTCCGGCTGTGCCCCGGAACGGTCCGTTCCGCCGGATGGCGTTCTTGCTCCTTGTGACCGCGTTGTTCACCGTTGTGACCACCGCTGGTTCGCCCACGTTCGAGCAGGAGGCCGTCCGTGCTGGTGAAGTCGAGTCGGGTCCACGCCGTACTGGCCGTGAGCCTGATGTTGTGCCTGGTCGCCCCGGTCACCGCCGGAGCCGCGCCCGGAGTGCCGTCGACCTACCGGACCCAGATCACCATCCAGGCCCAGCAGCGGACCCAGTGGTGCTGGGCCGCCGCCGGCGCCGCCATCGCGGCCGCCCACGGCGTCGCCGTCGACCAGGCGGAGTTCTGCCGGCTCGCCCACGGCGGGACGACCCAGGACTGCGCGAACCTGCCCAGCACCCTCGCCGGCCCGCAGCGCGCCTTCGCCGGGCTCGGCTTTGCTTCGCCCGGGCGCTACCTCGACCGCCGCATCTCCTACACCGACGTCCGGACGCAAACCGCCGCGAACCAGCCGGTCGAGACCCGCGTCGGCTACCGCTCCGGCGGCGGCCACGCGCACGTCCTCGACGGCTACGACACCCGCGGGAACTGGGTGTTCTGGGGTGATCCGGGGCCGGCCAAGCGCTACAACTGGTCGACCTACGGCTACTACACCCACAACTCGTCGTTCACCTGGACGCACACGCTCACCGGGATCGTCCGATGAGCAGGCGAGTGCTGGCGCTCGCCGTGCTGACCGGCGCGGCGCTGCTGATGACGGCTCCGGTGTCAGGCGCGGCCCAGGCCGCCGGCATCAGCAGCGCCGACGCCGTGGCCGCGCACACCGCGGCTGCCGCGCCCGGTCTCCGGGACACGTTGGTGCGGTTCTTCGCGCAGGCCCCGGACGCGCACGGTCCGGTCTCGGTCGAGATCACGCCCGACGCGTACCCCGTCTACGAGCTCTCGCCGGACTTCGTCGCGGGCACGCCGGGCGCGGCGCCGGGTGACTTCGCCTACTTTGCCGTTCCCGTCCGCGCGTCGGACGGCCGGACCGCGACGCTCTGGTCGGTCCGCGGCGACGACGGTGCCTGGCAGGTCGGCAACATCGCGTCTGGCGACGTCGAAGGCGGCTACGCCCGCACGCTGCCCGCGGGCGCGCAACTCCTGCACGAGCCGCAGGTCGACGCGTGGTACGCCGTAAGGGACGGCCGGCTCACGTCGCTGTCGGAGCGAACGACCGTTAACGTCGCCGACTACCAGCGCACGGTCTCGCACCGCTACGCGGACAAGCTCCCCGGCTCGGTCTACGCCCGCGAAGGCGAGGCCGGCGGCTACGACGCCACGTCGCAGGTGATGCCCCGCGGCGACGGCGGCCCGGCGCCGTCCGCGAACGACACCGGCTGGGTGCCGCTGCTGATCCTCGTCGGCGTCCTGGCGGTCAGCGGTGCCGGCTACGTGCTGCACCTGCGGCGGATCTCCGCCTGAAGACGAACCGGCGGGCTCGGCGTCGATCCCCTTCCACCGAGCCCGCCGGTCCACCACCGTTACTGTGATGTCCGTGGGTCGACTGGTGGTCATCGAAGGGCTCGACGGCGCGGGCAAGCGCACGCTCGCCGACGGGCTGACGGCGCAGCTGCGCGCGAAGGGTGCGAGCGTCGCGTCGCTGGCGTTCCCGCGCTACGGCAAGAGCGTGCACGCCGACCTCGTAAAAGAGGCGCTGCACCGCGGACACGGCGACCTCGCGGACTCGGTGTACGGCATGGCCGTGCTCTACGCGCTCGACCGCAGCGGCGCGGCCGACGACATCCGCGCGCTGCGGGACGCGCACGACGTCGTCCTGCTCGACCGCTATGTCGCGTCCAACGCCGCGTACGCCGCCGCGCGGCTGCGGCAGGACGCGGCCGGCGAAGTCGTGAAGTGGGTGTGGGAGCTCGAGGTCGACCGCTTCGGGCTGCCGCGCCCGGACGCGCACCTGCTGCTTCGGGTCGCGCCCGCGGTGGCGGCCGAGCGCGCCGAGCGCCGCGCGGCAGCGGAGACCGACCGCGAGCGCGACGCCTTCGAAACCGACGACGGCCTGCAGCGGCGCTGCGCGGCGGTGTACGACGAGCTGGCGGCGTCGGGCTGGCTGGCGCCGTGGCACGTCTTGGACGGCGTCGCGGGTGTCGACTTGGAAGCCCTCGCGACGACGCTGCTAGGGCAGTAGCCGGGCCGGGTCGAAGCGGGCGATCGGGTAAGACGTCTCGCCGTCGACCACCAGGTCCGCGACGATCTCGCCGATCACCGGGGCGAACTTGAAGCCGTGGCCGGAGAAGCCGCACGCGAGCACCACGCGCTCCTCGTCCGGGTGCGGCGCCACGACGAAGCTCTCGTCGGAGGTGTCGGTGTACATGCAGGTCGCCGCGCGCAGGAACGCGCCCGGCAGCGTCGGCAGGTGGCGTTTCACGACGGACGCCATCTCGTGGACCTCGTCGGCGGACACGGTCCGGTCGATGCCGTCCGCGGTGCACGTCTGGCCGCCGGTGTGGAGCGCGACCTTCACACCGTCCGCCGGCGCGTTGTGCGCCGGGAAGCCGTAGAACGTGTAGCCGTCGCTCTCCCAGAGGTACACGGGATGCCGCCGGAACGGTTCGGCTCCGCCCGAAGGCGCGAACCAGAACTGCACCTTACGTCGTACGGTGTCCACGCCGAATCCGTGCAGCAGCTCGCCCGCCCACGCGCCGGGACACAGGACGAGCATGTCCGCGGTGTAGTAGCTGTGCGAGGTCCCGACGCGCACGCCGCCGCCCGTCGCGCTCCACGTGAACACCTTCTCCTCGTGGTGCAGCTCTGCGCCGCACCGCGCGGCGAGCTGCAGGTGCGCGGCGACGCTGCCTTCGGGCGACACCAGCCCGGCGCCCGGCTCGTACAACGCGACCTCGTCGGCGGACGGGGTCATCGTGGGGAACCGGCGCCGGATCTCCCCGGCGTCCAGCAGTTCGTGCGGGATGTCGAACGCGCGCGCCGACGCGAGGCTGCCGGTGATCGTCCGCGAACCCGCGGCGCCGACCATGAGGCCGCCGCAGCGCGTGAACAGCCGCCGTCCGCTGTCGCGCTCGAGACCGGCCCACAGTTCGTGCGCGCGCAGCAGGAGCGGCACGTACTCGGGTCCTTCGAGGTACGCCTGGCGCGTGATCCGCGAACCGCCGTGGCTCGACCCGCGGTTGTGCACCGGTGCGAACTGGTCGATGCCCAGCACCCGCTGACCGCGGCGCGCGAGCCGGTAGGCCGCCGCGCTGCCCATCCCGCCGAGGCCGAGCACGATCACGTCGTAGTGCGTCATCGCGTCCTCCCGCGCACGCGCGTGCCGAGGTGCTCGACCTCCACCGGCGTCCCGGGACGGCTGTGCTCCACGGGAAGCCAGGCGAACGCGAGGGCCCGGCCCGTGGTGTGGCCGTAGCCCGCGCTCGTGACGTACCCGGCCGGGCGGCCCTCGACGTAGACCGGTTCCTTACCTTGTAAGGCGGAATCGGTCGTCAGACGCGTCAGCCGCCGGCTCACGGTCGCCGCGGACCGTCCCGCCAGCGCGTCGCGGCCGACGAAGTAGCCCTTGTCCATCCGGACGGCGGCCCCGAGCCCGGCCTCGTAGGGGTCGTGCTCGGCGGTGAAGTCGACGCCGGCGACCGGCGCGCCGGCCTCCAGCCGCAGGCTGGTCAACGCCTGATAACCCGCGACGGCGATGTCCCGCTCGCGCAGGGTGTCCCACAGGTGCCGGCCCAGGTCCGCCGTCGTGTGCAGCTCCCAGCCGGGTTCCCCCACAGTGGACAGTCTCAACGCGACGACGGGGACATCGCCGACGTATGTCTCCTCGGCCGAGAAGTCCGTTGTGGACAGTTCGGGCAGGGTGGTGCCGGAAGCCGGTCCCCACACGCCGACGCAGCACGTGCCGGGCGTGGTCTCGTGGAGCTGCACGGTGCCGTCGCCGGGCAGGTGCCGTCGCAGCCAGGCGAAGTCGAGACGCCCACCCGCGCCGACGTGGAACCGTTCGGGACCCAGCCGGGCCACGGTCAGCTGTCCCCGCACACCACCGTCTTCGCCGAGCAGCAAAGTGGACACCACCGTGCCCGGCTCGGCCGGATCGCCGGTCGTCATGGCCCGCAGGAACGGCAGCGCGCCGGGTCCGGTGACGGCCAGCCGCGGCACGGACGTCAGGTCGAACATCGCGACGCGCTCGCGAGCCGCGCGCGCCTCCGCACCGACGTCGGGTTGGTAGTGCTCCGGCCGCGCCCAGCCGTCCGCCGAGCCGAACTGCGCGCCCAGCGCGAACTGCCGCTCGTGGAAGGGGCTCGCCCGGATCGGCTCCGCGGTGACCCGGGCCGACGGCGCGAACCGGGCGAGGTCGCAGCCGTGCAGGGCGAGCGACGGCTGCCCGTCGACGAGCCAGCGCGCCAGTTCGCGCGCGACCCCCGCGGAGTGTTCGGGCCGGACCTCCACGGCCACCCAGAAGCCGTCGAGGTCCGGGTGCTCGCCGAGCAGCGGCCGGCCGTCCGGGGTGCCGGGGAGCACCACCGTCGTCGTGGTTTCGAAGCCGGCGCCGCGGAGGGCGGGAAGCAGCTCGGCCGCCGCGGTCACGCCGACGCCGAGCCGGTCGACGTGCTCGCGGACGTACATCCCGGAGTCGAGGTGGCGCAGCACGGGCTTGCCCGCCTGCGCGTGTTCGTCGTTGTCCCCGGCCAGTTCCGGCAGCGGTGCCGTGACCGAGTACTCGTGCGTCCGCGGCACCCGCGGCACGCTCAAGTCGGCGAGGCCGCCCGCGCACGACACGACGACGTCGGCGCGGTACCGCCCGGCCGCGGTGACGACGCCGGTCACCCGCCCGCCGGACCGGTCGACCGCCACGACGTCCTCGGTGGCGAACCGGGCGCCCCGGGCTTTCGCTCGCCGGGCCTGCGCTTCCGCCGCGCGCCGCGCGTGCAGCAGGCCGTCGCCGGGGACGTGCAGCCCGCCCAGCACCCGGGTTTCGTCGAGGAGCGGGTGCAGGTCGGCGCATTCGTGGGGCGTGCGCAGGTAAGCGCGCACGCCCCACGACGTCGCCCAGCCGTGGTGCCGCTTCAGTTCCGCGAGGGTTTCCGGGGTGATCGCGAGCTCCAGGCTGCCCACCGGGTTGAAGCACCACTGGCCGTCGAGGCCGGCGTACTTCTCGACGGTGTACTTCGCGAACTCCGTCAGCGTGCGGTCGGCATCCGTCCGGAACACCAGCCCCGGCTGGTCGTCCGCCTCGCCGCTGCCGAGCACGGTGACGTCGGTCCAGCCGCGCTCGGTCAGCTCGTCGGCCAGCGCGCAGCCGAGCAGGCCGGCGCCGACGACGACCACCCGGGGCCGTCCTGCCATGCGTTCCCTCCGGGCGACGAAGTTGCGTCTTCGGCAACAACGTGCGTGATGCGAGACGCAGTGTCAAGCGCCCGAAGAGGTGCCCGCTCAGGCGCGGGCGAACTCCATGACCCAGTTGGCTTCCCACGTCTTGCCGCCGTCGGCGGAGAACTCCTGCTCCCAGCGCGGTGCCGCCGTCTCGACGCCGGTCCACGCGTAGTGCACCTTGATCGGCGCGCCTTCGTGGGTGTCGTCGCCGTAGAAGTCGCCGCGGCCGCCGGCGAAGGCGCCGACGACCGGCGGCTGGAGCACCCCGGTCCGGCTGTTGGCCCAGTACAGCGACCATTCCTCGCGCTCGACGTCGAAGATGCGGAGCGTGCAGCCGCGGCTGCCGAGGGTCGGAAAGGCGATCTCGTCCAGGTTGCCGCCGCCCTCGAAGAGTGACCAGCAGGTCGACGTGCCGGGGAAGACGTCCCAGTCGTCGCTGCCGGCGAGCGGCTTGGCGAGCCGCCGGTTGGTCACGGTCCAGGAGCCGATCAAGAAGTCGAAGTCGTTCATGCCGACGATCCTGGGGCGCGACCACTGACACCTTTTGTCAGTGGTCGCTGGCAGACTTCCCGTTGTGCGCGCGAGCCGGCTGGTGTCCCTGCTTCTGCTGCTGCAGAACCGCGGCCGGATGAGCGCGTCGAAGCTGGCGGCCGAACTGGGCGTGACCGCGCGGACCGTGTACCGGGACGTCGAAGCGCTCGCGGCGGCGGGCGTGCCGATCTACGCCGAAACCGGCCCGGACGGCGGGTACCAGCTGATGGACGGCTACCGGACCCGGCTGACCGGGCTGACCGCGGGGGAGGCCGGCTCGCTGTTCCTCACCGGCCTGCCCCAGCCGGCCGCCGAGCTGGGCCTCGGCGCCCAGGTGGCCGCGGCCGAGCTGAAGCTGATGGCGGCGCTCCCGACGCCGTACCGGGACGCGTCGGTGCGCATCCGGCAGCGCTTCCACCTCGACCCGCCGGGCTGGTACCGCGAAGCCGAACCGGTGCCGCAGCTGCTCGCGGCCGCCGAAGCGCTGTGGCAGGACCAGGTCGTCGAGATCGCCTACCGCCGCTGGTCGCCGACGCCGGGTGTCGTGACGCGGCGGCTGCACCCGCTCGGCCTCGTGCTCAAGGCCGGCGTCTGGTACCTCGTCGCCGGGCCGCGCGTGCGCACCTACCGCGTCGGGAACATCGAAGAACTGCGGACGCTCGACGAGCACTTCACCCGGCCCGACGGCTTCGACCTGGCCGGATTCTGGCGTGCGAACGTCGAAAGCTACGAAGAGGGCGAAGCCGGCGAGACCGCCGTCGTGCGGCTGTCGCCGGCGGGAATCGAGGCCCTGCCGGACATCCTGGGCCCGCGGGCCACCCGGCTGGTGAAGCGCACGCTCGAACCGGCGGACGACGAAGGGTGGCGCCGCGCCCGCGTGCCCTTGGAAAGCGTGCCCCACGCGGCCGCCGGGTTGCTGCGGCTCGGCGCGGACGCGCAGGTGCTGGCACCGCCGGAACTGGTGGCGCACATGGGAAACACGATCCAGGCGATGGCGCGGCTGTACCCCTGGGCGTGCGGCTAGTCCCGGAAGTACCCCAGCTGCGCGGAAAGGTCGTCCGCCGCCTCGGTCATCGGGCGCACGATCTGCTTCACCCGCTGCTTCGACAGCCGGTACGACGGGCCGGACGCGCTCATCGCCGCGACGACGTCGCCGCCGGGGCCGTGGATCGGCACGGCGACCGCGTGCATGCCGAGCTCGAGTTCTTCGTAGCAGGCCGCGAAACCGTCTTCGAGCACGCGGTCCAGCTCGGTCATCAGCTCGTCCGGCTCGACCGTCGTGCGCGGGGTGTACTGCTCGAGCTTCCGCTTCAGCACGCGCTTGCGCTCGGTTTCGGCCATGTACGCCAACAGGATCTTGCCGCTGGAGGTCGCGTGCAGCGGCGTGCGCTGGCCGGTCCAGTTCTGCGTCGTGATCGCCGCCGAGCCGCGGGCCTGGCTGATGTTGATCGCGACGCCGTCGTCGGCGATGGCGATGTTCACCGTCTCGCCCAGCTCCTCGGCGAGCGCCTGGCAGCTGGCGCGGCCCAGCTTGGCCAGGTCCATGCGGCCGGTCGCGGCGCCGGCCAGCCGCACGACGCCGAACCCGATCGCGTACTTCCCGCGTTCGCCGAGCTGCTCGACCAGGCCTCTCGACTCCAGGACGCTGAGCAGCCGCGACGCCGTCGACTTGTGGACGCCCAGCTCGCCCGCGATCTCGGTGATGCCGGTTTCGCCGTTGCGGGCGAGCAGCTCCAGCACGCTGATCGCCCGGTCGACCGACTGCACCTGGCTTTGAGTTGCGTTGCCCGAGTCCTGGTTCCGCATAGCGCAACAGTATCCGTTTCGCGGCGTTCCTATCGGCTGAGTGGGCGAATCGCTTGACGTGGCCGCCGTCGGAGCCGGATTGTTGCGCAGGAAGCGCAGCGTCGCGCATTGCGCAACATTCACGAACCGTTCCGGCACCCCGCCAGTCATTTCCGGAGGCCTCGATGATCCGAGCGTGCGCCGTCGCCGACCTGCCCGTGGGAGAGGCCGTCCGCCTCGACGGCCCGGTCCCGATCGCGGTGTTCCACACCGAGGACGGCTTCTTCGCCGTCGACGACACCTGCACCCACCAGGACGCCTCGCTCGCCGACGGCTGGCTCGAAGGCTGCTTCGTCGAGTGCCCGCTGCACGCCGCGCGGTTCGACCTGCGCACCGGCGCGCCCGACTGCCTGCCGGCCAAGGAGCCGGTGCGCACCTACGCCGTGGTCGTCGACGCCGGCGACGTCCACGTCGACGTGCCCGTCCCGGCGGTTCCCTGACCCGTCCGCGCAGGTCCGTGAAGGCCGCGTGCCGGCCTTCACGGACCGTCCAGGGGCACCCGGATGGAGCAGGCACCCGTGCCGATCTTGATCTTTCTGGTGGTCAAACACGCGGGTCGTGCGTGCGGGCGTCGGAACTAGTGCGAATATGTGGACATGAAGGCACGTGTTCTCGTGGTCGACGACGACCCCGCCCTCGCGGAGATGCTCACCATCGTGCTCCGCGGGGAGGGGTTCGACACGGCTGTGGTCGCCGACGGTTCCCGCGCGCTTCCCGCGCTGCGCGAGCTGAAGCCCGACCTCGTCCTGCTCGACCTGATGCTGCCCGGGATGAACGGGATCGACGTCTGCAAGGCGATCCGCGCCGAGTCCGGGGTGCCGATCGTCATGCTCACCGCCAAGAGCGACACCGTCGACATCGTGCTCGGCCTGGAGTCCGGCGCCGACGACTACGTCGTGAAGCCGTTCAAGCCGAAGGAGCTGGTCGCCCGGGTCCGCGCCCGGATGCGCCGCACCGAGGCCGAGCCCGCGGAGTCGCTCACGATCGGCGACCTGGCCATCGACGTGCCCGGCCACGAGGTCACGCGCGAGGGCAAGGCCATCCCGCTGACCCCGCTGGAGTTCGACCTGCTGGTGGCGCTGGCCCGCAAGCCGCGTCAGGTGTTCACCCGCGAGGTGCTGCTCGAGCAGGTGTGGGGCTACCGCCACGCGGCCGACACCCGGCTGGTGAACGTGCACGTCCAGCGGCTGCGCTCCAAGGTGGAGAAGGACCCGGAGCACCCCGAGGTGGTGTTGACCGTTCGCGGTGTCGGGTACAAGGCCGGCCCGCCGTGATGAGTCGATGACGCTCGCGACCGGCAGACGGCTCCCCGCGTTCGCGCGTACGACGGCACGCCTGATGCGGCGTGTCGTCGTTTTCGCGCGCCGTCGCGCGGTCGCGTTCAACGAGCTGTGGAAGCACTCGCTGCAGTTCCGTGTCACCGTGTCGACGCTCGCGCTGTCCTCGGCCGTCGTGTTCGTGCTGGGCATGGTCCTGCAGAACCAGATCACCGAGCGGCTGCTCGACACCAAGCGCGAAGCTGCGATCGCGCAGACCCGCGCGGCCGCGGACACCGCCGCCGGTGAGCTGGTCGGCCTCGGCGGCGAGACGCCGGAAGCGCTGCGCAACCGGCTCCAGAACGCGCTGAAGAAGATCGCGATCACGCCGACCAGCCAGGACGCGGCGGGCTCGGCGGCCGGCACGTTCGTCCCGGTGCTCGCCAGCGGCGGCCGCGACCAGTCCGGCGAGGACCCCGCGTCCGCCGGGCCGTTCGACAGCGTGCCGCCGCGGCTGCGCCAGTTCGTCGAAGCCAACGAGATGAGCTGGCTCGAGCACACGGTCACCGACCCCGACGGCGGCCGCACGACGTACCTGATCGTCGGCACGCCGCTCAACACCGTCGCCAGCCCGCTGCAGCTCTACCTGCTGTTCCCGCTGACGACCGAGCAGAACACCGTCGCGACCGTGCAGAACACGCTGCTCGTCGGCGGGCTCGTGCTGCTGCTCCTGCTGGCCGGCATCACGAACCTGGTGACGCGGCAGGTGGTCCGCCCGGTCCGGCAGGCCGCGGCGGCGGCCGAGCAGTTCGCCGGCGGCGACCTCGACCAGCGCCTCACCGTGCTCGGCGAGGACGACCTGGCGAAGCTCGCGGTGTCCTACAACGGGATGGCCGCCAGCATCCAGCGCCAGATCCGCCAGCTCGAGGACTTCGGCGGGCTGCAGCGCCGGTTCACCTCCGACGTCTCGCACGAGCTGCGCACGCCGCTGACCACCGTCCGGATGGCCGCGGACGTGCTGCACGCGTCCCGCGAGCAGTTCCCGGCCGGGCTCGCCCGGTCGACCGAGCTGCTGGTGGACGAGCTCGACCGGTTCGAGTCGCTGCTCGGCGACCTGCTGGAGATCAGCCGGCTCGACGCCGGTGTCGAAGACCTGTCCGCGGAGTTCATCGACGTCCGCCCGATCGCCACCCGCGCGGTCGAGCAGGTGCGGGTGATCGCCGGCAACGCGGGCAGCTCGGTGGAGCTCGTGCTGCCCGACGAGGAGGTCATCGCCGAGGTCGACGCCCGGCGCGTCGAGCGGATCCTGCGCAACCTCCTCGGCAACGCCGTCGACCACAGCGAGGGCAAGCCGGTGGTGCTCACCGTCGCCGCCAGCGAGACCGCGGTCGCGGTGACCGTCCGCGACCACGGCGTCGGCCTGCGGCCCGGCGAGGCCGACCTGGTGTTCAACCGGTTCTGGCGCGCCGACCCGTCGCGCAACCGGCGCACCGGCGGCACCGGGCTCGGCCTGGCGATCAGCCAGGAGGACGCGCGCCTGCACGGCGGCGGGCTCGACGCGTGGGGCGAGCTGGGGCAGGGCGCCTGCTTCCGGCTCGTGCTGCCGCGCCGCCAGGACGTGCCCGTCGGCGACCCACCGCTCGTGCTGCCGCCGCCCGACCGCGTCGCCGGCGAGGTGCCGCTCGGGCTGATCGAGATCACGCCGGCGCCGGAGGCGATCTTCGCCGAACGTGAGGGAATCGGTCAGTGAAACGCGTTCTGCTCGCTTTGTTGTGCCTGGTCCTCGTGGCGGGGTGTGCGAACGTCCCGCTGGAGTCCCAGCCGGTCGTCGTCTCCGGGGAACGGCAGGGCCAGGGTTCGGGTGACGTCGTCCCCGAGCCGGACAAGGACATCGACCCGCTGACGCTGGTCCGCGGCTTCATCGGCGCCACGCTCAAGCCCGGGCAGAACAACGCGGCCGCCCGCGCCTACCTGGACGACCAGAGCCGGGCCGCCTGGCGGCCGAACCGCAGCCTGACGATCATCCAGAACACCTTCGGCACGGTCTACGACCCGACGCCCCAGCCCGACCCGAACACGCTGGTCGTCAACGTGCGCGGGTTCGGCGTCGGCACGCTCGACCAGAGCAGCGCGTTCGTCCCGGAGTACAACCCGGGGGCGGCGCTCCGGATCAAGGTGCGCAAGCAGGCGAACGGCCAGTGGCGGATCACCGACCCGCCGCCCGACCTGTACGCGACCGAGTCCGACTTCAGCGAGAACTACACCGCGGTGCCGGTGAACTTCTACTCGGAGCAGACGGCCACCTTCGTCCCCGACCGGCGCTACGTCATCGCGAAGCCGCAGTCCGGGCTGCCGAGCCGGGTGGTGAACCTGCTGGTCAGCGGGCCGTCGACGAGCCTGGCCGGGTCGGTGAAGAACCTGCTCGCCGAGCCGATCGAGGTCGACACGAACGTCAAGAGCCTCGACGACGGGACGCTGGTGGTGCCGCTGACCGGCCTGTCCGGAGCCGCCGACGACATCCGGAACCTGATCGCCGCGCAGATCGTCCTCACGCTGCAGTACGTGACGTCGGCGCGGATCCGGATCCTCGCCGACGGCGCCCCGCTGGTCGCCAACCACCCGGACTGGCGCGCGAACGAGCTGCCCGCGTACGACGCGACGCTGTCGCCGCGCCGGGAGCTACCCGGCCTGATGACGGTCGGCGGCCGGGTGCGGTCGCTGGACACCGGCGAGCCGGTCGGCGGCCCGGCGGGCAACGGGGGCTACGACGTAGTGAGCGCGGCCCAGTCGATCGACGGCAAGAGCCTGGCGGTCGTCGAGCGCGACAACGGCAAGGTCCGTCTGCGGATCGGCGACCTCGGGCACGACCTGGCCATGGTCGGCCTGGGCGGGACGACGCTGAGCCGCCCGACGTGGCGGCCCGGCACCGGCGAGGTGTGGACGGTGGTCGACCAGACGTCGATCGGCCGGATGGTGGTCAACCAGAACAACCAGTGGACGGCGCTGTCGGTCAACGCGACGGACCTGATCCAGCAGGGCGGCATCACCGAGCTGCGCTTTTCCCGCGACGGCGCCCGCGTGGCGGCGGTGGTGAACGGCCAGCTGTGGGTGGCGTCGGTGACCGGCAGCGGCGATTCGGTGGCCCTGCGCGAGCCGCGGCTGCTGCAGCCGAACGACCTCAAGGAAGTCGTCGACGTGGACTGGCTGGCCCAGGACACCCTGGTGGCGGCGACGAAGTCGATGTCCCAGCCGGTGGTCCGCGTGACGGTGGACGGCCAGCGGATGGACGCGTTCAACAGCTCCAACCTGACGCCGCAGGTCCACGGCGTGACGGCGGCGCCGAGCCGCCCGATCGTGGTGGCGGACCAGAGCGGCCTGTGGACGGCGTCGGTGCTGGGCGAGGTGTGGCGGCCGCAGAACCACTCAATGAAGGACGCCGATCCCTTCTACCCGGGCTAGGTTCCGGAAACTGTCGGTGGTGGCTGGGACACTGTCCGTGTGGTGCTGCTCGATTTGCTGATCCCCGCCCGGTGCGCCGGCTGCGGGGCCCGTGGGGCGCCGTGTTGCGCCCGGTGCGCGGCGGTGTGGGGTGCGGTGTCCGAGGTCGTGCGGGTGCGGGTGGCGGGGCTGGCGCGGGTGTTCGCGCTGTCCCGGTACCGCGGCGTGGGGCGCCGGTTGCTGATCGCGTTCAAGGAACGCGGGCGGCGGGATCTGGCCGGTCCGCTGGGGCTGGCGCTGGCCCGGGCGTTGGTGGTGCTGCCCCTTCCGGGTTCCGCGGTGTGCTTGGTGCCGGCCCCGAGCCGCCGGTCGGCCGCGCGGGTGCGCGGGGGTCCGCACGTGGAGCTGCTGGCGGCCGCGGCCGCGCGGGTCCTGGCGGGCTGGGGGTTCGAGGTCGCGGTGGCCCCGGCACTGGAGCTGGCGGGCGGCGCGCGGGACGCGGTAGGCCTGGATCGCGCGGCGCGGGTGGCGAACTTGGCGGGGCGGCTGCGGTTCCGGGAAGCGGGGCGGCCGCCGCCGGGGATGCCGGTGGTGGTGCTGGACGACGTGATCACGACGGGAGCCACCGCCGCGGCTTGCGTGCGGGCCTTGGCGGGGGAGGGAGTGGAGGTGGCGGCGGTTTTGACGCTGCTCTCGGCCGGGTGAATTTCAACGTGGGGTGGGGACTGCCGCGGCTGCGAGGTTTCGCGGTGCCGGCCTGGTCATCGTGCTCCCGCCGGCTCGCGCTAGGTGGGGGCCATAGTCGGCGGGATTTGCCACGCATGCTCGGGCCCGTCCATCGTGAGCCCGCAGCCTGCGCCGCAGCGGTCCGGTTGCTGCCCCTCCGTGGCCAACAGCGCACGCTCCGCCACGAACCCGCCCATCGCGAACCCGGCGGCCCGCGCCCACCTGCGTCTCCCCGAACCCCGGACCCGTACATGATCACCGCATACCCGCCAACCGGCCCCCTCACCCGCACCCGGGTGAACCCGCCCGTCACCTACACGAGTGACTTCGGCCGGGAACGCACCCCGCTCCCCGCCCGTTGTCCCGGCATGAGGGTGTCGATCAAGACCACCTGGCCGCCGCACCACTCCACCGGAGTGGCGGCTGCCGGAAACCTGGTCGTCACCCTCGGCGTCCACCAGCCGGCAGCGCTGCGCCGTCCGTGTGAAAGCACGAAAATCGCGGCGCGTCCGACCAGCGGGTGTTTTCTGGTGTTCACCCTCCGCTCACTGCGCGGGGTGACGGAGTCTCATTCCTCGACATCCCCCGGCTCGGGGGCTGTTGCAACCGGCGTGAGGAAGCTAACGTGCTCCGCAATCAGCAATCCCCGCAGGCAGGGAGGTGACGAGCCCATGTCCCTGGCGCCGGAGGTGCGCTGAGTCCGCGCTCGGGCTCCCGGCACGAGACGTCGTGATCCGCTCCCGAGTTCCTTCTCAGCCCGCGATCCGGGCTTCCGTCCCCGCTACACCGGCGCCGTGTGTGAACTCAACAGCTCGCAGTCATCGAAGCGAGGGAGGTCGTGTATGGATATCGTCGTCAAGGGCCGCAACGTGGAGGTGCCCGACCACTATCGGGCGCTTGTCAGCGAAAAGCTGGCCCGGCTCGAGCGCTATGACAGGAAAGTCATCCGGTACGACGTGGAGCTGTTCCACGAACCCAACCGACGCCAGGCCAAGAGCTGCCAGCGCGTCGAAATCACCGGAAAGGGGCGGGGCCCGGCCGTACGCGCTGAAGCGTGTGCCGCCGACTTCTACGCAGCGCTCGATTCCGCAGTCACCAAGCTGGAAAACCGGCTGCGGAGGACACACGACCGGCGGCGCGTGCACTACGGCCGCAGCCGCCCGGAATCGGTCGCCGAAGCGACCTCGGCACTGCCGGGTGGCGCATCCCCGGCCGCAGCCAGTCCTGTCGCGGGAACCGCGGTGCTCGAAGCACCGGAACCGCAGGCGAACGGCTTCGCGAGTGCCGGCGAGATCCACCTGCCCCAGCAGCAGAGCTGGGCCGACGACGACCTGGGTCACCAGCCCGGTCGCGTCGTTCGCGAAAAGCAGCACACCGCGGAACCGATGACGGTGGACCAGGCTCTCTACGAGATGGAGCTGGTCGGCCACGACTTCTACCTCTTCAACGACTCCGAAGCGGGCCGGCCCAGCGTGGTCTACCGGCGGAAAGGCTTCGACTACGGCGTGATCCGGCTCGGCTGAGCCGGTCTTAAGGAGGCCCGCCGGATGGCCCGCACGCGGCTCGCGTGCGGGCCATCCGCATGTCAGGACGTACGGCGTGTGCACACGACCCCCACCGTTCCCTACGATGGGGGTGGGAAGGTGGCGCCGACCACGGCAGCCGCCGCGGGAAAACCTGCCCGGGACCGGCCCGGGCGCGCTCATGATCAGCTAGTGAGGTCAACCGGATGGTGCTGAACCGCCTGCTCCGCGCGGGTGAGGGCAAGATGGTGAAGCGGCTGCGCAACATCGCCGATCACATCAACACCCTCGAAGACGACGTCAAGGACCTGACCGACGCCGAGCTGCGGGCCAAGACCGATGAGTTCCGCAAGCGGAACGGCGATGGCGAGTCCCTGGACGAACTGCTGCCGGAGGCCTTCGCGGTCGTCCGGGAGGCGGCCAAGCGGGTGCTCGGGCAGCGCCACTTCGACGTCCAGCTGATGGGCGGCGCGGCGCTGCACCTCGGCCAGGTCGCCGAGATGAAGACCGGTGAGGGCAAGACGCTGACCTGCGTCCTCCCGGCCTACCTCAACGCCATCCCCGGCAAGGGCGTCCACGTCGTCACGACGAACGACTACCTCGCCAAGCGCGACTCGGAGTGGATGGGCCGCATCCACCGCTTCCTCGGCCTCGAGGTCGGCGTGATCCTGTCGGAGCAGCAGCCGGACGTGCGGCGCTCCCAGTACAACGCCGACATCACCTACGGCACGAACAACGAGTTCGGCTTCGACTACCTGCGCGACAACATGGCGTGGAGCCTCGACGACTGCGTGCAGCGCGGGCACTACTACGCCGTGGTCGACGAGGTGGACTCGATCCTCATCGACGAGGCCCGGACGCCGCTGATCATCTCGGGCCCGGCGGACCAGTCGTCGCGCTGGTACGTCGAGTTCGCGCGGCTCGCGCCGCTGATGCAGGGCATCGACACCACCACGATGGGGTCGCGCGAGCGCACCGAGAAGACCAACCTGATCAACTCGAAGTACCACTACGAGGTCGACCAGCGGAAGCGCACCGTCGCCGTCACCGAGAAGGGCGTCCGGTTCGTCGAGGACCAGCTCGGCATCGAGAACCTGTACGAGGCCGCGAACACGCCGCTGGTCGGGTACCTGAACAACGCGCTGAAGGTCCAGGAGCTCTTCCACCGCGACAAGGACTACATCGTCCGCAACGGCGAAGTCATGATCGTCGACGAGTTCACCGGCCGCATCCTGGTCGGCCGCCGCTACAACGAGGGCATGCACCAGGCGATCGAGGCCAAGGAAAAGGTCGAGATCAAGGCCGAGAACCAGACCCTCGCGACGATCACGCTGCAGAACTACTTCCGCCTCTACGAGAAGCTGTCCGGGATGACCGGTACGGCCGAGACCGAGGCCGCGGAGTTCCACCAGACCTACAAGCTGGGTGTGGTGCCGATCCCGACGAACCGGCCGATGGTCCGCGTCGACCAGGCGGACCTGATCTACAAGACCGAGCAGGCCAAGTTCGAGGCCGTCGCCGAGGACATCGCCGAGCGGCACGAGAAGGGCCAGCCGGTCCTCGTCGGCACCACGAGCGTCGAGAAGTCCGAGCACCTGTCGAAGCTGCTGGTCAAGCTGAGCGTCCCGCACGAGGTGCTGAACGCGAAGCACCACGACCGCGAGGCGCTGATCGTCGCGCGCGCCGGCCAGAAGGGCGCCGTCACGGTCGCCACGAACATGGCCGGCCGCGGTACCGACATCGTGCTCGGCGGCAACCCCGACCTGATCGCCGACCAGGTGCTGCGCGAGCGCGGCCTGGACCCGGTCGAGCACTCCGAGGAGTACGAGGCCGCCTGGCCCGAGGTCCTGGAGCAGGTCAAGGCGGAGTCCAAGGCCGAGGCCGAGGAGGTCCGCGAGGCCGGCGGCCTGTACGTCCTGGGCACCGAGCGGCACGAGTCGCGCCGCATCGACAACCAGCTGCGCGGCCGGTCCGGTCGTCAGGGCGACCCGGGCGAGTCGCGCTTCTACCTCTCGCTCGGTGACGAGCTCATGCGCCGCTTCAACGCGACCATGGTCGAGCGCGTCATGACGACCATGCGGCTGCCCGACGACGTGCCGATCGAGCACAAGATGGTCTCCAAGGCCATCAAGAGCGCGCAGACCCAGGTCGAGCAGATCAACATGGAGCAGCGCAAGGACGTCCTCAAGTACGACGAGGTCATGAACGAGCAGCGCAAGGTGATCTACGCCGAGCGCCACCGCGTCCTCGCCGGCGAGAACCTGCGCGACCAGATCGAGGGCATGCTCGAGGACGTCGTCAACGCCTATGTGGACGGTGCGACCTCCAGCGGCTACGCCGAGGACTGGGACCACGAGAAGCTCTGGACCGCGCTCAAGCAGCTCTACCCGGTCAGCATCGACTGGGACGACCTGGTGGAGGACGGCGACCTCGACGCGAACGGCCTGCGCGAGGCCCTGCTGCAGGACGCCCGCAACGCCTACGAGAAGCGCGAGGCGGAGATCAACGCGCTCGTCGGCCCGGACGGCATGCGGACCCTGGAGCACCAGGTGATGCTGACGGTCCTCGACCGCAAGTGGCGCGAGCACCTCTACGAGATGGACTACCTCAAGCAGGGCATCGGCATGCGGGCGCTCGCGCAGCGCGACCCGCTGATCGAGTACCAGCGCGAGGGCTTCGACATGTTCCGCGCGATGCTCGACTCGCTGAAGGAGGAGGCCGTCGGCTTCCTGTTCAACCTGCAGGTCGAGCGGGCCGAGGCGCCTCCGGCGGAGGCCGCGGCCGCGGTGCCGACGGGTGTCGGGGCGGGCAACGGCCAGGCGACCGAGGGCCGCCACGCGCGGCCGGCGCCGCCGCAGCCGCCGACGACCGACACCGAGTCCGTCCCGGCCGCGCTGCGCGGCAAGGGCCTCGGCGGCGGTGGCCAGCAGGGCATGACGCTGTCCGGCCCGGGCGAGGACGGCGAAGTCGAGTCCCACGCCGAGGGCGGGGCGCAGGCCGCGGGCGGTGGCGGCGGGGGTACCCGCCGGGACCGTCGCGCCGCCCAGCGCGACGCCCAGAAGAAGGGCAAGAAGGGCCCGCGTCGCTGACGTGGTTTCCGGGGCCGGGGTGCACGCGCACCCCGGCCCCGTTTTTCGTGGGGGGAGAGAAGCAGGTGGATCCGCAGGAGTTCTTCGCGCTGTTCGCCGCCGAGCGGCGGCCGGACCCGTACCCGGCGTACCGGCGCTGGCGCGAGCGGTGGCCGGTCGCGGCCCTGGACGAGCGCATGTTCGCCGTCAGCAGCTTCGCCGAGGCCACGCAGGTGCTGCGCGACCCGGCGTTCGGCCACCCCGAACCGGAGTACCTGGATCCGGCGGACCGGCTTCCGGACCAGCCGGTCGACGAATCGGGACGCGTGGTCCGGGCGTTCCTGTCCCTGAACCCGCCCGACCACACGCGGCTGCGGCGGCTGGTGGCGAAGGCGTTCACGCCGCGGATGGTCGAGCGGCTGACGCCGCGGATCGAGGAGCTCACCGCGTCGCTCATCGACGGCGTCGGCGAAGAGTTCGATTTGATGACGTCGCTGGCGAAGCCGCTGCCGGTGGAGGTGATCGCGGAGCTGCTCGGCGTCCCGCTGGACGACCGCGAGCGCTTCGCGGCGTGGTCGCACGCGATGGCGCGGGCGCTGGACCCGCCGTTCCTGCAGCACCCGGACACGATCGAGCCGGCGGTGCGGGCGCGCCAGTCGTTCGTCGCGTACTTCCGCGAGCTGGCGGACCAGCGGCGGCGCGAGCCCGGCGAGGACCTGCTGTCGGCGCTGGTCGCGGTATCGGACGCGGGTGACGTGCTCAGCGAGGGCGAGCTGCTGGTGACGTTGACGTTGCTGCTGATCGCCGGCCACGAGACGACGACGAACCTGATCGGCAACGGAGTCCTGGCGCTGCTGCGCGCCGGCGGCGTCGACGTGGCGGATCCGGAGCGGGTGGTCGAGGAGGTGTTGCGCTACGACTCCCCGGTCCAGCTGACGGCGCGGACCGCGTTGCGGGACACGGAATTGGGGTCGTTCGCGGTACCGGCGGGCAGCCAGGTGATCGTCCTGATCGGAGCGGCCAACCGCGACCCGGCGACGGGGGCGGACTTCTTCGACCCGTCCCGGGCCCCCGGGCGGCATTTGGCGTTCGGCCAAGGAATCCACTTCTGCCTGGGCGCACCGCTGGCCCGGCTGGAGGGCCGCATCGTGTTCCGCGAACTGGCGCGCCGGTTGCCGGGGTTGCGATTGGCGGGCGAGCCGACGTGGAACGCGACAACGACTCTGCGCGGCTTGGCCACGCTGCCGGTCGCGAGTGGCGACTAGGTAGCCGAATTGCCGCTCGCGCCCTTGGAGTGGGCGCGCCGGTCCGCTGGGTCCGGCGCGCCATTGCGGGCCGCAGGCGGCGCGCGGGCTGAGCGGGCGCGTCTCACGCCGCCGCCTGCCGGTGCGTCCGCTGGGCCGGCCCGCTCGGCTTCAGCAGCGCGAACCGCACGCACTGCCACCCCGCCGGGGTGCGCGTGAAGCGGGCCGCCAGTGCGAACGACCGGCCGTCCGCCTCCACGCGGGTGCACGCCTCGATCACGTCCGGCGCCGGGGTGCACGTGTGGACCCGGCACAACCGGTGCCGGGGCCGCGTCCACCGTGGCCCGCTGAAGCCCGCGTACACCTCCGGTGCCACCAGCCCGCGGATCTGCGGCACCGGGCGGCGCCCGTCGTAGGCCTCCAGCAGCATGGTCAGCAGCCGGCCCACCTCACTCGCTTCGAGCTGCCGAGGCGCCGGCCACCGGGCGTCGCCCCC
The DNA here is from genome assembly GCF_055633805.1 of Amycolatopsis sp. NPDC114478. NCBI lineage: Bacteria > Bacillati > Actinomycetota > Actinomycetes > Pseudonocardiales > Pseudonocardiaceae > Amycolatopsis > Amycolatopsis sp. NPDC114478. The sequence continues at coordinate 793,004 of NZ_JBVKDO010000001.1, read as the reverse complement.
GCGGTTTCCCCGCGGGGGCACCGCCGGCGGCCGCTCGGCCCGGCGCGGTACTTCGGCGTGGATCAGCGTTCTCACGCGGTGTTCCTCGGTCATTTCCTCCCCTCCCCGGCGCGGCATTTCGCCGTCGCCAGGGCTTAGAGGCGGGAACCGGCCGGAAAGGCGATGGGAATCGCCCGATTCGGCAAAGAACCGCCGAAGCGATGGATTCGCGCGAGCACGTGCGGTAAGCGCGAGGTCGCGTTGTTGCGCTATGCGAGACAACGCGTCGCCGCCCCGGCTATGGTGTGCCGGGTGCTGAAGGGGTTATTGGTCGATTTCGCCGGAGTTCTCACGGATCCCGACGCCGGCCGCTTCTACGACTACCTGGCGGCGGCGCGTGAACGAGGCGTCCGCACCGCGCTGCTGTCGAACGCCCCCGGGGCGTCGGCCGAGGTCAAGAACACGATGTTCGACTATTTCGACGCCCTCGTGTTTTCCGGTGAGGTCGGCGTGGCCAAACCGGATCCCGCCGTCTACCTCATCGCCGCCGATCGGCTTGGCTTGCCGGCCGTGCGCTGCGCGTTCGTCGACGACTCCGCCGCGAACATCCGCGGCGCCGTCCAGGCGGGCATGGTCGGCGTGCACCACCGGACGGTCGAGGAAACGCTCACCGAGCTCGACGTGCTTTTCCCCGATCGATGAGGCGTCAGCGCGCGCGGCGAACCAGTTCGAACGACAGGACCGCCGCCGCGGCTGAGACATTCAGCGACTCGACGTCACCCGGCATCGGAATCGACACCCATTCCGTGACGAGCTCGCCGACTTCGCCGCCGACCCCGGCCGTCTCGCCCCCGAGCACGAACGCGGCGCGCTGCGGCAGGTCGACGTCGAACACGGTGGTGCGCGCCGACGCGCCCAGCGCGTAAAGGCCGTAGCCGGCTTCGGTGAGCATTTCGGCGGCTTCACGCGCGGAGCCGCACCGCAGCACCGGCGCGCGGAACGCAACGCCGGCCGAAGCCTTGACCACCAGCGGGTCCAGCGCCGCGACGCCGCGGCGCGGCACGATCACGCCGTCCAGCCCGGCGGCGGTCGCCGTCCGCAGGATCATGCCGACGTTCGCGGGCGTGGTGATGCCGTCGAGCAGCAGCACCCGCGAGGGCGGGCGACGGTCCGACAGCGCGGCTTCGAGCGCGCGCATCCGCGGCGCGACGACGTCGGCGAGCACGCCCTGGTCCTGCTTGCCGTTGCCGGCGAGCACCTTGACCCGGTGCGCGCTGGCGCGCTGCACCGGCACGCCGGCGTCCTTCGCCGCGCGCTGGATCTCCGCGGCGCCGGGGCCGCGGGCGGTGTCGGCGAGGATCACCTTGTCCACGCGCAGGCCGCCGTCGGCCAGCGCTTCGAGCACCGGCTTCCGGCCATACACCGTAAGAAAGCGGTCTTTCGGCGAGATCGTCGACTCATCACCCACACCGGGCAGTCTCGCACTGTGCAACGATCGGCTCATGCCCGACCGCCTTTCCGCGCTGGACGCCTCGTTCCTCTACGTCGAGGACCACGCGACGCCGATGCACGTCGGCGGGGTGGCGATCTTCGAGCGGCCGCGGTCCGGGTTCAGCTACGCGCAGCTGCTCGACCTCGTCGGCGCGCGGCTGGCGTACCTGCCGCGCTACCGCCAGCGCGTCCTGGAGGTGCCGGGCCACCTCGCGCGGCCGGTCTGGGTGGACGACGCCGACTTCGACCTGAACTACCACGTGCGACGCTCGGCGCTGCCTCAGCCGGGCAGCGACGATCAGCTGTTCGACCTGGTCGCGCGCCTGATGTCGCGCCGGCTGGCACCGGAACGGCCGCTCTGGGAGGCGTATTTCATCGAGGGCCTGGCCGGCGACCGCATCGCGCTGGTGACCAAGACGCACCAGTCCGTTGTGGACGGTGTCGGCACGATCGACCTCGGCCAGCTCATCCTCGACCCGACGCCGGCCGAGCCGGAGCCGTTCGAGGACATCTGGACGCCGCGGCGCGAGCCGAGCCGCGCGCAGCTCGTGCTGGACGCGGTCAGCGAGGGCGTGCAGCGGCCGGGCGAGGTCGTGGAGAACGTCCGGTCGGCGGCGAACGACGCGTTCGCGGCGGCGGGCAAGTTCGCCGAGACCGTCGGCGGGGTGACCTCGACGCTGCGCACGCTGGTGAAGCCGGCGCCGACCGGGCCGCTGAACGTCCGGGTGTCCGGCGGCCGCGTGTTCTCGGTGGTCCGCACGCGGCTGGAGGACTTCCGCAAGATCCGCGCCGCGCACGGCGGCACGGTCAACGACGTCGTCCTCGCGGCGATCACGGGCGCGCTGCGCGAGTGGCTGCTGTCGCGCGAGGAGCAGCTGACGCCGACGACGACGATCCGCGCGCTGGTGCCGCTGGCGGTCCGCGACGCGGAGACGGCCGAGTACTCGACCCCGGCGCTGGTCGGCAACCAGGTGGCCGCGTACCTCGTCGACCTGCCGGTCGGCGAGCCGAACGCGGTGCTGCGGCTGCAGCACATCGGGCACGCGATGGCCGAGCACCTCGACTCGGGGCGTCCGGTGACGGCGCGCGGGCTGCTCAAGGTGGGCGGGTTCGCCCCGGCTACGCTCCACTCGCTCGGCGCGCGGGCGGCGGGGTCGCTGTCCGGGCGCATCTTCAACGTCATGGTGACGAACTCACCGGGCCCGCAGGTGCCGATGTACGCGGGAGAGGCCAGACTGGTCGAGATGTTCCCGGTCATGCCGCTGATGCGCACCCAGGCGCTGGCGATCGGGGTGACGTCCTACCACGGTGGCGTCTACTTCGGACTGAACGGCGACCGCAAGGCCGCGTTCGACGTGGACCTCGTGGCCGGGATGATCGAAGAGTCACTGGAAGAGCTGAAGGGTGCGCACTGGTGAGGGTTTATCTGCCTGCGACCATCGCGATGCTTCGCGACCTCGAATCCTCGGGGGAGTTCCGCGCCCGCAGCGGAACGGCGTTCGCGTTGACACCGGCGTTGCGCGAGGCGTACGTGAGCGGCTCGGACGAGGAGCTGGAGTACGCGGCGCTGTTGGACGCGGCCCGGGCCTCGTTGCGCTTGATCGCGGCGGAGGAGAAGGGCGAGCCGCGCCGGGTGGTGATCTCGGCGGACGTCGAGGGGGTGACCCCGCGCCCGGACCTGGACGCACCGGTGGTCCGGATCGGCGGCCCGATCCCGTTGTCGGCGGTGGCGGCGATCCACGTGGACGCGGCCGAGGCGGCCGACGCGGTCTCGGCGGCCGCGGCGGTGATCGACGCCGCCGACCTGGGGGACCCGGACGCGGAGTTCACCTTGGGGGATGCCGAGGACCACGAGCTGGCTTGGTATGCGCCGCAGGAACTGCCGTTCTTGCTGGAGTTGCTCTGAGTTGTCCACAGGTGGGTTGACCTGTGGACAACTCACAGGTCAGTCCTCTGTGAACCAGTCCGGGCCCGGCACCGGCCGTTCGCACTTCCACCTGGTCGCCTCCGTGAGCTTCCCCGAGTCCACCCGCTGCGACCGCCCCATCGGCTCCGCCAGCGGGATCCGCGAAACCAGCCACTTCGGCAGCGCCCGGGCGCGGCGCACCCCGGCCGCCGCGGCCAGGGTCGCTCCCAGCTCGCCCTTCAGCACCGCCGGCGCTCCCACGTTGTAGACCCCCGGTGGCGCCTCCAAAGCCGCCACCGCCGCCGCGGCCGCGTCGGAGGGGTGGATCGCCGTCGTCCAGTCCGAGCGCGACCCCAGGATCAACGGCCCTCCGCGGCGAGCCGCGGCCAGCAGGGCCGAGGTCATCACGTCCGTGCCCAGCAGCGTTCCGATCCGCAGCCGCACCACTGTGCGGTCGGCCAGCGCTGCCACGTTCGCGTGCGCCGTCACCGACGAAGCCGTCACCCCGGTCGGACGCAGCGGTGCTTCCTCCGTCAAGAGCGTCGAACCCCCGTCCGCGTACACGAACGAGATCCCCTCCTGGACCACGGTCCGCACCTCATCGACCTGCCGGACCGCCGCCGCCAGCGCCGCGCTGCCCGACACCCGGACCTCGTCGTTCAACGCCCACGCGGACTTGCTGGTCATCTTCCGCGGAATGCGCGTCGCCAGGTTCAGCACCGCGTCATGCTCACGCAACGCCGTGACCAGCGAAGACGTCGAAAACAGATCGCCTGCGACCGGTTGCGCACCAGTCGCGCCCACAGCCGCCTCCCGCGCAGCGGACCGCGCCAGGCCGCTCACCGAATATCCCGCCGCCAACAGCCGGGCCACCGCCGGCCGCCCCAGTACGCCCGTCGCGCCGATCACCATCACTCGCTTGCTCATGCGGCCTGGACGAGACCGCGAGCGGAAACGTGACTACCCCACTTCACCCGGGGGTGGCGGCTGGATGTCGACGGGCACACCCCAGTCCGAATAACGCGTGGTGATCCGCGCTTCCGAGCCCTGCAGGATCGGCGAAAGGTCCAGCACGATCCGCAGCGGCCGGTGCGAATCGTCGAGCCACAGCTCCACCGGGAACTTGCCGAGCCGCCCGGCCGAATCCGCCGGCAAGCCCGCGGGCAGGTCCGTGCCCAGCCGCGCCAGATCCAGGTCGACGCGGTAGTGCTCCGCCGTCACGCCGTCCAGCTGCCCGCGCTCGGCGGAGACGATCGTGCCCGCCGTGCGGATCTCGCCCAGCGTGTGCGCCGGGTCGTTCTGGGCCGCCAGCTGCGCCAGGCTGCCGCCGAGCACCTGGGAAAACGGGTCGGTGCCGTCCGCCGCGACCGCCACCCACGGCTTGCCCGCGCCGACCTCGTCGCGCGACCCCTCCGGCACCTTCGCGTACAGCTTGCCGCCCACCTGCCGCAGCTCCATCGGCTCGCCGATGAAGTCGGTCGTCAGCACCTGCGCCGTCCCGCCCCCGCCGAACCGCGCCTGGCCCTGGCTCTTGGACCGGACCTGGCCGACCGCGACGTCCGTGCCGAACTTCGCCGAGCCGGCGCTCGTGGTGGCCGCCGTGACGGCGTCGGCCAAGGTCCGCGCGTCGGCGAACGCCGGAGGCGGTGACGGGGTCGAGCACCCGCCGGCGAACAGGGCGAGGACCAGCACGACGGCGGCTTTGCGCATGGCGCAACAAAAACACAGCGGCTCCCCCGAACCCGTTCGGGGGAGCCGCTGCTACTCAGAGTTTCCCGGTCAGCGACCGGCCTTCTTCATCAGCTCGCCGAAGTCGACGACCTGGTCGGCCGGCGGGGGCGTCACGTCGACCGTGGTGCCCCAGTCGCTGTACTTCATCGTGAACTTCGCGTCCCCGCCCGGCGCGCCCAGCGCCTGCATCATCGGACCCTGGTCCATGGTGACCTGCACGGGCAGGTTGTCCTTGTTCAGCCACAGCTCGGCCGGGAGCTTGAGGTCCTTGCCCTTGAGCTTCTCGTTGAGCTGGGCGCGCGCCGCGGCCGGGACCTGGCCGGTGAACTGGTCGATGGCCTTGGTGACGTCGAGCTCCACCTTGTAGTGGTTGACCTGCTCGCCGTTCAGCTCGGTCTGGTCGGACGAGACGATCCGGCCCGTCTTCGAGACCTGCTCCAGGATCTTGCTCGGGTCGCTCTGCTCCGCCGACTGCGACATCGCGGCGCCCATCGCCTGCGAGACCGGGTCGGTGCCGTCGGCCGAGATCTTGGCCCACGACTTGTCGGTGCCCATCTGCTTCTGCTGCGCGGCGGGCAGCTTGATGTACATGACCTTGTCGACCATGCGCATCTCGGTGGTCTCACCGGCGGCGGTGGTGGACATCGAGAACTTGGTGTTCGCGCCGTCGAAGGCCATCGCGCCGGTGGCGCTCATGGTCTGGCCGGCGGCCGAGCCCTCCATGGTGAACTTCGCCGACTTGGACTTTTCGGTGCCCTGCTTCGACGCCGACGCCAGCTGGATCGCGTCGGTGAACGGCGAAGCGAGAATGCCGCGGCCCTCGGCCTGGGTCTGGCCGGCGGGCTGGGCGGTGCCGGAGTTGCCACTGCACGCCGTCAGCGTCAGCGCCAGCACGGCGGCGCTCGCGGCGACCAAGGTGGTCTTGCGCATCGAATTCCCCTCAGAGTCGGATGATCCGCACGGTATATCGCCCAAACGGGCGATTGGTTACGTCTCTGACGGTGACGATCCGCAGTCGGTTCCCGGTTGTCTCAGGACTCTGTGGCGCGGGTCACTTCGTGGCCGCCGCGGGAGGCCAGCAGGCGCCGCAGCGACGCGAGTCGTTCGGCGCTCGCCCGGCCTTCGGTGACGACGTCGTCGAGCGCGCAGTCCGGGTCTTCGGGCGGCCCGAGGTGCCCGCAGCCCGACGGGCACTCCTCGGCGGCCGCGGCGAACTCCTCGAAGGCGTCGACGATGTCGTCCGCGGTGACGTGAGCCAGCCCGAACGACCGGACGCCGGGCGTGTCGATCACCCAGCCGCCGTCCGGCAGCGGCAGCGCGACCGCCGCGACGGACGTGTGTCGCCCCTTGCCGACTCCGCTCACCACGCCGACGGCCAGGTCGGCGGCCGGGACCAGCCGGTTGACCAATGTCGACTTGCCGACACCGGAGTGGCCGACCAGGGCCGTCAGGTGGTCCTTCAGCAGCTCGTCGAGGCCTTCCGGCTGCTCGTCGTAGCGGCTGACGATCACCGGGATGTCGAGGCCCGCGTAGCCCGCCAAGAGCTCGTCCGGGCTGGCCAGGTCGGCCTTCGTCAGGCATAGCACCGGCTCGACGCCGCCGGCGTAGCAGGCGACCAGGCAGCGGTCGATGAAGCCGGTGCGCGGCGGCGGGTCGGCGAGCGCGGTGACGATCAGCAGGCGCTCGGCGTTGGCGACGACCAGCCGCTCGTACGGGTCCGTGTCGTCGGCCGTGCGCAGCAGCGAACTGGTGCGCTCGTCGACGCGGACGATCCGGGCGAGGGTGTCCGGCTTGCCCGAGACGTCGCCGACGATTCCGACCCGGTCGCCGACGACCACGGGGGTCCGGCCCATCTCGCGGGCCCGCATCGCGGTGATCACCCGGTCGGGATCGGCGTCGATCGCGCAGGTCCAGCGGCCGCGGTCCTTGCCGATGACCATGGCGGTGACGGCGTCGGCGTGCTCAGGACGGCGCTTGCTTCGGGGGCGGGTGCCCTTGCCCGGACGCACGCGGACGTCGGACTCGTCCAGCTTGCTCCAGTCGTTGCGCGCCAAACCCTCGTCCTCTCGTGCGCCGGTGCCACCCGAATGATCCCACGCCGCTCGCCAGCGCCCTGGCCTGCGTGTAACGATGGCGTCCCGGACGTATCCGGCAGGCTAGGAGGTTGGTCATGTGCGGCCGCTATGCCGCCACGAAGGACCCGGCGAAGCTGATCGAGGAGTTCGAGGCGATCGACCTCACCGAAGGCCACGCGCGCGCGGACCACAACGTCGCGCCGACGAAGAACGTGGTCACCGTCGTGCAGCGGCACCCGCGTGACGAAGACGGCCAGGTCCTCGAGGACGAGCCCGCCGAGCGTTCGCTGCGGATGATGAAGTGGGGTCTGGTGCCGTTCTGGGCGAAGGACCCGTCGGTCGGCTCGCGGATGATCAACACGCGCGCCGAGACCGCGGCCGAGAAGCCCGCCTTCCGGCGCGCGCTGGTGTCCCGCCGCTGCCTGGTGCCCGCCGACGGCTGGTTCGAGTGGCGCCGCACCGGCAAGGAGAAGGAGCCGTTCTACATGACGGAGCCCGACGGCTCCTCGATCGCGTTCGGCGGGATCTGGGAGACCTGGCACCCGAAGGACGACAAGGACGCGCCGCCGCTGGTCACGTTCTCGATCATCACGACCGACGCGGCCGGCCAGCTCACCGACGTCCACCACCGGATGCCGCTGATCGTGCCCCGATCCAACTGGGACGGCTGGCTGGACCCGGACCGCGAAGACGTCACGGACCTGCTGGTCCCGACGCCGGACGACATCGTCGCGTCGCTGGAGCTGCGCCCGATCTCGAGCAAGGTCAACAACGTCCGCAACAACGGGCCCGAGCTGCTGGAGCGCGTCGACCCGGCGAACGAAGACGCTCTCTTCGACGTGCCGAAGTCATGACGGCCGTCTCGGTCGATACAGCGTATGGCCCCGCGCGGGTGTATCTGCACTGCGCGGAGGAGGGCGACGCGGTGCTGATGTTGGGCCACGGCGCGGGCGGTGGCCTCGGCGCGAAGGACCTGGTGGCGGTGACGCGCGCGGCCCAGGCGGCGGGCGTGCACGTGGCGCTGGTCGAGCAGCCGTACCGGGTGGCCGGCCGCCGCGCGCCGGCCCCGGCGAATCAGCTGGACACGGCGTGGTTGACCGTCGCGGACGAGCTGTCGGAGCGCTTCGACTCGCTGCCGCTGGTGTTCGGCGGGCGGTCATCGGGAGCGCGGGTGGCCTGCCGGACGGCCGCGGCCGGCCAGGCGGTGGCGGTGTTGTGCCTGGCGTTCCCGGAGCACCCGCCGGGCAAGCCGGAGAAGACGCGGCAGCCGGAGTTGGACGCGGTCGAGGTGCCGGTGCTGGTGGTGCAGGGGGAGCGGGACCCGTTCGGCCGGCCGGCGGCCGGGCCGCACCACGAGATCGTGGTGGTGGACGGCGACCACAGCCTGTCGAAGGACCTGGAGACCGTGTCGCGGGCGGCTACGGAGTGGCTGTCCCGGGTGCTGCGCCCGCTGGCCTGAGCCGGGCCCGCGTCCTGGCAGGCTGCGGCGGCCACTGGCGGGAGCGCGCGGACTACCTGTCCGGACACCACGCCGCCTGGGCGCGTGCACTGCTGGCCTGAAACTGCAGGTCAGGCGCCGATCGGTGCCACCACGGCGTTGGTCAGCCGGATCAGTTCGGCCGGGTCCAGCTCCACTTCCAGCCCACGCCGGCCGGCCGAGCAATACACCGTATCGAACGAAGACGCCGTATCGTCGATCACCACCGGCAGCCTGCTCCGGTGACCCAGCGGCGAGATCCCGCCCAGCACGTACCCCGTCGCCCGCTGGGCCGCCGCCGGGTCCGCCATCTTCGCCTTCTTGCCGCCCGCCGCGGCCGCCAGCGCCTTCAGGTCCAGCTGGCCCGTGACCGGGACCACGCCCACCACGAGCTTGCCGTCCACCTCCGCGACCAGCGTCTTGAACACGCGGGCGCGGTCCAGGCCCAGCGCCTCCACCGCCTCCAGCCCGTACGACTCCGCGCGCGGGTCGTGGTCGTACGCGTGCAGCGTGTGCGCCACCTTCTGCTTCCCCAGCAACGCCGTCGCCGGGGTGCCCTTGCCTGCCATGCGGCGGAGTCTAGGGAATGCCCGCGTGACCCGATCGGTTGTACGGGGCGTGACCACAACGCTCGCTACCACACGCTCTCGCAGCCGCCGCCGCCCTGAGGCACCGGCGAACCGCGGTGTGCCCGGCCCCCGCGTAAACTCGGGTCCGCCGTATGCGCGTACGCGCATCGACGCCGAGCGGGAAGGGAACGGTTTGCCGAGCACGGAGAACTCAGCGCCGGAAGAAGCGACCGAGGCCGAGCGCGCGGAGCGCTTCGAACGGGACGCCATGCCGTTGCTCGACCAGCTGTACTCGGCCGCGATGCGGATGACCCGCAACCCCGCCGACGCCGAGGACCTGGTCCAGGAAACCTACCTGAAGGCGTACGCGGCCTTCGCTTCCTTCAAGGCGGGCACGAACCTCAAGGCGTGGATGTACCGCATCCTCACCAACACCTACATCAACGGTTACCGCAAGCGGCAGCGGCAGCCGGTGCAGCAGCCCACCGAGGAGATCACCGACTGGCAGATCGCCAAGGCGGAGAGCCACACCTCCGCGGGGCTGCGGTCGGCCGAGGTCGAGGCGATGGACAACCTGCCCGACACCGACGTGAAGGCCGCCCTGCAGAAGCTGCCCGAGGAGTTCCGGCTGGCGGTCTACCTGGCCGACGTCGAGGGCTTCGCGTACAAGGAGATCGCCGAGATCATGGACACGCCCATCGGCACCGTGATGTCCCGCCTGCACCGCGGCCGCGCGCAGCTGCGCGACCTGCTCGCCGACGTCGCCCGCGAACGTGGCTTCATCCGGGGTGCCAAGGAAGAGGTGGCGGGGCGATGAACGACATGTGCGAGGGCTCGTCCGACAAGGTCCGCTGCGAAGAGGCGCTCGCCGACATCTACCTGCTCCTCGACCGCGAGTGCAGTCCCGAGCGCGACGCCGCGCTGCGCGCCCACATCGACGACTGCCCGCCGTGCCTCGAGGAGTACGGCATCGACGAGCACCTCAAGCAGCTGCTGGCCCGCAAGTGCGGCGGTGACCACGCCCCGGCCGAGCTGAAGAGCCGGCTGCGCGCGTCGATCCGCCAGACCGTCGCCACGCGCGGCGGTGTCACCGTCGAGCGCACCGAGATCACCCTCGAGCAGCGTTCCGAATAGCGCCCGAGCACGACGAAGGCCCCCGCACCGGTGTGTGGGGGCCTTCGTCATGCCGACGCCGGGAATCAGGCGTTGGGCTTCTTGCCGTGGTTCGCGCCGTTCTTCTTCCGGTCGCGACGCTTGCGGGCGCGCTTCGACATGCTCACTCCTCGTCGTCAAAGCTGGTCAACCTCTCAAGTGTGTCATGACGTCCCGTTCTGGTTGGATGGGGTGGTCGGGCGAGCGCGAGGAGGGTGTCGATGGCGGAGATCAGGGCCGAGATGGTCGGCACCGTGCTCGAGGTCGTCGCCGAGCCGGGCGCCGCGCTGAACGCCGGGGACACCGTGCTGATCCTGGAGTCGATGAAGATGGAGCTGCCCGCCGTGAGCGAGCGGGCCGGCACGCTGACCAGCCTCGCCGTGGCGAAGGGCGACCGCGTCCAGCAGGGTGACGTCCTCGGGACGGTCGAGTAACCCGTGTCCACGCTCGCCGAACTGCTCGCCGACAACACCGGCCTCCCCGGGGAGGCGGCGGACCACCTGCAGACCGTCGTCGCCGAGTGGCAGCTGCTGGCCGACCTGTCCTTCGCCGACTTCCTGCTCTGGGTCCCGGTGACCGAGGAGCTGCAGCCCGACGGCGGCGACTTCGTCTGCGTCGCGCACGCGCGCCCGACGACGGCGCCGACCGCGCACCCCGAGGACGTCGTCGGCACGCGCTTCACGGTGGAGGAGCACCCGCAGCTGGCGAAGGCCATGCGCGAGGTGCGGATCTGCCGCGAAGAGGACCCGCACTGGTACCGCGACCTGCCGATGCGGCGCGAGGCGATCCCGGTGCGCTTCCACGACCAGGTCGTCGCCGTGATGAGCCGCGAGACGAACCTCGCCGCGCCGCGCGTGCCGTCACCGCTGGAAATCGCGTACCTGGGCAGCGCCGGCGACCTGTGCCAGATGATCGTCGACGGCACGTTCCCGCCGAGCGGCACCAACGCCACCGACACGCACACGTCCCCGCGGGTGGGTGACGGGCTGATCCGGCTCGACTCGAGCGGCACGGTCGTGTTCGCCAGCCCGAACGGCCTGTCCGCCTACCACCGGATGGGGCACGAGTCCGACCTGGTCGGCACCCGGCTGGCGCCGCTGACGCGGTCGCTGATCCGCGACCCGTTCGACGCGACCGAGGTGTCCCACCGGATCATCGAGGCCCTCGACGGGAAGCCGTCGAGCCGCACCGAGGCCGACTCGCGGCGCGGCGCGGTGGTGCTGTTCCGCGCGCTGCCGCTGCGGCCGGCCGGGCAGGCGGCGGGCGCGCTCGTGCTGGTCCGCGACGTCACCGAGGTCAAGCGGCGTGACCGCGCGCTGCTGTCGAAGGACGCGACGATCCGCGAGATCCACCACCGGGTGAAGAACAACCTGCAGACGGTCGCGGCGCTGCTGCGCCTGCAGTCCCGCCGGACGTCGTCGGAGGAAGCCCGGCTCGCATTGGCGGAGTCGGTGCGCCGGGTGACGTCGATCGCGCTGGTGCACGAGGCGCTGTCCATCTCGGTGGACGAGCGCGTCGACCTCGACAAGCTGCTCGACAACGTGCTGCCGATGGTCGGCGAGGTCGCCACCGCGGAGTCCCAGGTCGGGCTGAAGCGCAAGGGCTCGTTCGGGGTGGTGGTCGCGGAGATCGCGACACCGCTGGTGATGGTGCTGGCCGAGCTGGTGCAGAACGCCATCGAGCACGCGTTCCCGGTGGGCCGGTCGGGCAAGGTCGAGCTGATCGTCGAGCGCTCGGCGCGCTGGCTGGACGTCGTGATCCGCGACAACGGCCGCGGTCTGCCGGCCGGGTTCTCGCTGGAGCGGTCGGACGGGCTGGGCCTGCAGATCGTGCGGACGCTGGTGGAGTCCGAGCTGCGGGGCTCGCTTTCGCTGCGGAAGGTGCGGGCGGAGGCGTCGTCGACGACCCGGGTGTCGGGCACGGAAGCCGCGCTGCGCATCCCTCTTTCGCGGCGCCTCTAGACCGTCGCGTTTGGACTCGAGCACCGCCGGGCATCTCCGGGCGGTGGACGTGATCGGGTGCGGGTCGCGGGAGGGGAACACGCTGACGGCCCGGCACCTGGTGAGCAAGTGCCGGGCCGTTCAACGTTTTGCGGGAGGACTTGAAGTCCTCGTGAGGTTTCAGCACACCCGTCGTCGGGTGGTTTCGCCTCGGTTGTTAAGCTCGAACCGGGTAGGTATCGCCCCAGACGGCATGAGCACACGAGTGCTCCGCCGGGAGAATTCCCCCGCGGTTCGGGTATTTCTGTGGAGAGCTGTGCTGATCTGAAAGGTTCAGGCGTTGGTACGCGTGCCGATGTGCGTACGGCGGCGCTTGAGCGCGCGTCGCTCGTCCTCGCTCATGCCGCCCCACACGCCGGCGTCCTGGCCGCTGGCCAAAGCCCAGGCCAAGCAGTCGGAAGCGACGGTGCAGCGGTGGCACACGGCCTTCGCCTGAGCAACCTGCGACAGAGCCGGCCCGCTGGTTCCCACCGGGAAGAACAGCTCGGGGTCCTCGTCTCGGCAGGCCGCGTCGTGGCGCCAGTCCATGTTCGTGAGCTCCTTCACATGGCGCGGGAGGGCCGCGCCACAGTCGTCAATGGCGGTCGTGTTTTCGGGTGCTTGTGAATGCTTTCACGAAGCACCGCTTTCGACAAGGGTTTCCGGAAGATCGGTGAGTCAGCTCACCCGGCCGAGCGACACGTCTGACCTGCGGTTTCTCTCCGAAACAGCCACCCGAAGGGAAGGCTGATGCGGTGAGTGGAGCTTCTGCGTCGACGAACGGCAGCTTGCACTTTGCCGCAGGCGATCAGCGGTCCCGTCGTCACACGATTACCGTGAGTGCGTTCGGGACGCTGAAGAATTCCACTCTGGTCCGCTGGCCGACGAGGTCGCCGTCCACCTGGAAGTTTACCGGTTCAGCTGCGTCGATGCGGATCATCGGCACGTCGTCGTGACGCACGAGACGTTTCCCTTTTTGGTTGCTCTTCGTAGCCAAAGCTAGGCGTACATGCTTGAACACCGTCGGCAACCCGAGACCGTTCAACGCGAACAGGCCCAATCCCGCCTCGAACGAGCAACCCGGGTTGAGGTGGACCGGACGCTCGCCCAGGTAGCTCCACGGATCGGTGTTCGACACGAAAGCGGTCAACGCCTCGGCGGGTTCCTCGCCCGGGACGCGGATGGTGAGGGTGGGCCGGCCGAGCGGCGGGCGGAAGTAGGAGCCGACGGCGGCCCGCATGTAGAGGCCGGCGGTCGTCTGCTTGCCGCGGCGCTTGGCCACGCGGCCGACGACGTCGGCGTCCCAGCCGAGGCCGGAGTTGAAGGTGAACCAGTGCCCGTCGGCCAGGCCGAGCCCGACCCGGCGCGAGCGGTCGTTCTCCAGCGCGTGCAGCAGCTGGTGGGTGGCCTCGACCGGGTCCGAAGAGATGCCGAGGGCGCGCGCGAAGACGTTGGCCGAGCCGCCGGGCACGACGCCCAGCGCCGGGATGCGCCCGATCTGCGTGGGGTCACCGTCCGAATCGGCCAGCAGGCCGTTGACGACCTCGTTGACGGTGCCGTCGCCGCCGTGCGCCACGACCAGGTCGATGCCGTCCCGCGCGGCCGAGCGCGCGACAGCCATCGCGTGGCCGCGGTAGTCCGTTTCGACCACGTCGAGCTTCACCTGGCTGGCGAGGGCGTGCGCCAGGACGTCCCGGCCACCGGCGGTGGTCGAGGTGGCCTGGGGGTTCACGACGAGGATTGCGCGCACTACCGCAGGGTAGGTGACTTCCCGCGGCCCGAGAACCTTTCGGACCCGCATGGTGACGGGCGCAACCCTGACGAACAGCACCTTCGAGACCCTGTGCCGGGCGGCCCTCCTTCACGTGCGAGTGTCCGCTCGTCGTGACAAGTGCACCCGGGCCGACCGCCCGCTCATCGACGACTCTTGAATTCTCAGCGCCCGGGCGGTCCCGCGAAAACGGCCGACCGGGTGGCATACGATCGAATCAGCTCACGCACGGTGACTCGCCCTGGTCGAGTCCACTGTGCTCCCGCAAAGGACCCCCGGAAGGTCTCGCCGTGAAGCTCTCGCCCGCTCCCCGTGAGGTCCGCTGGGCCGGCGTGGTCACCGCGGTGCCGTCGCTCGCCCTGCTGGTGTTCGGGGTGGTCGTCCTGGTGAACGGACTGGGCTCGCCCGCGCAGCCGGGCAACAACGTCTACGTCGAGTCGGGCACGTTCATCGTGGTGGCGCTGGCGTTCCTGGCCGCGTCGGCCGGGCTGGTCCTCGGGCAGACGTGGGCGCGTTCGCCGGGCGTGGTGATCGCGCTGATCGTGATCGGCCTCGGCTGGTACCTGCTCGGGCCGTCGGGCGAGCCGGCGTGGGGCGTGCCGGTCGCGCTGTTCGGCATCGCGGCGCTCGTCCTGCTGTTCCGGCGGCCGTCCCGGGCCTGGGCGCTGGGCCTGCGCGAAGGCGAGACGGAGACGGAAGCCGCCGAACGAGGTGGTCTCGCGGGCCGTCGCGCCGAGCGCGAAGGCCCCGAAGACTAGGCCTGGGCGGCCAGCGCCTTCAGGGGTTCGTCGGTCAGCCGGTTGACCGTCCACTCGTCCATCGGGACGGCGCCGAGCGCCTTGTAGAACTCCGTCGCCGGGTTCCAGTCCAGCACCGACCACTCGAGCCGCGCGTAGCCCTTCTCGACGCACTCCGCCGCCAACGCCGCCAGCAGGGCCTTGCCCAGGCCGGACCCGCGGTGCGACGGCAGGACGAACAGGTCCTCCAGGTAGATCCCGTGCACCCCGCGCCAGGTCGAGTAGTTGAGGAACCACACCGTGAAGCCGGCGATCTCGCCGTCCACTTCGGCCACGTGCCCGAACAGCTTCGGCGCCTCGCCGAACAGCGCCTCGTGCAGCTGCGGAACCGTCAGGTGGCACTCGTCCGGGGCGCGCTCGTAGTCGGCCAGCGCGTACGCCAGGCCGACGGCGGCCTCGACGTCGTCGGGGCGGATCCGGCGGATGCGGTCGTCGGGCACGTCAGTCCTCCAGGGCGGGCGGCAGGTTGAGGTGTTCGATCTGGGGTTCGCCGCGCTCGTCGCCGAGCACCGCGATACCGCCCGCGTCGAGTCCGAAGTGGACGCCGGCGGTGGCGGGCAGGCCGATCCAGCGGGCCACCAGTACACGGCTGAAGTGCCCGTGCCCGACCAGGATCACGTCGCCGGCTTCGATGTCACGCCGGGCGCGCGCCAGCACGCGGTCCGCGCGTTCGGACACCTGCGAAGCGCTTTCGCCGCCGGGGATCGGGTGGGTCCAGACCGTCCAGCCCGGCACGGTCTTGCGGATCTCCGGCGTGGTGATGCCTTCGTACTCGCCGTAGTCCCATTCGGACAGGTCTTCGGTGACCTCGTCGACGCGCAGGCCGGCCAGCGCGGCCGTCCGCAGCGCCCGGGTCCGCGGGCTCGACAGCACCAGCGACGGCCCGCCGACGAGGCTCCGGAGCGTGCCGCCGGCGGCCAGCGCCTGCCCCTCGCCGGCCGGCGTCAGCGGGATGTCGGTGCGGCCGGTGTGCCGCCCGTTCACCGACCATTCGGTCTGGCCGTGCCGGAGGAGGAAGAGACGGTTCGCCACACGGGCGAATATATCCGGCGGTTTGCCACCCGGCCGGGCGTCTGCTTAGCTACTGATCAGTAGCTTAGTTCGAGGAGACCTTCATGCCCGACACGCCGACGTTCGCGCTGTGGCACAAGCTGGCCGCGAAGCCGGGCGGGAAACAGCTGTTCAGCGCCGCGATGTGCCTGCGCGTGCCGTACTTCCGCACGGTGCTGCCGTCGGTGCGCGAGCTGCGTCCCGGCCACTGCGAAGTCACCGCGCCGAAGTGGTGGGGTGTCTACAACCACATCCGCACCTTCCACGCGATCGCCGCGTGCAACCTCGCCGAGATCGCGATGGGCATGCTCGCCGAGGCGACGGTCCCCGGCACGCACCGCTGGCTGCCGAAGGGCATGACCGTCGAGTACGTCGCCAAGGCGGAGACGGGTCTGCGTGCCGTGGCCTCGCTGCCCGAGCTGCCGGAGTTCGGCGACGAGGGCTTCGAGCTGCCCGTCCCGGTGACCATTTCGGACACGAGCGGCAAGCCCGTGGTCACCGGGACGATCACGATCTGGGTGACGCCGAAGAAGCGTTAAAGCGGCTTGTACTGCACGTAGGTCGTCTGGTGGAACGTGTTCTCGCCGGATGGCGACGGCAGGCCCAGCCGCCGGTCGACGAGCTTGCCCAGCGGGCCGCACCCGGTGGTCGCGGGGATGGCCAGATCCGGGTCCACGACGCCGAAGTGCATGGTCGGCGGGGTTTTCGTGATGACGGTCGGCGGCACCGCCGGGTCGTTGTGGACGACCGTGTGCATGACGCCGAGCCGGCAGTCCTTGTGCAGCAACGGGTGCCGCAGCACGGCGTAGACGTCCAGTTCGCCGCGCCGGTCGTCGTTGCTCAGGAAGTCCGAGTACCCGCCGTAGCGCAGCTGGAGCGTCGTGCCCGCCAGGCCGGGGACGCGCACCGGCTCGTGCCGCAGCGCACCGAACACCTGCGCGTACTGGCCGTTCACCCGGCCTTCGCTGAACGTCAGCCGTATCTCCCCGAGTGAGACCTCTCGGTCGTGGATGGTCAGTTTTCCTTGTGAGACAAAGGCTTCGCAACGCCACGTGCCCGGGTCGGCGTTCGCGGGCGGTGCCGGGCAGTCGGTGAAGTCGAAGACCGGCAGCTCGTCCGCGGACGCCGTCCCGGGCACGACCCCCAGCGCGGCCACAGTGACCGCTGTCGCCCCCAGTGCGAGAAGTTTCATGCCGGTGAGCTTGCTCGCGCCGCCGGGCGCGGACATCCGGGATCGCCCCCAGGGGAAGTCCGGAATTTCCCTCGACTGGGTGAAACGCGTTCTGAATAGTTAACGCCGTTTACCGATGTCGGGCATGCTCGGGACCATGTCTGCCTTCTCCCGCCGCCGGTTCCTCGGCCTCGCCGCCCTGAACTCCGCCGCCGCCCTCGGGCTGACCACGGTCTCGACGCGGCCCGCGGCCGCGTCGCCGCTCCCGGAGTACTCGCCGGCGGTGGTCATCGGCACCGGCTACGGCGCCGCCGTCACGGCGTTGCGGCTCGGCGAAGCCGGGATCCCGACGCTGATGCTCGAGATGGGCAAGCTGTGGTCGACGCCCGGTGCCGACGGCAAGGTGTTCTGCTCGATGCTCGCGCCGGACGAGCGGGCGATGTGGTTCAAGGACCGCACCGAGGCGCCGCTGGCGTCGTTCCTCTGGCTCGACCTGGCCAACCGCGACATCGGGCGGTACGCCGGCGTGCTCGACCGGGTGAGCTACGGCGACATGGCGGTGTACCTCGGCCGCGGCGTCGGCGGCGGGTCGCTGGTCAACGGCGCGATGGCCGTGACGCCGAAGCGGTCGTACTTCGAGGAGATCCTGCCGCGCGTCGACGCCGGCGAGATGTACGGCAAGTACTTCCCGCGGGCGAACGCGGCGCTCGGCGTGAACGTCGTCGACCCGGACTGGTTCGAGACGTGCCGGTCGTACCAGTACGCGCGCGTCTCGCGGAAGGCCGCGCGCAAGGCGGGCTTCGACACGACCTTTGTATCCACTGTATACAACGTCGACTACCTGCGGCGCGAAGAAGCGGGTGAGGTCCCGCGCTCGGCGGACGCGTCCGAGGTCATCTACGGGAACAACCACGGGAAGCGCTCGCTCGACAAGTCCTACCTCGCCGCCGCGCTCGGCACCGGCAACGTGACCATCGAGACGCTGCGCGAGGTCCGCGAGGTCCTCCGGCAGCCCGACGGCACGTACACGCTGGTCGTCCGCGAGATCGACGAGCGCGGCACCGTCCTGGGCACGCGGCACGTCAACACGAAGTACCTGTTCCTCGGCGCCGGCAGCGTCGGCTCGACCGAGCTGCTGCTGCGCGCCCGCGAGACCGAGCGGCTGCCCGAGCTGAACGACGCAATCGGACAGGGCTGGGGCACGAACGGGAACGTCATGTGCGGCCGCGCGAACCACGTCTGGGACACCACCGGCAGCCTGCAATCGGGCATGCCCGCGCTCGGCATCGACAACTGGGCCGACCCCGTGCACCCCGCGTTCGCCGAGATCGCGCCGGTGCCCGCCGGTCTGGAGACGTGGGTCAGCCTGTATCTGGCGATCACGAAGAACCCCGAACGCGGGCACTTCACCTACGACGCCGCCAGCGACTCGGCGAAGCTGCACTGGACGGCGTCGCAGGGGCAGCCGTCGATCGACGCCGCGAAGGCGCTGTTCGACAAGGTCAACCGGGCGAACAAGACGATCTACCGCTACGACCTGTTCGGCGACACGCGCACGTTCGAGGACCGCTTCACCTACCACCCGCTGGGCGGCCTGGTGCTCGGTGAGGCGACCGACGACTACGGCCGGGTCAAGGGCTACCGGAACCTGTACGTCACGGACGGCTCGCTCATCCCGGGCAGCACCGGCGTCAACCCGTTCGTGACGATCACGGCGCTGGCCGAGCGCAACATCGAGCGCGTGCTCGCCGAGGACCTCAGGGGCTGAGCTTCGCGAGCGAGTCGGTGAAGTCGTCGCCGACGCCTTCGAAGAAGGACGCGTCGGCGGCTTCGACGTCCTTCAGGGCCTTCGCGACCAGGTCCAGGCCGGCCGGGGTGACTTCGAGGCGCTTCGCGCGCGCGTCCGCCGGGTCGTCGGCGCGGGCCAGCAGTCCGCGGTCGGCCAGCTTCCGGACGACCTGGCTGGTCATCATCGTGTCCGTGCCGGCCTGCTCGGCCAGCTGCCGCTGGGTCGGCGGCTCGCCCGAGCGGGTGAGCCACCACGTCGTCGTGAGCAGGACGAACTGGACGTGCGTGAGGTCGTGCGGGGCCAGCGCGGCCCGCATCGCCCGCTGCCAGGCCAGCGTCACGCGCCACAGCAGGAAGCCGGGGCTGCGCTCCGGGCCGGGCAGGCGGGACTCCGGGGCGGTCATACCCGTGAGGATGCCTCAGCCAGACGTGCGAGCGCGCGCATCGCGTCGGGAGTGTCTTCGGTCACCTGCGGACCGAAGCCCTCGGGCCCGTCGATGGTGACGCGGTAGGTAATGCGCGTGCCGCCGTCGACGTCGGTCAGGACGTGCTCGAACCGCAGGAACGCGTCCGGCAGCCGGGTCTCGTCGGTGAAGCTCCGGCCCTCGGTGACCTCAGTCAGGGTGAACGGGATCGGCGGCATGCCGTCCATCGTCATGGTCCCGCTCGTCCCGACGGTGAAGGTCCCGTCCAGGACCACCGAGCGGACGCCCGCGTCCCACTCGGGCCAGCGGCCGGTGTCGGCCCAGAGCGGCCAGATCGCGGCGGCGGGGGCGGTCGAGGTCTCGCTGTGCTCGTACTCGTAAAGTGCCATGCGCGCATACTATATGCGCGCAGGCTATCGGCGCTAGAGGTCTTTCGGGATCAGTGCGCGGAGCGCAGCTTGTCGTAGTACGCGACGCAGTCCTGGTACGACGGCAGCAGGCCCTGCTCCAGGGCCTCGGCCAGCGTCGGAGCGGTGCGGTCCTTCTCGGACAAGATCGGCTCGATGTCCGCGGGCCACGGCAGGCCGAGTGCCGGGTCGAGCGGGGTGATGCCGTGCTCGCCCGTCGGGTTGTATCCCTCGGAGCACAGGTAGGCCATCACGGTGTCGTCCTCGAGGGCGATGAAGCCGTGTCCGAGGCCTTCGGCGAGGTACGCGGCGTTGTACCGGCTCGAGTCGAGCTGGACGGCGTCCCAGGTGCCGAACGTCGGCGAGCCGACGCGGATGTCGACGACGACGTCGAGCAGCGAGCCGCGCGCGCAGTAGATGTACTTCGCCTGCCCGGGAGGCGTGTCGGCGAAGTGGATGCCGCGGATCGCGCCCCGCCGGGACACGCTGTGGTTCGCCTGCGCGAGCCGCAGGGGGTGCCCGGTCGCCTCGCGCAGGACCTCCTCCTGGAAGGGGGCCACGAACAGGCCCCGATCGTCGGGGAACGCCCGGGGGGAGAACTCGAAGGCGTCCGGGACGCTCAGCCGGCGGAATTCCATGGCGTCACCTTATCGGGCGGCTAAAAAACCGAACGGACGTCTTGGCAATTGCCGGAATAGGGGTCCGATGTGACATCAGCCGCACCGAGGGGTCCCCTTCCGGACCGGACCTGTCACAATGAGTGGACCGCCGCGTCCGCGGCCATCGCCAGACCCACGGCACCGATGGCCGACGTGACGCCTCGCCGACAGGCCGGCGCTACCGCGCTGGGCTGCCGTGCCGGAGGAACAAACCATGGTTTCCCCTGTAGCCGTGGTCCCCCGCTCGCATGCCCAGGAGAAATTCCAGTGACCCAAGTCCGATCCGCGAGTTCCGTCATTCCCACTGGGGGAATGACGGAAACGACGACAGGAATCCCCATGAGCGACCCCACCGGTGCCGGAGCGCCGGTCACCGACGAAGAGATCTTCGCCGGGCACGAGGGCGGCAAGCTCTCGGTGGCGGCGACCCGCCCGATTGCCAGCCCGCGTGACCTTTCGATCGCGTACACCCCGGGGGTGGCGAAGGTGAGCCGCGCGATCGCCGAGGACGCCGCCAAGGCGAAGCGGTACACGTGGGCGGACCGGCTCGTCGTCGTGGTGAGCGACGGGACGGCGGTGCTCGGCCTCGGTGACATCGGCGCGAGCGCGTCGCTGCCGGTCATGGAGGGCAAGTCGGTCCTGTTCAAGACCTTCGGCGGGCTCGACTCGATCCCGCTGGTGCTGGACACCACCGACGTCGACGAGATCGTCGAGACGCTGGTGCGGCTGCGGCCGTCCTACGGGGCCGTCAACCTGGAGGACGTCTCCGCGCCGCGCTGCTTCGAGCTGGAGGACAAGCTCAAGGAGGCGCTCGACTGCCCGGTCATGCACGACGACCAGCACGGCACGGCGATCGTCACGCTGGCCGCCCTGCGCGGCGCCAACCTGGTCCTCGACCGGGCAATCGCCGACCAGCGCGTCGTCGTCTCCGGCGCCGGCGCGGCGGGGGTCGCCTGCGCCCGGATCCTGCGGGAAGCCGGCATCGGCGACGTCACCGTCCTCGACTCGCGTGGCATCATCCACTCCGGGCGCGACGGCCTGAACCCGGTCAAGGAACGCCTGGCCGCGACGACGAACAAGGCCGGCCTGAAGGGCGGCCTGGCGGAGGCGCTCGAAGGCGCCGACGTGTTCCTCGGCCTGTCCGGCGCGACGATCGACGAGTCCCTGCTCGGCCGGATGGCGGGTGGCGGCATCGTCTTCGCGCTGTCCAACCCGGACCCGGAGGTTCACCCGGACGTGGCCGCGCGGTACGCGTCGATCGTGGCCACCGGGCGCAGCGACTTCCCGAACCAGATCAACAACGTGCTGGCGTTCCCCGGCGTGTTCCGCGGCGCGCTGGACTCCGGCGCGCGGGCGATCACCGAGGGTATGAAGCTGGCGGCCGCCGAGGCGATCGTGTCGGTGGCGATGGACGACCTGGGCGCGGACCGGATCGTCCCCTCGCCGCTCGACCCGCGGGTGGCCCCGGAGGTCGCGGCGGCGGTGGCGAAGGCCGCGGAAGCCGACGGCGTCACGGCCTAGCAGGTTCCGAAGCAGTCAAGGCCACCTTACGTCGTAAGGTGGCCTTGACGCTTTCACCCCAGGATGTCGGCCAGGCGGTGGCGGGGGACGTCGACCAGGCGCAGGTCCGTCAGGTCTGCCGGGACGTCCAGGGAGACGTTCGCCAGACGGGCGTGGGCGCGGGTCAGGACCTCGTCCTGGTGCTCGACCGCGTCCGCGACGACCACCGCGTGCCGGTTGTCCGGCGTGCTCCGCAGGTACCGCAGCGCGTACTTGCCCCGGACGAGGGACGCCAGCGCCTCCTGCGACGCCTGGTCCGCCAGGTCCGGGTGCGCGTTCGGGACGAGCAGCGCGAGCCGGCGCGCGTTCGTACCCAGTAAGGTGCGCAGCAGCCACGGGCCCGGGTCGGCCGAGAGGTCCATCGCGACCGCGTCGCCCTCCGGGCCGGAGATCGACCAGTCCACCGGCCGCGACTCCAGCGCGAGCCCGTCGGTGCCCGCGATCTCCTTCAGCTTCTCCAGCAGCGCCGGCTTCGTCCCGGCCGCCTCCACCGACTGCGGCCCGTGCGTGTAGATCGCCTTGCCCGCGCGGACCTTCTTGGCCTTCGCCGTCGGCTGGCAGACGTACAGGTCGGCCGCGCTGCCGATCGCCTGCGCGCCGAAGTAGCGGTTGAAGTCCGGCAGGATCGCCTCGAACGTCAGCCCGAGCGTGGCCAGCGACCGCTGCACCTGCGCGCCCAGCGCCGGGTGGCGGGGGCTGTAGCCGTATGCGAACAGCAGCCGTCCCTCGCTCGGGTTCCGCAGCGCCTGCACCCCGCGCGCCGCGAACAAGCCCATGCCTTCCGGTGTGTACGGCGGGTCGCTGAACACCAGGTCGAAGCCGCCGGTGACGGCCGGCGGCAGGCCGACGCGCAGGTCCGCGTGCGCGGTGGCGATCTCACGGCCGCCGCGGTCGTCGAGGTAGGCGAGCACGCGCTCGTCGAGGTCGACGACCGTCAGGGACGCCGCGGGGCA
This sequence comes from Amycolatopsis sp. NPDC114478, assembly GCF_055633805.1. Taxonomy (NCBI): domain Bacteria; kingdom Bacillati; phylum Actinomycetota; class Actinomycetes; order Pseudonocardiales; family Pseudonocardiaceae; genus Amycolatopsis; species Amycolatopsis sp. NPDC114478. Next base: position 770,064 of record NZ_JBVKDO010000001.1, on the reverse strand, counting down.
GACCGCCCGCACGGCCAGCGACGTCAGGTCGTGGTCACCGAGGAACAGCAGTCGGGCTGACGCGAGGTCGTAGCGCGCGTCCAGCCACAGCGCGCGGCGCAGCACGGTCTCCGGCGTCGCCTGCACGTGATCGAGCGCGGCCAGCGGCGGCGGCACCTCGGCCACCCACTCGGCGACCTTCGGCAGCAGTTCGTGGTTCGCGACGGCTTCGTCGAGCGGGTCGGCGTAGCGGGGCGCGCTGTACTGCAGGTACGCGGCGGCGACTCCGGGGGAGATCCGCAGCCGGTCGCCGCTGCGGTCGAGGTCGTCGCCGAGCGCGGCGAGGACGTCCTCGACGCTGCGGCGCGGCGCGGTGGACAGCCGCACCAGCTCGCCGAGGTCGTGGTCACCGGTGCGCAGGAGGTCGATGACGCGGTACAGCGGGCGGACGCCGACACCGTGCGCGGCGAGGACGTCGTCGAGTGCCTTCACGGGCTACGAGCCTAGTCACCACCCTGCGGAACACCGTGCCAACCGCCGCGGACTCGGCTACGGTCGATTCCACCGGACATGGGGAGTGGGCAAGTGACCATCGAATTCCGCGACGTGACCAAGCAGTATCCGGATGGGACGGTCGCCGTCGACAAGCTGAACCTGACGGTCGAGGACGGCACGATCACCGTGTTCGTCGGCCCGTCCGGCTGCGGGAAGACGACGTCGCTGCGCATGATCAACCGGATGGTCGAGCCGACCGGCGGGCAGGTGCTGCTGGACGGCAAGGACGTCGCCGAGGGCGACCCGGCGCTGCTGCGCCGCGGCATCGGCTACGTCATCCAGCACGCCGGTCTCTTTCCACATAGGACGGTGCTGGACAACATCGCCACCGTTCCCTTGTTGTCGGGCTGGGACAAGGCGAAGGCGCGCAAGCGGGCGGCCGAGCTGCTGGAGACCATCGGCCTGCCGGTCGAGCTCGGCAAGCGGTACCCGGCCCAGCTCTCGGGCGGCCAGCAGCAGCGCGTCGGCGTCGCCCGCGCGCTCGCCGCGGACTCGCCGGTGCTGCTGATGGACGAGCCGTTCTCCGCGGTCGACCCGATCGTGCGCGAGGACCTGCAGAACGAGCTGCTGCGGCTGCAGTCGCAGCTGGGCAAGACCATCGTCTTCGTCACGCACGACATCGACGAGGCCGTCCGGCTCGGCGACAAGGTCGCGGTGATGCGCGTCGGCGGCAAGCTCGCCCAGTACGGCACGCCCGCCGACGTGCTGCGCCACCCAGTGGACGACTTCGTCGCGTCGTTCGTCGGCCGCGACCGCGGCTACCGCGGCCTGTCCTTCCTCTCCGCCGACGGCGTCGAGGTCAAGGAGATCGAGCTGGTCGAGCTCGGCGCGCCGGTCCCGGCGAGCGACGGCTGGCGGCTCGGTGTCAACGCGGACAAGCAGCCCCGCGGCTGGCTGCCGCCGAACTCCACTGTGGACGGTCCGCTGACCGAAGACGACCTCGTCGCCGGCGGCTCGCTGTGGATCCACGGCACCCCGATCCGCGGCGCCCTCGACGCCGCCCTGTCGTCGCCGGCCAGCCTCGGCGTGGTCGTCGACGAAGACCACCGCGTGCTCGGCGGCGTCGTCGCGAGGCAAGTGCTGGACGTGATCGAGGCGACGCCCCAGGCGTCATGAGCTTCTTCGACGAGCTCGGGCAGTACCTGAGCAGCGGGAACACGCGCGCCGAAATCCTCGGTGACCTGGGCGACCACGTCTACCTGGCGCTGCTCCCGCTGGGCCTGGGCATCGTCCTGGCGATCGCCGCCGGCTGGCTCGGCCACCGCTGGCGAGCCGCCCGGCAGGTGCTGATGGTGCTGGCCAACCTGCTCTACACGATCCCGTCGCTGGCGCTGTTCGTCGTGATCCCCGGCCTGATCGGGTCGAAGATCCTCGACAGCGTCAACGTCGTCGTCGCGTTGACGATCTACACCACGGCGCTGCTGGTCCGCCCGGTGCTCGACGCGCTGGACGCCGTGCCGCCGCCGGTGACCGCCGCCGCGACCGCCGTCGGGTACAAGCCGGTGCGGCTGTTCTTCGCCGTCGAGCTGCCGCTGTCCGTGCCGGTCCTGGCGGCCGGCGTGCGGGTGGCGTCGGTCAGCAACATCAGCCTGGTCAGCGTCGGCGCGCTGATCGGCACCGGCGGCCTCGGCGTGCTGTTCACCGACGGTTTCCAGCGCGAGTACTTCTCGCCGATCGTCGTCGGCATCGTGCTGACGCTGCTGCTCGCGCTGGTCGTCGACCTGGTGCTGGTCTTGCTGCGCAACCTCTTGACGCCGTGGGAACGGGTGAGTGCCGCGTGATCACCGATCTCTTCCACTGGTTCGGCGACCCGGCGCACTGGTCCGGCCCGGACGGCATCCCGCAGCGGCTGCTGGAACACCTGGGCTACACGGCTTTGTCGCTGGTGATCGCGTTGGTCATCGCCGTCCCGCTGGGACTGTTCGTCGGCCACACCGGACGCGGCGGAGTCGTGCTGGTGGGCGCGGGCAACGTGATCCGCGCGCTGCCGACGCTGGGGCTCGTGACGTTCCTCTTCCTGCTCTTCACCCAAAGCGTCACCTCGACGATCATCGGGCTCGTCGTGCTGGCGGTGCCGCCGATCCTGGCCGGCACCTACGCCGGGCTGCAGGCGACCGACCACGGCGTGGTCGACGCCGCCCAGGGCATCGGGATGACCGGCTGGCAGCGGCTGTGGCAGGTCGAGGTGCCGATCTCGCTGCCGCTCCTGCTCGGCGGCATCCGCAACGCCGTGCTCCAGCTCGTCGCGACCGCCGCGGTGGCCGCCTACGTCGGACTCGGTGGCCTGGGCCGGTTCCTGCTCGACGGACTGGCCATTTTGGACTATTCCGAGGTCATCGCGGGCGCGTTGCTGACGACGGCGCTCGCGATCGTCCTGGATCTGCTCTTTTCCTTGCTGAACCGCGCTTTGGTGCCGCGGGGCGTCCGGCTCGCGGCGGCCGTGAAGAACGTGGCGGCGTGAAACGGCTGGTCGTTGTGGTTGCCTTGCTCCTGGCCGCCGGTTGCGGCAACCCGCTGGCGGGCGGCGGTGAGGGCGGCGCGTCCGGCGACATCATCATCGGCGCGTCCGACGTCGGGGAAAGCCTGCTGCTGGCCCAGATCTACGCCGGGGCGCTCCGGGACGCCGGCGCCTCGAACGTGACGGTCCGGCCGCCGGTCGGCAGCCGCGAGGTCGTCGTCAAGGCGCTGCAGGACAAGTCGCTGTCGGTGGTGCCGGACTACAGCGGGAACCTGTTGCGGTACTTCGACAAGCAGACCACCGCGACGACGTCCCAGGACGTCTACGCGCAGCTGCGGCAGAAGATCCCCGCGGGGTTCGAGGTCCTGGACCAGGCACCGGCCGAGGACAAGGACCTGCTCGTCGTCGGACCGCAGCTGGCTTCTTCGGGCGTCAAGACGTTCTCGGATCTGGGGCGCCGCTGCCGCGACCTCGTGTTCGGCGGCCCGGGCCAGTGGAGCAGCCGCTGGAAGGACAAGATCAAGACGCTCTACGGCTGCGAGTTCAAGGAGATCCGCACGACGGACACGGGCGGCCCGGTGACGGTGGCCGCCCTGAAGTCGGGCGACGTCCAGGTGGCGGACCTGTTCAGCACGTCGTCGACGATCGCGGCGAACGGGTTCGTGCCGCTGGTCGACGACAAGAACATGTTCCCGGCGCAGAACATCGTGCCGCTGGTGGCGCGCGGGACGCTGTCGCCGTCCGAGGTGACCGCGTTGAACCGGGTCTCGGCGGCGTTGACGACCGAGCAGCTGACCGAGCTGAACGTCGAGTTCACCGAGAAGAAGCGCAATCCGCTGGACATCGCCGAGGACTTCCTGGCGCGCAATAACCTGAAGTCCTAGCCGAGCGCGAGTCAGCTCGGCTGGAAGAACTCGAGCAGTTTCCGCGCCGCGCCCGAGGACCTCAACATCTCCTGCATGTCCGCGGACATCCTCGCCGCCGCGCCGGTGCGGTCGAACATCTCGCCCTCGTACTCCTTGACGGCCGCGGCGTAGTCGTCCGGGTTCGCCGCCACCGCGAGGCCGAGCATCGCGCCGTCGATCAGCGCCTGGTTCGCGCCTTCCCCGACCGCCGGCATCAGGTGCGCGGCGTCACCGAGCAGTGTCACGTCCGGCTTCGACAGCCACGTCAACCCGATCGGGAGCGTGGTCATCGACCGACGGGCGACCGCGTCGTCGCTCGCCGCGATCAAGGCGGTGAACCGGGCGTCCCAGCCCGGGAGCAGGTCGATCAGCCGCGCCCGGGCGGCGGCCGGGTCGTCAAACGGGATTCCGCTCGTCGCGAACCAGTCCTCGCCGGTGTTGTAGAAGCTGACGCCGATGCGGACGCGGCCGTCGCCGTTGCGCTGCGCAGCCAGTGAGATTCCGTCGCCCATCACCCAGTAGGTGCCGCGGCCGACCATCGCCGCGAGGTCCGGGTGCGTGCGGTCGATGTCCGGGATGCCGACCTCGACGACGTTCTGGCCGGTGTGCGCCGGACGCGCGTCGGTCACCAGCGCGCGGACCCGCGACTGCGCGCCGTCAGCGCCGACCAGCAGGTCGTACTCCGCACTGCCGCCGTCGGCGAAACGCACGACGCCGTTGTCCGCGGACTCGAACGCTCGCCCCCACTGGACAGTGCCGGCGGGCAGCGAATTCAGCAGCAGGTCACGCAGGTCGGCGCGATCCACCTCGGGACGCAGGAGCGGGGCGTCGTCCGGCGTGTCCTCCTGGATCAGGAGGGTGCCGTCCGGCTCCAGGAGCCGCATGTCCTGACCTTCGCCACGCGCGATCGCGAAGAACTCGTCCAGCAGTCCGGCTTCGCGCAGCGCGCGCTGTCCGGAGTGGATGTCCAGCATGCCGCCCTGTCCGCGTGCGTCGCGCGAGGTCTCGCGTTCGTAGACGACGGATTCGATGCCGTGGACGTGCAGCACCCGGGCCAGAGCCAGACCGCCCGGACCGGCTCCGATGATGGCGATGGTCATGAGGTCCCCCTTCGATACGCTGTATCTCTCGATACACTGTATCGCACCATGCGCTGTATGGTCTGCGGCGTGACGGTGTGGGAACGGCCGGAGCCGCCGGACAGGCCGACGCCGGCTCCGCTGAGCCGGGAGCTGATCGTCCGCGCGGCGATCCGGCTGGCGGACGCGGACGGTCTGGCGGCGGTGTCGCTGCGCAAGGTCGCCGGCGTGCTGGACGTCGGGCCGATGCGGCTGTACGGCTACATCGACACGAAGGAAGAGCTGCTCGACCTGATGGTCGACGACGTCTACGCGACCATCCGGCCGGTCGGCGACGGCTGGCGGGAGGTGCTGCTGTCTCTCGCCGAAATGACCCGGCGCGCCGCGCACCGGCACGAGTGGTTCGCCGACCTGCTCGGCGGCCGGCCGCAGCTCGGGCCGCACGCCCTGGCCCGGGGAGAGGCGGTGCTGACCGGGCTGACGGGCATCGACGTGGACGCCGTGATGCCGGTCGTCAAGGCCGTCAACGCGTACGTGGTCGGCGCGGTGCGCCGCGAGATCACCGAGCGGCGCGCCGAACGGTCCACCGGGCTGAACGAGGCGGAGTGGCAGCGCACCTACGGGCCCTACCTGGAGCGCACCTTCGCCACGGGCCGGTACCCGGCGCTGGAGAAGGTCATCCGCGAGGCCGTCCACTGGGACGTCGACGAGACCTTCCGGATCGGCCTCGACTACCTCCTCGACGGCATCGAGGCGAGCCTGTCGAAGTGACGGTCAGGCGCGCAGCGCCGCCGCGACCTTGCCCGCGTCCTCGATGCCCCGCTCCGGCGGTTCCTCCGGCAGCGGGAGCAGCACCACCGAGCCGCTGCCGGCCGCGTGCAGCGCGCGGACCGACGCCACGCACTGGTCGAGGTCGCCGCAGATCGCGAGCCGGTCGAGCCACTCCGGGCGCAGGCCCGCCGCCAGTTCGTCCACTGTGGACGCCGAGTCCACCAGCTCCAGCAGCTCGGCGGCGAACGGCAAGTCCGCCACCTGCACCCGCGCCCCGGGCGTCAGGGACTCCGCCACGGTGAGCCGCGCGCGTTCGCGGTCGCCGAGCGCCAGCCAGTTGTACGTCACCAGAGCGTGCTCCGCGGGGCCGCCGGCGGCGATGCCCGCCAGCGCCGTCCGCACGAACTCCGGCGGGGACGGCTCGGCCAGGATCGTGCCGTCCGCCGAGGAACCCGCCACCGCCAACGACTTCGGCCGCCGGACGCCCGCCAGCACCGGCGGCACCGAAGCGGGCGGGAAAACCAGTTCGACCTCGTCCAGGTGCACGTGCCGGCCGTGCATCGAAACCCGCTCGCCCGCCAGCAGGCGGCGGACCGCCACCAGCGTCTCGTCCAGCGCCGCCAGCGGCGACGCCGGGTACGCGCCGATCTGGCGCATCCACGACGCCACCCCGTGGCCCAGCCCGCCGATCAGCCGGCCGGGGTGCAGCTCCGCCAGCGCGGCCAGCTCCATCGCGGCGATCGCCGGGTTGCGGGCCACCGCCGGGAGCACGCCGATGCCGACCTTGATCGTCGACGTCACGGCCAGCGCCGTCGCGACCGTGGCGATCCCGGCCGCCCAGAAGCAGTCTTCGACCAGCCAGACTTCGTCGAGACCCGCGTCTTCCGCCTGGCGGGCCAGGTCGACCAGCTTCGACGGGTGCTGCTCGCGGTTGATGCGGACGCCGACGGACGAGCTCGGTGCGTACATGCCAGGCTCCTCAGATCCGGGAGAACGGCGGCGCGTACTCGAACGCGCCAGCTTGCGTGGGTTTGTAGCCGGTGAGCGTGCGGGCCTGGAAGTGCTTGCCCCAGGCGGGATCCGGCGGCGCGACCGAGAGCGTCGACGCCGTGACGAAGCCGAACCGCGAGTAGTAGCCCGGGCTGCCGAGCAGGACGACCAGGCCGTAGCCGAGCGCGTCCGCGGCGCCGAGCACCGCGTGCACCAGCGCCGAGCCGACGCCGCTCGCCTGGTGCGCGGGCAGCACGCCGAGCGGTCCCAGCCCGACCGCGGACGTCGTGTCCTCGCCGACGCGGGCCCGGCTGCAGCACACGTGCCCGACGACCTCGCCGTCGCGCACGGCCACCAGCGACAGCGCGTCGACCAGGTCGCCGTCCGCGCGCAGCTCGTCCACCAGCGGCGCCTCGACCGGGGTGACACCGGGTTCGCGCCGGAAGGCTTCGCTGTGGATCGCGTGCACGGTGGTCCGGTCGGCGGGCGTCTCGCGGCGGATCAGCATGGTCGTCACCCTGCCGCGAACTCGCCGCGGGCGAAAGCCGATTTCCGGCCCCGAACGCGGTGAAGGCCTCCTCGCCAGCCACCGAAGCCGGCAAGGAGGCCTTCACGGGCCCATCAAGCGATCAGTCGAACGCCTTCGAGATCAGCGCCTTCTGCTCGACCTCGTGCACCTTCGACGAGCCGGCCGACGGCGCCGCCATCGGACGGCGCGACACGACTTCCAGCTTCGCGAACAGCTCCGGGAACTTCCGCGGCAGGTTGAGCCCGAAGAACGGCCACGCGCCCTGGTTCTCCGGCTCCTCCTGGACCCACGCGACCTGCGAAGCGTTGGTGTAACGCTCGAGCGCCGCCACCAGCTTCTTCTTCGGCAGCGGGTAGTACTGCTCGATCCGCACGATCGCGACGTCGTCCGCCTCGCGCTTCGTCCGCTCGGCCACCAGCTCCCAGTACAGCTTCCCGGAGGTCAGCAGCACCTTGCGGATCTTCGCCGGGTCCGGCGTCGTGTCGTCGATGACGGACATGAAGCGGCTTTCGCCGGTGAAGTCGCTCGTCGCCGACGTCGCGGCCTTGTTGCGGAGCATCGACTTCGGCGTGAAGACGATCAGCGGACGCTGGATGCCGTCGAGGGCGTGGCGGCGCAGCAGGTGGAAGTAGTTCGCCGGGGTGGACGGCACCGCCACCGTCATCGAGCCCTCCGCGCACAGCGAGAGGAACCGCTCGATGCGGCCGGAGGTGTGGTCCGGGCCCTGGCCCTCGTGGCCGTGCGGCAGCAGCAGCACGACGTCCGAGCGCTGGCCCCACTTTGCCTCGCCGGAGGAGATGTACTCGTCGATGACGGTCTGCGCGCCGTTGACGAAGTCACCGAACTGCGCTTCCCACATGACCAGCGACTCGGGGTTGGCCACGGAGTAGCCGTACTCGAAGCCGACGGCCGCGTACTCCGACAGCGCCGAGTCGTAGATCATCACGCGGCCCTGGCCGTCGGCCAGGTTCTGCAGCGGCGCGTACTCCTGGCCGGTCTTGCGGTCGATGAACACCGAGTGCCGCTGGGTGAACGTGCCGCGCCGGGAGTCCTGGCCGGACAGCCGGACCAGCCGGCCCTCCATCGCCAGCGACCCGAACGCGAGCAGCTCGCCGAACGCCCAGTCGATGTCGCCTTCGCGGGACATCTTGTGGCGGCGCTCCATGACCGGCTTGACGCGCGGGTGCGGGGTGAAGCCCTCCGGGACGTTCACGAACGCGTCGCCGATGTGCTCGAGCGTCTCGCTGGTGATCGCCGTCGACACCTTGGCCGGCACCTGCTGCTCCTCTTCGACCGAGGGGCTGGCCTTCGCCGGGTGCTTCTCCAGCTCGCGGACCTCGTTGAAGACGTGCTCCAGCTGACTCGAGAAGTCGCGCAGCGCGGCCTCGGCCTCCTCGACGGAGATGTCGCCGCGGCCGATCAGCGACTCGGTGTAGGTCTTCCGCACCGAGCGCTTGGTGTCGATGATGTCGTACATCGCCGGCTGGGTCATCGACGGGTCGTCGCCCTCGTTGTGCCCGCGGCGGCGGTAGCAGATGAGGTCGATGACGACGTCCTTGTGGAACGCCTGCCGGTACTCGACGGCCAGCTTGGCCACCCAGTGCGCGGCCTCCGGGTCGTCGCCGTTCACGTGGAAGATCGGCGAGCCGATCATCTTCGCGACGTCGGTGGCGTACTGCGAGGAGCGCGAGTGCTCCGGCGCGGTCGTGAAGCCGACCTGGTTGTTGACGATGACGTGCACGGTGCCGCCGGTGCGGTACCCGCGCAGCAGCGCCAGGTTCAGCGTCTCGGCGACGACGCCCTGGCCCGCGAAGGCCGCGTCGCCGTGCATCAGCACCGGCAGGACGGTGTAGCCCTCGCCGCCCTTGTCCAGGAGGTCCTGCTTCGCGCGGACGATGCCCTCGAGCACCGGGTCCACGGTCTCCAGGTGCGACGGGTTCGCCGTCAGCGACACCTTCGTCTCGCCGTCGCCGAACATGCGGAAGTACTTGCCCTCGGCGCCGAGGTGGTACTTCACGTCACCGGAACCGTGCGCCTGGCCGGGGTCGAGGTTGCCCTCGAACTCCTGGAAGATCTGCGAGATCGGCTTGCCGACGATGTTGGCCAGCACGTTCAGCCGGCCGCGGTGCGGCATGCCGATGACGACCTCGTCGAGCTCGTGCTCGGCGGCCTTGTCCAGCAGCGTGTCGAGCAGCGGGATCGCCGTCTCGCCGCCCTCGAGCGAGAACCGCTTCTGGCCGACGTACTTGGTCTGCAGGAACGTCTCGAACGCCTCGGCGGCGTTCAGCTTCGAGAGCACGTACTTCTGGACCGCGGGGTCCGGCTTCTCGTGCGGGATCTCGACGCGTTCCTGGATCCAGCGGCGCTCCTCGGGGTCGAGGATGTGCGTGTACTCGATGCCGACCGTGCGGCAGTAGGAGTTGCGCAGCACGCCCAGGATGTCGCGCAGCTTCATCCGCTCCTGGCCGGCGAAGCCGCCGACCGGGAATTCGCGGTCGAGGTCCCAGAGCGTCAGGCCGTGGGACAGGACGTCCAGGTCGGCGTGGCTGCGCTGGCGGTAGTTCAGCGGGTCGGTGTCGGCCATCAGGTGGCCGCGCATCCGGAAGGCGTCGATGAGCTCGATCACGCGGGCGGTCTTGTCGACCGGGCCCTCGGGGATGTCGGCGACCCAGCGGATCGGCTCGTACGGCAGGCGCAGGCTGGTGAAGACGTCGTCGTAGAAGCCGTCTTCGCCGAGCAGCAGCTGGTGGATGCGCTTGAGGAACTCGCCGGACTCCGCGCCCTGGATGATGCGGTGGTCGTAGGTCGAGGTCAGCGTCATGATCTTGCTGATGCCCAGGTCGACCAGCGTCTTTTCGCTGGTGCCCTCGAAGGCGGCCGGGTACTGCATGGCGCCGACGCCGATGATGGCGCCCTGGCCGGCCTGCAGGCGCGGCACCGAGTGGTTGGTGCCGATGCCGCCGGGGTTGGTCAGCGAGATCGTGGTGCCGGAGAAGTCGTCGGCCGTCAGCTTGTTGTTGCGGGCCTTCTTGACGATCTCCTCGTAGGCCTGCCAGAACTGCAGGAACGTCATGTCCTCGACGGACTTCACCGAAGCCACGACGAGGTTGCGCGAGCCGTCCTTGCCCTTCATGTCGATCGCGAGCCCGAAGTTGACGTGCTCCGGCGTGATCGCGAACGGCTTGCCGTCGATCTGCTGGTAGTGCCGGTTCATGTTCGGGTAGTTCTTCAGCGCCCGGACCATGGCGTAGCCGATGAGGTGCGTGAAGGAGATCTTGCCGCCGCGCGTGCGCTTGAGGTGGTTGTTGATGACGATGCGGTTGTCCGCCATCAGCTTCGCCGGGACCGCGCGCACGCTGGTCGCGGTCGGGACGCTCAGCGAGGCGTCCATGTTCTTCGCGATGGCCGCCGCGGCGCCGCGCAGCTGCTTCGACTCCGGCTCTTCCTTCTTGGCCTCGGCCTTCGGCTCCGCCTTGGCGGCGGGCTTCGGGGCCGCCTTCGGCTCCGGCTTCGCGGCCGGCTTGGGGGCCGTCTTCGCGGGGGCGGCCTGCTTGGCCGCCGACTCGGCGTTCCGCACGGCCGTGGGCGACGGCTGCGCCGCCTGGCCGTTGGTGGCCGGCTTGGTCTCGGCCTGCTGCCGGGCCGTGTCCGCCTTGGCCTGCGCGTTCTGCGTCGGCTTGAAGTCCGCGAAGAAGTCGTGCCAGGCGGCATCGACTGAAGAAGGGTCGGCGAGGAACTGGTCGTACATCTCTTCGACCAGCCACTCGTTGGGGCCGAACTGTGACGCAGGGCTGCTGCTGGACACGGCTGGGGCTCGCCTCTATCCGTCTCGATCTCGATCTTGAATCCGCTGATGCGCCTACCAGGCTAACCCCCTCGGTGACCGCGATGTGATGGAACCGGCCTGTGTGAGGCGTGGCGCACTAGGGGATCGGTCACTGACTCGATCAAGATGTGCTAAGGGAACCTTAAGCGCTGGACCCGGTACAGCGTTCGCGGTCTCTTTCGTCCGGCTTCTCCCGGTGGCCGTCGGGCGTTCACCGCGGCGGGTTCCACTGGGAGGATGTGGCTGGTCGAATGTCCTTCGTTCTGGGACCAGGGCCTGGTGCGGCCGCTGGTGACGGAGTCCGGCACGGTCGTGCTGACGTGCGATTCGTGCTCGGCCGTGTGGCCCACGCTGGCCGACTTCGAAGAGATGGAGTGGGTCGAGCCGGACGAGCCCGACTGGCTGGTCGGAGCCGGGGTGCACGTCCGTCCGGGCACGGTCCGGTGGGCATCGCGCCCGGACGTCGAGGCGGCGGGGATGGGCTCGCTGAAGTGGCGGGCGCTGCCTTAGCCGGTGGCGTCCACGGCCTTGGCGAGGTCTTCGCTCAGCGGGTACGGCGGCTCGTGGGGCACGAGCTTGACGGCCTTGTGCAGCTGGTCGGTGGCCAGCAGCCCGGAGATGTCGCGCATCACCGGTGTGACGTCGGTGATGGCGGTGATCCACTCCTCGACGTAGTGGTCGACCGCCTCGCCGCTCAGGCCGATCTGGATGGCCCGGAAGTTCTGCGCGGTGTGGTGGAGGTCTCGCTCCGGGTCCCACTGGATGCGCACCGGACTGGTCTTGAGCTCCTGCTTCCAGGCGTCCTTGGCCTGGTCACGGCGCGGGTGGCTCAGCGCGGCGTGCGCGAGGGCCCACTCGAAGCCTTCGCGGGTGATGTCGATCGCGAGGATGCGTTCCTGGCCCGGCTTCTTGCCGTAGCCGCAGCAGTAGGCCATCCACCGGAACGACGGCTTGATCCACGTCATCCGGTCGCGCTTGAACGGCTCGACGAACGTCTGCTTCTCGAGCGCGGCGTCGGCGATCGACGGCGAGTAGGCCTGGTAGACCCGGACCGTCGTCGCGGTCCGGGCGGCCCGGATCTGCCGGTCGGGGACCCGGTTCTCTTCGAACATGCCCGCCATGGTCCCAGTGCGGCGTGACCTCGGCCACGGACTTTCGGTGTTCAGCCCAGGGCCCACAGGCGGGCGTAAAGGCCCTCGGCCGCCAGCAGCTCTTCGTGCGTTCCCGTCTCCGCGATGCGGCCGTGGTCCAGGACCACGATGCGGTCCGCCCGCGCCGCCGTCGCCAGGCGGTGGGCCACCACGAACGTCGTGCGGCGGCGGGCCACCGTCTCCGTCGCTCGCAGGACCGCCGCTTCCGTCGAGGGGTCCAGGGCCGCCGTCGCCTCGTCCAGCAGCAGGACGTCCGGGTCCACCAGCTCCGCGCGGGCCAGTGCCACCAGCTGGCGCTGCCCCGCCGACAGCGAGCGGCCGCGCTCGCCCACCGGCTGCAGGAAGCCCGCCGGCAGGGCCGCGACGCCGTCGAACGCGCCCACCGCGCGGACCGCCGCCTCGACCTCCGCGTCCGACGCCGCCGGGCGGCCGTAGCGGACGTTGTCCGCCACCGTGCCCGAGAACAGGTGCGCCTCCTGCGGCACGACGCCCATCCGGCGCCGCAGCCCGGCGAGCTCGTACTCGCGGACGTCCGTGCCGTCGATCCGGACCTCGCCGCCGGTGACGTCGTAGTAGCGCGCCACCAGCTTCACCGCCGTCGACTTGCCCGCGCCCGTCGCGCCGACCAGCGCGATCGTCTCGCCGCCCGCGACGTCCAGCGAGAACTCCGCCAGCGCCGGGGCGTCCGTGCCGGCGTAGGCGAAGTCGACCTCCTTGAACGACACCTCGCCGCGCAGCCGCTCGGGCACCGCCACGGCGTTCTCCGCCGCCGGCACCGAAGTCGGGGTCCGCAGCAGGTCGCCGATCCGGTTCAGGCCGACGCGGGCCTGCTGGTAGCCGTCGAACACCGACGACAGCTGCTGGATCGGCGAGAAGAACTGCTGCAGGTACAGGAGGAACGCGAGCAGCACGCCGGCCGACAGCGTCCCCGCCGAGACGCGGTTCGCGCCCGCCACCAGCACCGTCGTGGTCGCCAGGTCGGACAGCAGTGCCACCAGCGGGAAGTACGTCGCGACGTACCGCTGCGCCCGCAGCCGCGAGCGCCGGTAGTCGTCGCTGCGCGAGGCGAACGCCTCCGCGGAGCGGTCTTCGCGCGTGTACGCCTGCGCGACCCGCAGGCCACTGACGTTCTCCTGCATGTCCGCGTTGACCACGCTGACCCGTTCGCGGGCCTCGTTGTACGCCTTCGACGCCGCGCGCCGGAAGATCACCGTGGCCACCGCCAGCACCGGCACCATCGCCAGCGCGAACATCGCCAGCCCGGCGTCGGTGACCAGCAGCGCCGCCGTGATCCCGGCCAGAGTCAGCGCGCTGACCACCGCGGTGGCCAGGCCGGTCTGGAGGAACGTCGACAGCGCGTCGACGTCCGTCGTCATCCGGGTCATGATCTTCCCGGACAGCTCCCGCTCGTAGTAGTCGAGCCCGAGCCGCTGCAAGTGCGCGTAGCTGCGGACGCGCAGCGCGTACAGCACCGTCTCGCCGACCCGCGAGGTCAGCCGCGTCTGCGCGAACACGACCAGCCAGTCGGCCGCGATCACCAGCGCGCCGATCCCGGCGGCCAGCCACACCATCCACTCGATGCCCGGCTTCACGCCGTGGTCGACACCGAACTGGTACAGCGCCGGCAGCGCGATCGACGCCAGCGCGTCCGCCGCCACCAGCCCGATGACCAGCGCGAGCGGCCAGCGGACCGGACGCAGCAGCCGGGCCAGCCGGAAGCCGGGGTCGGGCGCCGTGACGTCCACATCGGACATTCGCGGCTCGTCCACCGCCGCGGGCAGCTTGCGTACGCCTTCGATCAGCTCCGGCGTCGGCGGCACGTCGAGGCCGCCGCCCCCGCCGACGAACCCGCTGCTGGTGGGGTCGCCGCTGCGTTGCCGCGCCGCGTCCGCCAGGTCGTCGACCTCGTCGCGGCTCTCGTCCCGCGGCCACAGCGCCGGCGTGATCCCGTCCTGGCCGCAGTCGAGGCCCTCGCAGCGGTGCTTCTCCTCGACGTCGTCGCCCGGGCCCGCGACGAGTTCGCGGAAGAGCGGGCAACGCGCCATCAGCTCGGCCTCGGTGCCGACGTCGACGACGCGGCCCTCGTCCAGCACCGCGATCCGGTCGGCCAGCGCGAGCGTCGAGCGCCGGTGCGCGATCAGCAGCGTCGTGCGGCTCGCCGTGACCGAGCGCAGGGTGTCGTGGATCGCCGCCTCGGTGACGGTGTCGATGGCCGACGTCGCGTCGTCGAGGATCAGGATCCGCGGGTCGGTGATCAGCGCGCGGGCCAGCCCGAGCCGCTGCCGCTGGCCGCCTGACAACGTAAGGCCGCGCTCGCCGACCAACGTGTCGTAGCCGTCGGGCAGGGCGCGGATGAACTCGTCGGCTTCGGCCGCGCGAGCCGCCGCGACGATCTCTTCTTCGCTCGCGTCCGGGCGGCCGTACGCGATGTTCTCCCGGATCGACGAGGAGAACAGGAAAGCCTCTTCGAACACGACACCGATCGCCTGCCGCAGCTGCCGCAGCGGCACGTCCCGGACGTCGAGGCCGCCGACGCGCACCGAGCCCGCGTGCACGTCGTAGAACCGGGGCAGCAGCAAGGAGATCGTCGACTTCCCGGACCCCGCGGTGCCGACCAGCGCGAGGGTTTCGCCCGGGTTCGCGGTGACCGAGAGGCCGGCCAGCACCGGTTCGGTGCGCGTGTAGCCGAAGCGGACGTCGTCGAGTTCGACGCCGAGCGGCCCGGACGGCAGCGGCCGCGCGCCGGGGGAGTCGACGACCTCCGGTTGCGCGTCGATCAGCTCGTAGACGCGCTCGGCGCCCGCGCGGGTCAGCTGGGCCTGCACGACCAGGCCGGACAGCATCCGGGCCGGGCCGATCAGCGTCGCGAGGTAGGTCGCGAAGGCGAGGAAGGTGCCGAGGGTGATCGAGCCATTCAGCGCGAGGACGCCGCCGATGCCGAGCACGGCCACCTGGCCGGCGGCGGGCAGGGCCGCGGTCGTCGCCGTCGGCACCGCCGACAGCTTCGCCGCGCGAAGCCGCTCGCCGAACAGCTTGCGCGCGGTCCCTTCGAGCTTCGAGACCTCCCGCGCCTCCTGGCCGAAACCCTTGACCACCCGGACACCGGTGACGGTCTCCTCGACCTGCTGCGCGACGTCGGCCGCGCGCTGCTGCGCCGACCACGTCGCCGGGAACAGGCGCTTGCGGCTGCGGGCGATGATGACGCCGACCGCGGGCGTGACGACCAGCGCGATCAGCGTCAGCACCGGCGACATCCACAGCATCGCCGCGAACGACAGCAGCGCGAAGATCACCGAGCCGAACGAAAGCGGGACCTGCATCAGGATCCCGGTGACCAGCTGCAGGTCCGAGATCGCGCGCGAGACGACCTGGCCGGTGCGCAACGCGTCCTGCTTGCCGCCGTCGAGGCGCGAGACCGCGTTGAAGACGCGCTGGCGCAGGTCGTGCTGCACGTCGAGGGCGAGCTTTCCGCCGAAGTACCGGCGGAGGAAGGCGGTGGCGAACGCGACCAGCTGCAGCGACACCAGGAAGACGGTGATCCCCGGCAGCGCACCGGTCCGCCCCGCCACGGCGTCGTCGACCGCCGTGCGCACCAGCAGCGGGCTCGCGGCCTGCACGCCGACGCTGAAGACGGCGGCGAGCAGCGACAGCACGACGATGGCGCGGTGCTCCCAGGCCGCGGCGGACAGCCGGCGGACCCAGCCGACGGTCTCAGCGGGTGGGAGCTCTTGACGGGAGCGGGGCGGAGCGATGGTCACGTTGCAACACTAAGCGCCGCCACCGACAAAATATTTCCCCGAAAGCCGTGAAGGCCGTCTCGGCGACTTCGAGACGGCCTTCACGGACGGGTGATCTACGTGACGTCGCGCTTCTGGTTGCCCGCCCAGCCCAGGCCGAAGAAGACCATCGTCCAGGCGAAGAAGATCAACGCCGAGGCCCACCACGAGAGCACGCCGGGCGCCGCGGCCGTGTACTGCAGCAGCAGCTGCGCCCCCGAGTTGACGTCGTCGGGCAAGTTGAGCGAGTTGAACCCGAACGCGTCCGCCGCGATGCCGCCGACGATCCCGTTCGCGGTGCCGTTCGGCAGGATCCCGCCCAGCAGGGTCGTCTGGCCCCACAACAGGATCACCAGGACGTTCTCCACGATCAGGAACCACACCAGGAACAGCACCACCGCCAGCGGCACGTTGCGCAGCACCGCGCCGAACCCGATGCCGAACAGCGTCACCAGCACCGAGGCCAGCACCGTCCCGCCGAGCGCGGCCAGCCACTGGCCCGCCGACGGCCAGCGGCCCGAGTCGACCGACGACATCACGGCGACCGCCGAGACGCCGAAGCTGACCAGCCCGTAGATCGCGCCCCACGCGACGTAGGTGAGCATCTTCGCGGCCAGGGCCGTGAACCGGTTCGGCGCGGTGAGGAACGTCGTCGTGATCGTCTTGCTGCGGTACTCACCGGCCAGCGCGAAGATGCCGAACAGTCCCGGGACGAGCTGCGCGATGTTCACGCCGTGCGCCAGCGCGAGCAGCCCCACCGGCACCTGGTTCGGGTCCAGGCCGATCAGCCGGGTGACCTGCCGGGCGTCGCTGTCGCTGCTCAGGAAGTCGGCGAAGTCGTTGGTGATCTTCCCCCACGCGAACGTCAGCCAGAAGGCCACGAGCGCCAGCGGGATCAGCAGCACCCACCACGTCTTGAGCGAGAGCGTCTTGCGGAACTCCGCCTTGATCAGGTTGCCCATCACCGCTGCGGTCCTCCCCAGTACTGCTGCTGTTGCGGGCCCGACGGCGGGTAGCCGGGCGGCGGCGGACCCTGGTACTGCGGCTGCGGCGGCTGACCGGGGCCGCCGGTGTACTGGCCCTGCGTCAGCTGGAAGAACATCCGCTCGAGGTCGGCGTGGTCCTCCTGCATCCCGTAGACGGCGATCCCGGCCTTCGCGGCGAGGTCGCCGATCTGCTGGACGCTCGACCCGGCGACCGCGACCCGGCCGTCCGGCGTCGGCGAGACGGCGGTGATGCCGTTCTCCTGCAACGCTTTCACGAGCGCGCCCGGGTCCGCCGGCTGCACCAGCACCCGCGACTGCTGGCTCTTGCGCAGCTGGTCCAGCGAGCCGTAGTAGCGCGTGACGCCCTGGCTGATGATGACGACCTGGTCGATCAGCTGCTCGACCTCGTTGAGCAGGTGGCTCGAGACCAGCACGGTCCGGCGCTGCTCCCGCGCGTACGAGCGCAGGAAGTTCCGCAGCCACAGGATGCCTTCGGGGTCGAGGCCGTTCGTCGGCTCGTCCAGCACCAGCACCTGCGGGTCACCCAGCAACGCCGTCGCCAGCGCGAGCCGCTGCCGCATGCCGAGCGAGAACCCGCCCGCCTTCCGGTCCGCGGCGCTGCCCAGCCCGACCAGCCCCAGCACCTGGTCCGCCCGCTGGTCCGGCACCCCGATCGCCGCCGCGTACACGCGGAGGTGGTTG
Source organism: Amycolatopsis sp. NPDC114478 (assembly GCF_055633805.1). NCBI lineage: Bacteria > Bacillati > Actinomycetota > Actinomycetes > Pseudonocardiales > Pseudonocardiaceae > Amycolatopsis > Amycolatopsis sp. NPDC114478. The sequence goes on along the minus strand of NZ_JBVKDO010000001.1, from coordinate 752,357 downwards.
CGCGCCGTCCGGCTCGGGTGGAACCCCTCGTTCTCCAGCACCGAACCCACCACCCGCGCCGGGTTCCCCAGCTGCGAGTGCGGACGCCCGTTGATCGTCGCCTGCCCCGCCGAGGGCGTCACCAGCCCGAGCAGCATCCGCAACGTCGTCGTCTTCCCGGCACCGTTCGGCCCCAGGAAGCCCGTCACCGAGCCCGGCTCGACCGTGAAACTGAGGTTCTGCACCGCGTTCACCGCGCCGAACTGCTTGCTCAGGTTCTGCACCACAATCCGGCCACTGCCGTCGTGCATACCGTCCCCTAACGTTCCCCGCTGATGCGGCGTCATCCTGCCCTACCGGCGCGACCCGCGCGCACGGAACGGCCGAACCCGCGCGGAGCGACCTTCGTCACGTTCGGCAACCGGCCGCGGCGGTCGCACGTGCCGCAGGAAGGGCGCTGACCTGAGGTTTCGTCCGCGGTGTCAGCGACAGGTCAGATCAACTTGGTAAAGAATTCGTGTGACTTGCCGACCCGGTGCAGCGCAGACCGCCGGACACCTCTAAGCTAGGTACCGGCGGCCCGCTCCCAGTGACCCCCAGGCTGGTTGAGCGGGTCGCCCCTTCGTCTCCGCTTCGGGCTTCGCCCTTCGCTCGACTCATCCCGTTTCTCCCGGGGGCCGAGCCCCCGGACCCCCACGGTGCCTCTCTCCTGGCTTCTCGGGGTGGCGAGTGCGGGTTGGGTGGGTGGCGCTTCTGTGTGGGTGTGGCATCTTTGCTCGGTGCGGATCTTGCTCGTTGAAGATGAACGGCGGCTGGCTGAGGCTCTGCGGGCCGGGCTCAGTGCTGAGGGCTATGCCGTTGATGTTGCCCACAATGGGCGGGATGCTCTTTGGCTTGCTGGGGAACATCCCTACTCCGCCATCGTTCTCGACATCATGCTGCCCGGCCTGAACGGCTATCGGGTGTGTCGGCGGCTGCGGGATCAGGGGGACTCCACCCCCATTCTCATGCTCACCGCCAAAGATGGTGAGGATGATGAGATCGAGGCCCTTGATACCGGGGCCGATGACTTCCTGCCCAAGCCCTTCTCCTACGGTGTCCTGCTTTCGCGGCTTCGCGCGCTCATCCGGCGGGGTGGGGCCACTCGGGCGGGGGTCCTCAAACTGGGTGACCTCGAACTCGACCCGGCTGGGCGGACCTGTCGGCGCGGTACTGCCGACATCGCCCTCACCGGTAAGGAGTTCGCTCTTCTTGCCTACCTCATGCAACGGCCTGGGCAGGTTGTCACCAAAGCCGAACTGCTCGACAACCTCTGGGACTTCGCCGCCTCCGCGACCGCCAACCTCGTCGAAGTCCACGTGAGTGCCTTACGTCGTAAGATCGATGTTCCGTTCGGTGCGGAGACCATCCGGACCGTCCGCGGGGCCGGCTACCACGTGGTGCCGGCGGGTGCCTAGCTTCTTTCGCGCCACCCGCTTCCGCGTCGCGGTCACCGCCTTCGCCGCTTCCGCTGTCGCGCTCGGCGCTGTCTCCGTCTGGTTCGTGCTTCAGGCGCAGGGCCGTCTCGAGAACGCCGCCACTCAGCTCGCCGACGCTCACGCAGACGCGATTGTCCAGCTCCTCAACACGGGGGCCCGGCCCCCCGATCTGGCGCTGCTCGTCCGCGACTCGATCTACGAGGTCACCGACCGCACGGGCAAAAGCGTTGCGTCCTGTCCGGTGCTGCGGGACGCGACGCTGGCCGGCTACGACACCGAAGTCACCCTGCGGCCGTACCAATACGACCGGTCCGCGCAGGCTTCCGTCGGCTGCGCGCCCGAGCTGCGCGGGCTCGACGACGACCTCACCCTGCACGTCGTCCACGCCGACAGTGGTGACAGTGCATACAATGTATACGCTGGCGCCAGTGTCGACGCCGAGGGACAGGCGGCGGTCGACTCCGTCCGGACCGTGCTCACGGCGGGTGTGCCCGCGGTCGCGCTGCTCATCGGCGTCATCGCGTGGCTCGCCGTCCGGCGGTCGCTGCGCCCGGTCGAGGCCATCCGCGGCGAGGTCGCCGAGATCGGCGCGCACGACCTGAGCCGCCGCGTCCCGGACCCGCGCACCGGCGACGAGATCGCCCGCCTGGCCGGGACGATGAACACCATGCTCGCGCGGCTCGACGAGGCCGTCACGCGGCAGAGCCGGTTCACCGCCGACGCGTCGCACGAGCTGCGCACCCCGCTTGCCTCCCTGCGGACGCAGCTCGAAGTGCTGCTGGCCCACCCCGACCGCCTCGACTGGCGCCGCTCCTGCGAAAACGCGCTGCTCGACGTCACCCGGCTGCAGGACCTCGTCGCCGACCTCGTGCTGCTCGGCAAGCTCGACCACGCCGGCCCGGACCGCCTCGAACCCGTGGCACTGTCCGAAGTGGTCGAGGCGGTGGTGGCGGGCCGGGACGTCCACGTCGACGTGCGCGGGACGCCCGTCGTCCGCGGCCACCGGTCGCGGCTCGAACGGCTCGTCCGCAACCTCGTCGACAACGCCCGGCGGCACGCGGTGTCCCGGGTGGCCGTCGAAGTGTCCGTTGTGGACGGCTGGGCCGTGCTCTCGGTCACCGACGACGGGCCCGGCGTCCCCGAAGCGGACCGCGAGCGCGTCTTCGACCGGTTCGTCCGCCTCGACGACGCCCGGGCCCGCGACGACGGCGGATCGGGTCTGGGCCTGGCGATCGTCGCGGACATCGCCCGCGCCCACGGCGGCACGGCCGCGGTCGAAGCCAGGAGCCGGTTCGTCGTCCGGCTGCCGGAGCTGAAGACGTCTTAAGTCAGCTTCAGGCTCGGTTCAGCGTCGGCGACCGACGCTGCGCGCATGATCATCTCCTGGCGGCCGCTCGACCACGCCGCGTACCGGTCGTCGTCCTGGTTCCCCGGCCTGACCGGCCTGCGCGCGCTCGCGGCGCTGGCCGTCGTGTTCTTCCACTACGGCGGCCCGAGCACCGACGGGCTGCAGGGCTGGATCGCCGTCCAGCTGTTCTTCGTGCTGTCCGGCTTCCTCATCACCACGCTCGCGCTGCGCGAAGAGGACCGCACGGGCCGGATCTCGCTGCGCGCCTTCTACGTCCGGCGCGTCTTCCGGATCATGCCGGTGTACCTCCTGCTGCTCAGCCTTACAACGTTGGCGGTCACGCTCGCCGGGACGTACCAGAGCAGCCGGCTGGCCGACGCGATGCCGTACTACCTGACGTTCTTCAACGAGGTCGTCGACTTCAACACGCCGTACCCGACGTCGTGGTCGCTCGGCGTGGAGGAGAAGTTCTACCTCGTCTGGCCCGCGGTGCTCGTGCTGACGTCGTTCGCGAAGTCCGGCAAGACCGCGTTGCGGGTGCTGATCGGCGCGGGCGCGATCGGGTTCGTGCTCGGCGTGCTGCCGCTTTCGCCCGCGCACCAGTGGGCGAGCCTGACCGTGCACTACGGCTCGCTCGTCGTCGGCTGTCTGCTCGCGCTGGCCCTGCACCACCCGCGCGGGTTCGCGGTGCTGCGGCCGCTGACCAGCCCGGCCGCGGCGGTGCTGGTCGCGCTCGGGTTCGTCGTCCTGCAGCTGTCGGTCAGGCCGCTCGGGCAGTCGCTCGGCGGGAACTGGCAGTTCGTCGTGCCGGTCTACGCGGTGGGCGCGGCGCTGCTGCTCGTCGCCGTGCTCGGACCGGGCCCGGTGCGGCGGCTGCTCTCGAGCCGTCCGCTGGCCTTCATCGGTGATCGGTCCTACGCGCTCTACCTCGCGCAAACGGGCGCGGCGGGTGTGACCGGCCTGCTTTTCCCGACCGGTCTGGCGAAGGCCGCGGCGACGTCCGCCGTGGCCTTGCTCTTCGCCTGCGCGCTGCGCAAGTGGGTCGAGCTGCCCGCGATCGCGTTCGGGCGCAGGTTCGGGAAAGGGGAGCGGGCCCCTGGCGGAGAACGACAGGGGCCCGCTCGGGTGGGATAGCTCAGGCGAGCACCGTCTCCAGCGCCGTGTGGGGGAGGTCGTGCGCGACCGCGACCGGGCCGTTCGTCAGGGCGCCCGCGTGGGTGTTGAGGCCCTTCGCCAGCGCCGCGTCGGCCTGCAGCGCGGCCTTCCAGCCGTGCTCGGCGAGCTGTACAGCGTAAGGCAGCGTGACGTTGGTGAGGCCGTACGTAGACGTCCGCGGCACTGCGCCCGGCATGTTCGCGACGCAGTAGAAGACCGACTCGTGGACGGTGTAGGTCGGCTCGTCGTGCGTGGTCGGACGCGAGTCGGCGAAGCAGCCGCCCTGGTCGATCGCGATGTCGACGAGCACGCTGCCGGCCTTCATCCGGGACACGAGCTCGTTCGAGACCAGCTTCGGCGCCTTGGCCCCCGGGACCAGCACCGCGCCGATGACCATGTCCGCCTGCAGCACGGACTCCTCGACCGACAGCCGGGTCGACGTCACGGTGCGGATGCGGCCGCCGAAGTCGTTGTCGATCTGGCGGAGGCGGTCGACGTTGGTGTCCAGGATCTCGACGTCGGAGCCGAGGCCCAGCGCGACGCGGGCGGCGTTCAGGCCCGCGACGCCCCCGCCGATGACGACGACGCGCGCCGGGTGCACGCCGGGGATGCCGCCGGGCAGGACACCGCGCCCGCCGCTCGGCTTCATCAGCGAGAACGCGCCGACCTGCGGGGCCAGCCGGCCCGCGACCTCGGACATCGGGGCGAGCAGCGGCAGCGCGCCGGTCGCGGTCTGCACCGTCTCGTACGCGATCGCGGTGGTGCCGGCGGCCAGCAGCGCGTCGGTCAGCGGGCGGTCGGCGGCGATGTGCAGGTAGGTGAAGAGGACCTGGTCGGCGCGCAGCCGGGGGTACTCCTCGGCGATCGGCTCCTTGACCTTGAGGACGAGCTCGCCCTCGGCCCACGTCTCGTCGGCGGTGGCGAGGATCTTCGCGCCGGCGGCGACGTACTCCTCGTCGGTGATGGACGAACCGACGCCGGCGCCCGTCTCGACGAAGACGTCGTGCCCGCGGCCGACCAGCTCGTGCACCCCGGCCGGGGTCAGCGCGACCCGGTACTCGTGCTTCTTGATTTCACGGGGAACGGCGATACGCACGGTCGGCCTCCTGGGTCGGTCTGCGTCCGGATGCAAGGCGGTGTTGGCACTCACGGTGAACCACCCGGACGGCGGTGTCATCGTGCTGGGCGGACATTTCTGAGCCGGTTTCGTGGTGCCCGGCGGACAAGTGCGTTGACTTCGACCTCGCTGGAGGTTGCAGCGTGGCCGCATGAGAGCTGTGTGGTTGCGGGAGTTCGGCGGGCCGGAAGTGCTGGTCCCGGGAGACGCGCCCGACCCGGTCCCCGGGCCCGGTCAGGTGCTGGTCGAAGTGGCGTACGCGAACACGACGTTCGTCGAGACGCAGTTCCGGGCGGGTGCTCCCGGGCCGTTCCGCGCGGAGCCGCCGCTGATCCCGGGCAACGGCGTCGGCGGCGTGATCAGCGCGGTCGGCGAGGGGGTGGATCCGGGCTTGGCGGGGCAGCGGGTGGTGACGTCGACCGGCGGCTCCGGCGGGTACGCCCAGCGCGTGGCGGTGGACGCGGCGGCGGTGTTCCCCGTGCCGGCCGCGCTCGACCTCGACGCGGCGGTGGCGCTGCTCGCGGACGGCCGCACCGCGACCGGCTTGGTGCATGCGACCAGGGTGCGCCCGGGCGATCGAGTCCTGGTCGAGGCGGCGGCGGGCGGCGTCGGGGGACTGCTGGTGCAGCTGGCGAAGGCGGCGGGCGCGGTCGTCGTCGGCGCGGCGGGCGGGCCGGCGAAGGTGGCCCACGTCCAGGGTGCGGACGTCGTCGTCGACTACCTCGCGCCGGACTGGCCCGCGCGCGCCGGCGAGGTCGACGTCGTGTTCGACGGCGTGGGCGGCGAGATCGGCACCGCGGCGTTCGGGTTGCTGCGCCCGGGCGGCCGGATGGCGGTGTACGGCCTGGCGGGCGGCTCGTGGGCGGAAGTGTCCGAAGAGGACGCTGCCGCGCGCGGAGTCTCCCTGGTCCGTTCGATCGGGAGCCCGGCCGACATGCGGGCGTTCACGGAGTCGGCGCTGTCCGAAGCAGCGGCGGGCCGCCTGGTCCCGGTGATCGGCCGGCGCTTCCCGCTGGAGAAGGCCGCGGACGCCCACGCGGCGATCGAATCCCGAGCGACCATCGGCAAGACCTTGCTGGTCGCCTGAACGCCCTGAAGGGCACTCTTATGGACTCAAAAGTCATTAGAGTGCCCTTCAGGGAACGAAGTCAGGCGCGGTAGGCCGACCACGAGCTGTTCATCCGCGTGGTCTGGCCCGCGGTGAACTCGTACATGCAGCTGTCGTAGCTGTAGTCCATGAAGTTGTGCACCGGGTCCTTGCCCGTCGACGTGCACGTGTCCTTGTTCGCCGGACAGCCGGACGTCGCCGTCGACTCGGCCGGCGTGTCCGAGACGTAGTCGCCCGAACCGGAGCAGCCGCCCTGGAACGTGTGGTAGAGCCCCATCCAGTGGCCGATTTCGTGCGTGGCGGTGTCACCTTCGTTGTAGTTCGTCGCCGAGCGGCCCGGGAGGGACTCGTCGAGGATCACCACGCCGTCCATCGTCGGCTGCGAGTTGTAGTTCCAGGGGAACGTGGCCCAGCCGAGGAGGCTGTTGCCGAGGTTGGCGGTGTAGATGTTCAGCGCGTTCTTGCCGCCCTTGTGCAGGGCGGTCTTCATGTTGCGCTCGGCGGACGTGCCGTCGGTGATGCCGTTGTACCAGGTGGAGTTGTTCGTGTAGTCCGTGCTGACCAGCGAGAAGCTGTAGCCGCTGGCGGCGTACGCGCTGTTGAGCACCGAGATCTGCTTGGTGATCGTCGCCGCCGGCAGGTTGCCGGTCGAGCCGCTGGTGATCACGTGGAAGTACACCGGGATCGACACGGCCGCCGCGGCCTTCGCCGTCAGCGCCGTGCGCTTGCCGGCGAGCTTGCTCTGCATGTCGGCCTCGACGCGGGCGGCTTCGGCCGGGGACAGGCTGTCGGCTTGGCCGTCCTTGCTGCGGTCGGCCGACTGCGTCGGGGTGAAGCAGTCGCCCGACGGCGCCGCGACGGCGCTGCCGGTCGTGGTGCCCGGGACGACCAGGGCGACCAGGGAGAGCGCGGACACCGCGCCCAGCTTGACGGCCCTGCGGAACCGCTCCGAACTGCTCATGGAGACTCCTCTGCGACGACCCGGCTACCGCGGGTGCTGCGAAGAAGGTGAGTCAGGCGATCACCGGAATCCACCACCTTTCGGGTGGAAAAGACAATCGGAACGTTCGGCGCGATCCATGCGGAGTAACGCATACGACGTGTGTTGGGCCGATCGGCCCAACGTCAGCTCCAGCGCAGCGCCACCAGCTGGGTGATCAGGGCCAGCCGGACGTCCGGGTCGTCGAGGTCCATCGGGACCAGTTCGAGGAGCTTGCGCATCCGGTACCGCAGTGTGTTGGGGTGGATCCGCAGCTCCTGCGCCGCCGCGCGCGGGTCGCCGGGGTGGCGCAGCCACTCGTAGAGCGTCTCGACGTAACCGGCCTTGCCCGACTCGTCGTGGGCGCGCAGCGCACCCAGCGGGCCGAGCTCCGCGACCTTCGCCCCGGCCGCCGCCGTCGCGCCGCGGTGCAGCGTCAACGCCGTCCAGGCCTCGTCGAACGTGATCACGCGCTCGTCGAGCAGTTCCGCGCGCAGCAGGCCGAGCGCTTCGTCGGCCTGGAGGCGCGACGCCGACAGGTCACCGATCTCGCCAGGCGCCCCGGCCGCGGCTCGCGGGGCGCCGCCGCGCCGCGACGACGTCGTCGACAACGCCCCGCGCAGCTCCTCCCAGCCGCCGGGGCCCGGCCGGTCGGGGACCACGGCGTAGAGCAGGCCGCCCAGCTCGGTCGCCACCGGGCGGCGGCCGATGCCCTGGGAGATCCGTTCGAGCAGGGCGAGCCGCAGGCCTTCGGCGTCACGCCCGTCGCCGCCGGTGACCTCGATGACGACCACGCGGTGCGGCTCGTCGGACAGGTCCAGCTCCGCCATCGCCTTGCGCGGGTTCGCCCGGCCTTCGAGCACGCCGCGCAGCAGTTCCGCCGACGCGCGGCGCTGCGCGTCCGTGTGCGCGCGACGCCGCAGCAGGTGCAGCGCGACGACCGGGGCAGCGTCGGCGAAAGCGGCCGCGCGCTCGTCGGACACCGGCCCGGCGACCACCGCCCACATCGAGCCGAGCAGCTCGCCGCCCATCCGGATCGGCACGATCAGCCGCGGCAGCGTGCCGTCGCGCTGGGCGGGGACGAAGATCGTCTGCCGCCCGCGGGACAGTTCGCGGAACACCCCGCGCGACCGGAACCGCGCGAGCACGTCGTCGGGGATGCGCCGGCCCATGATCGTCGCGACGCGCGCGGGGTCGGTGAGGTCCTGGCGCGCGGAGTAGGCGAGCACGCGGGAGTTGGTGTCCTCGATGGTCACCGGCGCGTCCACAACGGACGCGACGGCGTCGGCCAGCCGGAAGAGGTCGCCGGAGCCGGGGTCGAGGTCCTCGGACTCGTCGGCGAGCGCGTCGAGGACGGTCCGCAGCAGCCACACCAGCTGCGCCCACGACGTCGCGGCGTGCACCTGGACGAGGGCGACGCCGCTGGCCTTCGCGGCGCGCTTGACGGCGGGTTTCGCGGCCACCGGCGGCTTGAGCAGCACCGCGGCGGCGCCCTGTTCGGCGCTGCGCTTCACCAGCTGGGCGGCGTCTTCGGGGCCGGTGATGGCCACCCCGAGCACGAGGTCGCCGGCGGCGAGGGCGAGCGCCCCGCCGGGTTCGGCGATCACGACGTCGGCGACGGCGGGCGAGTCGTCGGGCACCTGGAGCGCGTGGAGCAGCGTCGGCCCCACCCGGTCGACCACGCTGCGCACCGAGACCACGACGTCATTCTGGCCGAGAAACCGCTGGACGGCTCGGTAGGGTCGAAACGGTGAGCGACGCGCGGCGGATCGTCGAAACCGGCTACGACAGCTCGGCTGAGCGCTACCTCGAGTGGAGCGCCCGGATCGCCGACGACCCCCGGTTGCGCTTCCTCGGTGAGCTGACCGCCCGGCTCGACGACGGCGCCCGCGTCCTCGACCTCGGCTGCGGAGCGGGCGTGCCCTGCACGGCGGTGCTGGCCGAGCGGCACGACGTCCTCGGCGTCGACCTGTCCGCGGCGCAGCTCGACCTCGCGCGGCGCAACGTCCCGGCCGCGCGGTTCGAGAAGGCGGACATGGCCGAAGTGTCCTTTCCGGACGGGAGCTTCGACGCCGTCACGGCGTTCTACTCGGTGCTGCACGTGCCGCGCGAAGAGCAGGGCGCGCTCTTCGCGCGGATCGCGCGCTGGCTGCGGCCCGGCGACTGGTTCCTGGCCGCGCTGGGGTGCAGCGAAGCGGACGGCGTCGAGGAGAACTGGCTCGGCACGCCGATGTTCTTCAGCAGCCACGCTCCCGACGTCAACCGGCGCCTGCTGGCGGCGGCCGGGTTCACGCTCGTCGTCGACGAAACCGTGACCATGCACGAACCCGAGGGCGCGGCGACCTTCCACTGGGTGCTGGGCGGGCCTGCCGGTGCGCCGGGCGCCCGACCATTCGACGACGACTGATCCGTGCTATTCCGGGAATGGCGGGACCGAGCTTCCCCCGCGCGTTCCCCCGATTTTCGCAATCGCCGAAAATTCCCGCCGCGAACTCCGGGAGGACGGAAAGAACCGACCGGTGGCGGCGGATGTCCTTGCGGGGCAACAAACCCGCCCCGCTGAACCGGCTCGTCGATCTTGTGGCATTCTCTCGCGCTTGGCCGGAGCGATCGATTTCGGGAGCGCGAGGTGATCGGCTTGCACGGGCGTGCCGAAGCGGAATGGGAAAGGCTGGTCGTGGCCGGCAAGGCGATCCTGATCGCGCGGGCGGTGGTGGACCGGACGCTCTCCTACGGCGAATTCGCCGCGGCGCTGGTCCGCTGCACCGGCCACGCCGGGTTCGACTTCACCACCGCGGACGGCCGCGCCGGCATGGCGTACCTGGTCGACCGGATTTCGGACGCCGCCTTCGAGGAGGCAGGCGGCCGGCTGCTCGGCGCGTTCGTGCGCGACCTCGGCGCGGACGACGCCGGGTCCGGGTTCTACCGGCTCGCGGGCCGGAAGGGCCTGCCCGCGCCCCGGACCCGCGGCGGGCGCCGGCTGTTCTGGGCCGACCACGTCCGTGAGCTGCACGAACACTTCGTGCGCGCACTGCCGCGGCCGGCCCGTCGCGACGAGCTGCCGTCGGGAAGCGACTAGCGCGACAGCACGGCCGTCAGCACCCGCCGCAGCTCGCCGACGGGGTCGTCGACCGGCTCCTTCGCCCGCCACGCGACGATGCCGTCCGGGCGCACGAGTGACGCGCCGCCCGCCGAAAGGCCGTAGCGGGCAGCGATGTCGTCGAGCGCGTGGCATTCGAGGCGGACGCCGGTTTCGGCCGCGATGTCCGCCGCGGCGGGGGACCACCGCGACCCGTCGCCCGCGCAGAGCAGCACCCACGACCGGCCCAGCAGGTCCACAGTGGACGCGAGGCCGGGCGCCCGGAAGCCGGGCCGCCCGGTCGGCGCGTGGACGTCCTCGACGCGCGCACCGTCGTCCGGCTCTTCCGACAGCACGGCCGTCGAGCGGTACCGGAATCCGAGCATGGCGTTCAGCATGTCCTCCGGCTCGCCGACCCCCGAGAGGTCGAGGCCGGGGTGCATGCGCTGCTTCATGTTGTGCAGCGAGGTGTCGATGATCATCCGCGCGATCGGCTTGCGCTCGGCTTCGTAGGTGTCGAGCAGCGCCGGACCCGCTTCGCCGCGCAGCACCGCGGCGAGCTTCCACGCGATGTCCGCGCCGTCGCCGACCGCCGTGTTGCCGCCCTGGCCGCCGGTCGGCGGCGTCACCTTCGCGGCGTCGCCGACCAGGAATACGCGTCCGTCGCGGAACCGGTCGGCCAGCCGCGCGGCGACCTCCCACGAGCCCGTCCAGACGATCTCCGGCTCCAGGTCCGGCAGGTCGGTCGCCGCGCGGATCATCGAGACCAGCCGGTCGTGGGTGAAGTCCGCCGGGCTCTCGCCGCGGTCGGGGAAGTAGTCCGGCGCGAAGACGTACCGGTTCGGGATGTCGGTGTTGACCAGGCCCGCCGTGAATTCCGGGTGCTGCAGGTAGAACAGGTCGGTCACGCCGGCCTGGACGCGGTCGCCGAGGTCGGCGTCGAACACGACGCCGAGGCAGTGGCTCAGCGCGTCCAGGCCGGTGGTCCCGATGCCGAGGCGGGCCCGGATGCCGCTGCGGCCGCCGTCGGCGGCGACGACGTAGTCCGCGCGCACGACCGTCTCCTCGCCCGAGTCGCGGTGCCGCAGTGTCGCGGTGACGCCGTCGTCGTCCTGGGTCAGGTCGGCGAGCTCGGTGCGGAACCGCACCCGCGCGCCCGCCTTCTCCGCGTGCGCCAGCAGGATCGGCTCGACGACGTCCTGCCCGGCCATGCCGGCCGGCATCGTCGTCGACGCGGAGACGTCGATCTCGCTGCCGTCCTCCATGAGCCGGTGCAACACGCGGCCCGCCAGGCTCGTCGCGACGGTGATCCGCAGCCCCTGCGACGCCCGCGGGCTCACTTCCAGGACCTCGCGGTCGATTCCTGCCCAGTGGAACAGCTCCATCGTGCGCCAGTTCTGCCCGGCGGCCCGCGAGTGGACCGACGTTCCGGCGTGCCGCTCGACGGTCAGCACATCCACTCCCTCCCGCGCCAGGAACAGCGACGCGGCCAGTCCACCCAGCCCGGCCCCCACGACCAGCACCTGAACTCGCTCCGGCATGACTTCCTCCCTGTCTGTGAATCTCCCTGTGCAAATATCTTAGACACAAAGAGATTGGCTTGACAAGGAGACTGCTCTCCCAGGACGTGGGAACGGTTGGGTACTCCGTTCGGCCGAAGTAGCTTCGAACCACCAGACCCCTTGACCCGCAAGGAGAAACCGATGAGCGCGGACGACACCTCGGCGTGGTCCTTCGAGACCAGGCAGATCCACGCGGGCGCCGCGCCGGATCCGGCCACGGGCGCGCGGGCTACGCCGATCTACCAAACGACGTCGTACGTCTTCCGCGACAGCCAGCACGGCGCCGACCTGTTCAGCCTCGCCGAGCCCGGCAACATCTACACCCGGATCATGAACCCGACCCAGGATGTGCTGGAGCAGCGCGTCGCCTCGCTCGAAGGCGGTGTCGCGGCGCTGGCGTTCGCCTCCGGCTCGGCCGCGACCACGGCGGCGATCCTCAACCTCGCGGGCGCGGGTGACCACTTCGTCTCGAGTCAGTCGCTCTACGGCGGCACCTACAACCTCTTCCACTACACGCTGCCGAAGCTCGGCATCGAGGTCACGTTCATCGACGACCAGGACGACCTCGAGCAGTGGCGCGCCGCGGTCCGGCCGAACACGAAGTTCTTCTTCGCCGAGACGCTCGCCAACCCGGGCAGCAACGTCCTCGACATCCGCGGCGTCGCCGACACCGCGCACGAGGCCGGCGTCCCGCTTCTGGTCGACAACACCATCCCGACGCCTTACCTTGTAAGGCCGATCGAGCACGGCGCCGACGTCGTCATCCACTCGGCCACCAAGTACCTCGGCGGACACGGCACGACGATCGCCGGCGTCCTGGTCGACGGCGGCACGTTCGACTTCGGCAAGGACCCGGGGCGCTTCCCGGGCTTCACCGAGCCGGACCCGAGCTACCACGGCCTGAAGTACTGGGAGGCGCTCGGCCCGGGCGCGTTCGCGGCGAAGGCGCGCGTGCAGCTCCTGCGTGACACGGGTGCGGCGATCGCGCCGCTCAACAGCTTCCTGATCCTGCAGGGCATCGAAACGCTGTCGCTGCGCATCGAGCGGCACGTGCAGAACGCGCAGGCGCTCGCGGAGTGGCTGGAGCAGCGCGACGAGGTCGATACAGTGTATTACGCGGGACTGCCGTCCAGCCCGTACCACGCGGCGGCGCAGAAGTACCTGCCGCGCGGCGCGGGCGCGGTCCTGGCGTTCGACCTGCGCGGCGGCGTCGAGGCGGGACGCAAGTTCGTCGACGGCACCGAGCTGCACAGCCAGCTGGTGAACCTCGGCGACGTCCGCAGCCTGATCGTGCACCCGGCGTCGACCACGCACAGCCAGCTCGCGCCGCAGGAGCAGCTCGCCAGCGGCGTGACGCCGGGCCTGGTCCGGATCGCCGTCGGGCTGGAGGGGATCGAGGACCTCAAGGCCGACCTGGAGGCCGGATTCCGGGCGGCCAAGGCGGAACTGTGACCGTTACCGGCGCCTGGCGGGTCGGGGACCCGCCAGGCCGCCGGCAGTTCGTCACCGGTCCCGGCGCGCTCGCGCTGGAGGCCGGTGGCGTGCTGCCGGAGTTAACGATCGCTTACGAAACCTGGGGGACGCTGAACTCGGACGCGTCCAACGCGGTTCTCGTCGAACACGCGCTGACCGGAGACAGCCACGCGGCCGGGCCGCGGGAACCGGGACACCCCAGCGCGGGCTGGTGGGACGGGCTGATCGGCCCCGGGAAGGCCTTGGACACCGGCGAGTTCTTCGTCGTGGTCCCGAACGTGCTCGGCGGGTGCCAGGGCTCGACCGGACCCTCGTCGGACTTCGACGGCAAGCCGTGGGGCAGCCGGTTCCCGGTCGTGACGGTCCGGGACCAGGTGGCTTCCGAAGCCGTGCTGGCGGACGCGCTGGGCATCGAGCGCTGGGCGGCCGTCGTCGGCGGGTCGATGGGCGGGATGCGCGCGCTGGAGTGGGCGGTGACGCTGCCCGCGCGCGTGGCGTCGGTGCTGGTTCTGGCGTCGACGGCGCGGGCGTCGGCCGAGCAGATCGCCTGGGCGGCGCCGCAGTTGCACGCGATCCGGTCGGACCCGCACTTCCACGGCGGCGACTACTACTCGTCGCCGGCGGGACCGCACGCCGGGCTGGGTATCGCGCGGCGGATCGCGCACGTCACCTACCGCAGCGAGCCGGAGCTGGCCCGGCGGTTCGGCCGGTCGTACCAGGGTGACGAGGACCCGTTGCGGGGCGGGCGGTTCGCCGTCGAGTCCTATTTGGACCACCACGCGGACAAGCTGGCCGCGCGGTTCGACGCGAACAGCTATCTGGTGCTGACGGAGTCGATGAACACCCACGACGTCGGCCGCGACCGCGGCGGCGTGGCGGCGGCGCTGGGCCGGGTGACGGCTCGAACGGTGATCGGGGGAGTCGACAGCGACCGGCTCTACCCGCTGTACCAGTCGGCGGAGATCGCCGCGGGCATCCCGGGCGCGCCGGAGCCGTCGGTGGTGTCGTCGCCGTACGGCCACGATTCGTTCCTCATCGAGACGGGCCAGATCTCGGCGCTGGTGAAGGCGTTGCTGGGTTAGTACGTTCCCGGGCGTACGACGACAAGCCGTTCCCGGACGGACGACCGGGCCCGCGTCGCCGCGGGATCGTGGCGGCATGCGGAAAACCTGGCTGCTGTTCGGCGTCGCGATCGGGTTCGGCGCGCTGCTCGGCTACCCGTACCTGGGCCTCGACATCGCCGACAGCCGGCTCGACGTGCGCGACGGCGTCCAGTACTCGGTCCTGGTGGCGCACATCTTCACGGCCACCGTGGCGCTCGTGCTCGGTCCGCTGCAGTTCGTGCCCCAGGTGCGGGCGCGCAAGCGGCTCCACCGGACGCTCGGCCGTGTCTACCTCCTGGCCGGGGTGGTGCCGTCGGCGCTGGCCGCGATCCCGGTCGCCGTCTGGTCCGGGCGCCCCCTCGCGCAGGTCAGCCTGACCGCCGCGGCGGTCCTGTGGCTGGTCACCGGGGGCCTCGCGTACCGCGCGGCGAGGCGGCGCGACTTCGCCGCCCACCGGGCGTGGATGCTGCGGAACTACGCGCTGACGTTCCTCGCCGTCACCTCACGCGTGCTCGTGCCGGTACTGCTGCTGGCCCAGGCCCCGCTCGGCGGCGTCGACCCGGCGAGCGCGACCGCGCTGATCCCCGTCGGGCAGACGCTGGGCTGGGTCGTCAACCTGGTCGTCGTCGAAATCCTGCTCCGGCGCGGTCAGCGCCCGGCGACGCGTTCGCCCAGGCGCACCAACCGGTTCGCCACTCGGCGTGACGCGCCCGCCGCGTAGTCGCCGAGGCGTTCGGCCGCGCGGTCGGATAGTTTCGCGACCCGCCACGCGACGTCGTCCGCGCGGTCGCCCGCTTCGTCGCCGGCGGTGGTGATCCGGTCGGCGAGCCGGCCGGTGCCCGCGGCGAGCAGATCCTTGAGTGCCATGACTTCCCCTCCGCTAGAGCATTCCGGCGCGGCGCCACAGCACCGCGCTCGGGCCGCCGATCAGGTCGTTCTCCCGCAGGAACCGGACGAGCTTGCGGGCCCCGAAAGCCAGGGTTTTCCGCCGGTGCGGGCTGGTCCGGGCGGCGGCCACCGCGACGCCGGGGTCGATCCCCGAGCGCAGGTACTGCCGTGGCCGCGAGAGCAGGCGGGACATCAGCAGCGCGCCGACGGCGACGACGATCCGCGCGAACTCCTTGCGCCACCAGGGCGCGTCCGCGAGTTCCCGGACCAGGTCGTCACGCGCGTACCGGACGTGCCGCGCCTCTTCGGTGACGTGGATGCGCATCACCGCGCGGACCACCGGCTGCACGGACTCGTCGTCGAGGTGCTCGCGCTGCAGCGCGTCGAAGATCTCCTCGCCGATCAGCGTCGCCACCCACATCGCCGGGCCGTGCAGGATCACCGGGAGCGCCTGCGCGGACAGCTGCAGCCAGCGGTTGTTGCGGTACGGCCGGCCGCCGACGCGCTCGATCAGCGTCGCGAACATCGTGGAGTGCCGGCACTCGTCGGCGACCTCGGTCAGCGCGTAGTGCACGTGCCGGGTCGTCGGGTCCTGGCGGTAGGACGCGCGCAGCAGCATCTGCATGAGGATCAGCTCGAACCAGATCCCGACGCTGACGGTGTTCACGAGCTCCTGGCGCGACAGCTCGATCCGCTGCGCGCGGCTCAGCGTGTCCCAGACCGGCGTGCCGTATAGGGAGACGAGCTTTTCGGGGATGAAGAACTGGTCGTCGTTCAGCGGCGCGGCCCAGTGGACGTCGACGCCGGGGTCGTAGGAGAGCCGGGCGCTCGAGCGGAGCAGCCGTTCCGCGGTGGCTTCGCGATCACCCATCCGTGCCTCCCTGTGTCGTTTAACACTAGAACGCATGAAACAATCTCCGTCAAGATGTAAAGTCCGCTCATGCGCGATCTCCTGAAGCACGCGCTCGAAGCCGAACTGCCCGGCGACGAGACCGCGGAACGGATCATGGGCGCGGCGCTCACCCAGGCCGAGGACTTCGGGCTGCGCCGGTTCACCGTGGACGACGTCGCGCGCCGCGTCGGCCTCTCGCGGGTGACGATCTACCGCTACTTCCCGAAGAAGGACCAGCTGCTGGGCGCGCTGATCCAGCGGGAGATGAAGCGGTTCCTGACGAAGGTCGACGCCGTCGTCGAGGCGCAGCCGACCCCGGAGGAGAAGCTCATCGAGGGGTTGAGCTTCTCCTTGGGGTACCTGCGCGGGCACCGGCTGCTCAACCGCCTGCTGCGCACCGAGCCGGAGCTGATCCTCCCGCACCTGACGGTCCAGGCGGGCGGCCTGTTCGCGGCGGCCCGGACGCGGATCGCGGCGCACTTCCACGCGGAGATCGCGGCGGGCCGGCTCCGCCTGCCCGCCGGCGACGTCGACGGAATGGCCGAGCTGCTGATCCGGATCGTCGTGTCGCTGGTGCTGACCCCGGAGACGGTCTTGCCGGTGGACGACGACGCCCAGCGCCGCCGGCTGGCCGAGCTGTACCTGGCGCCGATCGTCCGCTCGCTGCGTCCTTGACTCAGCCCTGCCGGGTGGGCCGGATGGTGAGGTCGCCGATCTCGACGTCGTCGGGCTGCTCGATGGCGAACGCGATGGCCCGCGCGACGGCGTCGGGGCTGATGCCGAGCGTCGCCATCGCCTGCTGGGCCTGCTCGCGCTGCGCGGGGTCCTCGACGTAGTCGACGAGTTCGGTGCGCACGTACCCCGGCGAGATCGACGTCGTGCGCAGGACGCCGTCGATGGACTCCTGGCGCAGCGCCTCCAGCAGCGTCCGCACGGCGTTCTTGGTCCCCGCGTAGACGGCTTGGGTCGGGACGATCTTCAGTCCCGACGTCGAGACGGTCGTGACGAAGTGCCCGCGGCCCTGCGCGCGGAACACCGGCAGCGCGGCGGCGATGCCGTGCAGGACGCCGCGGAGGTTGACGTCGATCATCGCGTCCCAGGCGTCGACGTCGAGGTCCGCGATCGGCGCGATCCGGGCGACGCCGGCGTTGGCCACCAGGACGTCGAGGCGTCCGAACCGGTCGACGGCTCGCGTGACGAGCCGCTCGAGATCGGCGCGCCGGGTGACGTCGACGTCCAGCACCTCGACGCGGCCGCCGTCGTCGCGGATCTTTTCCGCGAGCGCTTCCAGCCGGTCGGTGCGCCGGGCGCCGAGCACCACCGCCGCCCCGCGGCCGGCGAGCTCCCGCGCGGTCGCTTCGCCGATCCCGCTGCTCGCGCCGGTGATCGCGACGACCTTGTCCAGTCCGTTCGTCATGAGGTCCTCCGTTAAACTGACAACTGTCCGGTTAACCCTAACGGACACTTGTCCACTTATGCGAGGAGAGTGCTGTGGCCGGTCGTGAGCGCCGTTCGGACGCCGTCGCCAACCGCGACCGGATCGTCGAGGCCGCGCGGGCGGAGCTGAGCGAGTCCAACGGCGCGGCCGACGACCTGAAGCTGCACCGGGTCGCCAAGGCCGCGGGCGTCGGGCAGGGCACGCTCTACCGGCACTTCCCGACGCGCGAGCACCTGCTGGCGGAGGTGTACCGGGCCGAGCTGACCCAGCTCGTCGACACCGTCGAGCCCCTGCTGGCGAAGCACTCGCCGCTGGACGCGCTGTCCCGCTGGCTGGACCGGCTGGTCGAGTACGCGCGCGTCAAACGCGGCGTCATGGCGGCGATCGAGGTGCCGGCGTGGCAGGACCTCTACTCCGGCCAGCACCACCGGCTCGACGAAGCGCTCGAAACGCTGCTGGACCAGGGAAAGGCGGTCGGAGAGATCCGCGCCGGAGTCGACGCCGCCGACGTCATCCGGCTGCTCGGAGCGCTTTCGCGGATCCCGGAGGCCGAGTGGGACGAGCGGGCACCCCGGATCGTGGCGGTGATCGTCGACGGCATCCGCGCCTAGTCGGAGACGGCTTCCGAGATCCAGGGGGCCACCGGCAGGTCGCGGTCGAGGCATTCGACCGACAGCCGGATCGTCCAGCGCAAGGCCTGCAGCACCAGGCTGTCCACCTCGTCGGGCGCCGCGTTGGCGAGGGCGATCTCGACCTGCTCCTGCGCGGCCTCGGTGTTGCCGTGGACCTCCGCCAGCAGCGTCCGGACCGCGGTCCGCACCGGCGGGTCGGCCTGGTCGATCGAGACCTCTTCGCCGTCCTCGTCGAAGACCTGGACCTTCACCGGGGCGCTGCCGCCGTCGCCGAGGGTGGAGACCATCGCGCTGCACTCGCCGAACAGCAGCAGCATCAACGCCTTCGTCTCGTCCGCGCGGGCCTGCGGTTCGACGGCCGTCGGCGCGACCTCGACGAGGGCTTCGGCGTCGTCTCCGAGGCTCAACGCCGTCAGCGCGCGCTGAGCCTTCTCGACGAGCTCCTGCTCGTTCCAGTCCGCATCCACGTGCCCCATCAAACACCAGCGACGGCGGTCGTGGGGATACCTTGATCCGGGTCGGTCATCCGACCGCGCGGAGCGCACCCAGCGCGAGCCGGGCGAGCAGTTCGGCGAGCTCCGAGTCACCGAGATGGCGGTTGTACGGCGTCGAGTTGATCAGTCCGAACACGGCGTGTGCCGCCGACCGCGCCTCCCGTTCTCCCAGCTCCGGCGTGGCTTCCCGGATCGCGCGGACCCACACCTCGACGTACTGGCGCTGCAGCGCGCGGACCTGCTTGCGGTCGGCGTCGGTGAGGTTCGCGAGGTTGCGCTCCTGAACGGTGATCAACGCCGGGTGGTTGAGCGCGAAGCCGACGTGGAACGCCACCAGGCCGGCCAGCGTGTCGTCCGGCGTGCCGGGCCGGGCCGCCCACGTGGTGCCGCCGTCGAGCAGGTAGCGGCTGATCGAGTTCAGCATCTCGCCGAGGATCGCGTCCTTGCTGCGGAAGTGCCGGTAGAGCGCGGGCCCGGAGATCCCGACGGCGGCGCCGATGTCGTCGATGCCCACGCCGTGGAACCCGTGGTGGGCGAACAGCTCGGCGGCCGCGGCCAGGATCTGTTCGCGCCTGTTGGCCTTCTCGCCGTTCACGAGAGGAGTGGGGTTGGCCGGCATCCGGTCATAGTAGAGCGGCAGGTTAGCGAGCGCTAACACCGAGTGGCGCCCGCCTCGCTTCGGGACGTCCGCGGGCGCGGCCGGACGGTGCGGTCACCGGCCCGGGTGAACCTCGCCGCGTGTCGCCGATGTCCGCCTCTGTCCGTCCCGCTGTTCCGGCGAAACTCCCTGTTAGCGAGCGCTAACCGTGTTCCCGTCTTCCGGCGTGGGCCGAGTGGGTTACTTACAGGTAACTAGGGGTTCCTTGTGGGGCTTCCACCTGCTGTGATTTTCAGGTCGGTTCTGTCACAAAGGAGTGGCCCATGGGGGTTCCGATCCGTCTTTCGCGACGGTTTGTCCAGAGGTTGAGCACGGCTCTCGGGGCCGTCGTCCTGTCCACTCTCGGCGTCACGGGCCTCGCCCACGCCGCCGGGACCGTCTACGCCGCGCTCGGCGACTCCTACTCCTCGGGAGTCGGGGCCGGCAGCTACGGCAGCTCCGGGAGTTGCTACCGCAGCTCCAACGCCTACGGTCAGCTCTGGGCCAACGCCCACAGCGGCACGTCGTTCACCTTCCTCGCCTGCTCGGGCGCGAAGACCGGCGACGTCATCAACCAGGCCAACTCCATCCCCTCCAACGCGACCCTGGTCACGGTCACCGTGGGCGGCAACGACGCCGGCTTCAGCGACGTGATCCAGACCTGCACCCTCGGCAGCGACTCGGACTGCGTCAACCGGGTCAACACCGCGAAGACCTACGTCAACAACACCCTGCCGCCGTTGCTGACGAACACCTACAACGCGATCAAGGCCAAGGCGCCGGGCGCTCGCCTCGTCGTCCTGTCCTACCCGCGCTTCTACACCGTGCCCGGCTCCTGCTGGGTCGGGCTCAGCGACACCAAGCGGACCGCGATCAACTCCGGCGCGGACACCCTCGCCTCGGTGATCCAGTCCCGCGCGGCGTCGGCGGGTGCGACGTTCGTGGACGTGCGGCCGTCGTTCGTCGGGCACAACATCTGCTCGTCGGCCGACGACTACCTGCACAGCCTCACCTGGCCGGTGATCGAGTCCTACCACCCGACGGTGGCCGGGCAGTCGGGCGGCTACTACGCCCCGCTGCGCGGCGCCATCGGCTGACGCACCTCCCGCGGTACGGAGGCCACCCCGGTTCGCCGGGGTGGCCTTTCTGCATTCCGACGCTGCCGCATTCCGGCGACTGGACACCCACGTTAGCGGTCGCTAACATCGAGGCGGAGGTTAACGACCGCTAACTTCGAGGGAGCCCATGGACACGCCGGCACTGGGGACTTCGGCTGCCCCGGACAGCGAGGCCTACGCCCGCAACGCCACATCCCACGCGGAGCTGGTCGAGGACCTCCGCAAACGTTTGTCCGCCGCCCGTCTCGGCGGCCCGGAGAAGTCGCGCACGCGGCACGTCGAACGCGGCAAGCTGCTGCCGCGCGACCGCGTCGACACGCTGCTGGACCCGGGCTCACCGTTCCTGGAGCTCTCGCCGCTGGCCGCGAACGGACTGTACGACGACGAGGCACCCTCCGCGGGCATCATCACCGGGATCGGGCGCGTGTCCGGCCGCGAGTGCGTGGTCGTCGCCAACGACGCCACCGTCAAGGGCGGCACGTACTACCCGATGACGGTGAAGAAGCACCTGCGCGCCCAGGAGGTCGCGCTGCACAACAACCTGCCGTGCGTCTACCTGGTGGACTCCGGCGGCGCGTTCCTGCCCAGGCAGGACGAAGTCTTCCCGGATCGTGAACACTTCGGCCGGATCTTCTACAACCAGGCGACGATGTCCGCGCGCGGCATCCCGCAGATCGCCGCCGTGCTCGGGTCCTGCACCGCCGGCGGCGCGTACGTCCCGGCGATGAGCGACGAAGCCGTGATCGTCCGGAACCAGGGCACGATCTTCCTCGGCGGCCCGCCGCTGGTGAAGGCCGCGACCGGCGAGGTCGTCACGGCGGAGGAGCTCGGCGGCGGCGACGTCCACTCGCGCCAGTCCGGCGTCACCGACCACCTGGCCGACGACGACGCGCACGCGCTGCGGATCGTCCGGCAGATCGTCTCGACGCTCGGGCCGCGCACGCCGCGCCCGTGGGACGTGCTGCCGACCGAAGCTCCGGCGGTCGACCCCGCGGAGCTGTACGGCGTGGTGCCGACCGACCCGCGCACCCCTTACGACGTAAGGGAGGTGATCGCGCGGATCGTCGACGGCAGCCGCTTCGGCGAGTTCAAGAAGGAGTACGGCGCCACGCTGGTCACCGGCTTCGCGCGGATCCACGGCCACCCGGTCGGCATTGTCGCGAACAACGGCGTGCTGTTCGCCGAGTCCGCGATGAAGGGCGCGCACTTCATCGAGCTGTGCGACAAGCGCTCGATCCCGCTGCTGTTCCTGCAGAACATCACCGGCTTCATGGTCGGGCGCGCGTACGAGGCCGGCGGCATCGCGAAGCACGGCGCGAAGATGGTCACCGCGGTGGCCTGCGCGCGGGTGCCGAAGTTAACGGTCGTTATCGGCGGCTCGTTCGGCGCCGGCAACTACTCGATGTGCGGCCGGGCGTACTCGCCGCGCTTCCTGTGGATGTGGCCGAACGCGCGGATCTCGGTGATGGGCGGCGAACAGGCGGCGTCGGTGCTCTCGACCGTCCGCCGCGATTCGATCGAAGCCCGCGGCGGCGAATGGTCCGCCGAGGACGAAGAGGCGTTCAAGGACCCGATCCGCGAACAGTACGAGGCGCAGGGCAGCCCGTACTACTCGACGGCGCGGCTGTGGGACGACGGCGTGATCGACCCGGCGGACACCCGCACGGTGCTCGGTCTCGCGCTCTCGACCGCGGCCAACGCGCCCCTGTCCGATGTCAACTACGGCGTCTTCCGGATGTGATGATGTTCGACTCAGTACTGGTCGCGAACCGCGGCGAGATCGCGGTCCGGGTCATCCGCACGCTGCGGGCGCTCGGCATCCGCGCGGTCGCGGTGTACAGCGACGCGGACGCCGAAGCCCGGCACGTCCGCGAGGCGGACACCGCCATCCGCATCGGTCCCGCCGAAGCTGCGAAGAGCTACCTGTCCATTCCGGCCATCGTGGACGCTGCCGTTTCGTCGGGCGCGCAGGCCGTGCACCCGGGTTACGGCTTCCTGGCGGAGAACGCCGAGTTCGCGCGCGCCTGCGAGGCCGCCGGGCTCGTGTTCATCGGCCCGCCGGTCGCCGCGATCGACGCCATGGGCGACAAGATCCGCGCCAAGGCGACGGTGTCGAAGGCCGGCGTCCCGGTCGTGCCCGGCGCGTCCGACGTGGACATTCCCGAAGGCGGCTTCGCCGAAGCCGCCGCGAAGGTCGGCTACCCGCTGCTGCTCAAGCCATCCGCCGGCGGTGGCGGCAAGGGCATGCGGCTCGTGCACGCGCCCGAGGAGCTGGACGCCGCGATCGAGTCGGCGCGGCGCGAGGCCAAGGGGTCGTTCGGGGACGACACGCTGCTGATGGAGCGGTTCGTCACGACGCCGCGGCACATCGAGATCCAGGTCATGGCCGACAAGCACGGCAACGTCATCCACCTCGGCGAGCGCGAGTGCAGCCTGCAGCGGCGGCACCAGAAGATCATCGAGGAAGCGCCGTCCGTGCTGCTGGACGAGGCGACTCGCGAAAAGATGGGCTCGGCGGCCGCCGAAGCCGCGCGCTCGGTCGGGTACGTCGGCGCCGGCACCGTCGAGTTCATCATGTCCGCGAAGAACCCCGACGAGTTCTTCTTCATGGAGATGAACACGCGCCTGCAGGTCGAGCACCCGGTCACCGAGCTGGTCACCGGCCTCGACCTCGTCGAGTGGCAGGTCCGGGTCGCGGCGGGGGAACACCTTTCCCTCGCGCAGGAAGACCTCGTCCTCAATGGACACGCGGTCGAGGCGCGCGTGTACGCCGAGGACCCGGCGCGAGGGTTCATCCCGACCGGCGGGACCGTGCTGGCGGTGCACGAGCCGGCCGGCGACGGCGTCCGCGTCGACTCGTGGATGACGCGCGGCGCGGTCATCGGCTCGAACTACGACCCGATGCTGGCCAAAGTCATCGCCTGGGGCCCGGACCGCGCGGCCGCGCTGCACCGGCTCGACCGCGCGCTGGCCGACACGGCGCTGCTGGGCGTCGGCACCAACACGGCGTTCCTGCGCGGGCTGCTGGCCGACGACGACGTCCGCGCGGGCCGGCTCGACACCGAGCTGGTCGACCGGCGGCTGTCCGAATTGGTCTCGTCGGACGTGCCGGCGGAGTTCTTCGTCGCGGCCGCGCTGGACCGGTTCCTGGAACTGCAGCCGTCGGGGTCCGTTGTGGACCCGTGGGACGTGCCGGACGGCTGGCGGATGGGCGGCTCCGGTGGCGTCGTGTTCCGGCTGAAGTCCGGCGCGGCGCGCGCCGTGGTCCGGGTGCAGGGCACACCGGCCGCCGCTGTTGTCCAGGTCGACGACGTCGAGCCAGCCGAGGTCTCGGCGCGGCGTGACGGCGATGTCCTGGAGATCCGGCACGCCGGCGGGTTCGACCACTACCGGCAGGCCTGCGGTCCCGATCGGACGGTCTGGCTCGCCCGTGACGGACTGAGCTTTCCCTTCGGGGAGCAGGAATTCGTGCTCTCGTCTCGCGGCGAGGCCGCCGGGGCCGGGCCGGTCACCAGCCCGATGCCGGGCACGGTGCTCGTCGTGAAGGTCGCCGCCGGCGACGTCGTGAAGGCCGGCACGCCGTTGCTGGTCGTCGAAGCGATGAAGATGGAGCACACGGTCACCGCGCCGATCGACGGCGTCGTCAGCGAACTCCCCGTCCGGGCCGGCCAGCAGGTCGCGCTGGACGAAACCCTTGCCGTAGTGACGCCCCAAGAGGAGCAGCAGTGATCGACTTCCGCCTGGACGAGGAGTACGAGGCCCTCCGCAAGACCGTCGAGGACTTCGCGCACGCCGAGGTCGCGCCGGTGATCGGCGAGCTGTACGACAAGGAAGAGTTCCCGTACGCCATCGTCGCGAAGATGGCGGAGATGGGCTTGTTCGGCCTGCCGTTCCCCGAGGAGTTCGGCGGCATGGGTGGCGACTACTTCGCGCTGTGCCTGGCGCTGGAGGAGCTCGCGCGGGTCGACTCGTCGGTCGCGATCACCCTGGAGGCCGGCGTTTCGCTCGGCGCGATGCCGATCTTCCGCTTCGGATCCCAGGAGCAGAAGGAAAAGTGGCTGCCTTCGCTGTGCGAGGGCACCGCGCTGGGCGGCTTCGGCCTGACCGAGCCGGGCGGCGGCTCGGACGCGGGCGCGACCCGCACGCGCGCCACTTTGGACGGTGACGAGTGGGTGATCAACGGCAGCAAGGCGTTCATCACGAACTCGGGCACGGACATCACGCGCCTGGTCACGGTCACGGCGGTGACGGACGTGATGGAGAACGGCCGCAAGGAGATCTCGGCGATCATCGTCCCGTCCGGAACGCCGGGCTTCGAGGTGGCGCCCAAGTACTCCAAGGTCGGCTGGAACTGCTCGGACACGCACGAGCTGTCCTTTTCGGACGTCCGCGTGCCGGCGGACAACCTGGTCGGCGTCCGGGGTCGCGGCTACGCCCAGTTCCTGTCCATCCTGGACGAAGGCCGCGTCGCGATCGCCGCGCTGTCGGTGGGTCTGGCGCAGGGCTGCGTCGACGAATGCCTGCAGTACGTGAAGGACCGCGTCGCGTTCGGCAAGCGGATCGGTGAGTACCAGGCGATCCAGTTCAAGATCGCCGACATGGAGGTCCGCACGCACACCGCGCGCCTGGCGTACTACCAGGCGGCGTCGAAGATGCTGCGCGGCGAGCCGTTCAAGAAGGAAGCGTCGATCGCCAAGCTGGTGGCGTCCAACGCGGCGATGGACAACGCCCGCGACGCGACGCAGATCTTCGGCGGCTACGGGTTCATGAACGAGTTCCCGGTGAGCCGCTTCTACCGCGACGCGAAGATCCTGGAGATCGGCGAGGGCACGAGCGAGGTCCAGAAGATGCTGATCTCGCGCCACCTCGGCGTCGCCTGACGACGTAAGGGGGGCACCTCCCGCGGGAGGTGCCCCCCTTACGATTACTTCGGCTGCTGTTCCTTCTTGTCTTCCTCGGCCCACGCGGCTTCCGCCTGCATCTGGATGTCGGTCAGGCCGCGGTCGACCTGCACGATGTCCTTGCCGCCCCAGCCCACGAAGTTCTTCGAGCTCTTGGCGTCGGACAACGCCTTCAGCATCGGGTAGTAGTCCGGGTGCTTGGCCTTCAGCCAGTCGTCGACGAACTTCATCTTCTTGTAGCTGTCGCCGAACTTCGTCTTCAGCCAGTCTTCGTGCTTCTTGATCACCGAAACGTCGTGGTCGCTCAGGTGCGACTTCGGCGGCGTCGGCTTGGGCGGCTCCGGCGGCTTCGGCAGCGGCCGCGAGAAGTTCGGCGTGGTGCCGTCGCCCGGCGGCCGGGTGCTGGGAGTACCGCCCGCGGGCGCGGGCGGCCCGTCGTGGGTGACCGCCGTGCCCGGCGGGGGCAGCGGCCGCGAGAAGTTGGGTGTCGTGCCGTCGCCCGGAGGCCGGGTGCTGGGCGTCGCGCCGCCGGTGGTGGGCGGGCCGTCGTGTGTGACGGCGGTGCCCGGCGGCTTCGGCAGCGGCCGCGAGAAGTTCGGCACCCCGCCGCCGTGCGGCGGCAGGTTGCTCAGCTCGTGGCCCGCGCTCGACGAGGAGCCCGGCTTGCCCTTGACCAGCTTCGACAGCCCGGTGAGCCGGGCCAGCGTGCGGCCGGCGTAGGCGACGACCTTGGCGAGCTTCGCCATCATCGCCGCGACCTGCACCGAGACGGTCGCGACGCACTTGGTCACCCCGACGGCGATCGACGCGCCGAAGGTGGGGATGGCGAGCGCCAGTGCGATCAGCATCGTGGAGATGATGTCGCCGAGGATCGTCGTGATGATGTCGCGCAGCAGCGAGCGGACCGCGCCGATCAGCGCCCCGGTGGTCTCGACCATGTAGCCGGCGACGTCGGCCGCCTTGGCGTTCGCGTCGATCCAGCCCTTCCGGTCGTTGATCGACTTGAGGAAGCTGTCGTAGCCCTTGCCCTGCCACTGGGTGATCGTCGACTTGAGGGTGTCGTCCAGCGAGGTACCGGTGTTGCGCAGGGACTCGCCGATCTTGTGCAGCTCGTTGGCGACCTTCGTGACTTCCGCGGGGTTGCCCGCCACCTGGTCGAGCGGCCACTTCAGGAACGAGACGTGCTCGATCAGCCAGCCCAGCCCCGCCGCGATCAGCTTCGCCAGCGGGTCCATGGCGAACGCGACGGTGTCGAGCACGGCGCTGATGACGTTGACGCCCAGCTCCACGCTGACGGCCGCGAGGTCGCCGCCGTGCTCGGTCTGGACCTTGCCGATCGAGTCGCCGACCTGCTTCCAGCTGTCGAAGACGCCGGCGCCGGTCGTGGAGTTCGATGCCGTGATGGGAACGGTCACTTGCCCAGCTCCGTCTCGAAGGTGCTCAAACCCTTGGCGGTGTTCGAGTCGTGGGTCGCGTACGTTTCGGCGGCCTTCTTGACGTCGTCGGCCGACTTGCCGATGTCCCCGACCAGCTTGTTGATCTCCCCGGTGATCACGCCCATCGTGATCCGCGAGGGCACGGCGAGGACCTGGGCGAGCAGGATGCCGAACGCGGCGTTGTCGAAGCCGTTGGCGGCCTGCATCCGGTTCGCGGCTTCCTGCACCGCCGGTTGCGTGGTGCCCGACAGGAACTGGCTGAACTTCTGCAGCTCGGCCGGGTCGACCGAGAAACCTTCTCCGGAAACCACTGGTTTCTCCTCCTGCTACCAGGGATTGCTCTCGCCGTCGTCCTCGTCCGGCGCGGGCCGGGGACGTCGGCGCGGCTGGTCACGCTGCGGCTGGGGCGGGGCCGGCGGCGGGTGGTGCGGCGGCGGGTGGTGCGGCGGCGGGTGGTGCGGTGGCGCGGGCGGCCGCGGCGGGCGGTCGTCGGCCTCCTGCTCCGGCATGAACACGTCGCTCTTGTCCGGGGGCGGCCCTTCGTCCGTCTCGGGGGCCGGCAGGAACTCGTCGAGCAGTTCACGGGCGGCCGAGTTCTCGCCGACCATGCCGCCGAACGCGTCGGCGACCTGGGCCGAGACCTTCTGCTGCGCGCGTCCGATCAGCTGCATCACCAAGCCGGACAAGGCCTGCGGCGGGCGTTCGTACGCGCGGGGGCCGAACCGGAGGTCCTGCAGCACGCCGCTGGGACCGACGGTCACCGAGACCGCCCCGTCCGGCGACTGCACGCTGGCGGTGGCGGATCGGAGCGCTTCCTCGGCTGCTGCGGCTTTTGCCCGGATTTCTTCGAGTTCGACGCTGAACGCGGCCAACGGATCGCCCGGGGGCACTGACTGAGTCAATTCGTCCTCGTCGCGAGAGAGGTGGGGAACGGAGAAAGTCAATCAGCGCTCTTTGAAGCTCGGATGACGCAAAGCGAGCCACCGGTTGAACGCGACGTGGATCGCCGAAGTCGGCCCGCGCGTACGCGCGGTGCGGTAAACAAGGGCATGGACAACACCGTCATCCGATCGGGTGACTCTGGGGACGTCGACACGTTGCTGAGCTTCTTCGACGAAGCTGTCGAATGGCTCGTCGCGCGCGGCAGCTCGAAGCAGTGGGGGACCGAGCCGTGGAGCCGCGTGCCGAAGCGCGTCGAACGCGTCAAGGGCATGGCCGCGGACCCGGGTCTGCGCATCGCGGTCGTCGACGGCGAGCCGGCCGGCGCGCTGATCGTCTCCGAGGAGCACGACCCGCATGTGCCGCCGGTCAACGAGCGTGAACTGTACGTCCGGCTGCTGATCACGTCCCGGCGGTTCACCGGGCGGCGCGTCGGCGGGCGGCTGATCGAGTACGCGCTCGACGAGGCGCGGCGGCGCGGCATCGACCTCGTGCGCGTCGACTGCTGGGCCGGTGGCGACGGCGCCTTACAACGTTATTACGAGAGCCAGGGCTTCAAGCCGACCGTGCAGTTCCACGTCGACGAGTGGGTCGGGCAGGTCCTCGAGCAACGCGTGGGGTAGCGCGATCGCGAGCCAGGGGTGACACTGTTGACGCGTTGCCAACAGACGAAGGAGTCGCCATGGCCGAGGAGCTCGCGGGCAAGGTCGTCGTCATCACCGGCGGCGGGCAGGGGATCGGCGCGGCGACCGCGTCCGCACTGTCCCGGCTGGGCGCGAAGGTGGTGATCGGCGACCTCGACCAGGTCCGGGCCGAGAAGACCGCAGGCGAGCTCGACGCCGAAGCGCTCCCGCTGGACGTCACCGACATCGCCGGTTTCACCGAGTTCCTCGACGAGGTCGAACGCCGGCACGGCCGCATCGACGTGCTGATCAACAACGCCGGGATCATGCCGCTGGCCCACCTCGAAGAGGAGAGCGACGCGACGACCCGGCGTCAGCTGGAGATCAACCTGCACGCCGTCATCCACGGGACGCGCGAGGCCATGAAGCGGATGCGGCCGCGGCGGTCCGGGCACATCGTCAACGTCGCTTCCTTCGCGGGCAAAGCGGGTTTCCCCGGCGCGGCGACGTACTGCGCGACCAAGCACGCGGTCGTCGGGCTGTCGGAAGCGGTGCACCTGGAGTTGCACGGTTCCGGCGTGCACGTTTCGTGCGTGATGCCGGCGATCGTGCGGACGGAGCTCGCGAGCGGCCTCGGCGAGGCGAAGCTGTTCAAGTCTTCGCGGCCGGAAGATGTGGCCGACGCCATCGTATCCACGCTGCGCAAGCCTCGTTTCGACGTCTACGTGCCCCGGTCCGTGGGAACTATGGGCAAGCTCACCCGGCTGCTCCCGCGGCGGTTCGGCGAAGGGCTCGCCCGTGCGTTGAAGGCGGACCAGCTTCTGGCTTCAGCGGCCCATTCCCCGGCCCGCGCGGAGTACGAGGCGCGCGCGGCGGAAAGCGCGCCAGGAGCCGGTGCGGAGTAACTCGGACGGCCTAGCGACTGTCCGATTTGGACGTGGACGGTGTTGAGTCCACCGGCCTGACCGGGCAAGATTGACCGGAAGTGCCCGGGGACGTCGCAGGAGGCTCGAGGAAATGGTTTCACCGCCCGCACGGCTGGCCGCCGCGGCGTCGAACGTGGTCGGCAAGGTGCTGCACGGCGGCGTCGCCGACCTGCGGCCGATGCCGCGGGTGCTGATCGACCAGGGTCCCAATCGCTCGGTGTACCGGATGACGCACAGCAGCCGCCCGGTGTCCGGGCCGCCGATCCTGCTGGTGCCGCCGCTGGCCGCGCCGGCGATCTGCTTCGATCTGCGCCGCGGCTGCAGCCTCATCGAGCACCTGGTCGAGCGCGGCCGCAACGCCTACCTCGTCGACTACGGCATGGTGGCGTTCTCCGACCGCCGCCTGGGCATCGAGCACTGGATCGACGAGGTGCTGCCGCGAGCGATCCGGCGCGTGAGTGCGGACGCGGGTGGCCAGGACGTCCACCTGGTGTCGTGGTCGCTGGGCGGGATCTTCTCGCTGCTGGTGAACGCCGACCAGCCGGACCTGCCGATCGCGTCGATCACGGCGATCGGTTCCCCGGTGGACTTCACGGCGATCCCGATCGTGGCGCCGTTCCGCCCGCTGGTGGACCTCACGAACGGCCACCTGCTGACGCCGATCTACCGCGCGTTCGGCGGGGCACCGTCCTATTTGGTCAGCCGCGTGTTCCGCGCGACGGGCATCAGCAAGGAGATCACGAAGCCGATCGCGATCCTGTCGCACCTCGACGACCGCGACTACCTCGCGCAGATCGAGGCCGTCGACCACTTCATGAGCAACATGTACGCCTACCCCGGGCGGACGTTCGGCCAGCTGTACCACCGGTTGTTCCGCACGAACGACCTCGCGGAGGGCAAGGTCGACCTGAACGGGCGGATCATTTCGCTGTCGTCGGTCCGCGTCCCGACGCTGGTGGTGGCGGGCGAGAACGACACGATCGCGCCGCGCCCGTCGGTGGAGCGGGTGGTGGAGCTGTTGGACAAGGCCCCGGAGGTCCGCTTCAAGACGGCGCCGGGTGGGCACCTGGGCGTGCTGACGGGGCGAAAGGCCCGCGGGACGACGTGGCGCTACCTGGACGAGTTCCTCGACGACCAGATCTCAGCCGACTAGGTCGATCTCGAACGCTGTAGCGGACGTCGGCCCACACCGCGCCGGGCACGTCGTAACGCCGGTGCGACGTCAGCTTCGGGTCGTGGCCCGGCAGTTGCGCGGGTTGTGGCCGACGCCCGTGCGGTCCGAGCCCCACGCGTAGATGTTCGACACCCACATCGGCCGCGCGAAGCCGTCCCCGCCCAGCCGGGGCCGGGCCACGATCGCGCCACCGGGACTGCCGGACAGGAAGACGCGGACGATGTTCTCCCCAGCGTCCGCGTCGGTGTCGGGAGCGTCGCGAGCGGCGATCCGGGTGGCAAGGGCTTCGCGTGGCTGGTGAACGATGAAGTCGGTCACGATCGGCCTCCCTGACCCGCGAGGGTGCCGGAGGCCGATCGCGAGTGACCTACTTCAGCTCAGCCGACGTCTTCCCGAGGATCCGCCTCGCGACGATTAGCTGCTGAATCTGCTGCGTCCCCTCAAAAATGTCGAGGATCTTGGCGTCCCGAGCCCACTTTTCGAGCAAAGACTCTTCCCCGTAAGCCCCGGTGAGTTCGACGCACTTGAGCGCGATCTCCACCACCGAGCGCCCCGCCTTGGCTTTCGCCATCGACGCCTGCAGCGAGTTCGGCTTGCGGTTGTCCGCCATCCACGCGGATTCCAACGTCAGCAAGTACGCCGACTCGTAGTCCGCTTCCAGACGCAGGAACTCCGCCGCCGCCGCGTGCTGCGAGTTCGCCGGACGGTCGTAGTCGATCGAAACGCCGGCTTCGGTGAGAATGCGACGCGTCTCCTCCAGCGCCGCCCGCGCGACGCCGATCGCCATCGCCGCCACCAGGGGACGCGTGTTGTCGAACGTCTGCATGACGCCCGCGAAACCCTTGGCCGTATCGATCTCCGGCGTGCCGAGGAGGTTTTCCTTGGGCACCCGGCAGTTTTCGAAGCGCAGCACCGCCGTGTCCGAAGCGCGGATGCCGAGCTTGTGCTCGACGCGCACCACCTCGAAGCCCGGCGTGCCCTTCTCCACTACGAACGACTTGATCGCCGCGCGGCCCTTGGACTTGTCCAGGGTCGCCCACACGACCACCGCGTCCGCGCGCTCGCCCGACGTCACGAAGATCTTCTCGCCGTTCAGCACGTAGTGGTCGCCGTCGAGGCGGGCCGTTGTGCTGACCGCCGCGGAGTCCGAGCCGAAGGACGGCTCGGTGATCGCCATCGCCGCCCACATTCCGGAGAAGCGCTCGAGCTGCTCGTCCGTCGCGACCGAGCCGATCGCCGCGTTGCCGAGGCCCTGGCGCGGCATCGACAGCAGCAGGCCGACGTCGCCCCAGCACATCTCGATCGTGCCGAGGACGACGTTCAGGTTGGCGCCGTTGCGGTTGCCCTTCTCCTTGTCGTCGGAGCCGCCGGACCGCCGCACGCCCGCCGCGCCCGCGCCGCCCTCGCCGGAGGAGTTGAGCCCGTCCAGCAGCGCCGCGAACATGTCCAGCTCGCTCGGGTAGGTGTGCTCCGCGCGGTCGTACTTGCGCGAGATCGGCCGGAACACCTCGGCCGCGGCCTGGTACGCCTGGTTGATCAGGGCGCCGGCCTTCTTGGGAGCTTCCAGGTTGATCATGAGTCAAAGCCCTTTCTAAAGAAGGACGGCGCCTTCCATGACGCCGATGGCGCGCAGGTCGCGGTACCAGCGCTCGACCGGGTGCTCCTTGACGAAGCCGTGCCCGCCGAGCAGCTGCACGCCCGCGCTGCCGATCTGCATGCCCTTGTCCGTGGCGAGCTTCCGGGCCAGCGCGACCTCCCGCGCGTAGGACTTGCCCTGCTCGGCGCGCGCCGCCGCGCGCAGCGTCACCAGGCGCAGGCCCTCCAGCTCGATCGCGATGTCCGCGACGGAGAACGCCACGGCCTGCCGGTGGCTGATCGGCTCGCCGAACGCCACCCGCTCGTTGACGTAGGGGACGACGTAGTCGAGGACGGCCTTCGCGGTGCCGGCGGCGAGCGCCGCCCAGCCCAGCCGCGAAAGCCGGACGAGGTCGGTGAAGACGTCGAGCTTGCCGCCGCCGAGCAGCGCGCCCGCGGGCAGGTTCACGTGCTCCAGGTGCAGCTTGCCGGTCGCGGCGCCGCGCAGGCCCATGGCCGGTTCGGCCTCGATGGTCACGCCGGCGGTCGACGACTCGACGAGGAACAGCGCCGGGCCGCGGCCTTCGAGGTCGGCCGAGACGATGAACAGCTCGGCCTGCGCCGCGCGCGGGACCAGCGACTTCACGCCGTCGAGCTGGTAGCCCTTCGGGGTGCGGCGGGCCTTCGTCGCGGGCTTGAACGGGTCGTAGAGCGCCTTCTGCTCCTGCAGCGCCAGCGCCGCGGCGGGGACGTTCTCGCCGACGAACGCGGGCAGGTAGTCGGCCTGCTGCTGCTCGTCGCCCCAGCTGACCAGCGCGGTGCTGACCGCGGACGGCGCGAGGACGGCAACGGCCAGGCCGAGGTCGCCGTGCGCAAGCGCTTCCGCGACGAGCGCGTTGGTGACGACCGAGCGTTCGGTGCCGACGCCGCCGAGCTCCTCGGGGATGCCGACCAGGCTGATGCCCAGCTCGGCGGCCCTGGTCAGCAGCCCTTCGGGCGCCTCGAGCTTGGCGTCGGCGTCCGCGGCGGCCGGGCGCAGCTGCTCGGCGGCGAACTCGGTGACCGTCTCGACGATGAGCTGCTGGTCCTCGCTCGGCGTGAGGTCGAACAGCCCCGTGTCGGCGGACGGCGCGAGCCGGGCGGGCTTGCCCAGCTTCTGCACCGACTTGAACGACCGGGTCGCCGCGCCGGCGACGCGGAAGCCGTTGCGCGTTCCCGCCGTGACCAGGCCTTCGATGGGCTTGCGCAGCCCCGCCCGATCGACGACCTTGCTCCCGGCCAGCCGGGTCAGCGCGGAAAGGCCCCAGCCCATCGCGTCCCGTTTCCTTGGCGCAGCCATGTGGCCCTCCATCCGTTACCTACTCGCCAGTAGGTTAACCGGTGGGCGGGGATCGCGCCAGTGTGGGCTCACTTACGAGTGGGCGGTGTGCACCTTTCTGCGCCAGTCCGCGAACCGAAGTCGCTCGAAAGTGATGAGCCCGAGCACGACCGCGGCGGCGATCAGCAGCAACGCCGCGGCGGGCACGTGCTCCAGCAGCGGCGTCGCGGCGACCAGCAGCACGCCGACGACCAGCCGCTGGACGTTCCAGCTGCCGAGGTTGCGCTTGCGCAGGGCACTCAGCGCGATCAGGTAGACCGCGAGCCCGCCGGTCAGCGCCCAGATCGGGACGCCGTGCAGCGCCTCGTCCGGCGAATGGTGTCCAGTGTCGGCAATGTATACAAAGGCCTTCTTCAGGCCGAGCGCGACGAGCACGATGCCGGCGATCAGCGGCAGGTGCAGGAACGTGTAGGTGTCGGTGGCGAGCTTGGTGCGCTCGACGCCGGTCGCCCGGGCCAGCCGGTGCTCGGAGACGCGCGCGACGACGTCGAAGTACGTCCACCACATCCCGGCGGCCAGCGCGAGCCCGCAGACGGCCGCCCCGGTGACCAGCCACGACATCGGCAGCGGCCCGATCCCGATGCCGATCGCGACGATCGACTCACCCAGCGCGATGATCACGATGAGCCCGAACCGCTCGGCGAAGTGCGCGGGCGAGTTCAGTCGCCAGCCGTCAGGGCCGGCGAGGTAGACGTTGAGGTAGTCGGCCAGCAGCGCGATGACCCACAGCCCCAGCTGCCACGGCCCGCTCAGCGCGGTGCTCACCGCGAGCAGCCCGACGGACGGCAGCAGCCCGACGAACATCCGCAGCAGAACGTGCCGCAACCCGGGGTCGTGTCGTGCCGCGCCCAGGTACGCGACGAGGTGCAGCAGCCGCACGAGCGCGTAGCAGACGACGAAGAGCACGGGCGCGAACAAGCCACCGGGCCGGTCGACGAAGGCCTCGGGAATGGTGAGCGACACGAGGAACATCACGGTCATGGCCCCGAACATGGCCAGCCGGGCCACCCCGTGGTCGACGTGGATGGTGGTCCCGAGCCAGGCGTATGAGCACCAGCACCACCACAGGACGGCGAGCATGACGAGCCCCTGCCCGACCCCGGCGGGGCTCAGGTGGTCGGCCATCAGCTGGGTGGTCTGGGTGATCGCGTAGACGAAGACCAGGTCGAAGAAGAGCTCGATGGTGGAGACACGGTGGTCCTCATCCGCGGTCACCAGGTGCAGTCGTCTCGTGGGCACGCCGAATTATGGACGAAACAAGGACAAGGAGGACCGGTTTCCCGGTAACGCCCTGCGCGAACATGGCCGAGGGTGCATGGGTCTGGGACAATGAGCGACGGGACGGGGAGGTGTGGCGTGGATTCGCTTTCGGCTGCGCACCACAGGACGATCATGGCCGTCGACATCGCCGGTTACAACAACCCGAGCCGCACTCTGGCCCATCTGCGCGAGGTTCACGAGGGGTTTTGGTCGGTTCTCAAAGGCAGCTTCGCCGAGACTGGCATCCCGTGGGACGTCTGCTTCGTGGAGAACACCGGCGACGGCGCGATGATCCTGCTGCCGCCGGAAATCGCGAAAGCGGACCTCGTTGCGCAGCTGCCTGAGCGCCTGCACGCCGAACTGCGCCGTTACAACGTGGTGCATTCCGAGGCGGCGCAGATCCAGCTGCGGGTCGCCTTGAACGCCGGCGAAGTGCAGTGGGGCGGCCAAGGTGCCGTCGGCAAGGCCATCAGTGCCACGTTCCGCATCCTCGACGCCTCGGCGGCGAAAGCCGCGCAGAAGGCCACCGGCGCGGACCTGGTGCTGCTGGCGTCCGTCATGTTCTACGACGACGTCGTGGCCCAAGACCCGGCCGCCGCACCCGGCGAGTACGCGCGGATCCCGGTGTCGGTCAAGGAAACCCGCACGATCGCGTGGCTGCGCCTCATGGGTGCTTCGGAAGTCGGCCGCGTGGCGGCCCCCGATTCTGCTCCCGACTTCACCGCGCTGATCGAAGCGCTGATGGACGTCCCGTGGGTGCGCAACAGCGACAGTCGAAGGCTGCTGCTGGAAATGTTTCCTCGCAAGGAAATCACCTCGCAGGTCTCCTACTACCCGCAGGACCGGCTGCACGTGATCGCGCTGGCGAAGACGTGCCTTCGTTTCGAAGGTGGCCTGCAGTGCCTGCTCGACGCGGTTGTGACGATCGATCCTCATTCTCCGGAAGTCACGCGGCTGGCCGAGCTGATCGCGCGGTGGCCGGAGGGCCGCTGACCCGGATTCAGGCGATGCCGAGCACCGTGTGCAGCAACGCCGTCAGCTCCGCCTCGAAGTGTGGCCGCGCTGCCAGGCGACGGGTTCGGGCCAGGTCGTTAGCGATCGTTAACGCCGCGTGGACCGTGATCTTCGCTTCCCGCGCCGGCAACTCGGGACGCACCGCTGACAACAGCGTCACCCACTGGGCCACGTAGTCCCGCTGGACTCGCAGCAGGTCCGCCTTGTCGCGGTCCGGCATCGTCACGCGGTCCGCCGAGAACGACACCAGCAGCTCCGGCGTGTGCAGAATCGTGTGCACATACGAAGCCGCCAGGCGGCGCAGTGCGGACACTTCGTCCGGCGCCTGCAGTGCGCGCTCCGCGGCCAACGCCAGCCTGTCTGCCGCGCGGTGTCCGATTGCGACCATCAGGGCCGCCTTGCTCGGGAAGTGGCGGTACACGCTCGGACCCGCTATGCCCGCCGCCGCTCCGATGTCCTCCATGCTCACGTCGTGGAAGCCTCGCTGGGCGAACAGCGTCGTCGCCTCCGCCAGGACCTGCTCGCGGCGCGACGGCGTGCGCAGGCTCACGCCCGGCGCGGAAGGCGGTGAAGACGGCGCCGGGAGTGTGGCGTTCAGCACATCCAGGGCCAGCTCGACCAGCAGTGCGGCGAAGCGTCGGCGCGCCACGGACGTGTGGTGGACGGACACGCTGCCGAACACCGACAACGCCGCCCAGCAGAGCAGCTCCGCGTCCTCGGCCAGCAAGTCCGGACGCTGAGCCAGCAGCGCCTTCGACCAGGTCGCCAGCGCCAGCGTCGACCGGCGGGCGATCTCGCGCTGGTCTCCCTTCGGGAGGTGACGTCCCTCCCAGCGCCACAGCGCCGCGATCTCGCGTCGCTCGACAGCCTGCGTCGCAAGGCGTCCGAGGAGGGATTGGAGCTGGTCAGAAGCAGGATCTGAGTCCGACAGCGCCTCCGCTGTCGCTGCCTCGAGGTCCTCGAAGCCGTTTAGTACAACGTAAGACAAGATCGCCTGCTTGTCCGCGAAGTGCCGGTACAGCGCCGGCCCGGTGACGCCCGCCGCGTCCGCAATGTCCTTGATGCCGACGCCGGGGAAGCCGCGGGCGCGGAACAGCTCCGCCGCCACCGCGGCCAGCTGGGCCTTGCGGTCGCGCGGTCGCGTGCTGCGCTCAACGTCGGTCATGGTGAGTGAACGATAGCGGCTAACGGCACACCTGCAACCCATTGACACCATGGGGTTATCCGGCGATATGTTAATGGCCATTAGCCCTACTGGTCGGTATCATCGGCCACGGTACGAAGACGTCCCACACGCTCGCGAGGAGTTGTTCTGTGAGTAGCGAGGCCTACATCTACGAGGCGATCCGCACGCCTCGCGGCAAGAACAAGGGCGGTGCCCTGCACGGCACCAAGCCGGTCGACCTGGTGGTCGGCCTGATCGAAGAGCTCAAGGTCCGCCACCCGAACCTCGACCCGAAGGCGATCGACGACATCGTGCTCGGCGTCGTCTCGCCGGTCGGCGAGCAGGGCGCCGTCATCGCGCGCACCGCCGCGCTGAACGCCGGCCTGCCCGAGACCGTCGCGGGCGTGCAGCTCAACCGCTTCTGCGCCTCCGGCCTGGAAGCCACCAACACCGCCGCGCAGAAGGTCCGCTCCGGCTGGGACAACCTGATCATCGCCGGCGGCGTCGAGTCGATGTCGCGCGTGCCGATGGGCTCCGACGGCGGCGCGCTGTTCATGGACCCGACCACGGCGTACGACAACTACATCGTCCCGCAGGGCACCGGCGCCGACCTGATCGCGACGATCGAGGGCTTCTCCCGCGAGGACGTCGACCGCTGGGCCGTCCGCTCGCAGGACCGCGCCGAGGCGGCCTGGTCCGGCGGCTACTTCGCCAAGTCCGTCGTGCCGGTCAAGGACATCAACGGCGTCACGGTCCTGGACCACGACGAGCACCGCCGTCCCGGCTCCACCGTCGAGGGCCTCGGCAAGCTCAA
Source organism: Amycolatopsis sp. NPDC114478 (assembly GCF_055633805.1). NCBI lineage: Bacteria > Bacillati > Actinomycetota > Actinomycetes > Pseudonocardiales > Pseudonocardiaceae > Amycolatopsis > Amycolatopsis sp. NPDC114478. The sequence goes on along the minus strand of NZ_JBVKDO010000001.1, from coordinate 714,672 downwards.
GCCCGCCTTCGCCGGCATCGGCGAGCTGGGCGGCTTCGACGCCGTGGCGCTGCAGAAGTACCACTCGGTCGAGAAGATCAACCACGTCCACACCGGCGGCAACTCCTCCGGCATCGTCGACGGCGCCGCGCTGGTGCTCGTCGGCTCCGAGCAGGTCGGCAAGACCTTCGGGCTGACCCCGCGCGCCCGGATCGTGGCGACGGCGTCGATCGGCTCCGAGCCGACGATCATGCTCACCGGTCCCACCCCGGCCACCGAGAAGGTCCTGAAGACCGCGGGTCTCAAGCCCGAGGACATCGACCTGTGGGAGCTCAACGAGGCGTTCGCCTCCGTCGTGCTCAAGTGGATCAAGGACCTGCACCTCGACGAGGACAAGGTCAACGTCAACGGCGGCGCGATCGCCATGGGCCACCCGCTCGGCGCCACCGGCGCGATGCTGGTCGGCACCGTGGTCGACGAGCTGGAACGCCGCCAGGCGCGCCGCGCCCTGGTGACCCTGTGCATCGGCGGCGGCATGGGCGTCGCGACCATCATCGAGCGGGTGTGAGGAAAGAAATGGCCGAGAGCAAGACCATCCGCTGGGAGCAGGACGAAGACGGCATCGTCACGCTGACCCTGGACGACCCGAACCAGTCGGCGAACACGATGAACGCCGCCTTCCGCGAGTCGCTCGGCGTCACGGTCGACCGCCTCGAGGCGGAGAAGGACAACATCACCGGCGTCGTCATCACGTCCGCCAAGAAGACGTTCTTCGCCGGTGGCGACCTGAACGACCTCATCCAGGCCAAGCCGGAGAACGCGGTCGAGCTGACCGAGGGCAGCACCCTGATGAAGGGGCAGATGCGCCGCATCGAGCAGCTCGGCAAGCCGGTCGTCGCGGCGATCAACGGCGCCGCGCTCGGCGGTGGCCTGGAGATCGCGCTGGCGACGCACCACCGCATCGCCGCCGACGTCAAGGGCAGCCAGATCGGCCTGCCCGAGGTGACGCTGGGCCTGCTGCCCGGCGGTGGCGGTGTCGTGCGCACTGTCCGATTGCTGGGCATCCAGAGCGCGCTGCTGAACGTCCTGCTGCAGGGCCAGCGGCACCGTCCCGCCAAGGCGCTCGAGCTCGGCCTCGTGCACGAGCTCGTCGGCACGGTCGAGGAGCTCGTCCCCGCCGCGAAGGCGTGGATCAAGGCGAACCCCGAAGGCGGCGTCCAGCCGTGGGACGTCAAGGGCTACAAGATCCCCGGCGGCACCCCGTCCAACCCGAGCTTCGCGGCCAACCTGCCGGCATTCCCGGCGAACCTGCGCAAGCAGATCAAGGGCGCGAACATGCCGGCGCCGCGGGCGATCCTGGCCGCCGCGATCGAGGGCGCGCAGGTCGACTTCGACACCGCGATCACGATCGAGACGCGCTACTTCATCCACCTCGCCACCGGCCAGGTCTCGAAGAACATGACGAAGGCGTTCTTCTTCGACCTGCAGACGATCAACTCGGGCGGCTCGCGTCCGGACGGCTTCGAGAAGTACACGGCCAAGAAGGTCGGCGTGCTCGGCGCGGGCATGATGGGCGCCGCGATCGCGTACGTGTCGGCGAAGGCCGGCATCGACGTCGTCCTCAAGGACGTCTCGCTCGAGGTGGCCGAGAAGGGCAAGGGCTACGCGGAGAAGCTCGAGCAGAAGGCCCTCTCGCGCGGCAAGACCACGCAGGAGAAGTCGGACGCGCTGCTGGCGAAGATCAAGCCGACCGGTGACCCGGCCGACTTCGCGGGCGTCGACTTCGTCATCGAGGCCGTCTTCGAGAGCGTCGAGCTGAAGCACAAGGTGTTCGGCGAGATCGAGAGCGTCGTCAACGCCGACGCGGTCCTGGGTTCCAACACCTCGACGCTGCCGATCACTACGCTCGCCGAGGGCGTGCAGCGGACCGAGGACTTCATCGGGATCCACTTCTTCTCGCCGGTGGACAAGATGCCGCTGGTCGAGATCATCTGCGGCGAGAAGACATCCCCGGCGACGCTCGCGAAGGTCTTCGACTACACGCTGCAGATCAAGAAGACCCCGATCGTCGTCAACGACAGCCGCGGCTTCTTCACCTCGCGCGTGATCGGCACGTTCATCAACGAGGCCGTCGCCGCGCTGGGCGAGGGTGTCGAGCCGGCGTCGATCGAGCAGGCGGGTTCGCAGGCCGGCTACCCGGCGCCGCCGCTGCAGCTGATGGACGAGCTGACGCTGACCTTACCGCGTAAGATCCGCAAGGAGACCCGCGAAGCGATCGAGGCCGCGGGCGGCACGTGGAAGGCGCACGCGTCGGAAGGCGTCATCGACCGGATGGTCGAGGAGTTCGACCGCAAGGGCCGCTCGACGGGCGCGGGCTTCTACGAGTACGGCGAGGACGGCAAGCGGACCGGGCTGTGGCCGGGGCTGCGCGACGCGTTCAAGTCCGGCTCGGCGGAGGTGCCGTTCGAGGACCTCAAGGAGCGGATGCTGTTCGCCGAGGCGCTCGAGACGGTGAAGTGCTTCGACGAAGGCGTGCTGACGTCGGTGGCGGACGCCAACATCGGCTCGATCTTCGGCATCGGCTTCCCGGCGTGGACCGGTGGCGTCATCCAGTACATCAACCAGTACGACGGTGGCCTGCAGGGCTTCGTCGACCGGGCGCGTGAGCTCGCGGCCCGGTACGGCGACCACTTCGAGCCGCCGCAGTCGCTGGTGGACAAGGCCGCCAAGGGCGAGATCTACGAATAAGCATTAACTCCGTGAAGGCCACCTCGAGTTTCGCGAGGTGGCCTTCACGGCGTTCAGAGCGTGACCGCCACCTCGGCGTGGCTGACGTGGTCGTCCCACCGGCTCAGCGCTCGTCGCGCGCCTTCACGCAGATGCTCCGCCCACTTCGGTCTTGTAGTGCCGCCGGTAGTCGTCGGCCGTCGCGGCGGGCGCCCAGCCGCGCCAGGTACGTGCGATCATGCTCGGTTCCCCAATCCGTCGAGGCGCTCGACGGTACGCGCGGTGTCCGAGCGGAAGCTGTGCCCGAGTTCCGCGCCCAGGCCGAAGTAGTGGCGGAAGTTGTAGATCAGCGGGCTCCACATCGACGGGTCGACGTGCTCGGTGTCCGGAACCACCACGCGCGGGTCCGTGTGCACGGCGAGAACTGCGGCCTCGACGATCAGGAACTGTCCGGAGGTGTCCGATTGCACTGTCAGCGATCGAGCCTCCAGTCGCAGCGGACATTCCGCGATCGCGCGGCGGACGAACAAGCCGTGACGGTTCCGGCGTCAGACCTACGTCGTAACAAACGCTCCCGGGCCAGCGACTAGGCGGCATTGGTTGGTGTTGCTAAGGAGTCGTCGTGGGAAAGAAACGGGGGTGGATCCTGGCCGCAGGCCTGCTGGTCGCGGGCTGTGGCGTCGGTTCGGTGCCGGCAAAGGATCCGGGCGGTGTCGGAGTTCTGGATGCACCGTCGACGTCGTATACAACGCCTTCGTACTCCGCTCCGAGCACGACGGATACGCCCACCGCCACGTCCGACGCCCCCGTGGCCACGACTGTGCCGACGCAGGCGCAAGCCGTCGCGCCGAAGACGACCGTGGCCAAGCCCAAAGCGGCGCCGAAGACCACCACGCAGGCGGCGCCGCAGCCGGCCGAGTGCGGTGCCGACTCCTACCGGAACTCGGACGGCAACTGCGTCCACCGGCCCAGCGACAACCCGTCCGGCGCCACGGCCCTCTGCAAGGACGGCACCTACAGCTACAGCCAGCACCGCTCCGGCACCTGCTCCGGCCACGGCGGTGTCCGCACCTGGCTGTGACGAATCACCAATCGGACCGAAAGCGGCCACCCGGTAGGTACAGTGCATCAAGTTGCATGATGCGTACTAACTACACACCGGGGGTGTGCTGGTGTCCCGTCCCGGGCGGTCCGATCGCGCGATCGTCGTGGTGCTCGCCTCGTGCGGGCTGGTCGCGTCGTTCATGCAGACGCTGGTCGTGCCGCTCATCCCGGTGTTCCCGCGGCTGCTGAACGCTTCGGCGGCCGACGCGTCGTGGGTCGTCACCGTGACGCTGCTGGCCGCGTCCGTCATTACGCCGGTCAGCGGACGGCTCGGCGATCTCTACGGCAAGCGCCGGATGATCCTCGTCAGCCTCGCGTTGCTCATCGCCGGCTCGGTGGTGTCCGCGACGACGAGCGCGCTCGCGTTCCAGATCCTCGGGCGCGGGCTGCAGGGCTGCGCGATGGGCGTCATCCCGCTCGGCATCAGCATCATGCGCGACGAGCTCCCGGCCGAACGCGTCGGCGGCGCGATCTCGCTGATGAGCGCGACGCTCGGCGTGGGCGGCGCGATCGGGTTGCCGGTCGCGGCGATCGTCGCCGAGAACGCCGACTGGCACGTGCTGTTCTGGATGGCCGCCGGTCTCGGGCTCTTCTTCGCGCTGCTGATCATGCGGTTCGTGCCGGAGTCGCCGCTGCGCACCCCCGCGCCGTTCGACTACTTCGGCGCGTTCGGGCTGGCCGCCGGCCTGGTCTGCCTGCTGTTGCCGGTGGTCAAGGGCGCGACGTGGGGCTGGACCAGCACGCCGACGCTGGGGTTCGCCGCGGCGGCCGTCGTCATCCTGATCACTTGGGGCGCCTACCAACTGCGCCGGCGCGACCCGCTCGTCGACCTGCGCGTGTCCGCGCGCCGGCCGGTGCTGTTCACGAACCTGGCGTCGATCATGGTCGGGTTCTCGATGTACGCGATGGCGTTGTCCTTCCCGCAGCTGCTGCAGGCGTCCGCGTCGACCGGCTACGGGCTGGGCCGGACGATGGTCGAGTCCGGTCTGGCCCTCGCCCCGAACGGCCTGGTGATGATGCTGCTCTCGCCGGTGTCGGCCCGGCTCATCGCCCGGTTCGGCCCGCGTCCGACGCTGATGTGCGGCGCGCTGGTGATCGCCCTCGGGTACGTGTTCGCGATCGCGCTGATGGACAACACGGCCGAGCTGATCACGGCTTCGGTACTCATCGGCGCCGGTGTCGGCATTGCATACGCAGCGATGCCCGCGCTGATCATGGGCTCGGTACCGGTCACCGAAACGGCGTCCGCGAACGGCCTGAACTCCCTGATGCGCTCGGTCGGCACGGCGGTTTCGAGCGCCGTGATGGCGGCGATGCTGGCCCAGCTGACGATCACCGTCGGCGGGCTGACGGTGCCGTCCCTGTCCGGCTTCCGGGCGACGTTCGCCGTGGCCGCCTGCGCCGCGCTTGCCGGCGTGCTGCTGGCGGGACTGGTCCCGAAGACGCGAGTGGCGCCGGAACTCGTCGGTGTCGGCTAGTTCGTGTCGGCTAGTTCTTGCGCGCCACCAGCGCGAGCCCGCCGCACTCGGCCGGGTTCTCCGGCACGTCCGCCGGGTCGTCCGGCCGCCACTGCGGGATGAAGACGACGCCCGGGTCGAGGATCTCGAAGCCGTCCACGAGCGCGCGCAGCTCGTCGGCCGTGCGGGGCGTCACCGGGTTGGCGCTCTTCTGGTACATCGCGACCGCGCGGGCGGTGCCGTCGCTCTGCTGCTCGGGGGTCGCCGACGACATGGCCAGGTAGCTGCCGGGCGCGAGCGCGTCGCGGTAGGCGGCGATCAGCCGGGCCGGGTCGCGCTCGTCCGGGATGAAGTGCACGAACAGCGCCATCACGACCATCACCGGCTGGTCCAGGTCCAGCATCATCTCGGTGATCTCGTGCTCGAGGACGTCGTCCGGGAACTCGGCGTCGGCGTGCACCATGGCGGCGTTCTCGTTGTCCTCGAGCACGATCTCGCTGTGCGCGACGGCGACCGGCTCGTTGTCGACGTAGACCACGCGGGCGGTCGGGTCGACGGCGTGCGCGATCTCGTGGACGTGCCCGACGGTCGGCATGCCGGAGCCGATGTCGAGGAACTGCCGGATCCCGTTGTCCAGGCCGAACCGGATGGCCCGGCGCAGCCACTGCCGGTTCAGCTGCGCGCGCTCCCGCGCGTTCGGCTGCGCGGCGAGCACCTGGTCGGCGAACATCCGGTCGACGGCGTAGTTGAGCTGGCCGCCGAGGATGTAGTCGTACACGCGCGCGGGGTTCGGCTTGTCGAGGTCGATGCCACGCCGCGCGTACTCGTCTTCACTCATTCGCCGCTCCACGGTCCGGTGTGACGGCGAGAATAGCGGGTCGTTCGTGTCCGGCGAATGTCCGATTGCAGAGGGCGGCTAAGCCTTGCGCGCCACCAGCGCGAGCTGGCTGGCCTTCTCGGGGTGCTCGCCCACCTCCGCGGGATCGTCCGGACGCCACTCCGGCGTGAACACGATCCCCGGCGGCACCAGCTCGAAGCCGTCCAGCAGGGCCTGCAGCTCCGCGCGCGACCGGGCGACGACGTCCGTGCCGCTCTGCTGGTACATCTCCGCCGCGCGGCGGACCTCCTCGCCCTGGCCCTCGAACGTGCCCGACGACAACGCGAGGTAGCTGCCCGGCGCGAGCGCGTCGCGGTAGGCCGCGATCAGTCCCGCCGGGTTGCGCGAGTCCGGGATGAAGTGCACGAACGCCGCCATGATCAGCATCACCGGCTCGTCGAAGTCCAGCAGCCGCTCGGTCGTGGGGTGTTCGAGGACGTCCGCCGGGTACTCGGCGTCGGCCTGCACCATCTCCGCGTTGTCGTTGTCCTTCAGCACGATCTCGCTGTGTGCGACGGCGACCGGTTCGTTGTCGACGTATACAACGTGTGCAGTGGGGTCGATGGCTTGGACGACTTCGTGCACATGTCCGACCGTCGGCATGCCGGAGCCGATGTCCAGGAACTGGCGGATGCCCTGCTCGGCGCCGAACCGCACCGCCCGGCGCAGCCAGCGCCGGTTCAGCAACGCCAGCTCCCTGGCCTCCGGGCGCACCTGGAGGATCTGCTCGGCGAACATCCGGTCGATGGCGTAGTTGAGCTTGCCGCCGATCAGGTAGTCGTACACGCGCGCCGCGTTCGGCTTGTCGAAGTCAATCCCGCGCTTCGCGTGGTCGTCGGTCATCGCCGTCCCCTCACCGTCGGTGCGACAGCGAGGATAGCGCCGGCTACTCCTTGCGAGCGACCAGAGCCAGTCCGCCCGACTGCTCCGGCGGGTCTTCGAGCGGCTCGTCCGGCCGCCACTCCGGCGTGAACACGACTCCCGGCGGCAGGATTTCGAAGCCCTTCACCAGCGCGCGCAGCTCGTCGGGCGAACGCAGCGTCAGCGGCGTGCCGCTCTTCTCGTACAGCGCCACCGAGCGCTGCGACTCCTCGCCCTGCCCTTCCCACGTGCCCGACGACAACGCGAGGTAGCTGCCCGGCGCGAGCACGTCGCGGTAAGCCGCGATCAGTCCCGCCGGGTTCCGGGAGTCCGGGATGAAGTGCACGAACGCCGCCATGATGACCATCACCGGCTGGCTGAAGTCCAGCAGTGCCTCGGTGGTCGGGTGCTCCAGCACCTCGTCCGGGTACTCGGCGTCGGCCTGGACCATCGCCGCGTTGTCGTTGCCCTCCAGCACGATCTCGCTGTGCGCGACCGCGATCGGCTCGTTGTCGACGTATACAACGTGTGCAGAGGGGTCGATCGCCTGGACGACTTCGTGCACGTGCCCGACCGTCGGCATGCCCGAGCCGATGTCCAGGAACTGCCGGACGCCCTGCTCCGCCGCGAACCGCGCCGCGCGGCGCAGCCACGCCCGGTTGGTCAGTGCCATGTGCTGCGCGTTCGGCAGCACACTCAGAATCCGGTCGGCGAACATCCGGTCGACGGCGTAGTTCAGCTTGCCGCCGATCATGTAGTCGTACACGCGCGCCGCGTTCGGCCGTTCGAGGTCGATGCCCCGCTTCGCGTGTTCGTCTTCGCTCATCCGCCGCTCCCGGACTCGAGGTGTGACGGGAGAATAGTCCGGTTCAGAGCAGCGGCGGCACCACGGCGTCGATGAGGTGCGGGCCCGGTTCGGCGAAGGCCCGCTGTAGCTGCTCGGCCAGCTCCTCGGCCGTGGTCGCCCGCGTCGCCGGGACGCCCATGCCTTCCGCGATCTTGACGAAGTCCATGTCCGGCCGCGAAAGGTCGAGCAGGTCGTTCGCCTTCGGGCCGCCCGACGCCGCGCCGACGCGCTGCAGCTCCATCCGCAGGATGGCGTACGCGCGGTTGTTGAGCAGCACCGTCGTGACGTTCAGGTTCTCCCGCGCCTGCGTCCACAGCGCCGAGATCGTGTACAGCGCGCTGCCGTCGGACTGCAGGTTGAGCACCGGCCGGTCCGGCGCGGCGACGGCCGCCCCGGTCGCGACCGGCATGCCGTAGCCGATCGCGCCGCCGGTCAGCGTGAGGACGTCGTGCCGCGGCGCGCCGGCCGTCGCCGTCGGCAGCAGCAGACCGGACGTGTTGGCCTCGTCGGCGATGATCGCGTTGTCCGGCAGCAGCGCGCCGATGACGTCGACCCAGTTCTGCGGGGTCAGCGGACCACTCGGCAGCGCGGGCCGCGACGCGGGCGACAGCACCGGTTCGGCGTCCGCGGCGATGAGGTCGGCGACCTCGTTCAGCGCGCGCGTGACGTCCTGGCCGACCGACGCAAGCGTGTGCACCTGCGCGCCTTCGGACACCAGGTCGCTCGGCTTGCCCGGGTAGGCGAAGAACGACACCGGCGCCTTCGTGCCCGCGACGACGACGTGCTTGATGCCGTCGAGCTGGTAGGTGACCTGCTCGGCGAGGTAGCCGAGCCGCTCTATCGCCGGTAGGCCGGCGCCGCGCTCCAGACGTGCGGGGAAGGTCTCGACGAACACCTTCGCGCCGGTCGCGGTGGCGATCCGGCTGGCCGCGCGCAGGCCTTCCTCGAGGCACGCGCCGCCACCGATGAGCAGCGCCACCGGCTCGCCGGCGCCGAACACGGCGGCGACGTCCTTGACGGTGGTGGCGTCGACAGCCTGCGGGACGCGCGGCGGGACGGGCGCGCACGTCTCGCCACCGTCACCCCACGAAGCGTCCGCGGGCAGGATCAGCGTGGCGACGCGGCCGGGCGCGTCCTGCGACGCGGCGACCGCGGCGGCTGCGTCCGCCCCGACGTCCTTCGTGTGCTCGGAGCGACGCACCCAGCCTTCCAACGAGCCCGCGATGGCCTCGATGTCCGACTCCAGCGGCGCGTCGTACTGCTTGTGGTAGGTCGCGTGATCGCCGACGACGTTCACGATCGGCGTGTGCGCGCGGCGCGCGTTGTGCAGGTTCGCCAGGCCGTTGCCCAGGCCCGGGCCGAGGTGCAGCAGCGTCGCGGCGGGCTTGTCCGCGATGCGCGCGTAGCCGTCGGCGGCACCGGTGACGACGCCTTCGAACAGCGCGAGCACGCCCCGCATCTCCGGGACGGTGTCGAGCGCGGCGACGAAGTGCATCTCGGACGTGCCGGGGTTCGCGAAGCACACTTCGACGCCGGCGTCGACCAGCGTGCGGATCAGGGACTGGGCGCCGTTCATCTCACTCATGCGGTTCCTTCGGGGAAGAGAACGCCGGGGTTGAGGATCCCGGCGGGGTCGAAGCTCTGCTTGATCCGGCGCATCAGCTCGATCTTCGCCGGGTCTTCGAGTTCCTGGTGGTAGTGCGCTTTGGTGCGGCCGAGGCCGTGCTCGCCGGAGATCGCGCCGCCCAGTTCCATGGCGTAGGCGAAGATGTCGGTAAGCAGCTGCTTGCGCTTGTCCGCGTCCTTGCAGAAGATCCCGAGGTGGACGTTGCCGTCGCCGGCGTGTCCGCAGCCGAGCGCGCCGCCGCCCGCGGCCATCGCGAGCTCGCGCGCCTTGGTGATGAACTGCGGCATGGCGGTCCGCGGCACGACGACGTCGATCACGTCGTCGGCGCCGGCTGCCTTCGCAGTCCAGAAGGCTTTCTCGCGGGCTTCGATCAGTTTGCGCGCCGCGCCGCCTTCGAGGACGTAGACGTCGGTCGCGCCGAGTTCGCCGAGCTGCTCGCCGACCGTCTCGACGTCTTCCTGCAGACGTCCGCTGTCGCGGTTCTCCAGAGCGACTACAAGGTAAGCCTCGCTGGTCTCGCGGATCTTGTCCGGGACGCCCAGCTCGAGCTTCTCGTTGTAGACGATGGCCGCCATCGTCAGGTTGTCGATGTACTCGAGGATGTGCGGCCCGAGCCCGCTGGAGAGGATCGCCGGCACGGCCGCCATCACCTGGCCGAAGTCGCCGAACGGGGCGAGCACGGTGGCGCCGTGCGTCAGCCGCGGGTGCAGCTTGACGGTGATCTCGGTGGCCAGCGCGAGGGTGCCTTCGGAGCCGATGATCAGCTGCGTGAGGTCGTAGCCGGTGGAGATCTTCGACGTCTTGCCGCCGGTGCGGAGAATCTCGCCGGTCGGCAGGACGGCCTGCAGGCCGAGCACGTTGTTCCGGGTGACGCCGTACTTGACGGCGCGCATGCCGCCCGCGTTGGTGCCGACGTTCCCGCCGACGCTCGCGCTCAGCTCGCCGGGGTAGACGGTGTAGCTGAGCCCGGCTTCGGCCGTCTTCGCGTCGAGTTCGGCGAGCGTGACGCCGGGCTGGACGACGGCGACGTGGTTCCCGGTGTCGACTTCGAGGACCGCGTTCATCCGCTCGAAGGAGATCAGCAGCCCGTCTTCGCGTGGCCGCGCGGCGCCGGACAGTCCGCTGCCGGAACCGCGCGCGGTTACGGGCACGTTGTGCTCTGTCGCGACCTTCAGCAGCTCCGCGACTTCTTCCGCGGTTGCCGGCTTCGCGACGTACGCAGGCTTCTGTGGCTCCGCAGTCAGCGCTTCATCGTGCGCGTAGTCCTCGGAGATCGCCTCGCCGGTCAGCAGGTTCTTGTCTCCGACGATCTCGGCCAGCCGTGCCGCCACGTCGCCCATCGACAGTCTCTCCTCCGCGCCGTTGCTGTGGTTACCGCAGCGTAGTACGTACCGCCGGTACGCCGCCATGAAGGTTTTTCACATTTGCGCGGACGAGTCCGGGCGGACGCCGAGACAGCGCCCGCCCGGCAGTGATCGGCTCAGCCGATCGGCCACGGCGGACGACAGTTCTGCCGCGGCAGTTCGATCGACGAGTTCGTGTACACGCCGTCGGCCAGGGTGTCGGCCATGATCGGGCGCTCGACGTAGCACCAGTGCTGGGCGAAGTAGCCGCCCGGCGCTTCGAGCGTGTCGAAGTGGCAGACACCGTCGGTCTGGATGCAGTAGCGGATGTACGGAATCCCGCCGAAGTCCGTCCGTCCGGGGCCGAACGAGACGTACCCGCCGAACGGCGACGGTGCGCCCGCGCCTGCCGGGATCACCGCACTGATCCCGCGTCCCGGCGGTCCGACCGGCTGCATCGGGTCCGCGTAGAGCTTCGCGGTGAAGCGGCTCCGGTCGACGTCGACGACGCCGTCCGCGATGTCGTTCAGCAGGAAGTTCGCGACGATCGCGCCCTGCGAGTACCCGACGACCGTGAATTCGCCGCCGGGATCTTCGTGGTACGCGTCCTGCGCGACGCGCTTCGCCTCTTCGCGGCCGATCGCGACGCTCTGGTCCATCGGCGTCTGGCCGCAGGGGCCGGGCAGCCCGGACGCGCCGGCCGGGTAGTTCACCACCTTCCGGATCCCGCCGCGCAGCCACGCTTCCTGGTACTGGTCGGCGTTCCCGTTGCAGGTGCCGCCGATGAGGATGTAGTAGTGCGCGCCTTCGGCGTGCGCGGCCGGTGTGGTGACGAACCCGGTTACGAGCGCGGCCACCGCCGCCCCGATCAGTGATAGGCGTTTCAGACTCTTCACTTCGCAGTCCCCTCCGTCAGTTGATCACTGCGCCGCGGACGTTAGGGAGGGGTGATGAAATCCGGATGAAATGCGTGACCACCCGGTTACTGAGCAGGATTTAGCTCAGACTAAATCTCTGGTGGGTGACTCCGGGCCGGGCGAAGCTTTCCGGTATGACATCGACGTACACCTTCGAAGACGGCGTTTCCGTGCGGCGGCTGGGTTTCGGCGCCATGCGGCTCACCGAGTGGGACCACGTCCGGGACGGCGCCGCCGCGGTGGCGCGCCGCGCGGCCGAGCTCGGCGTGACGTTCTTCGACACCGCCGACGCCTATGACCTGGGACTGAACGAGGAACTGCTGGCCGACGCACTGCACCCGTACGAGGGACTGTTCATCGCGACGAAGTGCGGACACGCGCGCCCGAGCCGGGGTGAGTGGGTGCCGCTCGGCCGGCCCGAGTACCTGCGGCAGCAGGCGGAACTCTCGCTGCGACGCCTGCGCGTCGAACGCCTCGACCTGCTGCAGCTGCACCGGCTCGACCCGCAGGTCCCGCTCGCCGACCAGATCGGCGCGCTCGCGCGGCTTCGGGACGAAGGCAAAGTCACCCGGATCGGCTTGTCCGAGGTCAGCGTCCCGCAACTGGCCGAAGCGCGGGCGATCGCGCCCATTGCGAGCGTGCAGAACCGCTACAACCTGACCGACCGCGCGTCCGAGAACGTCCTCGGCTACTGCGAACGCGAAGGGATCGCCTTCATCCCCTGGCTGCCGATCGCGCGCGGTGACCACGCGACGGCGGGTGGGGTGCTCGGAAAGGTCGCGGCCGGCCTCGGAGCGACCCCCGCTCAGGTGTCCCTCGCCTGGTTGCTGCGACGCTCGCCGGTCGTGATTCCCATTCCCGGCACGTCATCGCTCACGCACCTCGAAGAAAACTGCGGCGCGGCCGGAATAACGCTTTCCGACGACGATTTCGCGCGTCTGTCCGAGTTGGCGTGAAAACGGCCCGGCCGCGGTTTCCCGCGGCCGGGCGTCGTGTTCCGGTCAGGCTCAGACGAGCCAGCCGAGAACGTGCGCCAGGTGCGCCAGCGCGCCGGTGATGATGTCGTGGCAGTAGAGGGCATGCTGGGCGAACGTCTGCATGGAACGGCTCCTTGTTGATTCGAAATGGTTTCCCTGGAGATGCTCTCGCGAGAGCGGAGTCAGGTTTTCACTGTGCTGGCGAGCTGTCAAAGAGCCGTTTCGAGAGATTGTGCCGCCGCGGAATCTTCCCATGCTAAACACGTAATCCGTTCGTGTTTGATGCCGGGGTCCCCGTTTCGGCGGTCAGCCACTCTGGGTAGTAAGCAGGCGGAATATCACTGTCGGTAATTCTGTCCTTGATCCGGCATCACGGGCACGTGAGTAGCTCGATCCGGTGATCACCGGCCACGAAAGGTGATCTCCCGATGATCACCCTTTCGGGTGGCAGCGGACAGCGAAAAGGGACGCCGGGTGCGGTCACCGCACCCGGCGTCCCCTTGGGAGGAAAGGAAATCAGGCTCGCGCGAACGAGAGCGTCTCGCCCTCGACACCCCGCAACCAGAGGTCCTGCGCGGCCGCCGCCATCTCGGCGAGGCCCTCCTCGATCGTGGCGAACACGTTGCCGGGCACCCAGCCCGCGTCGCCGTTGATCAGCAGGTTGTTGCGCCCGTAGAAGATCGCGAGGTCGGTCGCGCCCTGGTCGCTGTGCGCCTCGCTCTCGTCGTCGTAGCCGTACGCCGGGTTGCCGATCTCCCAGGCCTCGAAGCCGAAGTACACGACGTCGCCGGGGATCGGCGTGATCGTCGGGTTCTCGCGTCCGGGCTTCGGTTCCGCGAAGGGCGGCACGAGCGTGTAGACCTCGTTGCGCGCGTACTTCGCGTGGTAGGCCGAGCCGCTCTGCGGCAACGCGTCCCACACGGCCTTGCACGTCCGCGGTGCTTCGTCGTCGAGCAGGCGGGCGCGGCAGGACACCCCGCGCTTGTCGAGGGTGGTCGTGATGTACCGCGCCATGCTCAGCTCCCCGTCACGGACGCGACGACGTCGCCCCAGATGCGCAGCGCGTCGTCCACCTGCTCGGCGTTGACGACCAGCGGCGGCACCATGCGCACGACGTTCATGTACGGCCCGCAGGTGAGCAGCAGCAGGCCGTTCTTCGCCGCTGTCTGCTGCGCGGCCGCGGCCGTCGCGGCGTCCGGCTCGCCGTCCGCGGTGGTGAACTCCGAGCCGACCAGCAGCCCGAGCCCGCGCACCTCGCCGATCGCCGGCGTCTTGTCTGCGATGACGCGCGCGCCTTCGAGCAGCTGCCGTCCGCGCTCGGCGGCGTTCTCGACGAGGTTCTCCTGCTGGATGACCTCGAGCGTCGCGATCGCCGCCGCGCACGAGACGGCGTTGCCGCCGTACGTGCCGCCCTGCGAGCCCGGGTACGCCTTCGCCATCAGCTCCTGCGAAGCGGCGATGCCGGACAGCGGGAAGCCGCTGGCCAGGCCCTTCGCGATGAGCACGATGTCGGGGGAGACGTCGAAGTGGTCGTGGCCCCAGAACTTGCCGGTGCGGCCGAAGCCGGTCTGGATCTCGTCGAGTACGAGCAGGATGCCGTGCCGGTCGGCGCGCTCGCGCAGGCCCGCCATGAACTCCGTGTTCGCCGGGACGTACCCGCCTTCGCCGAGCACCGGCTCGACGAAGATCGCCGCGGTCTCGTTCGGCGCGCTGACCGTCTGGAACAGGTAGTCCAGCTCGCGCAGCGCGAACTTCGTCGCGGTCTGCTCGTCCCAGCCGTAGTGGTAGGCGTAGGGGAACGGCGCGACGTGCACGCCGGCCATCAGCGGACCGATGCCGGCGCTGAACCGCGTCCCGGACGTCGTCATCGACGCCGCCGCGACGGTCCGGCCGTGGAAGCCGCCCTGCATGACGATGACGTTCGGGCGCTTCGTCGCCTGCCGCGAAAGCCGCAACGCCGCTTCGACGGCTTCGCTGCCCGAGTTCGCGTAGAAGAGCGAGTCGAGCCCGCTCGGCAGGACGTCGCCGAGCCGCTTCGTCAGCTCGAGCAGCGGCTTGTGCATCACCGTCGTGTACTGCCCGTGGACGAGCTTGCCGATCTGCTCCTGCGCCGCGCGCACGACGTGCGGGTGGCAGTGCCCGGTGCTCGTGACGCCGATGCCGGCGGTGAAGTCGAGGTGGCGTTTGCCGTCGACGTCGTAGAGGTAAACCCCTTCACCGTGGTCGACCACGACGGGCGTTGCCTGCTTGAGCAGCGGAGATAGCTGGGCCATGGCAGCGTGCTCCTTGGTCGGTTGAGCGGGTTGTCGATTGTTGACAATATCCATAGCATGGCCCTCGGGACAACACGTGAGGAGCAGTCGGGATGAGCGCGAGCACCGAGTCCGGCGTCGTCGACGCGGTCGGCAAGGAACTGTTCATCGGCGGCAAGTGGGTCGCCGCCCAGGCCGGGAAGACGTTCCCCGTGGTCGACCCGGCCACGGGCAAGGAGCTGTGCCAGGTCGCGGACGCGTCGCCGGCGGACGGCGTCGCCGCGCTGGACGCCGCCGTCGCCGCGCAGGCCGACTTCGCGAAGATGGCGCCCCGCGAGCGCGGCGAGATCCTGCGCCGGGCGTACGAGCTGTTGATGAAGCGCCAGGAGGAGCTCGCGCTGCTCATGACGCTCGAGATGGGCAAACCGCTCGCCGAGTCGAAGGGTGAGATCGCCTACGCCGCGGAGTTCTTCCGCTGGTTCGCCGAGGAAGCCGTCCGCATCGACGGCGGCTACGCGATCGCTCCGAACGGTGCGGGCCGGTTCCTCATCACCAAGCAGCCGGTCGGCCCGACGCTGCTGATCACGCCGTGGAACTTCCCGATGGCGATGGGCACCCGCAAGATCGGCCCGGCGATCGCCGCGGGCTGCACGTCGGTGATCAAGCCCGCCGCGCAGACGCCGCTGTCGATGCTCGCGCTGGCCGGCATCCTCGCCGAGGCAGGACTGCCCGAGGGCGTGTTGAACGTGATCACGACCAGCGACTCCGGCGGCGTGATGGAACCGCTGATCCGCGACGGCCGCGCCCGCAAGCTCTCCTTCACCGGCTCCACCGGCGTCGGCCGGAAGCTCCTCGAACAGTGCGCGGACAAGATCCTGCGGACGTCGATGGAGCTGGGCGGCAACGCGCCGTTCCTGGTCTTCGACGACGCGGACATGGACGCGGCCATCGACGGCGCGATGCAGGCCAAGATGCGCAACATCGGCGAGGCGTGCACCGCGGCGAACCGGTTCTACGTGCAGCGCGGCGTCGTCGAGGAGTTCTCGCGGCGGCTGACCGAGCGCATGCAGGCGCTGCCGATGGGCCGCGGTACCGAGAAGGACGTCGTGGTCGGCCCGCTGATCGACGACAAGGCTGTCGACAAGGTGAAGGAGCTGGTCAAGGACGCCACCGATCGCGGCGCGAAGGTGCTGACCGGCGGCTCCGCCGTCGACGGGCCCGGACACTTCTACCAGGCCACCGTGCTCACCGACGTCCCGCAGGAGGCGCGGCTGACGCACGAGGAGATCTTCGGACCGGTCGCTCCGATCACGCCGTTCGACACCGAGGAAGAAGCGATCGCGAAGGCCAACGACACGGAGTTCGGCCTCGTCTCCTACCTCTTCACCAGCGACCTCAAGCGCGCGCTGCGCGTGTCCGAAGCTCTCGAGGCCGGGATGATCGGGCTCAACCAGGGCATCGTGTCGAACCCGGCGGCGCCGTTCGGCGGGATCAAGCAGTCCGGGCTCGGCCGCGAGGGCGGCTCGGTCGGCATCGAGGAGTTCCTGGAGATCAAGTACATCGCGGTGGCCCTGTGACGGCCTACCGCATCGCGAGCATCCCCGGCGACGGCATCGGCGTGGACGTCACGGTCGAGGCCCGCAAGGTCCTCGACCGGGCTTCCGCTTTGTTCGCCTTCTCGTTGGAGTGGACGGAGTTCGACTGGAGCTGCGAGCGTTACGCCCAGCTCGGGTCGATGATGCCGGACGACGGCGTCGCGCAGCTCTCGGAGTTCGACGGGATCCTGCTCGGCGCGGTCGGCTTCCCCGGCGTTCCGGACCACGTTTCGTTGTGGGGCTTGCTGATCCCGCTCCGGCGCGCGTTCCAGCAGTACGTCAACCTGCGCCCGGTGCGGCTG
The DNA here is from genome assembly GCF_055633805.1 of Amycolatopsis sp. NPDC114478. Classification (NCBI taxonomy): domain Bacteria; kingdom Bacillati; phylum Actinomycetota; class Actinomycetes; order Pseudonocardiales; family Pseudonocardiaceae; genus Amycolatopsis; species Amycolatopsis sp. NPDC114478. Next base: position 697,807 of record NZ_JBVKDO010000001.1, on the reverse strand, counting down.
TTGCCGGGCACGACGTCCGTGCTGGCCGGGCGGAAGGCCGAGGAGCTGGAGCTGGTCATCGTCCGCGAGAACTCCGAAGGGGAGTACTCCGCGATCGGCGGCCGGCACAACGCCGGGCGGCCGGACGAGTTCGTGCTGCAGGAGTCGGTGTTCACGCGCGTCGGCGTCGAACGGATCATCCGGTACGCCTTCGAACTTGCGCGGACGCGGTCTTCGCGCGTCTGCTCGGCGACGAAGTCCAACGGGCTTATCCACTCCATGCCGTTCTGGGACGAGATCTTCGCCGAGGTCGCGGCGGAGTACCCGGATGTCCACAGTGAACAGATGCACGTGGATGCCTTGGCCGCACGGATGGTTCAGGCGCCGGACCGGCTCGACGTCGTCGTGGCCTCGAACCTCTTCGGCGACATCCTGAGCGACCTCGCGGCCGCGATCACTGGCGGCCTCGGCATGGCGCCGTCCGGCAACATCAACCCATCGGGTGAAAATCCGTCGATGTTCGAGGCGGTCCACGGGAGCGCTCCGGACATCGCCGGACAGGGGATCGCGAACCCCGTCGCGCAGATCCTGGCGGCCGCGATGCTGGTCGAACACCTGGGTGAAACCGTTGCCGCGCAAGCGATCCGGGCCGCGGTGGACCGGGTGCTCGACGAGGGCCGGGTGCGCACCCCCGACCTCGGCGGCACGGATACCACAGAACGCCTCGGCACGGCGGTGGCCGAAGCGCTGGGCTGATTTTTGTCGGTGCCCTCCGGCACGGTGGTCGCACACCCACCGAGGGGGAGGAGCCACCGATGTGCTTTGCCTGCGAGAACCCGGACAGACCCGGTTACCTGCAACGGATTCGCGACGGCGTCGCCGAGCGCGGCTGGATGGTGCAGGGGATCGAGAGCAGCGGGTCGTACCCGCCATGGGCCTACACGATCGGCCTGAGCGGGTACGACCTGCCCGAGCTGGTCGTGACGGGCCTGCCGGTCATGGCGGCCGGCAGGCTGCTCAACGACTCGGCCGCGCGCGTCCTGGACAGCTCGCCACCGGCCGCGGGTGAACGCGTCTCGCTGCCGGGCGGCACGCTGATCGAGGTGGTCGCGCTGGCGGAACCGTCGGCGCACCTGGTGTTCGCGGCCGACCTGTACGGCCCGGAAATCCGGGCGCTGCAACTGGTCTACCCGGACGCGTGCGGCCGCTGGCCGTGGTCTCCGGACTACCGTGACGGCCGCGGCGGCCAGCCGGTCCTGGGGGTGCGCCGTGCCCGCTAAGTGCCCGTGCGCCCCGCCCCGAGGCTGTTTCCCGGAACCCGTGCCTGCCGTCCACGCGCGCGTGGACTCCGTCCGGGTACCCGAGCCGCCCATCCGGCTGCGCGTGTCGAAAGTGCGGACACGCGTGGCGACTCTTCGATCACGCCTGTCCGCTGTCGGAGCCCGGCTGCCGGCGCTCCGGTCACGCGTTTCCCGGCACCGGCGGGGCTTGCCCGTCCCGCAGGCTCGTCCCCGGAGCCAGCCGCTGGACGGCGTCCTCCATGTGCGCCTCGAGGAGGGCCAGGGCCGTATCTTCGTCCCCGTCGCGAAGCGCCTGGATGAGCTTCGTGTGCTCCTCCACGCGTTCCTCGACCCGCTGGTAGGTGCTCTGCAGCGCGGTGAGGCACATCCGCGTCTCGATGAGGAGCGTCCGGGCCATCCGGACGAGCCGCTTGCTGCCGGAGGCGTTGATGAGGGCCTCGTGGAACCTGAGGTCCGCGGTGGAGAGCGCGTTCGGGTCGTCTTCGCTCGCGGCGGTCGCCATCTCCGTGACGGTGTGCTCCAGGATGTCGGCGATCCGGTCGCGTTCGCCGCCACGCAGGGCGCGAAGCATGGCGGCGCGTTCGATCGCCGAGCGAGCTGCGTAGATGTCGTAGACGTCCCCGGGCTCGAGGTCGATCACGAACAGCCCACGGTGCCGTTCGCTGCGCAGGAGCCCTTCCGAGACCAGGTGCTGCATTGCTTCCCGGAGTGGCCCCCGTGACACCTGGAACCGGGAGGCCAGCTCGGTTTCGCCGAGCTGGGTCCCGGGCGGGAGGGCGCCGGTCATGATCGCGTCGCGCAGCTGACGCGCGATCACCGCGGCCGTCGACTCGCGGCTGATCGGTTCGATCTCGGGCAGCATGCCCGGTGGCAGGGCCATGTCAGGCGCTCCCGTCCGGCAGGTGCCGGAAGAGCGCGCCGAGCGAGCGGACGAGGCGGTGCTGGCCGGTCAGGCGCAGGCCCTCCCACACCGTGACCTGGTTGGCGGTCAGCACGGGCTTCTTCAGCGCGGCTTCGATGGCGTTGATCTCGCCGAGGGTGCGCATGGCGGTGTCCGGCACGAGGACGGCGTCGGCGTCCGGGTGGTCGTGGCGCACGGCGAGCTCGACGACGGCTTCCGGTGGCATGGCGCCGACTTCGGCGGCGGTGAAGATGTCGGCGCTGGCCATCGCGACGACCTCGACGCCGCCGGCCTTGAGGAAGTCCACGAACAGCCGGGCGATGTCGTCCGGGTAGCTGGCGGCGACGGCGACCCGCTTGACGTCCAGGGCGCGCGCGGCGTGCACGAACGCGAAGGAGGTGCTGGAGGCCGGAACCCCGGCGACGGCGGCGAGGCGGTCGGCCTGGTCGCGCGCGCCGTCCCAGCCGTAGACGAAGCTGCCGCTCGTGCAGGCCCAGATGACCGCGTCCGGCTCGTGCTTCTTGAGCTGAGCGGCACCGTCGGCGAGACGGCTCTCGCTGCCGAGGTCGAGCAGTTCGGCCACCGCGTGCTTGTCGGTGCCGTAGATGTGCTCGACCGCGAGCCGGATGTCGCCCTCGTCGGCGGCCGCGCCGCCGAGCAGCTGCTCGGCCAGCGGGTAGTCGTCTTCGGCCGCGTGGTCGGGGTAGATGAAACCGATGGTGGTCACGGAACCTCCGGAGGGACGCAAATTGTCGACAATCCTAGAGGGGTGGTCAAGGAATACCTTCACGACACGTCACGAAGCCACTTCCCGGGTCCGACGATGGGCAGGTTCATCCGGCGCAGGCACGCCCACATGGTCAGCTGGTTGGCCGTCAGGACCGGCTTGCCGAGCGCGGTCTCGAGCGGCTCGATCAGGTCGTACGTGGGGAGGTTGGTGCAGCTGACGAAGATCGCTTCGGCCTCGCCGTGGTCGGCGGCGAGGATGCGCTCGGCGATGGTGCGGTAGCTGACCTTCCAGATACCGCCGCCCAGCCCGAGGTGGTCGCTGGCGACGGTCTCGACGTTCAGCTCCGCGAGGAAGTCGTGCAGCGCGCGGGTCAGGTCGGCGTCGTACGGCGTCAGCACCGAGACGCGGTGCAGGTCGAGCTGGTGCAGCACCTCGGCCAGCGCGCCCGAGGTGGTGACGGCGTCCGGCGCGCCGGCGTCGCAGATCGCCTTGGTCAGCGAGCGCTCGTAGTCGACGCCGTTGACGAAGCTGCCCGACGTGCAGAGGTAGGCGACGACCTCCGGCTCGACGTGCAGCACATCGCGGGTCGCGCTGGCGAGGTGGTGGCTGTCGCTGACCAGGCGAGCCATCTCCATGCTGACCGGCACCGGCTCGTACGGCGTCCGGGCGAGGTGGAGGGACACCTCCATCGGTACCCAGCGCCAGAGCTCGCGCTCCAGCGCCAGGTCGAAGGGCGCGATGACCCCGATGCCGCGTTGCGCCAGCGGGCCGTCGAACGCCAGGAAGTCGAAATCCAAGGCTCAGCCTCCGGAATACGTCTGCACTTGATGACACGTCCGGTGCTCCGGGGGTCGTTCCTCGGATTGTTGACAATCATACGAGCCGCTTTTACCGTGTCAACGTGATCGCCTCGGAAAACCAGGAAGCTCCGGTCCTGGCAGTGCTCTGTGGCGAGCACCGCCCACCGGACATGCGTGCTGTCGAGTCCAGGGCGGTCGTGCGTTACACGGACGCGGCGGGCCTGCCCGAAGCGCTGTCCGGAGCCGACGCGCTCTTCGTCTACGACTTCCTCTCCACGGCTGTGCCGGGCGCGTGGTACGCGGCCGATCGTCTGCGCTGGCTGCACATCGCGAGCGCGGGCGTCGACCCCGTGCTGTTCCCCGGACTGGTGGAGAGCGACGTCGTCCTGACCAACTCGCGCGGCGTCTTCGACGATGCCATCGCGGAGTACGTGCTGGGCGTCGTCCTGGCGTTCGCGAAGGACTTCGCGCGGTCGCACGACCTGCAGCGCGAGGGTCGCTGGCTGCACCGCGAGAGCGAGCGGATCGCCGGACGCGAGGTGGTGGTCGTCGGCACCGGGCCGATCGGCCGGGCCATCGCGCGGCTGCTGCGCGCGGCCGGCATGCGGGTGCGCGGCGCCGGGCGTAGCGAACGGACGGGTGATCCGGACTTCGGCGTCGTGCACGAGTCCTCGCGGCTCGCGGAGTTCCTGCCGCACGCCGACTACGTCGTCGCCGTCGCGCCGCTGACCGAGCACACCAAGGGCATGTTCGACGCGCGCGCGTTCGCCGCGATGAAACCGTCGGCGCGGTTCGTGAACGTGGGCCGGGGCGAGCTGGTCGTCACGTCCGACCTGGTCGCGGCGCTCGAAAGCAAGGCCATCGCCGGCGCCGCGCTCGACGTGTTCGACACCGAGCCACTGCCGCCGGACAGTCCGCTGTGGAGCATGCCGGATGTGCTCGTCTCGCCGCACATGTCCGGCGACTTCATCGGCTGGCGGAACACGCTCGTCGAGGTCTTCACCGAGAACTTCCGCCGCTGGCTGGCTGGGGAGCCGCTGCGCAATGTCGTCGACAAGACGCTCGGCTACGTGCCGTCGGGGAACCAGGGAGCCGGATGAACGACAGGATGCTGACCGCCAGCGAGCTCGTCGCCGCCTACGCGACCGGTGAGCTGTCACCGGTGGAGGCGACGCAGAACGCGCTGCAGGCCATCGAAGCCCGCGACGGCGAGTGCAACGCGTACTGCCTCGTCGACGCCGACCGCGCACTGGAGCAGGCCAAGGCGTCGGAGGTCCGCTGGCGGGACGGCAACCCGATCGGCTGGCTCGACGGCGTGCCGTCCTCGATCAAGGACATGTTCCTCACGCAGGGGTGGCCGACCGTCCGGGGCTCGAAGAGCATCGACCCGGACCAGCCGTGGGACGTCGACAGTCCCGTCGCTGCGCGGATGCGCGAGGCCGGGCTGGTCTTACTAGGTAAGACGACCACGCCCGAGATCGCGTGGAAGGGCGTCACCGACAGCCCGCTGTGCGGCATCACGCGCAACCCCGCCGACCCGTCCAAGACCTCGGGCGGGTCGAGCGGCGGCAGCGCCGCGGCCGTCGCAGCGGGGATGGGCGAACTGTCCGTCGGCACCGACGGCGGCGGCTCGGTGCGGATCCCGGCGTCGTTCTGCGGGATCGTCGGCCTGAAGCCGACGCACGGCCGCATCCCGCTGTTCCCGGCGAGCCCGTTCGGCCCGCTCTCGCACGCCGGCCCGATGGCGCGCTCGGTGGACGACACCGCGCTGCTGCTGGACGTCCTGTCGTTGCCCGACCACCGCGACCCGGCCGCGCTGGCGCCGCCGGTGGCGTCGTTCCGCGAGGCCGTCCGGCGGGACGTGCGCGGCCTGATCGCGGCTTTCTCGCCGACGCTCGGGTACGTCGACGTCGACCCGGAGGTGGCCGAGGTCGTCGCGGCGGCGGTGCGCGCGCTGGGCGACGCGGGCCTGCACATCGAGGAAACCGACCCGGGGTTCGCCGACCCGAAGCCGGCGTTCGACATCCTGTGGTCGTCGGGCGCGGCGAAGCTGCTCGGCACGTTCCCGCCGGGTTCGGAGGAGCGGACGGACCCGGGCCTGCGCAAGGTCTGGGAGCTCGGCGAGAAGTGGAGCGCGAGCGACTACCTCGACGCGACCGCCGAGCGCGCCGCGCTGGGCATCCTGATGGGCGAGTTCCACACGCGCTACGACGTGCTGATCACGCCGACCGTCCCGATCCCGGCGTTCGAAGCGGGTCACGACGTGCCGCCGGGCAGCGGGCTGAGCGAGTGGCCGGAGTGGACGCCGTTCACGTACCCGTTCAACATGACCCAGCAGCCGGCGATCAGCGTCCCGGCCGGCACCACGTCTTCGGGCCTGCCGGTGGGGCTGCAGATCATCGGGCCGCGGCATTCGGACGACCTCGTGCTCGCGGTGGCGAAGCTCTTGGAGGAAGTCCGGCCCTGGGCACCGGCGTGACCACACGTGAGGGTGAAACCCGCGCCGGGGCGGCGAAGGCTGTGCCACTGTCGCCGGGTGAACGCTGAAGGCTGGCGGTACGAGCGCGCCATTCCGACCGTCGACCCGGCGGGGGAACCGACCCGGGTGGTGGTCGGCCTGATCGAGCAGGGCGGCCGGCTGACGGCGGCCCTGCGGGTGGACGACGGCAAACCGGCGCTGGTCCCCCTGGAGATGGGCGGCGAGCTGCTGAAGGTGCTGCGGGAGACGCTGGAGAGCTGGTGGCGCCTGGACGGCCACCGCGACCGGACGCCGGAACCCCGCGCGGGCCGTCAGACCGGTTCGGTCACGCCGGGCTGACCGGTGCGCGGCGGACCAGTCCGCGGATCTGCGGGTTGACCAGGACGACCGCCGTCGCGATGACGACCAGGGCCGCAGCGCCCAGCAGTGTCGCCGAACGGCCGGCGTGCTCGACCAGGGGCCCCGCGGCGATCTGGCCGAGCGGCATCGCGATGAACGAGCCCAGCATGTCGTAGGAGTAGACGCGGGCGAGCTTCTCCGGCGGCACGTTTTCCTGCAGCGAGACGTCCCACGCGACCGCGAACTGCTCGATCGCGATGCCCGTGAGGAACATCGCGAACAGCAGCGGCAGCAGGTACGGCGTCTGGCCGAGCGCGAGCATCGGCAGCGCGTCGACCATCACCAGCGCGACGCCGATCAGCAGCATCCGCCGGGGTTGCCAGCGCGCCGCGACGACGCCGCCGAGGAGCGACCCGGCTGTCTGCACCGCCAGCGCGAGGCCCCAGCCGGTGCGGCCGAACGTGTCGTCGGCGACCAGTGGACCGACCACCCGCAGCGCGCCCGCGTTGACCGCGTTGACGATCATGAACTGCAACACCACCATCCACACCCAGGACCGGGCGCGGAACTCCCGCCAGCCCTCGGCGAGCTCGGCGAGCGGGCGGCTGCTCGGGATCCGTTCGCCGCTCGGCAGGTGGATGCGCCGGTAGGCGACGGCGGCCGCGAGGAACAGGACCGCGTTCCCGGCGAGCGCCCACCCCGAGCCGGCGAACGCGACGAGGACCCCGGCCAGACCCGCGCCGGCGATGCGGCCGGTGTTGGACAGCAGCCGGACCAGCGCGTTCGCCTGGGCGAGCAGCGGCGCGGGCACCGTCAACGGCGTGAGTGACGCGGCCGCGGGCAGCGAGATCGCCGAGACGGCGCCGTTGACCAGGCTGAGCCCGACCAGCAGCGGGATCGAGGCGAATCCACAGAGGACGCTCGCGGCGATGGCCGCCTGCGTGAGCGCGGCGGCGGTCTCGGTGCCCTGCAGGATCACCGACCGCGGCAACCGGTCGGCGAGCATCCCGCCGAAGAGCACGAGCAGCACGTTGGCGATCGACCGCGCCCCGACGACGATCCCGAGGTCCACGGCCGATCCGGTCAGGTCGACGACGGCGAAGGCCAGCGCGAAGGGCGCGACAACGTTGGCGAAGTCGGCGAACGTCCGTCCGGTGACGAGAGCGCGGAACCGAGGTTCGCGAAGCGGGGCGAAAAGCGGGGAAGTCATGGCAGCTGCTCCGGCGAGGTGGGGACGAACGAGACGTGAGTCGGGTGGACGGCTTCGGCGAACCAGGCGGGCGCCACCCGCGCGGTCACGGGGACTCGGACTGGTCCGGCTCTGCCAGTTCGAACAGGGCCACGCTCGCGCTGACCCGGACCGTTCCCGGGGTCCGCGGTGGCTGGGCCGCCGCGTGGAGTTCCTGGCTCAGCTCCGATGCCCGCTTCAGCAGGCGCGCCCAGACGGCCGGGTCCACCCACAGCTCCGCGTCCGTCAACGATGCTCGCCGGTCGGGGGCCCGTGACTCGGCCCGGCGCAGCAGCTCGCCCGCGACCGCCTTGGTCAGCAGCTGCTGCTCGGCCGGTGAACGGGTGGTCAAGCGGCGGCCCGACGCCGGGTCGTGGCGGTAGCGCTTCGCGCGGCCGCCGCGGATGGTCACCTCTTCCGCGACCTCCAGCAGGCCCGCGTCGTGCAGGCGGCGCATGTGGTAGCTGATGTTCGCCTGCGTGTCGCCCAGCTCGCGCGCCGCTTCGGCCGCGCTCAGGGCCGTTCCCGTCAGCAGCGACAGGATCCGCATGCGCATCGGGTGCGCCAGCACGCGCAGGTTGTCGTGGGGCATGACGTCAGTCTGACACGACTGTCAAAGGGTTATTTGGGGGTCTCGTTGGCCGGGAAGATTGCCCCAGTCGTCCGACGTCTGTGCTGTGCTGGACGCATGCGTATGACGATCTTGGGCCGCAGCGGCCTGGAAGTGTCGAAGATCGCCTTCGGCACCTGGCAGCTCGGCGGCGACTGGGGCGCGTTCGACGAGGACACCGCGATCGCGGCCATCCACCACGCCCGCGACCTCGGCGTGAACTTCTTCGACACCGCGCAGGCCTACGGCCGCGGCCGGTCCGAGGTGCTGCTCGGACGTGCGCTCAAGAACCAGCCGGACGTCATCATCGCCACCAAAGGCGGTATCAACCCGCGCGCGGAACGGCCGCGCGACTCCCGCCGCGCGTGGCTCACCCAGGGACTCGACCAGAGCCTGCGCAACCTGGACGTCGACCACATCGACCTCTACCAGGTGCACTGGCCCGACCCGGACACGCCGGCCGCGGACGTGGCCGGACTGCTGCAGGAGTTCGTCGACGCCGGGAAGGTCCGGCACATCGGTGTCTCGAACTACAGCGCGGAACAGCTGGCGGACCTCGGCGTGGCCGAGACGCTGCAGCCGCCGTACCACCTGTTCCGCCGCGGCATCGAGACCGATCCGCTGCCTTACGCCCGCGCGGAAAACATTGGCGTCTTCGTATACAGCCCGCTCGGCAGCGGTCTGCTCACCGGCGCGCTCACGCCGGACACGACGTTCGAACCCACCGACTGGCGCTCGAAGTCCAGCGCGTTCCAGGGCGACAACCTGCGCCGCAATCTCAAGATCGTCGACAACCTTACGGCGTACGCCACGCGAAAGGATCTCGAAGTCGGCCAGCTCGCCATCGCCTGGACGCTCGCCCGGCCCGGCGTGCACGCGGCCATCGTCGGCGCGCGGCAGCCGAAGCACATCGAAGCGAGCATCGCCGCCGCCGACGTCGAGCTGACGTCGGATGACTTGGCCGAGATCGACCGGATCACCGCCGACGCCGTCCAGGTCGCCGGCGCCGCACCCGAGGGCATTGCCTAGAGCACGTACGTGGTGCCGTCCGGCGGGAGCAGAGCGCCGGCGGCCAGGACGGCGGCGTGTTCGGGCGACGCCGGGTCCAGCACCGGGTTCGTGTTGTTGAGGTGCGTGAACGCCCAGCGCCGCCCGGCGATCCGGGGCAGGCTCGCGGTGATCGGCAGGTGCCCCATCGCGAGCTGGTCCGGTCCGCCGACTCCCGCCATCTCGTCCGGCGCGTAGAAAGTTCCGTCGAGCAGGACCAGCGACGCGCCGTCCACAAAGGAATCGAACCCGGGAGGCCAGCTCTTCAGGCACGGCGCGTAGACCAGCACGCCGCCGGTCGCGAGGTCCGAGATCCGGTACGCGACCACCCACGGGCCCTCTCCGGCGGCCGCGTACTTCGGCTTCTTGTCGCTCACCGGCAGTACGTCGACGCGCAGTCCGGGGACGTCCGTGAGAGACGTCCAGCCGCCATAGCCGTCGACGATCTCGCGAAACGGAGACAGCGCGCGCAGCACGGCGTCGGGTGCCCACACCGGGAGTCCGCCGGACTCCCGCAGCATCAGCAACCCCAGCGTGTGGTCGAGTTCGGCGTCGGTGAGCAGCACCCCGCGCAGCGGGATCTCCCGCGGCCCCGGCCCGGCCCGCAGCTCCGGCGTCCCGAGGATCTGGGCGCGGATGTCCGGGGAACAGTTGAGCAGGTACCAGCCGGCGCCGTCCGCGCTGATCGCGACGCAGTCCTGCGAGCGCGGCGGCAGTCCGGACGCGCAGAGGCGGCACGCGCAGTTCCACTGTGGACAGCCTCCGCCCGCCGCGGTGCCGAGCAGGATCACCTTCACCGGCGCATGACCAGGTCGGTGACCGGAGGCCGGGACAGCGCGAGGTCGACCAGCGAACGCTGCGGAGACCGCGAGCACACCGGGTCGGTCGCCGCCGCGTCGCCGGTGAGCAGGAACGCCTGGCAGCGGCAGCCGCCGAAGTCGAGTTCGCGGCGGTCGCACGTGCGGCACGGCTCGGACATCCAGTCTTCGCCGCGGTAGGCGTTGAACGATTCGGACCGGTACCAGATCTCGGCCAACGGCGTATCGCGCACGGAAGAAAGCCGCAGCGTCGAGATCGCCGACGCCGCCGGGCACGGCAGCACCGTCCCGTCCGGCGCGATCGTCAGCTGCCGCGCGCCCCACCCGTACATGCACGGCTTCGGGTACGGCTCGTAGTAGTCGGCGACGACGTAGACGATCTCCATCGTGCCCCGCAAACGCGAAACCGCCGCGCGCACGATCGGTTCCGCTTCGGCGAGCTGCTCGGGCGTCGGCATCAGCGCCGCGCGGTTGCGCAGCGCCCAGCCGTAGTACTGCGTGTTCGCCAGTTCGAGACGGTCCGCGCCCATCCGCTCGGCCAGTTCGATGATCCCGGCCAGCTGGTCGTGGTTGCGCCGGTGCAGCACCACGTTCAGCGACAGCGGCAGCCCGGCCTCCTTCACCAACGTGGCCGTGTTGAGCTTGTGGTCGAACGCCCGCGCGCCGGCCAGCAGGTCGGACCGCTCCCGCGTCGCGCCCTGCGCCGACAGCTGGACGTGCGCCAGCCCGCGCGAGACGAGGTCGTCGAGCCGGGCGGCGGTGAGCCCGAGCCCGGAGGTGACGAGGTTGACGTAGCACCCGAGCGAGCTCGCGTGTGCCACTAGTTCGGGCAGGTCTGGCCGGGCCAGTGGCTCGCCGCCGGACATGTGCACCTGCAGGACGCCCAGTTCACGCGCTTGCGAGAGCACCGAAATCCAGTCCGCCGTGGACAGTTCGGCCTCGCGCGAAACGAGCTCCAGCGGGTTCGAGCAATAAGGACAGTGCAGCGGGCAGCGGTGGGTCAGCTCGGCCAGCAGCCCGAGCGGCGGTTTCACGTCCACGCGACGACCCGCCGTTCGCCCAGCCGGGTCAGCACGTCGAGGACGTCCTGTTCCCGGACGCCGGTGAAGCGGGTGCCCAACGCCGAGGCGATTTCCGTGACGGTCCGGGCGCCGTCGCAGAGTTCGAGCACTGCCGCCGCGGTCGTGTTCGGGACCAGCACGCCTTCCGGGAACAGCAGCACGTGCGTCTCCCGGACGTGGTCGAACGACAATCGGACACCGCGCCGGAGCTGCGGGACCGAACCCACGGTGATCACCGCGCCGCCCGCTCGATCGCGTCGAGCATCGACCACAGGACGTCGCACTTGAACGACAGCGCGGCGATCGCGCGGTCCTGCTGCTCGCGCGTGACGCAGTGGCGGACCACGATGTCGAGCGTGTCCTTGCCCTCGCCGGAGACCTTGTCGATGCGGTTGGTGAAGTACGCGAGGTCCTCGCGCGCGATCCAGGGGTAGTGCGCGAGCATGTCCGCGACGCGCTGCTGCATCAGGTGCCCGGCGAACATCTCGGTGAGTCCGGACGCGACGGCCTCCCACCACGGCTTGGTCCGCGCGAACGTCACGTAGGCGTCGACGGCGAACCGGACCCCGGGGGCGACGTGCCGCTCGTCGAGGACTTCGTCCCGGTCCAGGCCGACGGCCTCGCACAGCCGCAGCCACCGCTCGATCCCGCCGGCGCCGGCGTGCGGGCCGTCGTGGTAGACGATCCGGTCGAGCCACTGGCGCCGGATCTCCGGCAGCGGACAGTTGCTGATGATCGCCGCGTCCTTCTGCGGCAGCTGACACTGGTAGTACCAGCGGTTCGCCGCCCAGATCCGCAGCCCGTGCGCGTCGAGCTCGCCCGCGTGCAGCCGGTGGTGGAACGGGTGCGTGCCCCAGTAGCGGTCGGAAAGACCGCGCAGGGCCGCGATGAATGCGCTTTCCGCGAGCGGCTCGACGGGCATCGTTCAGTCCGCCAGGCGAGCCGCGTAGGCGGTCACCTCCATGGGTGTTTCGTATTCGACGAAGTCGGGGGTCGTCCACACCTCGGTCATGTCGTGCTCCTCTCCCGGGGGTCCGGTCGCCGCCACGGTAAGAGCGCGACGAGCCGGCTGGCCAGAGGAGTTCGGAAAGTTTCCTTCCGATGGCGCAGTGGGGTGCCGATCAGCGGTGCTAGCGGACCGCGGCTTCCAGCTCCACCAACGCGGTGTCGAGGTGCGTCAGGATCCGCTGCAGGTGCGGCACGCTCCGGCGGCAGCCCGTGACGCCGAAGTCGAGGTTGTCGCCGTTGCTCGTCAGCGTGATGTTCACGGCCTGGCCGTCGAGCAGGACCGACGCCGGGTAGATGCCGTCGAGCTGCGCGCCGTTCCAGTACATCTGCTTGCGCGGCCCCGGCACGTTCGAGATCACCAGGTTGAACGGCGGCCGCGTGTTGTTGACGACGCCCGGGATCGGCGAGACGCCGAGCTGCGCGACGTTAACGGCCGATAACAACAGCGTCTGCAACGGCGTCAGCTCCGAGAACAGCCGCTTGCCGTTGCGCATCGACTGGTGGATCGTGACGAGCCGCTTGCCCGCGTCCGGCAGGTCGGTGGCCAGGTTGCACAGCAGCGCGCCGATGTTGTTGCCCGCCGCTTCGCCCGGGTCGTTCTGTCGGCGCAGCGACACCGGCACCATCGCGATCAGCGGCGCGTCCGGCAGCGCGCGCTGCTCGATGAGGTAGTCGCGCAGCGCGCCCGAGCACATCGCGAGCACGACATCGTTGCGCGACACCCCGGCCGCCGTCGCCACCTGCCGGACGCGGTCGAGCGACCACGACTGCGCGGCGAACCGCCGCGCGCCGCCGATCGGCACGTTGAGCATCGTGCGCGGCGCCTGTCCGGGCAGGGTTAACGTGTGTTCACCGAACGCTTCGCGCGCGACCTTCATCGCGGCCGGTGCCAGACTGGCGAGCTGGTTGGCGGTCTTGCTCGCGGTCTGCAGGAACGACTGGGGCCGCTTGACGCGGCCTTCGCTGGGCTTGCGCCGGCTGCCCCACCACGGCGGGCAGTCGAGGTCCGCGGGGTCGTCCGAGAGCGAGCCCTGCAGCTGGCGCAGCGCCGAGACGCCGTCCATCAGCGCGTGGTGGACCTTGGTGTAGACCGCGAACCGGCCGTCGGCGAGCCCCTCGACGAGGTGCGTCTCCCACAACGGCCGGTGCCGGTCGAGCAGGGTGCTGTGCCAGCGGGACGTCAGCTCCAGCAGCTCGCGGATGCGGCCCGGCTGCGGCAGCGCCGAGTGCCGGAAGTGGTAGTCGAGCTCGAGGTCGGTCTCCGTGCGCCAGGCCACGTGTCCCATCGTGTTGACAGGCCGCGCCGGGCGACGCCGGAACACCGAGCGCATGTTGTCCGATTCGAGCAGGTTCTTGCGGATGTCGCGCAGGTAGTCCGGCCCGGCGCCGTCCGGTTTCTTGAACAGCTGCAGACCGCCCACGTGCATCGGATGCTCGCGCGTTTCGACGAGGAGGAACATCGAGTCGGTCACGGGCATCATCGCCATGGGACATCACCTTCCGCACTCGGCACGCCGACTGTACGCGCTCGGCGGCCGTGGGTGGATCACGTTCTACTTTGGCGAGTATGACCGTCTCCAGCGCCGGGGAAACGTCGTTGCCACCGATGGCCGAGTGCGTCGTGATCGGTGGCGGTGTGATCGGCGTGAGCTGCGCGTTCCACTTGGCGGAAGCCGGTGTCGACGTCCTGCTCGTGGAGCGCGGCGGGCTCGGCGGGGGCTCGACGGCGAAGGCCGCGGGCGGCGTCCGGTCGTCGTTCACCAGCCGCGTGAACGTCGAGCTGGGACTGCGCGGGCTCGCGGCGTACAGCGCTTTCTCGGAGCGCTTCGGCGTCGAGATCGACTTCCGCCGCGACGGCTACCTTTACCTGCTCGCCGACCCCGCGGAGGTGTCTGCAATCGGACATTGCGCGGAGCTGCAGCGGGAGTACGGAGTGCGCAGCCACCTGCTGACTCCCGCGGAAGCGAAGGGTGTCCTCCCGCTGCTCGAGACGGACGGGGTCGTGTCCGCGCTGTGGTCTCCGGACGACGCGAAGGCGACGCCGGACGTGGTTGTCCGGGGCTACGCGCGTGCGGCGCGGACATGCGGCGCGACGCTCCGGACCGGCGTCGAGGTCACCGGCATCGAACGTGACGGCGACACGTTAACCGGCGTTAACACCGCGGCGGGGTTCGTCCGGACCGGCGCGGTCGTGTGCGCGGCGGGCGCGTGGTCCGGACGGATCGGGACGCTGGCCGGACTGGACCTCCCGGTGCGGCCGTTCCGGCGGCAGGTCGTGTTCACCGGCCCGGTGCCCGGACTGCCGGAGCGCGTCCCGCTGACCATCGAGCTGCCGTCGGCGTTCTACTTCCACCGCGAAGGCGCGGGCCTGGCCATGTCGTTCAGCGAGGACGACGGCTTCCCCGGCTTCGACACGCACTACGAAACGGGCGAGTGGCTGCCGCGGCTGGCCGAGCTGGCGGGCCGCCGGATCCCGGCCGTGCTCGACGCCGGCATCCGGACGGCCTGGGCCGGCTTGTACGAAATGACGCCGGACCGCAACCAGATCATCGGGGAAAGCGTCCTGCTGTCACGGTTCTTCTACGCGACCGGTTTCTCCGGCCACGGCTTCCAGATGGGGCCGGCCACCGGCGAGCTGATCCGGGACCTCTACCTGGGGCGCGAGCCGGCGGTGGACGTCACCGAGCTGGACGTCCGGCGCTTCGAAAGCGCCGATACCGCACCGGTGGAGCACAACATCATCTAGGGGCCGATTGCCAGATCGTTCAACGATCTGGCAGTATCCGCGCCGTGGCTGTGAGTGGTGCTCGGGAGCTGGTGGACGCGCTTCAAGCGCTGGGAACGGAGATCGTCTTCGGCCTCCCGGGGGTGCACAACCTGCCGTTGTGGGAGGCACTCGCCGAGACGAGCATCAAGCTCGTCGGCGTCCGCCACGAACAGACCGCGGGCTACGCGGCCGACGGCTACGCGCGCGCGACCGGCAAGCTCGGCGTCGCCCTCGTCACCACCGGTCCGGGCGCCGCGAACACCCTCGGCGCGGTCGGCGAGGCCATGGCGTCGGCGGCTCCGGTGCTGGTCATCGCCACCGACATCCCCTCGACGCTGCGGCGGCCCGGCGTCGTGCGCGGCGTGCTGCACGAGACGTCCGACCAGCAGGCGATGTTCGCGCCGGTGACCAAGGGCGGCTTCACCGTGCGGGCCGCCGACCAGATCGGCACCACCGTGCACCGCGCGGCCCGGCTCGCGCTGCAGCCGCAGAGCGGTCCCGTCTACCTCGGTGTGCCGACCGATTACCTGCGCGAGACGGTGCCGCACCGGCGTCCGCCCGCGCCGCACCGCAAGCCCGACGGCGACGTCCCCGACCTCGCGCGCGCCGAGGCTCTGTTGTCCGACGCGGAGCACCCGCTGATCTGGGCGGGCGGCGGCGCGCTGCGGTCCGGGGCGGGGGACGCCATCGGCGCGCTCGCCGAGAAGATCGCCGCGCCGGTCATCACCACCTTCGGCGCCCGCGGCCTGCTCCCGCTCGACCACCCGTGCCTCGCGCCCAACCCGGTGCACACGCCGGAGGTCGGCGAGCTGTGGGACGAGGCCGACGTCGTGCTTGCGATCGGCACCGACTTCGACGGCCTGATGACGCAGAACTGGCGGATGCCGAAGCCGCGCAGGCTCGTCGCGATCAACGTCGACGCCGACGACGCCGCCAAGAACTACCAGCCCGACCTGACGCTGGTCGGGGACGCGCGCGGGATCGTCGAGCGGCTGCTGCCCAAGGAACGGCCGGGCCTGGACGACATCACCCTGCGGCTGGCCGGCATCGGCCGCCGCGTGCGCCAGCGGATCCGCGACGAAGAACCGCAGGCCTACGACTTCCTGTCCACTTTGGACGAAGTGCTGCCGATGGACGCGGTGCTGGTGTCCGACATGTGCGTCGCCGGCTACTGGGTCGGCGGCTTCCACCGGGTGCGGGCGCCGCGCAAGCTCGCCTACCCGATGGGCTGGGGCACCCTGGGCTACGGCTTCCCGGCGTCGCTCGGCGCCGCCGCGGCGGGTGTCGGACGCGCCATCTGCATCACCGGCGACGGCGGATTCCTCTACGGCTGCGGCGATCTCGCGACGCTCGCGCAGGAGCAGCTGCCGGTCACGGTCGTCCTGGTCGACGACGGCGGCTACGGCATGCTGCGCTACGACCAGGAACGCGCCGGTCTCCCGCGTCGCGGAGTCGACTGGGACAGCCCGGACTTCGTCGGTCTCGCGCGGTCCTTCGGTGTGCACGCGGACCGCGTCTCCGGGTTCGGGCGCGCGTTCCGGCGGCTGCTCGGCGAGTTCGTCGAGTCGGACGAGCCGAACGTCCTGGTCGTGAAGGCCCGGCTGAAGCCGCCCCTGAACACGTCCCCGCGGTGGTACCGCACATGAGGATCGGCGTCGACATCGGTGGCACGTTCACCGACCTCTGCGCGGTCGACGAGTCCGGGATCGTCGCGGTCGGCAAGGTCCTGACCACGCACGACGAGCCGGCCCGGGCGGTCGAAGAGGGACTGGCCGCGCTGCTCACCGACGCCGGGGCCGTCGAGCAGGTCGTGCACGGGACGACGCTGGTGACGAACGCGCTGATCGAGCGCAAGGGTTCGCGGACCGCGCTGCTGGCGACGGCGGGCTTCCGCGACGTCCTGGAGATGCGCCGCGAGCACCGGTACGAGCTGTACGACCTGCACCTCGAACTGCCCGCGCCGCTGGTCCCGCGGCACCTGCGGTTCGACGTCCCGGAGCGGATCCTCGCCGACGGGTCCGTCCACACCGCACTCGACGAGCCGTACGTTGTAAGGCTCGGGCGCGAGCTGGCCGACCGCGGGATCGAGGCGGTCGCCGTCTGCTTCCTGCACGCGTTCACGAACCCGGCGCACGAACGGCGCGTTGCGGAGATTCTCGCGGAGGTGGCGCCCTCGCTCAGGGTGGCGCTGTCGTCGGACGTCGTCCCCGAGATCCGCGAGTTCGAGCGCGCGTCGACCACTGTCGCCAATGTATACGTTCAGGACCTCACCGAACGCTACCTGCGCGACCTCGAACACCGCTTGCGCCGGCTCGGGATCCCCGGAGCGCCGCACATCATGCTGTCCAACGGCGGTCTGGCGACCGTGGACACCGCGGCCCGGCACCCGATCCGCATCCTCGAGTCCGGACCGGCGGGCGGGGCACTGGCGGCGGCCGCGATCGGGCCGGACGACCTGCTCGCGTTCGACATGGGTGGCACGACGGCGAAGCTCTGCCTGATCGCCGGTGGCGCGCCGCTCGTGACGCACCAGTTCGAAGTGGACCGCAAGTACCGGCTGCTGCCCGGCTCCGGGCTGCCGGTGCAGGTGCCGGTCACGGACATGATCGAGATCGGCGTCGGCGGCGGGTCGATCGCTCGGATCGACGCGCTGGGCCTGCTGACCGTCGGTCCCGACTCGGCCGGGTCCGAGCCCGGCCCGGCCTGCTACGGCCGGGGCGGCACCGAGCCGACGGTCACCGACGCCGACCTGGTGCTCGGCTACCTCGACCCGGCCTACTTCCTCGGCGGTGGCATGCGCCTGGACGCCGATGCCGCCCGGACGGTGCTGGAGAAAAAGATCGCCGGCCCGCTCGGCGTGAGCGTCGAAGAGGCCGCGTGGGGCATCCACACGAGCGTCAACGAAGACATGGCCAACGCCGCCCGGGTGCACGCCGTCGAGCGCGGTCAGGATCCCGCGAAACTGCCGATGTACACGTTCGGCGGCGCGGGGCCGGTGCACGGCGTCGGGGTCGCGCGGGCGCTCGGGGCGCCGTCGGTCGTCGCGCCGCCCGCCGCGGGCGTGCTCAGCGCGGCCGGGTTCCTCACCGCGCCGCTCGCGTTCGACTTCGTCCGGTCGGCCCGCGCGGCTGTGCACGACCTCGAGTGGGAGCAGGTCGACGCGCTGTTCGCCGAGATGGAGGCCGAGGGCGAAGCGCTGCTCGCGAAGTCCGGCGCGGCCGAAGTCACGCACCGGCGGATTGCCGAGATGCGTTATGCCGGGCAAGGCTACGAGATCCGCGTTCCGGTCCGCGGCGGCGACTGGCCGCGAACACTGATCGAGGAGTTCACTCGCACCTACCGCGCGCTCTACCAGCGATCGGGGCCGGAAGTCGGCGTCGAGGTGCTGAACTGGCGGGTGGTTTCGAGCGGCCCCGCGCCGGACGTCACCTTACGGCTTAAGGTGCCGGCGAAGAGCGGCAACGCGCGCAAGAGGACCCGCAAGGCCTACTTCCCGGCGGCTGGTGGATTTGTCGACACGGCGGTCTTCGATCGCTACCTCCTGACGCCGGGGGAGCGTGTCGACGGACCGGCGATCGTCGAGGAACGCGAGTCCACCGTCGTCGTCCCGCCGGGCGCGCATTGCGTTGTCCGGGAGGACGCGGCGCTGGAGGTGACGGCGTGAGCGTCGACCCGATCCTGGTCGGGCTGTTCGGCAACCGCCTGCACTCGATCCTCGCCGAGCAGCAGAACGCGCTGGTCAACACGGCCTTCTCCGCCGTCGTCCGCGAATCGCTCGACCTGGCCTGCGCGGTGTTCGACTCGCGCGGCGAGATGATCGGCCAGTCCGTCGGCGGCACGCCCGGACACATCAACGCGATGGCCACCGGCATGCACCACTTCGTCGCCGCGTACCCGCCCGACACCCTCGAGCCCGGCGACGTCCTGCTCACCAACGACCCGTGGCAGACGGCCGGGCAGATCAACGACATCACCGTCGCGACACCGGTGTTCCGGCGCGGCAGGCTGGTCGCGTGGTTCGCGTCCTGCTGCCACGCGCCCGACATCGGCGGCCGGCTCGTGTCCGCCGAAGCCCACGAGGTCTTCGAAGAGGGACTGCGGCTGCCGATCCTGAAGTTCCTGCGCGCGGGCGAGGTCGACACCGATCTGGAACGGCTGATCCGTGCCAACGTCCGGACGCCGGAGGAGACGATCGGCGACCTGTACGCGCAGGTCACCGGCAACGAGGTCGGCGCGGCCAGCCTGCTGCGGCTCCTCGGGGAATTCGGTCTCGACGATCTCGACGACGTCGCCGCCGAGATCATGAACCGGTCCGAGAAGGCTCTGCGCGACGCACTGCGGAAGCTGCCGGACGGTGTCTACACCAACGAGATCGTTACCGACGGCTTCGACGACGAAGAGATCGTCCTGCGCGTGACGGCCACTGTGGGCGGCGACGAGATCCACCTGGACTTCGCCGGGTCGTCGCCGCAGAGCCGGCGCGGGATCAACGTCGTGCTGAACTACACGCGCGCGTACGCGTCGTTCGCGGTCAAGGCGGCGATCTCGCCGGAGGTGCCGCACAACGCCGGGTCGTTCCGGCCCGTGCACGTCTGCGCGCCGGAGGGTTCGGTGCTGAACTGCCTGCCGCCCGCGCCGGTCGCGTCCCGGCACCTGATCGGGCACTTCCTGCCGTCGCTGCTGATCGGCGCGCTGCCCGGTGCCGCGATCGCGCCGAGCGCGGACGCGCTGTGGATGACCATCTGGCGCGGTCCGGGGTTCATGCTGAACGTCTTCCAGACCGGCGGCATGGGCGCGCGCGTGGACAAGGACGGCCTTAACACCACCGGGTTCCCGAGCGGTCTGCGTTCGACGCCGACCGAGGTCATCGAGACGATGGCGCCATTGGTCCAGCACACGCGCGAGCTGCGCGCGGACTCCGGCGGCGCCGGACGCTGGCGCGGCGGCCTCGGCCAGGTAACGACGATGGCACTGCGCGAGGGCGGCGCGTGGAGCGTCAACGGCAACGTCGATCGCGTGCGCGCGGCGGCCTCCGGGGTGGACAGTGGATTGTCCGGTGCGGCCGGGCGGTTCGGCCTGCACGACGGGCCCGACCTGCCCGCGAAGAGCCGCGTCACCCTGACACCGGAGTCTGTCGTGGACGTCACGCTGCCGGGCGGCGGTGGGTACGGGTCGCCGTTCGAGCGTCCCGTGGCGGCAGTGCTCGCAGACGTCGTCGACGGTTACGTCTCCGTCGACGCCGCACGCAATGTATACGGAGTATCCATCAGGTACCACGGATACCCGGACGCGCTCGTCCGGCTGCCGGAGGACTACGCGGTCGACGAAGAGCAGACAGCACGACTGAGAACGGGGAAGTGACATGAGTCGGTTGGCCGGCAAGGTGGCGGTCGTCTTCGGCGGCGCGCGGGGCATCGGCCTCGCCACGGTGAAGGAGTTCCTCGCCGAGGGCGCGACGGTGTTCGCTTCCGACATCCGCGAGCCCGCGGAGCCCGTCGAGGGCTACCGGCACTCCATAGTGGACGCCACGGACGAAGACGCCGTGGCGGCGTTCGTCGACGGCGTGCTCGCCGAGGCCGGCCGCATCGACGTGCTGTTCAACAACGTCGGCATCCACCTCGGCAAGCCGCTCGCCGACACGACGCTGGCCGAGTTCGACAACATCTTCGCGCTCAACGTCCGCGCCGCCTTCCTCGGCACCCGCGCCGTGCTGCCGCACATGATCGAGCAAAAGGCGGGCAGCATCATCACGACGTCGTCGAACGGTGGAGTGATGGGCCGCCCCGGTGACCCGGTCTACAACGCCACGAAGCACGCGCTGGTCGGGCTGACGAAGTCGATCGCCGTCGCGCACGCGCACCAGGGTATCCGCGCCAACACGGTGAACCCCGGCGCGATCGACACGGACATGCTGCGCAGCACGCTGAACTCGCCGGAGGAGTTCGAAACGAAGCAGCACCAGCTGGTCGCGAGCACGCCGGCGGCACGCGTCGGCGAAGCCTGGGAGGTCGCGAAAGCCGTCGTGTTCCTGGCCAGCGACGAGTCGCGGTTCATCAACGGCGTAGTGCTGCCGATCGACGGCGCGAAGGCGGCGGGCGCGATGCCGGGCAACCGCTACAGCCTCGACTTCGACCTCGGCGTCAGGTAGTGCCGTGTCGATCGACGCCTCGGGGCTGGAGAGCGAGCGGCACCTGCTCGAACGCAGCGGCACGGCCGAGCGGGTCGCCGCGATCCTGCGCCAGTACATCACCGACGGCGTCTTCGCCCCCGGTGAACGGCTGTCCGAGCCGGTGATCAGCTCGGCGCTCGGCGTCTCGCGCAATACACTGCGCGAGTCGTTCCAGCTGCTGGCCCACGAGCGGCTGGCGGTGCACGAGCTGAACCGCGGTGTGTTCGTCCGCGAACTGACCACGGAGGACATCGAGGACCTGTACGTCGTCCGCCGCGCCACCGAATGCGGCGCGCTCCGGCGGGCGGCCGAGCTGTCCACTGTGGACTTGGCGCCGGTCGAGCTGGCCCTGCGGGACGGCCGGACGGCGGCCGCGGCCGAGGACTGGCCGGCCGTCGGCACCGCGAGCATCCACTTCCACCAGGCGCTCGCCGATCTCGCCGGCAGCGAGCGCATCTCCGCGACCATGCGCCAGGTGCTCGCCGAAACGCGGCTGTTCTTCGTCCTCAACGAGAACACGCGCGAGTTCTACGAACCGTTCCTCGGCTGCCACGAGCAGATCCTGCGCGACCTGCGGGACGGCCGGTTCTCGGCGGCGGAAGCCGCGCTGGACCGCTACCTCCGCGACGCCGAAGCGCTGCTGCTCGCGCTCAGCGCACGTACAACGTAAGGCTGCGATAGCCGCGCGTGAGCCGCCGACCGGAAGGAAAGGGTCATGACGTCGATGCCTGCCGACCACGCCGGATTCCGCCCGCTGGACGGGATCAAGGTCGTCGACCTGTCCCGCATCCTCGCCGGGCCGTACTGCACGCAGTACCTCGGCGAAATGGGCGCGGACGTGGTGAAGGTCGAGCCGCCCGGGCACGGCGACGACACCCGCGGCTGGGGACCGCCGTTCGTCGGCGAGAGCGACGAGGCCGTGTACTACCTCGCGGCGAACCGGAACAAGCGCGGGATCGTGCTCGACCTCAAGAGCGACCGCGGCCGCGAAGCCCTCCGGCGGCTGGTCGCCGACGCGGACGTGCTCGTCGAGAACTTCCGGCCGGGGACGCTGGAGAAGGGGGGCCTCGGGTACGCGGCCCTGGCGGTGCTGATCCCGCGGCTGATCCACGTGTCGATCACCGGTTTCGGCCAGACGGGTCCGTACCGCGACCGCGCGGGCTACGACCTCGTCGCGCAGGCCCTCGGCGGCGTCATGTCGCTGACCGGCGAGCCGGACGGCGCGCCGGCGAAGGTCGGGCTGCCGGTCGCGGACCTGAACGCGGGGACGTGGGCGATCATCGCGGTGCTGATGGCGCTGCAGGCCCGCCACACGACCGGCTGCGGCCAGTACCTCGACGTGTCCCTTTTGGACAGTCAGCTCGCCTGGCACGTCTACGCCGCGGGTGCGCACTTCTACGACGCGCCCCGGCCGCGCCGGATGGGCTCGGCGCACCCGAGCATCGTCCCGTACCAGGCGTACCACGTCTCGGACGGCTGGCTGATCATCGCGGTGGGCAGCGAAAAGCTGTGGCACGCGTTCTGCGGGGTGCTGAGCCTGGACATCGCGGCGGACCCGCGGTTCTCGTCGAACGCCCTTCGGGCCGCTCACCGCGACGAGCTGAACGCACTCCTGGAACCGGTCCTGCTGACGCGCACGGCGGCGGACTGGCTGAAGGCGTTCGACGCGGCGGGCATCCCGGCGGCCCCGATCAACGAGATCGACGACGTGTACGCGGACCCGTGGACGGCCGCGCGCGACCAAGTGGTCCGGCTGCCGCACCCGACGGTGGGGACGTACCTGGGGACGGGCTTCCCGGTGAAGGCGTCGGACACCCCGGCGCGGCCGACGTCCGCGCCGCCGACGCTGGGCCAGCACACGGCGGAGGTGCTGGCGGAGCTGGGCTACTCGGCGGAGGAGATCGCGGAGTTCGGGTGAGGCTCAGCTTCCCGGCGGTCGCCAGTGGAGGTAGTCGGCGACTGTCCGCCGTTTCGCGGCGAGCCGGATCGGTCGCAGGCTGAGGACGGTCAACAGGATGCCGGTCGCCCACGCGGCGAGGCCGGGCACCAGTGCGGGGTCGGACCAGGCGTGGCCGGAGAGCGGGAACCGCCAGGGGCGAGGACCGCGAGCGTGCGGAAGGCGAAGACCGTCGGGCTGGTCTGCGCGTCGCCGTTGCAGGTTGCGCTGCCGTTCCGGCCTGTCCGGTGGTGCGAACTGTGCACGATGGAGTGTTCGCGCTCCCCGCTTCGCCCTGGTAGGGATGGGGGAAGGACTGAGGAGGACCGATGTCAGCACAGCACGCCCTTTGGCACCCGTTCGCCGACATGGGCGCGGTCGCGAACGACCGGATGGTCATCACCCGCGGTGAGGGCTCCTACGTCTGGGACGACGCCGGACGACGGTACTTCGACGCCACCGCGTCGCTCTGGTACGCGAACTTCGGCCACGGCCGGCCCGAGATCACCGAGGCCGTGACCAAGCAGTTGCAGACGCTCGACTCGTACAACCTGTTCGGCTACAACGCCAACGAGCCGGCGATCGAGCTGGCCGACCGCGTCGCCGCACTGGCGCCGACACCGGGGTCGAAGGTCTTCTTCGGCTCGGGCGGCGGGGACGTCATCGACACCGCCGTGAAGCTCGCGCGCGCGTACTTCGCGCAGACCGGGCGGCCGGAGAAGGCGCACGTCATCGGCCGGACGCAGGGCTACCACGGCACGCACGGCTTCGGCACGGCCGTCGGCGGCATCCCGGCCAACGCGGCCGGCGTCGGGCCGCAGCCGCCGGAGTTCTCGCACGTCCCGTTCGACGACGCCGCGGCTCTGGAGGCCGAGATCGAGCGAGTCGGCGCGTCGCGCGTGGCGGCGTTCTTCTGCGAGCCGGTGATCGGCGCGGGCGGCGTGCTGCTGCCGCCGGACGGGTACCTCGAGGAGGTCGCGGCGATCTGCCGCCGGCACGACGTGCTGTTCGTCGCGGACTGCGTGATCGCCGCGTGGGGCCGGCTCGGGACGTGGTTCGGCATCGACCGCTGGGCGGTCCGGCCGGACATGATCACGACGGCGAAGGGCATCACCGGCGGCACGATCCCGCTGGGCGCGCTGGTCGTGGCGCCGCGGGTGGCGGAACCGTTCTTCACGGGAGCGCCGGGCGCACCGATCTTCCGCCACGGCCCGACGTACGCGGGCCACCCGGTGGCCTGCGCGGCGGGCCTGGCGACGTTGGACATCTACGAGCGCGACAACCTGATCCCGCGCGGCCGCGAGCTGGAGAAACCCCTGGCCGACGCGGTGTCGGCGGCGAGCGGGCACCCGCTGGTGGCGGAGGTCCGGGCCGGGCTGGGCTTCCTGGCGGCGGTCGAGCTGACGGCGGAGGTCATGGACGCGGACCCGGGAGCCCCGGTGAAGCTGCAGCGCGCGTGCCGCGACGAGGGCGTGATCGTGCGCAACCTCGGCCGCGGCGTCGCGGTGTCGCCGCCGCTGGTGGCGGCGGAGCCGGAGCTGGACCTGCTGGCTTCGGCGCTGCCCAAGGCGTTGGACCGCTTGGCCGCGCAGAGCTGAAACTGACGCCGCGAACGGCTCTTTCCAGTCCTGGAGACGGCAGGAAAGAGCCGTTCACGACGTCACGAGATGCAGAACTCGTTCCCCTCCGGATCGGCCACGGTCACCCAGCTGTGCGGCCCCTGCCGCCCGCGCCACAGGAACTTCGCCCCGCGGGCCGTCAGCTTCTCGAGCGTCGCCTCGACGTTGTCCGCGCCCACCCACACGTCGATGTGCAGCCGGTTCTTCACCGTCTTCGGCTCCGGGACCTCCTGGAACAGGATCCGCCGGGGTGGACCGTCCGGTGGCGAGTCCGGGTGGCGGATCGCCGCGCCCGTTCTCCACACCAGAGACCCGTTGTACGTCCGGGTCTCCTCTTCCTTCGCGTACCCCTTCGCGATCATCTCGCGGATGAAGTCCTCGTCCGTCGGTTCGACCGGCCAGCCGAGCGTCTCGGCCCACCAGTCGGCGAGCACGTGCGGGTCGGCCGTATCCACCACTACCTGGAAGTCATGCGCCATACGGGCACGTTAACGACCGAGTCCGACATTTTCCGGAGCATCGGGTCCTCGGGCACGACCGTGAAGCGCCACTTGTCGACGCCGCCGCCCATGATCTCGGCGTAGCGGCGGGCGCCGTCGGCGTTGGCGAACCGCACCTGCTGGCCGTTCGTCAGGTGGGTGATCTTGACCGCCATGACAACCTCCCGAAGTCTGTGGGCCGGCCCAGGAGCTTCCCCCTCCGAGGCCGGCGAGCACAGTAGAACACATGTTCGACTGTCCGCGCCACCGCATCCCCCGCGCAGGTGAGAACCGTTCAGAGGGGCCGGATCATCGCCACGCGCGGCCACGCGTCGAGGCCGCGGGCCGCCTCCGCGCGGCGGATCGCCCGCAGCTCGTCGCCGATCTCGGCGTCCACCAGGACCCGGAACCCCAGCCGCTCGTAGTACGGCGCGTTCCACGGCACTGCTTCGTACGTTGTAAGGGACAGCGCCGGCAATCCGCGGGCGGCGGCCCACCCGGCGAGCGTCTCCACCAGCGCTCGACCGAGCCCGCGCCGCGCGTGCGAGGGCCGCACCGAGACCTGCTCGATGTGCGCGCACCCGTCGACGACCTCCGCGACGAGGTACGCGACCGGCCGGTCGCCGTCGTCCACGGCGACCCACGCGCGGCCGGCGGACTGGTATACCGCCAGTTCCGCCACCGAGCCCGGGTCGTCGTCGGCGATCGCCGCCATGTCGACGGCGCGGAACAGGCTGCCGGCGTCGCGTTCGACGTCGATCAGCGCGGGCAGGTCGTCAGGGCGCGCGAGCCGGATCACGCAGGCATTCGTACGCGCCCCGCCGGGTTCTTCACAGCGAATAAGACGAAATCGTTCGCTCGATGCGGGTCGCGTACCCGCGCAGGGCGGTGATGGCGTTGTGCCGGGCGTCCTCGGTGATCCGCGCGGCCGGGCCGGCCATGGTCAGCACCGTCGGCCGCCGCCCGTAGGCGCTCACCGGCACGGAACACGCCCACACGCCCTCGTCGATTTCCCCGGAGCTGACCGAATACCGGTTCTCCAGCGCGTGCTTGAGTTCGTCGCGCACGTAGGTGCCGCGTTGCTCGACGACCGGCGCCAGCCGCCGGTCGCGTTCGATCTCCGGCAGCAGGGCGAGCAGCATCTTGCCGGACGCGCCGACGCCGAGCGGCAGCGAATGCCCTGGCTCGAAGGTGAACCGCATGGCGCGGTCGCACTCGACGCGGTCCGCGCACACGGCGGCGTCGCCGAACTGCTGGAAGAGCATCACGGTCTCGCCGAGCTCCCGCGAGGCTTCCTCCATGGCCGGCTTCGCCAGCCGCACGAGGTCGTTCGCCAGCTGCGCGGCCCGCGCGAGCGGCATCACCTGGCTGGTGAGGTGGTAGTGCCCGGCGCGGCCCTCTTCGAGCAGCTGCAGCTCCTTGAGCAGCGCGACGTAGCGGTAGGTCGTCGCGACCGGGGTGCCGATCGTCGCGGCGAGCTCGGCGACGCTGGCTTCCCAGCGCCGTTCGGAAAACGCGAGGAGCAGCTGGAGGACCTTGCGGGAACTGCTGGCGCCGGGAGTCCGGCGCGGGGCGGTGGTGGTGGCGGAACCGTCGACGGCACTGACGGCAGGCGTCATCATGACCTCTCGGTGAGACAAAAACGACCTTCGCTATCACACGGGGTGAATAAATTAGCACGTTGTGTTAAACGAAAGCCAGTAATCCGCCGACGGCCCGCCATTCGGGAAAAAACGGGGTCAGAGCGTGAGGAACTCGCCCGGTTTCGTCACCACCGGTGACTCGACGTAGAGCCCGCGGTACTCGTCCTGGATCCCGGAGTTGTGCACCTGCAGCGCGAGCGGGCCGACGCGCCCGGCGGTCTTGTCGGTGAACCGCAGGACCTCGGTGCCCTTGCAGGTCACGGCCGTCCCGGTGAGCGGGCAGCACGCCATCCGGGCCACGCCGGTCGTCATGTCCCCGATCAGCTCGCACTGCGCCCACTTCTTGATGTCGATCGACGTGTGCGGCAGCTGCGTGAACAGTTTGCCGCCGCCGTCGTTGTGGCCCGGCCGGTAGTCCCAGTGCCCGCCGTTCGGCGGCTGGAACTGGATGGCGCTCAGCGCGTCGCGGATCGGGTCGGTGGTGCCCCAGATCAGCACGGTCGGTTTGTGGTTGCCCTTGACCTGACGGACATTGAATATCCACCGAAACGTGCCGACCTGCTGTTTGTTGTAGTACAACCAGCCGCGGGCCGTGCCATTGCCGTGGATGACGCCGTTCTTCGCCGACCAAAGGTCGGTTTTCGACGAAGTCCAGCCGCTGAGGCTGGTGCCGTCGAACATCGGAACGAGGTTCGGGTCGCCGTACGGGTTGTCGGCCGCCGCGGCCGGTACCGGGACCGAGGCCGCGACGATACCCGCGGCCACCACACCAAGGAGCTTCCGGAACATTCCTGCCGTCCTCTCTAGCGCGGTTAGCGGGTTCGGACGGCGAAATTCACGTTAGAAGCCGTGCGGGTGGAGCGTCAACCACGGTCCCGCTCATCGGTCAGGAACGGCGTCAGCAGGCCGGGAACGGCGCGGTCGGCGAGTGCGAGCCCGTCGGACTCGCCGACGTCGAGCACCCGGTAGTGGCCCTTGCCGGCGGCGACCGGCGCGATGATCGTGACGAGCCCGGCGCGCCGCTGGAAGTACGAGCGTTCGACGACGACGCCGGTCATCCCGTCGCAGCGGACCGCCGCGGTGCCGCGGTCCAGAGACCCCGAGCGCGTCACGAGGTAGCGGCCGGTGAGCGCGTGCCCGAGGCCGCGGTAGCGGTCCCAGCCGACGAGCGCGGCGAACGGCACCAGCACGAGCGCCGCCTGCCACGGCCAGTCCGGCAGGGCACCGAGCCACGCCAGGCCGTAGAGCGCCGCCGCGAGCAGCAGCACCCCGGTGACGGCCCGGGTGAGCCGCCGGTACAGCGCCCGGCGCGGATGACGCACCAGCGGCGTCGCGGCGGGGTCCTCGCCCAGCACCTCCGCGACGACTTCGTGCGCCTTCGCGAGCGGCGCCGGCGGGAGCAGCAAGCCGCCGCTCTTGTCCGCGCCCTTGCCTTCGCGCAGACCGCCGGCGATGGCGACGCAACGCGCGCCGCCGGCCAGCCGCAGCGGCAGCGGCTCGCGGATCTCGACGCCGCGCAGGCGGTCTTCCTCGATCGACACCGAGCGCGTCGTGATCAGCCCGCGCCGGATGTGCAGCGTGCCCGCGGGTTCGCGGGTGAGCCGGAAGTTCCAGAACGACAGCACGTACCCGCCGATCGACAGCAGCGAGACGAGCACCAGCAGTCCGACGGCCGCGAGCACCAGGCTCACCCACGTCGACGTGTCCGCGAAGTGCCCGACGACCGTCTGGACCAGCGAGAACCGGATCGGGTCGAAGTGCAGCTCGTGCGCGAAGTGGTAGACGGTGCCGACGGCGGCGCCGACCACGGCCAGCCCGGACAGCGTGAACGGCGCGTAGCGCAGCCACTTCTTGTCGACGGCGGCGACCAGCTGCTCCGGCGGCGCGGGGGTCTCGTCGGTGACGGGCACAGCCTTACGGTGTAAGAGCAGTGTCCGCAGACGCTGCGCTTCGGCGATCGTGACGGCGTCGAGGACGAGCTCGTCCTTGCCCGGCCCCTTGCCGTGGGAGTGGCGTCCGGTGCCGATCCGCGCGGCGGCCAGCGAGAACAGCCGGTGCTTCGGCTCGGACGTGACGTCGACCGTGCGGATCCGGTCGCGCGGGATCGCGCGCTGCTTGCGCAGCAGCAACCCGGTGTGCCACTCGACCTGCGTCTCGGTGATCCGGTAGCGCGAGGTCAGCACGTGCGAGACACCGGTGAAGACCGCGACCGCGGTGAAGACGAGGCCGATCCACTGCCACGGTTCGCCGTGGCCGAACAGCAGCGCGCCCAGCAGCACCGGCAGCGAGCGCACCAAGTCCAGCACCGGCCGGATGAGCAGCATGCGCCGGTCGAGGCGGTGCCACGGCGCTTCCGGCGTCCCCTCCGCGGGTCGCGTCACGACGGCTGCCGCGCCGTCTGCCAGTGCGTCGGCGCCGCTGCTCACGTCGCGTCCCCGCGGACGGCCTGGGTCGTCTTGGTCAGCTCGTCCGCCAGCTCGAGGGCGCGGTCGTGCGCCAGGCCCGAGATGCGCAGCGGGCCGGCCGCGGACGCCGTCGTCACGGTGATCTTCGCCAGCCGGAACAGCTGCTCGCCGGGGTCGCGCTCGATGTCGACGGTCTGGATCCGGGAGATCGGCGCGATCCGCCACTCCTGCTTCAGCCAGCCGGACTGCGTGTAGACGGCCTCGCCGGTGACCTCCCAGCGGTGCACGCGGTAGCGCCACTGCGGCATGACGACGAGGTGCAGCGGACCCACCACGCAGGCGACCACCAGCGCCACCGTGAGGAACGCGGGCGGATCGTCGCTGGTCACCACGATGGCCGTGAGGATCCCGATGACGACGATCCAGGAGATCGACGCCATCGCCGTCCAGTAACCGATGGCCCGGCGGCTGACCCGGTGCGCCGGTGGCCGCAGCCGCACCGCCGCTGTGTTCGTGGTGTGTTCGCTCACGGGTCAAGCGTGCCCGATCGGCGCCTTGCGCGCCCACGACAAGTGTCACGATGCCGATCCGGTCCGGGTTCGATCGCATGCCGTTACGATCGGCAACACCGTCGGAGGAATGGAAACGCCGTCGGGGTGTGTTGTGCTTGAAGGATTGAAGCATCAGCGAGCAGGAGGATCCGGTGGGACTCGATCCCGACGACCTGTACGAGGTGGACTCGGACGTTCCCGACCTGACCGGGGCGGTGCTGCTGCACCACTTCGAAGGGTTCATGGACGCCGGTTCGGCGGGCCGTCTGCTGGCCGAGCACCTGCTCGGCGGTGAGCACCGCGTGGTCGCGCGCTTCGACGTCGACCGGCTCATCGACTACCGCTCGCGTCGGCCGACGATGACTTACGCCGTAGACCACTGGGAGGACTACGACGCTCCGGAACTGGTCGTCCACCTGCTGCACGACGCGGACGGGACGCCGTTCCTAATGCTGTCGGGCCCGGAGCCCGACCACGACTGGGAGCGGTTCTGCCTCGCGGTGCGCAACCTCGTCGAACGCTGGGGCGTCCGGCTCACCGCCGGTTTCCACGGCATTCCGATGGGCGCGCCGCACACCCGCCCGCTCGGCGTCACCGCGCACGCCACGCGCAAGGACCTGGTCGGCGAACACCAGCCGCTGCCCAACCGGCTGCAGGTGCCGGGCAGCCTGGCCGCGCTGCTGGAGTACCGGCTCGGCGAGTGGGGCCACGACGCGCTGGGCTTCGCCGCGCACGTGCCGCACTACCTCGCGCAGTCGACGTACCCGGCGGCGTCGCTGATCGTGCTCGACGCGCTGAGCCGCGCGACCGGCCTGAGCCTGGCCGAGGGCGAGCTGCGCGCCGCGGCCGAGCTCGCCGACGCCGAGATCAACCGCCAGGTCGCGGAGTCCGACGAGATCGCCGACGTCGTCCGCGCGCTCGAGCGGCAGTACGACACGTTCATCGAGGCTTCGGAGCGCGGTTCGCTCCTGGCGGAATCGGTCGAGCACATGCCGACCGCGGAGGAGCTCGGCTCGCAGTTCGAGCGGTTCCTCGCGGAGCAGAACGGCGGCGACGGCCCCGACCGCTGATGGAGCCGGCGCGCTACGACGAGATCGGCGTCGGCTACGCGCTGGGGAGGCGGACCGACCCGCGCTGGCTCGCGCCGGTGCTCGACGCGCTGGGTGACGCGGCTTCGGTGCTCGACGTCGGGTCCGGGACGGGCTCCTACGAGCCGCCGGACCGGCGGGTCGTCGCGGTCGAGCCGTCGGCGGAGATGATCCGGCAGCGTCCGTCGGGCGCCGCACCGGTCGTGCGCGCGGTCGCGGAGGCGCTGCCGTTCCCACCATCGGCGTTCGAGGCCGCGCTGGCGGTGCTGACCGTGCACCACTGGGGTGACTGGCGTCGCGGTCTCGACGAGCTGCGCCGCGTCTCGCAGCGGCAGGTCGTCCTGGCTTACGACACCGCGCGGCACAACGACTTCTGGCTCGTCCGGGAGTACGTGCCGGAGGTCGCCGCGCTGGAGCTTTCGCGCCCGTCGGCGCCGGAGATCGCGGAGTACCTCGGCGCGGCTTCGGTGCTGGAGCTGCCGGTGCCGTGGGACTTCACGGACGGCGTCTTCCCGGCGCACTGGCGGCGGCCGGAGGCGTACCTCGACCCGGCGGTGCGGCGCGCGTGTTCGGCCCTCGCGCAGACTTCGCCGGCGGCCGTCGAGCGGGGGATCGCCCGGCTGCGCGCGGATCTGGCGTCCGGGCGCTGGCACGAGGAGCACGCGGACCTGCTGGACCGGACGGAGTGGGACGCGGGCTTCCGGCTCATCGTGGCCTGACGTACACAGTGGACGGTCGAGGGGGCCCGGGCAGCGCGTCGGGCCGTCAGGTACCGTCCCGGGATGAACGACACGAAAAACCGTTCACCCGTAACCAAAACCCTGCGGCGCACTCTGGGTAGGCTGCTGAACCAGGCTGCCGCGAAAGTGCACGACCCGTACACCGATCAGCTGAACCGGATGGCCGCCGAGCTGCGCGCGGAGATCATCCGCCAGGGTGACCGGGTCCTCGATCGGGTGGTGGAGTTCGAGATCCGCAGCCGCCGGGACATCGTCTACGCCGGCGACCAGGACGCCGCCCTCGAGAGCAACGTCTTCGCGCGCGAAGACCTCGTCGGCGCCCGCCATTTCGGCAAGCCGAAGGAAACGCTCGAGTACGCGCTTTCCCTGGCACCACAAGGCGGAATGGCGCTGGAGTTCGGCGTCGCGTCCGGCAACACGCTGCGGACGATCGCCGGCGCGCGCGGTGGCCGGGAGGTCTACGGCTTCGACTCCTTCGACGGGCTGCCCGAAGCGTGGCTCAACGGCATGCCCGCCGGCGCCTTCGCCCGCGACGACCTGCCGGACGTCCCCGGCGCCGAGCTGGTCGTCGGCCTGTTCGCCGACAGCCTGCCGGGCTTCCTCGAGAACCACGAAGGACACGTCGACTTCCTGCACGTCGACGGCGACCTCTACAGCTCCGCCAAGACCGTGCTCGACCTGTGCGGGCCGCGGCTGCGCGCGGGCAGCATCGTGCACTTCGACGAGTTCTTCAACTTCCCTGGCTGGAAGCGGCACGAGTACCGCGCCTGGACGGAGTACGTCGAGCGCACCGGCGTCGAGTTCGAGTACGTCGCCTACACCTACAGCGACAACCAGGTGACGGTGAAGATCACGAAGCCGTAGGCGGCCCGTCGGGGATTTCGCGCAGCTCCAGCGTGCCGACCTCGGCCCACGGGTGCCGTGAGGCGACTTCGACGGCCGTCGAGCGGTCCGCGCACTCGAGGATGTTGTAGCCGCCGACCTACTCCTTGGTTTCGGCGAACGGGCCGTCGGTCAGCAGGACTTCGCCGTCGCGCACCCGGATCGTCTTGGCCTCGGCGGGCGGGCGCAGGCCCGTGCCGGCCTGCCGGACGCCCCGGCGTTCGGCTTCGGCGGCCCATTCGTGGCAGCGCCGCGCCATCTCCGGGCCGGCCGCCGCGGCCGTGGACTCGTCACCGCGGAGCAGGAGCAGGTATCGCACGGCGCCAGCATGCCACGCGGGCTCAGCCGTGGCAGCCCTCCTCGTTGAGCGGCCCGAACGAGGGCAGGATCAGCCCGCACAGGTAGCCGTCGATGAACCGGCCGTTGCCGGCGAGGTTGGTGCCGAGCCGGACCAGCGGCGCGAACCCGCGGATGCCGGCGGCGAGCGCGTCCTGGTTGCGCTGCAGCATCGACGTCAGCTGGCCGAGCTGGGTGAGCAGCGGGTCCAGCCGGCCGTCGTTGTCCTCGATCAGCCCCGACAGCTCGGTAGCGAGCCGCCGCGAGCCGTCGAGCAGGGAAGTGATCGCCTGCTCGCGGTCGCTGACTTCGGACAGCAGCTGGTTGCCGTCGTTCAGGAGCCGCTGCACGGCGGCGTCGCGGTCGACGAGCGTCTGGGAGACAACTCGCGTGTTGCTCAGCAGGGAGGCGAGCTGGTGGTCGCGCGTGGCGAGCGTGTCCGACAGCCGGGACAGCCCGGCGAGCGCGGCGCGCACGCTCTGCGGCGTGTCCGCCAACGTCGTCGACAGCGTGTCGAAGCTCTTCGCCAGCTGGCCGGTGTCGATGCGGTCCACAGTGGACGACAGTTTGCCGAAGGCGGTTAGTACGTCGTAAGGCACGGTCGTGCGCGAACGCGGGATGGGTTTGCCGGGGTCGAGAGTTGCCTCGCCCTGCGGGTCGAGCGCGAGGTACTTCTGGCCGAGGACGGTCTTCAGCCGGATCGCCGCGCCGGTCGCGTCGCCGAGCCACGCGCCCTTGACCCGGAACGAGATCAGCACGCGGTCGCCGCGCAGCTTCACGTCCGAGACCCGGCCGACCTCGACGCCGGCGATGCGGACGTCGTTGCCCTGGAACAGCCCGGCCGCTTCGCTGAACTCGGCGGAGTAGGTCGTGCCGTCCCCGATGACCGGCAGGGAACGCGCGTTGAGCGCTGTCAGCACACCCAGGCCCAGCACGGTCAGGCCGGCGATCGCCGTCCTGACCGGGACGTCGGCGGCCCGGCGTATCGACATGGCGTGAAGAGTGACCCACACCACGCCGGGCCGCCAGCCGAGTCCCCCGATGAGACGAAGATCGACGGGATCACGCGGACGTCAGTGCGGGGTACTCACAGTATTCCAGCGCGTTGGCCGCGCGATCGGTCATCCAGGTGAACACCTTGCCGAACAGCCGCGTGCTCAGCATCCGGTAGGCGCGGTTGCGGCCGCGGATCTTCGCGGCGGTGCGCGGGGCGAGGAAGTTGCCCGAGCCCTTGCCGTTCTTCTGCCCGACGGTGGCCGGCTTGCGGAGGCGCTCCTCGTATTTGGCGTACGCCGTAAGGTGGTCGCCACCGGCCGCCGCGAGCTCGCCGGCCAGCACTTGTGCGCCCATCATGGCGAGCCCGGTGCCGGACCCGCCGGGGCCGGCGCACCACGCGGCGTCGCCGAGCAGCACGACGCGGCCCTTCGACCAGAGGTCGAGGTGGATCTGGCTGATCGAGTCGACGTACAGGTCGTCCGCCGCGGGCAACGCCCGCAGCAGCGCGGGCGTCTCCCAGCCGGTGTCCGCGAACAGCTGCGAGACGAGGGCGCGCTGCTCATCGGGGGTGCGGCGGCGGAACTCGACGCCGTCGGCGGCGAAGACCAGGTTGACGTGCAGCTTGTCCGGCAGCCGGTGGCTGCCCACGGTCAGGCCGCGCCCCGGCTCGTTGTACATCACGCTGGTGTGGTCGAGGCCGAGGTGGTTGGGCGCGGTGAAGCCGGCGATGCCGAAGCCGAGGTCGTGCCGGAAGTCAGCTTCGGGCCCGAACGCGGCGGCCCGCACCCCGGAGTGCACGCCGTCGGCGCCGACGACGAGGTCGAACTTGCGCGGCGCGCCCCGGCGGAAGGTGACGTCGACGCCGCCGGCGGTCTCGGTGAGGCTCGTGACGCGGTCGCCGAAGACGTATTCGGTGTAGTCCTTCGTGTGGTCGTAGAGGACGCGGGCGAGGTCGCCGCGCAGGATCTCGACCTCCCCGCTCCAGGCGGCGCCGGGCACGGTCAGCAGGGGCCGGGCGTCGGGGCCGAGCAGCGTCTGGTCGCCCATCGCGGTCTCGAGGCGCCGGATGTCGTCGAGGACGCCCATGGCGCGCAGCAGCTTCACCTGCTCACCGCGGAAGTCGACGGCCTGGCCGCCGGGCCGCAGCGCGGGCGCGGTCTCGACGACGGTCACGCGGTAGCCGTAGCGGTGCAGCCAGTAGGCCGCGGACGGGCCCGCGATGCTGGCCCCGGACACGAGCACGGTCTTGGCGGTCATCGGAGGTTCCTCTCGGGTCGGTGCTTGGTGACTCCGAGACTGCGCGGACGCGCTGACGGTCCGCGCACGATCCGCTGACCGTCCGGCCGGTGGTGTCCGGTTCGAGTGGCTAGCATGGCGCGCGTGGACCGTTCAGCCGAAGACCGGATCCCGCAGGACGGCGAAGATGCCGCCGTCGAGGCGCGCATCCTGAACGCCGCCGCGCACCTCGTCGCCGACGAGGGTTTCGGCAGGCTGAAGCTCGGGGCCGTCTGCGCCCGGTCCGGCTACGCGCGGTCCGTCATCTTCCAGCACTTCGGCGACAAGGACGGGCTCGGCAAGCGGCTGGTCGAGTACGCCGTCGAGGAGTTCACCACCGCCTACAGCGAGGCCGTCGCGGCGCGGACCGGCGCGGCCAACGCGACGCCGATGGACATGCTGCGCGCGCTGCTGGACATCATCTTCGAGCTGATCCGCACGATGCCGACGCTCAACCACGCCTTCCTGGCGCTCTGGGGCGACGCGGCGGCGGAGTACTCGGCGCTGCGCGGCGCGCTGACCGAGGCCGACCGCCGGTTCCGCTTCGCGATCGCGCAGACGCTGGCCAGCGGCGTCGCGGACGGCTCGATCACCGGCGTCCGCGACGCCGACGCGTACGCCTCGGCCATGCTGGCCCAGCTGCGCGGCATTTCGATGCAGGCGCTGATCGACCCGGACGGCGTCGACCTGCGCGGCGTCCGCACCGAGCTGGAGCGCAGCATCGACCGCCTTTCGGCGGGCTTCCGCGGCAGCCTTTAGAGCGCGAAGACGATGCCCCGCAGCACGACAACGCCGATGAAGACGAGCGTGAAGGCGAGGTCGAGCGAGATCCCGCCGATCCGCACCGGCCGCACGACCCGCCGCACGGGCCCGATGACCGGCTCGGTGGCCGCGTAGGCCAGGCCCCGAGCCCGCCGCGCCCACGGCGGGCTGTCGGCGACCATCCCGACCCAGTCGAGCACCATCCGCGCGATGAGCACGAGCATGTAGACGGTCAGCGCGAAGCCGAGCAGCGTCCCGAGTGCACCCATGGTTCCTCCTCCGTCTCCTTGAGAACGCGCGGGTGCGGCGGGGAGTGCCAGTTGTGTCCGATTCACAGGCTTTCGACAGGATCGGCGGCGAACCGGCTGCCGTCGCGGCGGACTTCGACGGCGCCGGGACCGGCGAAGTGGGCGGGAACGACGAGTTCGCCGTTGTCCGCAGCGCGTTCGAGCACACCGCGCCGGGTCGTGGCGGCTTGTTCCGGGTCCTCGCAGAAGCAGCTGCTGTGCTCCGGTTCGAGGATCTGGACCGGGCTGTGCAGCAGGTCGCCGACGAACACCGCTTTGTGGTTTCCGGAGACCAGCCGCAGCACCGATGAACCGGGAGTGTGTCCGGGCGCGGGTTCGAGCGTGAGGTTGCGGTCGATGCGGTGGTTTCCCTCCCACAGCACGGCTTTGCCGAGCACAGGGGCGACGCTGTCGGCGTAGACGAGCAGGCTGCCTTCGCGGCGCAGTTGTTCGTGCTCGGTCCGCGGGGCGGGCCGACGGTGGGCGTTGCGCGGATCGAAGTACACCTGGTCGGCGCGGGGTATCACGTAGCTGGCGTTGGGGAACGTGGGCACCCATTCGCCGTTGCGCCGCAAGGTGTTCCAGCCGACGTGGTCGTAGTGGATGTGGGTGTTGACGACGACGTCGACGTCCTCGGGGCGGACGCCGGCGTCGGCGAGCCGGTCGAGGAAGGGCGTCGTCAGGTGGTCGAAGAGCGGGATCTGCGGGCGGTCCCGGTCGTTGCCGACGCCGGTGTCGACGAGGATGACCCGTCCTTCGCTGCGCAGCACCCAGGTCTGGACCGCGCCGCGGTAGTTGTCGGTCTCGGCGTTCCAGTGGTCGGGCGCGAGCCAGCCGGCGTTGTCCCGCCAGAGGGCGGCCGGGCTGGGCACGATGGTCCGGGCGGGAGCGATCTCGCCCTGCCATTCGACCACCTTCACGACTTCGACGTCTCCGATGTGCATACCTCCACTGTTCCTCAGCCGGTTGAGCCTTCCAATGCTCAATTTGCTCGCTCTGATACGCGATCGGCTCACGGTATGGTCGCAGGGGTGGACCTGTTGAGCGACGCGATCGCGGCGGTGCGCGTCGGCCGCCCGACGTCGAACCGCCTGCGCGCCGGCGACGAGTGGTGCTACCGCTTCGCACCGTACGAGGGCGCGGGCTTCCACGTGTTGCTGCGCGGAAGCGGCTGGCTGATCCCTCCGGAAGGCCCGCCGGTACAGCTGGGACCGGGCGACGCGGTCCTGGTCCCGCACGGCAGCGCGCACACCCTGTCCTCCCGCCCGGACGGGTCCGGCGCGGTGCCGTTCGAAGCGGCGGTGGCCGACCCGGCCGGCCGCACGGAGTTCTTGTGCGGCAAGTACCGCCTGTCGCGGGCACGCCGCCACCCGGTCCTGGCAACGCTGCCGGAAGTGGTCCACATCCCGGCCCGCATCGGCAGCCACCCCCAACTCCGGGCGGCGCTGGACCTGCTGGGCGCCGAGGTGGCCACGAACCGCCCGGGCGCGGCGACGGTGCTGGCGGGCCTGCTGGACTTGTTGCTGGTCTACCTGTTGCGAGCGTGGCTGGACCAAAACCCGGGAAAGGGCTGGCCCGAGGCACTGAGCGACCCCCCGATCGCGGCGGCGTTGGAGGCCCTGCACGCGAACCCGGAAGCGCCGTGGCGAACCGAGGACCTGGCGAACCGGGTGGGTCTGTCCCGGGCCACGCTGACCCGCCGTTTCACAACACTGACGGGCTACCCACCAATGGGCTACTTGACGTGGTGGCGCTTGACCACCGCGGCGCGGTTGTTGCAGGACACGGAGCTACCGCTGCCGTCGATAGCGGTGAAGGTGGGGTACAGCTCACCTTTCGCGTTCTCGCACGCGTTCAAACGCCAGTTCGGCCTCGCGCCGGGCAGTTACCGCACCGCCGACGGTGCCGATTCGCTCAAATGGCGGACTTGACAGTGGCGCGCGCGTCGCGGAAATGATCTTTCCGCTGCTTCTGACTTGCCGAAAAAAAGATTCTAGGGGGATACCCCGAAAGGGCGGGGTCCCTTCGTGACCTGACGTCGCTACGATGGGCGGTCTGTCCCCATAGTGAGGCGGAGGGGCTTGCCATGGCGGGTGAGACACCGGACGGCGGCGTCCTGTGGTCACTCGTCGAAGCTTTGCACCGGGTATCGTGCCTGGTCGATCTCAACAGCAGGCGGCTCGTGCTCAATATACTTTCCGACGAACTCGGGTATTCGTTGCCGGTTACCGAATACCCGCAGACGAACCTGCATTTGTTCGCCATCGTCGAAGCCTGCCGGCAGCGGCCGGACGGGCTCGGCGCCCTGTTGAGCGTGCTGGAGAAGGTCGAGCCGGGAACCATCGCGATGTCCTCGGTCCGCAGGATCATCCTCGACATGACGTCGCTGGAGGCCTGGTCGGCGGAAGAACGGCGGCAGCTGTTCCGCCTGCTGTCCGGGGTGGCGGTACCCGACGTCGCCGAGATATACGCCCTGGTCGGCGGGGACGGCGCGCCGCCGCTGCCGCCCGAATCTTCGCTCGAGGACGCCTTTTTGCTGCTCGACACCCTGAACTCCGGCACGGACGGACTGCCCAAGAGCCTGCTCCTCGTCGAGCGCGTCGCCGCTCGGCTGAGGTTCGACTTGGCGGCGGAGATCCGCGAATGGGTCGAAGAGAAGACCGAGCGCATGAATCTGACCGCCGAAATGAGTGCCTTCCGCGATCGGATCAAGGGCATCGCCCGACCGGCCGAATCGCACGCGTCCCGGTCCGAGGCTTACCTCGTCTTCCTGTTGCAACCCGAGGGGCCGACCGGTGACCGTTACCGGTTGTCCCACTGGCGCCAGCTCGACGTTTCCGACGGGTGGTTCCCGGAACGCGGTCAGGACTACATCGGCGGCTTCGAAGAGATCAAGTACAAAGTCGCGGTACTGGCCGAGCAGGTCGAAGGCGAATGGGCTCCCTACGACCCCGACATCCGACTCGACTTCGTGCTCAGCCGCGATCTGCTCCACCTGGACGTCGACCAGTGGCAGTGGGAAGCGGAAACCGCGGTGCCGGAACCCCTCGGCTGCCATTTCCCCCTCGGGGTACGCAGTCTGGAGCGGATGAAGCTGCGGAAGTGGCACCGCGCTTGGTTCGTCCGATGGAAGGAACTGAAGGCCCAGGCCGGCGACGGTGGTCCCATCGCGCTGGATTCGGGGTTCTGGAGCATCGGCGGTGAGGTGCGGAACCTGCGGGAGCTGACCTCCCGCTTCGAGGCCCGGCCGGAGCTCGTGGCCTTCGTCCTGAGCGCGCCTCCGCACGCGTTCACCGCGGAAAGCGACGAGATAACCGTCGGCCTGCGCGCCGGCTTCCCCATCATGGTCTGGCACCGCGAAAACTGCCGTTCGGAGGAATTTTCCCACACCGTGAAAGAACTACTGCACGCCGAGGGCTCGCACCACCTGCTGGAGCGCCTGCGGCTCATCAGGCTGTCCGCCTTCGCCGAAGGGCCGGAAGGAACGCACGTCGGTAGCCGGCTCGCGCTGTTGTACGACGATCCGGAGCGGATCGTCCTGCCGCAGCGCCCGGGAGCCCCCGAGGCGGTGCCGAGCGCATGACGGACACCGCATCGCCTGACCACGCCAAGGACTGGCGGGTCTACCGGGGCACGGGGCTTCCTGATGACGTCCCCGACGCGTTGCCGAGCCCGCCGCCTTGGCGGCAGTTCAACGGCGAAGGCTCGGCCCGCTACCCGGAGGACGACGACGGTGACGCCAGCCGCCGGATCGGCCGGTTGCGCTCCCAGCCCCGGGTGCCCGACCCGCGCGAAGTGGCTATGGTCAACGCCGCGATTTACCTGCGTCGTCCGCTGCTGGTCACCGGCCGTCCGGGAACGGGAAAATCGAGCCTGGCCTATTTGGTGGCGACCGAGCTCGGGCTCGGCCCGGTTTTGAAGTGGCCGGTTTCCAGCCGGACGAAGCTCAAGGACGGGCTCTACCTCTACGACGCCATCGGTCGTGTGCAAGCGGCGGGCGCGCACCTCAAAGAACGGTCGGACAT
This sequence comes from Amycolatopsis sp. NPDC114478, assembly GCF_055633805.1. Lineage (NCBI taxonomy): Bacteria > Bacillati > Actinomycetota > Actinomycetes > Pseudonocardiales > Pseudonocardiaceae > Amycolatopsis > Amycolatopsis sp. NPDC114478. Next base: position 657,546 of record NZ_JBVKDO010000001.1, on the reverse strand, counting down.
CGGCGACTACATCCGTCTCGGTCCGCTCGGAACCGCATTGCTGCCTTTCGAGAAACCGCGCGTGCTGCTCATCGACGAACTCGACAAAAGCGACATCGACCTGCCGAACGACCTGCTCAACGTGTTCGAGGACGGCGAGTACGAAATCGACGAGCTCGTCCGGCTCGCCAAGCAGCAACCGGAAGTCACGGTGCTCACCAATGACCGCGGCGGTTCCGCCGTCGTCAAGGACGGCCGGGTCCGGCCGCGTGCTTTTCCCATTGTCATCATCACGAGCAATGGTGAACGAGAATTTCCTCCCGCATTCCTGCGAAGGTGCTTGCGGCTGGAAATGCGGCCACCGACTTTCGAGCAGCTCGGGCAGATGGTGGCGGCCCAGTTCGGGGAAACCGACGGTGTGGACATCCGCGGGCTCATCCGCCAGTTCCTCGAGCACAGCGGGCGGGTCGGCGGCTTGGCCTCCGACCAGCTGCTGAACGCCGTCCACCTCGCGGCCGAGCTCGCGACGTCCGGGGCGTACCAGACCGACGACGAGTGGAGGGAACTCCGCGAGGCGATCTGGCACCCGTTGTCGTCCCTGGAGGCGGAATGACCGCCGACGAGACACCGCGGCCGGACGGGCGGCCATCGCTGGGAAGCGGCGATCTGACGTGGCGGGAAGTTCGCGACGCCCTCTGGCTGGCCAGGAAGCTCGGTCCGGAATGGCTGGCCGAAGAGCCCGGCGCGCCGGCCGAGCCGGAGCCGCCAGGCCCGGCCGACACCGCGAAACCGCAGCCGCCCGACCCGGAAAGCGTCCCGCCGCCGGCCGCGGAAGCGGAAGAGGTCCCGCCGCGCCCGGAACCGGAATCCGCCGAGGCCGATCAGCAGACGCCGTTCGGCCGGCAGGTTTTCGAGCCCGGTGAACCCGGGTTCCTCCGCGCCACCGGCGTGATCGCCGACGACGGTCAGGGAGCCGCGCCGCTGCTCACGTCGATTTCTCCCGCGCTGCCGGACGCCACGGGGGTCGCGCGGGCCCTGCGGCCGCTCATGCGTGCGTCGCCCTCGCCGTGGGCGACGGTCCTGGACGAGGAGGCCACCGCGATCCGAGCCGCCGACGACGGGATGTGGCTGCCGGTGTGGCAACCCGACCTGTGGCACAAGTTCGAGCTGTCGCTCGTGGTGGACACCGCTCCCTCGATGGAGCTCTGGCAGAACACGGTCACCGAGTTCCGGAACCTGACCCGCAGGCAGGGAGCGTTCCGCGACGTACGGGTGCACCTGATGGACAGTTCGGAGCCGTCGCCGGGAGAACCGGTGCTGCGTGCGGAAGGGCCGGGCGGAGCGCGGTACCGCGCCCGGGACCTCGCCGATCCCACCGGACGCCGGCTCGTCCTGGTCCTGACGGACGCGATCGGCTCCACCTGGCACGACGGTGTGGCGCACGAGATGCTGGCCCGTTGGTCCGAGCAGATGCCGGTGGCGGTCGCGCACGTGCTGCCCCAACGGCTGTGGACTTGGGGCGGCCTTTCGCCGAGCCGGCTCCGCTTGTCCGCGACCGCTCCCGGGGTGCCGAACCGGCGGCTGCGGGTGCGGCCCCACGAGCCGGTCCCCGGCGAGTCGCCGGCCGCTGCCAAGGGCGCGGTGGCCGTGCCGGTCCTGAACCTGTCCCAGGCGTGGCTGGGCGACTGGGCCAAGCTGGTCTCGACGGCGACCACGATCGAGACGACGGCGGTCCTCGCGCACCGAGACCACCGCAAGAGGTTGGCCGCAGGCCCACCGGCCGAGCCGTCGGAAGAGCTCTCGCCGCGCTCCCGGGTGCTCCGCTTCCGCACTTACGCGTCCGCACAGGCGTTCCAGCTCGCCGGCCTGCTCGCCGCGGCGCCGCTGAACCTGCCGCTGATGAGGCTGGTGCAAAGGGTGCTGCTGCCGGGCTCGGGGCTGCCGGCTCTGGCCGAGGTGCTCCTCGGAGATCTGCTCCAGCGGGTTTCCCGGAACAACGGCTCGGCCGATCCGTCCGAGGTGACGTTCGAGTTCCGGGACGGGGTCCGGGCCGAACTCCTTTCGGGTGAAAGGCGCGATACGACGGTCCGCGTCGCCCGGGTTCTGGGGCAATATGCGGGCTCCCGGATCGCGGCGCTGCGGAACTACCGGGACGCCATCGACGATCCCGACGCGACATCCGAGCTCGAAGCGTCTCCGGAGAACGTCCCGTACCTGCGCGTTCAAGAGGCGGTTTTCCGCGCTTTGTCCGGAAGGTACGCCCGACGGGCCAAGAAACTGCGGGCGGAGCTCGCTCCTCGGAACGGTGAGCTGGTGGGCGGCACCCTTGCCGGATCCCCTAATGTGAGGCGTAACACCGGTTCTGTATCAATTCAGAGCGAGGATCCGAACTTGACCACGATCGACACCGTGGAGCCCGCGGGTGCCACCATCCCTTCCGGAGGAGACGACGCCGTGACCACACCCGCATCGACCGCCACGGGTCCGAGTTCGCCGACGTCGGCCCGGATGCGGCCGCAGATCTGGGGTACTGTCCCGCTCCGGAACCCCGACTTCGTAGGTCGCGACGAGCTCCTGGACCAGCTCCGGAACCGGCTGGTCCAGGCGGGCGGGGCGACCGCGGTCCTCCCCGAGGCCCTGCACGGCATGGGTGGTGTCGGCAAGTCGCAGACCGTGGTCGAGTACATCTACCGGCACGCCAACGAATACGACGTGATCTGGTGGATACCGGCCGAACAGCCGTCGCAGATCTCGAGCAGCCTCGTCGAACTGGCCAAACGCCTCGGCTTGCAGGTACCGGGTACGGCGGACGCGGCGGTTCCGGGTGTACTCGAAGCACTGCGGCGAGGCGAACCGTATTCACGCTGGTTGCTGGTGTTCGACAACGCCGACCGGCCGGACGTGGTGAGCCCGTTCTTCCCGGCCATTTCCGGTGACACCGGGCATATCGTCGTCACTTCACGGAACTCGCAATGGTCCGGCGTGGCGCGCACGGTCGAGGTCGACCTCTTCACCCGGCAAGAAAGCAAAGAGCTGCTCCGCAAAGCCGGTGGCGAAATCACCGATGAAGACGCGGATGTGCTGGCGGAAGCGCTGGGCGATCTGCCCTTGGCCGTCGAGCAGGCGGCGGCGTGGCGGGCGCAGACCGGGATGCCGGTGGCCGAGTACCTGCAGCTGCTGGACCAGAACCTCGCCGAGCTGACGACGGAGTTCGAATCCCCCGACTACCAGCGTTCGGTGGCCGCTGCCTGGAACGTCCCGCTGGCGAAGCTCCGGGCCTCGCACCCGGCCGCCCTGCAGCTGCTCCAGGTGTGCGCCTTCTTCGGACCCGAGCCGATTTCGCGCAACCTCTTCACGGCGGTGCGGAACGCGCCGGTCCCCGACGCGCTCGGCGAGGCGCTCAGCCAGCCGATCAAGCTCAACCTGGCGATCCGGGAGATCAGCCGGTACAGCCTGGCGAGGCTGGATCACCGGAGCAACACCCTTCAGCTGCACCGGTTGGTGCAGACGGTGCTGAAGAACCAGCTGGCCGAGGCCGAGCGCGACGCGATGCGGCACGCGGTGCACGTGCTGCTGGTGCACGGCGACCCCAACGACCCGGAGAACTCGGCGAACTGGAAGACCTATTCCGAGCTGCTCCCGCACGCCATGGTGTCGCGGATGGTGGAGTGCCAATCCGACGCGTGGGTGCGCCGGATGATGGTCAACCTGGTCCGCTACCTGGTCAGCTACGGCGACTACGAGGGTGCCCGGGAGACGTCGCGGGAGGCACTCGAAAAGTGGCAGGCCATGTTCGGCGAGACCGATCCCGACACCCTGGCGATGGCTCGGCTGCAAGGGGTCTCGCTGTGGCGGCTCGGCCGCATGGAAGAGGCGCGGAAGCTCAACAGCCGCACGTATGAACTGGTGAAGGAGACGATGGGGGAGGAGAACGAGCTCTTCCTCAGCGTCGCCAACACGGTGCGCCAGGACATGCGGTCGCTGGGTCGGTTCGACCGCGAACTGGAGATGGGCGAGGACATCCTCGTGCGGTCCAAGCGCGTCCTCGGGGAAGACGACCCGGCGACGCTGGCCGCGGGCAACAACCTCGCCGGCACGTTGCGCCTGGTCGGCAAGTTTTTCGAAGCGCGGGAGCTGGACGAAGACGTCTGGCGGCGCAAGAAGATCGTGCTCGGCGAGGAACACGTCGACACGTTCCTGACGCTGAACGCGTTCGCGATGGACCTGCGTGAATGCGGCCAGTACGTCGAGGCGTGCGAGCTGCAGGAACAGACGCTCGACCGGCAACGGGAGGTCGTCGGCGCCGACCACCCGCGGACGATCGGGGCCATGCGCAACCTCGCCGTCGCCCGGCGCAAGGCGGGCGATCACGAAGGCGCGTACAGCCTGTCGAAGGAATGCGTGGAGCGCTACCGGCGGCGCCACGGTGACCGGCACCTGGACACCATCACGTCGCAGATGTGCATGGCCGCCGACCTGCGGCACCAGGGCGACCTGGCCGCGGCGCTCGACCTCGGGGAGTCGAGCCACCGGCTGTTCGTCGAAACCCACGGCGCGGAGCACCCGTTCACGCTGGTGTCGGCGATCAACCTCGGCATCACCAAGCGGCTGATCGGCAGCTTGGAAAAGGCCTACGAGCTCGACAAGCAGACAGCCGAGTCGCTGCGGCAGGTCTTCGGCGCCGACCACCCGTCCACGATGGTGTGTGTCACCAACCTGGCTAGCGACCTGGCGGCGTTGGGCCGGATCCAGGAAGCTCACGACCTCGACGTCGCCAACCTGGAGCGGTCGGCCCGCGTGCTCGGCACGGACCACCCCGCGACACTGGCGATCGCGGTGAACCTGTCGATCGACTTGCGTGCCATGGGGCGTGACGACGAGGCCACGATCCTGCACGGCAACACCTTGGAGCGGCTGCGCAACGCCCTCGGCGAGCGGCACCCGGCGGTCGCCGCGGCGGTCAAGTCCGAGCGGGCGAACTGCGACACGGACACCATGCAGCTCTGAGCCGGCGCTGCCGTGCCCGCCGATCAGCCGGCGGGCACGGTGCCGCCCAGCCAGTTCACCAGCTGGACCGGGCGGTCGCACGGGTCTTCGCGGGCGAGGAGCCGATCCCGGACCCCGAGCACCAGCTGGGGTGCGGTCAGCAACGCGTTCCGCTGACCGGCCGCCGCCAAGGTGAGGCCCAGTCCGAGCCAGGCTTGGTCGTCCTGGGGCGTCGCCAGGATCGTCGCGACGTAGGAGGCCTGCGCGGTGCGCAGGTCGCCCTTCACGTAGGCCAGGTCCGCCGCGGAGACGTTCCGGCGGCGGGCCTGCTGTCCCAGGCAGCGCAGCCTGAGCAGGTCCATGCGGGGAGACCGGGGTACCGACCTGCGCCACGGCACGATCTCGGGGGATCGGGCAGGGGATCGCGGCGCCTCGGTGCCGGCGAGCCAGGCATCGGTCGTCGCGGCCACCCGGTCTTCGTCCGCGCGGAGGTGACGAAGTCGCCAGGTGGCTTCCTGTTCGTTCGCCACCAGGGTGACCGCTTCGGCGAACTCGGCCGGAACGTCGATGCCTTCGGCCGCGGCGAGCCGGTCGGACAACGACTCCACGAACCGCCGGCCGAGGTCGGTCAGGGCACCGGAAGCCAGCAGCACATCAGCCGTTCGCCGCACCTGCTGCCTTCGGTAGGCGTAGCTGAACCAGGCGTGCCGTCCGTCGGCTTCGTCCTGGCCGAGCTGGGTTCGCCAGAACTCGACGGCGGTCAAGAACGCGAGAATCCCGTGCAGAAGACCGCTCGGGGGTCGTGGATCGTCGCGCCAGGGCGCATACAGGAGCTCGCCGAAATTCGGGTCGACGAGCTCGACCAGGTCGAGCAGCGCGTTCATCTTCGAATGTTGGAGTTCGTGGACGAGGGCTTCGGCCAAATCGACGGCGGAGAATTTCCGGGTCATCGCGATCGCGCCGAAGGCGATGGACGAAGAGGCACCGGTGAAGGCCCCCTCGCTTTCGAGGGGAATCAAAGTGGACATTCCCCCGGCCAGTTCGGCGGCGAACCCGGGATGGCGCGAGGTGAGGATTCGCCACGCCTCGTCGAGGAGTTTGGTCCATTCGGCGTATTCCGGCTGGCTCAGGGGCTGGGGTGCGACCGGGGCGGAGAAGGTCCGGTACGGTCCGCGGTCGTCGATCTCCACCGAGAGCCGGATTCCGTCGCACTCGACCGTGTGCCGGTTGGCGGGGACGAAGCCCGGGCTCGGCAGCGGTGGGGTGAACTCGACGGTAGCGCGTCCGGTGAGTGCGCGCAGGGTGCCCGACCCGTCCGCGGTGGTCTCGAGGATCGCCTTGCCCGCGGGGAACGCCGAGGGGAGTTCCAGCTGGCCGACGGTCGGGAGTGTGGTCATGCCGTGCACGACGGGAACCTCGACCGCGCAGGGGATTCGGCACCGGATGGCCGCGGCTCCGGTGAGCGAAGCGAGGTAGTCCAGGTCTGTCCGCAGCGGGGTGCTGTCGACGGGTGTGCCCGACATCTTCCGGAGCGATCGGACGAGCCAGACGCCGGCCGAGGGGTGCAGCAGCAGCTCGTCGACGACGCTGGGGTTCCTGCGATCGGCGGCGACGAGGACGGACCACGTCGGGGCCGGCGTGCCGGCGGCCTCCATCAGTTCGATCAGGGCGCGCAGTTGCAGCTTCCGCCGGCTGAGCTGCCCGGCTCGCAGCTGCCGCATGACGGGTTCTCCCACCGGTCCGGCGGAGAGTTGGGTGAAGAACGGCCACGGCAGCTGGTGCCGTGGTAGCTCGACCGGCATCCGGTTCGTCTCCTTTTCACCGGTGCACCCCGGGTGAATCGCGGAGGTTCCAGGTGCGGATCAGAGCTTGATCGTCGTTTGCCCTTGAATCTCGTCGACGTCGACGTGTTTCGAGCTGTCGAATACTTTTCTGATCGCCGAGTCGAGCGACGGCGTGCGAATCGTGCGCAGTTCCCGGAGGGAAACCTTGGTGAGATCGAGCAATTCCGTGCGTACGTCCGAATCGGTTGACCTCACGCCGACCAGCCTCCCTATCGCGACCGTGTTGTTCCATTATGCCTGACGGACAGGCAGGACGGAAACCATCGACCGTCGGGTCCAGACACCAGCAGTCACAAGCCTGCCGTGCATTACCCCAACTGGCGCAGTGGAAAGGCGATTGGAAGATTCGACCACGGACGACCTCGAAACCGGCCGCAGGAGGGGTCCGGGGGCGTGCCCCCGGCGGGGGCCTGGGGGCACGGCCCCCAGAGACAAAAGCGCCCGAGATATGGTCCGCGCGTTCCGCGGACACAGCTCGGGCATCTCGGGTGCCCTCGGCAGGATTCGAACCTGCGACACCTGCCTCCGGAGGGCAGTGCTCTATCCCCTGAGCTACGAGGGCCCATCGCTGGGCGACTCGGAAAGCTTAGCGCATCGCGACGCCCCCTCGCGCGCAGGTGGGCCGACTGGCGAACTCCCTGGTCAGCGGCCTGAAGTTGATCGGCTTGCCGGTGCGTCGCTAGCGTGGGAAGCCCACCTGAAGGAGCTGAGATGGTCAAGCCGTTCCAGGTGTCTCTCGATGAGGCCGATGTCGCTGATCTGCGGGAGCGGCTTCGGCGGACTCGGTGGCCCGAGGCCGAGACCGTGGGGGACTGGTCGCAGGGAGTTCCGCTCTCCTACGTGCAGGAGCTCTGCCGGGACTGGGGTGAGGAGTACGACTTCGGGTTCGCCTCGCGGCTCAACGCCTTCCCGCAGTTCCGGGCCGATGTCGACGGTGTCGGCCTGCACTTCGTGCACCTGCGGTCGCCGGAGCCTGATGCCTTGCCGCTCGTGCTGACCCATGGCTGGCCCGGGTCCGTCACCGAGTTCCTCGACGTCTTCGGGCCGCTCAGCGACCCCGTGCGGTACGGGGGTGACCCGCGCGATGCCTTCCACGTCGTCGCTCCGTCGCTGCCCGGGTTCGGGTGGAGCGACAAGCCCGCCCTGAAGATCGCGCGGGTCGCCGAGCTCTTCGACCTGCTCATGCAGGAGCTCGGCTATGACCGCTACGGCGCTCAGGGCGGCGACTGGGGTGCCGCCATCACGAACGCCCTCGCGCGGTCCGGGCGGGTGGCCGGCGTGCACGTCAACTTCGCGCCCGTGCGCATGACCCTGGACGATCCGACTCCGGCCGAGCGCCGGGCGCTCGCCGATCTCGAGGAGTTCCGGCGGACCGGTAGCGGCTACTCCGCGCAGCAGGGCACGCGGCCGCAGACGCTCGGCTACGGCCTCACCGACTCGCCCGCCGGGCAGGCCGCCTGGATCGTCGAAAAGTTCTGGGCCTGGACCGACAACAAGGGGCACCCGGAGGACGCCGTCGACCGGCAGAAGATCCTCGACGACATCTCCGTCTACTGGTTCACCGCCACGGCGGCGTCGTCGGCGCGGATGTACTGGGAGAACAACGACCGGGACCTGTCCACTGTGGACGTGCCGGCCGGGGTTTCGGTGTTCCCGCGGGAGATCGTGCGGCCGTCGCGGCGGCAGGTCGAGCAGCGCTACACCGACCTGCGGTGGTTCGAGGAGCTGCCCGTCGGCGGGCACTTCGCCGCGCTCGAGCAGCCCCAGCTGTTCGTCGAGCAGGTCCGCGGCTTCTTCCGGCTGGTGCGCTAGGCGAGCCAGCCGGTCGTCAGGCGCTGGACGGCCGAACCATCGAGGTCGGCGAACTTGAGCCCGACGAACTCCTCCGCCTGCTTCGACGTCTGGATGCGGAACGCGGGCGCCTCGGCCGTCATCGCGGCCACGATGACCTCGGCGACCTCGTCGGCCGTCTGGGCGCCCTCGAACGACTGCGTGACGTTCGAGATGTACTTCTGCAGCGACTCCGCGTAGGGGCCGGCTTCGGCGAAGAGGCGCTCGTCGACGCCGATGTTGTTCACGAACTCCGTCGCTACCGCGCCCGGCTCGATGACGCACACCGTGACGCCCTGGGCCGCGGCGACCGGCGCGAGGGACTCCATCAGGCCCTCGACCGCGAACTTCGCCGCGCAGTAGGCCTCGTTGAACGGCTGGCCGACCGCGCCGCCGATGCTGGTCACCGTGAGCACGCGGCCGCCGCTCGCGCGCAACGCCGGCAGCGCGGCCTTCGTCGTCTCGGCGACGCCGAAGAAGTTGACCTCCATCGTCTCGCGCACCGCGGAGACCGGCTCCTGCTCGAGCGTGCCGACGTGGCCCGCGCCGGCGTTGTTGACCAGCACGTCGAGCCGGCCGTAGTCGGCGAGGACGCCCTCGACCGCCGCGCGGACGGACGCGGGATCGGTCACGTCCAGGGGGCGGATGTCCAGGTCGGCGCCGGCTTCGCGCAGGCGGTCCGCGCGGGCGGGGTCGCGCAGGGTGGCGACGGTGCGGAAGCCCGCGCGGGCGGCCCGGACGGCGGTGGCGAGGCCGATTCCGGTGGACGTGCCGGTGATCAGGGCGACGCGGTCGTTGCTCATCTGGAGGACCTCGATGTGATTCAGGCGAATGATGGTTAATGAAGTGAACTAAAACGACTATAGGCATGGATGGTTCATGCAGTCAACTATCGGCTTACACTCACCGGATGAGCGCTGATCCGATCACCGACGACGTCGTCGCCCTGCTCGCGCGGATCGTCGACCGGTTCGTCGACTCCTACGAGTCCGCGGCGGCCGCGCAGGGACTGACAACGGTGCAGGCCAAGGTGCTCGCCGCGCTCGGGGAGCCGCTGCCGATGCACCGGATCGCCGAGAAGCTGAACTCGGAGCGCTCGAACGTCACGGGGATCATCGACCGGCTCGAAGCGCGCGGGCTCGTCGAGCGGCGGGCGGACCAGCGCGACCGGCGGATCAAGAACATCGTGGCCACGCCCGCGGGCGCCGTGCTGGCCCGCGACTTCCAGCGGGCGCTGGGGTTCGCGGCCGACCCGCTGGCCGCGCTCGGTCCGGACGACCGCGTCGAACTGCGCGACCTGCTGCGGCGGATGGTCGGCGCCGAAGCGTGACGAAGTCCACCGGGTGGGAACCCCGCCTGGTGGATTGGTGGGCGCCGGTCCGGGTAGTAGCTTTCGAGTGGGTGAACTTAGGGTGCCCTCTGTTGCACATATGCGCATCCGACTATATGTTTGCCCCCGGAGCGAAGGACGGAGGCGGAATGGGACACGGCCACGGACACGGGCACACGAGCGCGCCGGCGAGCGCCTCGGGCCGGTACGTGCGGAGCCTGACCATCGCCCTCTGCGTCGGCGCCGGCTTCATGGTGCTCGAGTTCGTCGTCGGCTTCACGACCGGCTCGCTGGCCCTGATCTCCGACGCCGCGCACATGTTCACCGACGTCCTCGGCGTCGGCATGGCGCTGACCGCCATCGTCCTCGCGCGGCGCACCGGCCCCACGGTCAGCCGCACCTTCGGGCTCTACCGCGCGGAGGTGCTGGCCGCGCTGGCCAACGCGGTGCTGCTGTTCGGCGTCGCGGGGTACGTCCTCGTCGAGGCCGTCGGCCGGATCGGCGACCCGCCCGCCGTGCCCGGCCTGCCCGTCCTGCTGGCCGCGACGGCCGGCCTCGCCGCCAACATCGTCTCCTTCGCCGTCCTGCGGTCCGGTGCGAAGGAGAGCCTCAACGTCCGCGGCGCGTACCTCGAGGTGCTGGCCGACCTGATCGGCTCGGTCGGCGTGCTGGTCAGCGGCGCGGTGACGCTGCTGACAGGCTGGCGCTACGCCGACCCGATCATCGGTGTCGCGATCGGGCTCTTCGTGCTGCCGCGCACGTGGACGCTGGCCCGCCGGGCGCTGCGCATCCTGTTCCAGCACGCGCCCCAGGGCGTCGACGTCGGCGCGATCAACGCCGAACTGGCCGCGCTGCCGGGGGTCGCGGACGTGCACGACCTGCACGTCTGGACGCTGACTTCGGGCATGGAGGTGGCTTCGGCGCACCTGACGCTGGCGCCGCCCGCGAAGCAGTCCGAGGTGCTGACGGAGGCGCAGAACCTGCTGTCTTCGCGGTACGCGATCGAGCACGCGACGCTGCAGGTGGAGGCGCCGCAGTGCGCGCGCCGCTGCCAGGAACTGTCCTGGTAGCTACAGGCTCGCCCGGCTGAGCACTGCCCTCCGGAGGCAGGTGTCGTTGATTCGAATTCTGCCGAGGGCCTTCCGGCTGCACGGCGATCGACCGCGGCTTGGCGAAGGTCGTACGGTCGTCCGGCGAACGGCCCCCGCACGGCGTCGGCGCGTGAACGTCGCCGTGCGGCCTTGCGCACTCGGACGACGTTGCCTGGCTACGGCCCTGGTAGCAGCCGCGCCGTGAATGTCGGCTAGGCGTTCAGCGGCTGCAGCTCAGCCCGATCTGGAACGGAAGTGCTGCATCCGGGCGTGATCAAGCCGGCAGCGGCTGGGCGCCCCGGCCCGCGAGCATCAGCTTGATCTGGTCCATCTCCGCGCCCTGCGACGTCAGGATGCTGGTCACCAGCGCCTTCAACGCCGGCAGCGTCGAATGCGACGACGCGTACTGGGCCATCGACGTCCCGCCCTCGTGGTGGCGGAGCATCAGCTGCAGGAAGTAGACGTCGAACTCGCGACCGGACAGCGAGCGCAGCTTGCTCAGCTCCTTGTCCGTCGCCATGCCCGGCATCAGCGCGCCGCCCGCCGGGTTGACCGAGGACGGGGCCATCGACATGCCAGGCATGTCACCGTGGCCCGCCATCGGTTCCGTCATCCACTTCATCGGCGCGCCGATCGCCTGCTCGGGCTGGTCCCACAGCATGAGCCAGCCCTTCATGCGGCCGACCTGCTCGAGCTGCGTGCGCTCGATGTCGAACGACAGCTGCTTGATCTCCGGGTCGGTCGTGCGGTCGCGGGCGATGCCCGCCATCGTCACCGCCTGGAGGTGGTGCGTCGACATGTCCTGCGCGAAGCCGACCTCGACCGAACCGGCGGCCGGGGTGGCCGGGGCTCCCGGATCGTCGACGGCGCGGGTCAGGAACATCCCCGCCGCCGCGCCGATCAGCAGGACCGCCAGCAGCGTCCCGCCGATGATCACCCAGCGCGACCAGGTCGGCTGCTCGGTGACCTCTTCGGTGTCGAGGTCGGCTTCGGCGGTCACTTGGTCGGCGTCGGCGATGCCGGGGCCGAAGCCGGAGCGGAGTTGGCCGGCGCGGACGGCATGCCCTGCTCACCCTGCGCGGCCGTACTGCCCTTGTAGTCCATCGGCTTCGCGTCCGGGCCCGGCTTCGACGCGTTGAACGGCGGCGGGTTGTCCGGGTCGAACTGGCCCGGGACCGCGTCGCAGGACGCGCCGACCTCGGGGTACACGCCGTTCGGGTTGCTCCGCAGCGCGGCGATGAACTCGTCGATCCGCGCGTCGTTGGCGTCGTCCAGCTTCAGCTGGTGGCCCCACGACTGCAGCGAGATCGGCTTGTCGAGGCCGGGGTAGGGCGACAGCATCGTGAACGGCTTGTCCTTGGCGCGGACGCTCAGCAGGTTGAGCGCGTCGCCGGTGACCTGCTGCGGGTTGTAGGCGATCCAGACGGCGCCGTGCTCGAGCGCGTGCACCATGTTCTCGGTGCGGACCGCGGTCGGGTACACGATTCCGGTGCAGGTGGCCCAGGTCTGGTCGTGCGGGCCGCCGAACGGCGGGGAGTGGTCGTAGGCCACGCGCTCGGTCGGGAGGACGTGCACGCTGCCGGTGTAGGTGGCCGTCACCACGCCCGGGATGCGCTTCGAGGGGTCGGGGTCCTGCGCGCTCGGCGCGAACGAAGCGGCGGCGGCCTCGCGGTCGGCCTGCTCGCGCTTCGGCGCGGACTTCACCATGTAGTACGTGATCACGGCGCCGAGCAGGGCGACGATCGCCACGACGGCGATGATCGTGCCCCAGGGCGTGCCCTTCTTGCTCACGACGGAACCGCGGGCCGCCTTCACCGCCGACCCCTTTTTCCGAGTTGTCCCGTTCGCCATGGCTCCCGCGTTCTCCCTCTGGTGGCTGCGGACGGATTCCCGCCCCGGCCAGTGTAGAGACCACCCGTCTGATCACCGTTAACGCCTCACATGCTCGCCCATCGTGATGTCCCCGAGACCGATGCGAGCGTCCCACCAGGGCACACCTAGAATTCGCGGAGTGACTCCCGCCGCTCTCGCCGACCTGGTCCGCAGCTCCGCCGTGCAGGTACTGACCGCACGCGGCATCGACGACGCCGTGCTGCCGGAGCAGGTGACCATCGAACGCCCGCGCAACCCCGACCACGGCGACTACGCGACGAACATCGCCCTCCAGGTGGCCAAGAAGGCCGGGCTGAAGCCGCGCGAGTTCGCCGAGGCGCTCGCCGAAGCGGTCTCGGCGGACGATGGCGTCGCCTCGGCCGAGGTCGCGGGACCCGGCTTCCTCAACTTCCGGCTCGCCGCGGCCGCGCAGGGCGACATCGTGCGCCAGGTGCTCGACGCCGGCGCCGCGTACGGCCGCGGCGACGCGCTGGCCGGCACGAAGATCAACCTCGAGTTCGTCTCGGCGAACCCGACCGGCCCGATCCACCTGGGCGGCACCCGCTGGGCCGCGGTCGGCGACGCGCTGGGCCGCGTCCTGGGCGCGCAGGGCGGCGAGGTCACCCGCGAGTACTACTTCAACGACGCCGGCGCGCAGATCGACCGGTTCGTCCGGTCCCTGATCGCCGCCGCGAAGGGCGAGCCCGCGCCGGAGGACGGCTACGCGGGCGGCTACATCAACGACATCGCCGCCGAGGTCATCAAGGCCGAGCCGAGCGCGCTGTCGCTGCCCGAAGAGCAGCGCCACGAGACGTTCCGCCGGATCGGCATCGAGCTGATGTTCACCGAGATCAAGCAGAGCCTGCACGAGTTCGGCACCGACTTCGACGTCTACTTCCACGAGAACTCGCTGCACGAGTCCGGCGCGGTCGACGCCGCCGTCCAGCAGCTGAAGGACTCCGGGAACCTGTACTTCAACGAAGGCGCCTGGTGGCTCAAGTCGTCGGAGTACGGCGACGACAAGGACCGCGTCGTCATCAAGCAGGACGGCAACCCGGCCTACATCGCCGGCGACCTGGCGTACTTCAAGGACAAGCGCAACCGCGGCTTCGACCTCTGCATCTACATGCTCGGCGCGGACCACCACGGCTACATCGCCCGCTTGAAGGCCGCGGCCGCCGCGTTCGGCGACGACCCGGCGACGGTCGAGGTGCTGATCGGCCAGATGGTCAACCTGGTCAGCGACGGCAAGCCGGTGCGGATGTCCAAGCGCGCCGGCACCGTGATCACCATGGAGGACCTCGTCGAGGCCGTCGGCGTCGACCCGGCCCGCTACGAGCTGATCCGGTACTCTGTCGACTCCACTTTGGACGTCGACTTGGACCTGCTTCGCAAGCACTCCAACGACAATCCCGTCTACTACGTCCAGTACGCGCACGCGCGGCTGGCGTCACTGCAGCGCAATGCCGCCGATCTCGGCTTGAAGTCCACTTCGGACGTCGACTTCGGACTGTTGACGCTGCCCGCCGAGGGCGACCTGATCCGCACCATCGGCGAGTTCCCGGAAACCGTGCGCCGCGCCGCCGAAATGCGGGAGCCGCACCGGATCGCGCGCTACCTCGAAGAACTCGCGGGCGCTTACCACAAGTTCTACACCGTGGGCCGCGTGCTGCCCATGGGCGACGAAGAGGCGACCCCTCTGACGTACGCCCGGCTCGCGCTCTGCGAAGCCGCCCGCCAGGTGCTGGCGAACGGCCTCGCGCTGCTCGGTGTCTCCGCTCCGGAACGGATGTAAGAAATGGCGCACCCCGCGGGCCCCAGGCACGCCGACGTCTACACCCACGCCGACACTTCCGGGCTCCAGCCGTCGGGGGCCGAGGAGCTCGACAAGCTCCCCGCGAAGGTGTGGCCCCGCAACACCTTCCGCGCCGCCGACGGCGTCGTGCGGATCGCCGGTGTCGACGTCCGCGAGCTCGCCGAGAAGCACGGCACGCCCCTGTTCGTCGTCGACGAGGCCGACTTCAAGTCCCGCTGCGCGGACTACGCCGAGGCGTTCGACGACCCGTCGCTGGTGCACTACGCGTCGAAGGCGTTCCTCTCCATCGAGATCGCCCGCTGGGTGGCCGAGCAGGGGTTGAGCCTGGACGTCTGCAGCGGCGGCGAGCTCGCCGTGGCGCAGCGCGCGAACTTCCCGGCCGAGCGGATCACCTTCCACGGCAACAACAAGTCGCCCGCGGAGCTCGAGGCGGCGATCGTCGCCGGCGTCGGCACGATCGTGCTCGACTCCTACTTCGAGATCGCCCGGCTGGCCGACATCGCCGCGCGCCACGACGTCGTGCAGGCGGTGCTCATCCGGGTCACCGTCGGCGTCGAGGCGCACACCCACGAGTTCATCGCGACCGCCCACGAGGACCAGAAGTTCGGCTTCTCCCTGGCTTCCGGCGACGCCGCCGAGGCGGTGCGCCGGGTGCTCAACGCGCGGTCGCTGAAGCTCGTCGGCCTGCACAGCCACATCGGCTCGCAGATCTTCGACGCCGACGGCTTCGAGGTCGCCGCCCGCCGCGTCGTCGGGCTGCTCGCCGACCTGGCCAAGGAGCACGGCCCCGAGCTGCTCGACCAGCTGAGCCTGGTCGACCTCGGCGGCGGCTTCGGCATCGCCTACACCGAAAAGGACAACCCGCCGCCGCCGGCGCAGATGATCACGCAGATCCGCGAGATCGTCCGCAAGGAGTGCGCGTACGCGGGCCTGCCGGTGCCGCGCATCGCGGGCGAGCCGGGCCGCGCGATCGCCGGCCCCGGCACGGTCACGCTCTACGAAGTCGGCACGATCAAGGACGTCTCGCTCGGCGACGACGCGGTCCGCCGCTACGTCAGCGTCGACGGCGGGATGAGCGACAACATCCGGACCGCGCTGTACGACGCCGTGTACGACGTCCGGCTGGTTTCCCGCTCCGCGGAAGACGCCGGCCGGCCGGTGCAGGCCGTACTGTCCCGGGTGGTGGGAAAACACTGTGAGTCCGGCGACATCGTCGTACGAGACTGCTGGCTGCCCGACACGCTGGCTCCCGGCGACCTGCTGGCCGTGGCGGCGACCGGTGCCTACTGCTACTCGATGGCGAGCACGTACAACCGGCAGCCCCGCCCGGCCGTGGTCGCCGTGCGCAACGGCAGCCCCCGGCTGCTGCTGCGGCGCGAGACGACCGACGACATGCTGCGCCTGGAGGTCTGAACACAGTGGCTGCCCCAGAGGAACGCCGGGCCGTGCGCGTCGCCCTGCTCGGCTGCGGGACCGTCGGCGGCGAGGTCGCCCGGCTGCTCACCGAGCAGGCCGGTGAGCTGGCCGCGCGGGCGGGCACGCCGGTCGAGCTGGCCGGCATCGCCGTCCGCCGCCCGGACAAGCACCCCGAGCTGCCGCCGGAGCTGCTGACCGCCGACGCGGAAAAGCTCGTGACCAGCGACGACGTCGACGTCGTGGTCGAGCTGGTCGGCGGCATCGAGCCGGTGCGCGGCTGGCTGCTCGCCGCGCTGAAGGCCGGGAAGTCCGTCGTCACGGCGAACAAGGCCCTGCTGGCCGAGCACTCCGCCGACCTGTTCGAGGCGGCCGACGCCGCGGGCGCCGACCTCTACTTCGAGGCCGCCGTCGCCGGCGCCATCCCGCTGCTGCGCCCGTTGCGCGAATCCCTCGCGGGCGACCGCATCACGCGCGTGATGGGCATCGTCAACGGCACCACGAACTACATCCTCTCGGCGATGGACTCCACCGGCGCCGGCTACGCCGAGACGCTCGACGAGGCCAGCCGGCTCGGGTACGCCGAGGCCGACCCGACCGCCGACGTCGACGGCTACGACGCCGCGTCGAAGGCCGCGATCCTCGCGTCGCTGGCCTTCCACACCCGCGTGACCGCCTCGGACGTCCACCGCGAAGGCATCGCCGACGTCACCGCCGCCGACCTCGGCGCGGCGCGGATGCTGGGCCGCACGGTCAAGCTCCTGGCCATCTGCGAGCGCGTCACCGACGACGACGGCGTCGAGTCGGTTTCCGCCCGCGTGCACCCGGTGATGATCCCGCGCAGCCACCAGCTGGCGGGCGTCGGCGGCGCGTTCAACGCCGTCTACGTCGAGGCCGACGCGGCCGGCGAGCTGATGTTCTACGGCCAGGGCGCGGGTGGCGCGCCGACCGCGAGCGCGGTGCTCGGCGACCTCGTCGCGGTGGCCCGCAACCTGGTGGCGGGCGGGCGCGGGCCGCGCGAGTCCGCGCACGCGGCGCTGCCGGTGCGGCCGATGGGCCAGACGCCGACCCGTTACCACGTAAGCCTTTCCGTCGCCGACCGCGCCGGCGTGCTCGCCCAGGTGGCGCAGGCGTTCGCCGGGCACGGGGTGAGCATCGCCGCCGTGCGGCAGAGCGACGTCGGCGACCGCGCGAGCCTGGTCGTCGTGACGCACCAGGCGCCGGACGCCGCCCTGCAGTCCACTGTGGACGAAATCGCGAAGCTCGACGTCGTCCACGAAGTTGTCAGCGTGATGCGGGTGGAAGGCGAAGACCAGTGAGCGACGCTTGCGAGCGAACCATGGACATCATGCGCCAAAAGGAATCAAACACTGTCTCGCGAAGCGAGGCGATCGCATGATCAGGCACCCTTGGCCCGGACTCATCGAGGCTTACCGCGACCGCGTTCCCGTCCCCGACGGCGCGCAGGTCGTCACGCTTGGCGAAGGCAACACGCCGCTGCTGCGCGCGCGCTACCTGTCGGAGCTGACCGGCTGCGAGGTGCACCTCAAGGTCGAAGGCGCCAACCCGACCGGCTCGTTCAAGGACCGCGGGATGACCGTGGCCATCACGCACGCGCTCGCCAGCGGGCTGAAGGCGGTGATCTGCGCGTCGACCGGCAACACCTCCGCCTCGGCCGCCGCCTACGCCGCGCGCGCCGGCCTCACCTGCGCCGTGCTGGTGCCGCAGGGCAAGATCGCGATGGGCAAGCTCGCCCAGGCCGTGCTGCACGGCGCGCGGATCCTGCAGGTCGACGGCAACTTCGACGACTGCCTCGAGCTGGCCCGCAAGACCGCGGCCGACTACCCGGTCACCCTGGTCAACTCGGTCAACCCGGTGCGCATCGCCGGCCAGAAGACCGCCGCGTTCGAGATCTGCGACGTGCTCGGCACGGCACCGGACATCCACTGCCTGCCGGTCGGCAACGCGGGCAACATCACCGCCTATTGGGCGGGGTATTCGGAGTACGCGGCCGACGGTGTGGTGAAGAACACGCCGCGGATGTTCGGCTTCCAGGCGGCCGGTGCGGCACCGCTCGTGCACGGCGAGCCGGTGGCGGACCCGGAGACGGTCGCGACCGCGATCCGGATCGGCAGCCCGGCCTCGTGGACGGCCGCGGTGAAGGCCAAGGACGCGTCGAACGGCCTCTTCGAAGCCGTGACGGACGAGAAGATCCTCGAGGCGTACCGGCTGCTGGCCGGGCGCGAGGGCGTGTTCGTCGAGCCGGCGTCGGCGACCAGCGTGGCCGGCCTGCTGGCCACGGCCGCCGACGGCCGGCTGCCGAAGGGGTCCCGCGTGGTCTGCACGGTCACCGGGCACGGCCTGAAGGACCCGCAGACGGCCCTGGCGGGCAACGTCGAGGTCGAGCCCCTCGCGGTGGACCCCTCGGCGGTCGCGGCGGCGCTGGACCTGCGGTGACCAGCGGGTTCACGGTCACCGTCCCGGCGTCGACGGCGAACCTCGGGCCGGGCTTCGACGCCTTCGGCATGGCCCTGGGCCTCTACGACGTCGTCGAGGTGCGGGTGATCGACGCCGGCCTCAAGGTCGAGGTGATCGACGCGGGCGCGGGCGGGGTCGAGGACGTCCCCACCGACGAGACCCACCTGGTCGTCCGCGCGATCCGCGAGACCTGCGCGCACCTCGGTGCCGAGCCGCCGGGCCTGCACCTGCGCTGCCACAACGCGATCCCGCACGCGCGCGGCCTCGGCTCGTCGGCCGCCGCGGTGGTGTCCGGCGTCGCCGCCGGGTACGCGCTCGCGGGCCGCGAGCTCGACGCCTTCGGCGCGCTGCAACTGGCCGCCGGCTTCGAGGGCCACGCCGACAACGCCGCGGCCAGCCTGTTCGGCGGGTTCGTCCTGGCCTGGTGCGAAAGTGGCGAATTCCACGCCGAGCGCCTCGCGCCGCACGCGGCGATCCGGCCGGTCGTGGCCGTCCCGGCCGTCCGCTCGGCCACCGCGACCACGCGCGGCCTGCTGCCGGCGACCGTCCCGCACGCCGACGCCGCGCACAACGCCGGCCGCGCCGCGCTCGCCGTGCACGCGCTGACGGCGAAGCCGGAGCTGCTGCTGGCGGCCACCGAAGACCGCCTGCACCAGCACTACCGCGCGCCCGCGTACCCGGCCAGCGGCGAGCTGGTGGCGACGCTGCGTGCCCGGGGCGTGGCCGCCGCGGTGTCCGGCGCGGGTCCCACGGTGCTCGCGCTGACCACCACGGGAATACTGCCGCCGGGGGTCGACGTTGAGGGATTCGTAGTCTCCGAGCTGCCCGTGGATCTCACGGGTGTGCAGGTTGCGGCCCGGTGAAGGCCGGGTCACGCGCCCGCCACGCGGGGGGTGGTTGTTGCACCCGGAACCGCCGCGGTCTACCCTCGGGGGCGTTCGATCACCGTGCGTTTCCGCACCCGATGCCGGTCCTCCCGGATCGCATCCTTCGTTGATCCGCCGAATCCGCACCGCCTGGCAAGCGGGGTAACGCGGAACGACTTGGGCGGGTTTCCGGTTTCGGCGGTGCCGAATTCCGTGTCCTCCGTTTGGAGGACGCAAACCCCTGTGGTGGAGGCGCTCCAGCTGTGTTCCGCACGGCCGAAGAGCTCATCTCGCGTATCGGGGGGCAGATACGCCGGTTCGCGATCAGAAGCGAGCGGCAGTCCGCTGATCCACCTGGAGGCGTGGATCGGTCAGGAAGGACATGTGTGAGCAACACCGATCTTTTGAGCGACGTGAGCGGCACGGCCGAGACGAACGGCACCGCCCCCGCTCCCAAGCGGACGGTCGGCGGGCTGACCGGTAAGACCGTCGCCGAACTGCGTTCGCTGGCTGGGGAGCTCGGCGTCGGCGAGACGACGGGCATGCGCAAGGGCGACTTGATCGCCGCGATCCGCGAGCGCCAGGGCAAGTCCCGCAAGCCGCGTGCGACGGCGGAGACGCTGCCGCTGGACGGCGTCGGCGAGCCGCCGAAGGCCCCGAAGGCCGAGCCCAAGGCCGAGGCGCCCGCCGCCCCGGTCGAGCGCAAGCCGGAGCCGAAGGCCGCCGCGCCCGCCGCCGAGGCTCCCGCGGACACCCAGCCGCAGGCCGAGCGCCCGCAGCAGGACAAGCAGGACGGCCAGGACGGCCAGCCCGAGGAGGGCGGCCGCGGCCGCCGTCGCCGTGGCTCGAACCGCGCCGCCGGCTCGCCCGACGGTGACCGTCAGCAGGGCGACCGCCAGCAGGGCGAGCGCCAGAGCGGCGGCGACCGGCAGCAGAGCGGTGGCGACCGCCAGCAGGGTGGCAACCGCGACCAGCAGCGCCAGGGTGGCGGCCGGGACGGCAACCGCCAGGACGGCAACCGCCAGCGCAACCAGCAGCAGGACGGCGGCAACCGCGGCGGCCAGGACAACCGCAACCAGCAGCCGGACGACGACGAGGAAGGCGGCCGTCGCGGCCGTCGCTTCCGCGACCGTCGTCGCCGGGGCAGTGGCGGCGGCCAGCGCGACGGCGGTTCGCCGGACACCGAGATCCGCGAGGACGACGTCCTGCTGCCCGTCGCGGGCATCCTGGACGTGCTCGACAACTACGCGTTCGTGCGGACGTCCGGCTACCTCGCCGGCCCGAACGACGTGTACGTGTCGCTCTCGCTGGTCCGCAAGTACGGCCTGCGCCGCGGTGACGCCATCACCGGTGTCGTGCGCCAGCCGCGTGACGGCGAGCAGCAGCGGCAGAAGTTCAACCCGCTGGTGCGCGTCGACTCGATCAACGGCCTGGAGCCGGACGAGGCCAAGCGGCGGCCGGACTTCACCAAGCTGACCCCGCTGTACCCGAACGAGCGGCTGCGCCTCGAGACCGAGTCGCACAAGCTCACGACCCGCGTGATCGACCTGATCATGCCGGTCGGCAAGGGGCAGCGCGCCCTGATCGTGTCGCCGCCGAAGGCCGGTAAGACCACGATCATGCAGGACATCGCGAACGCGATCTCCACGAACAACCCCGAGTGCCACCTGATGGTCGTCCTGGTCGACGAGCGTCCGGAAGAGGTCACCGACATGCAGCGCTCGGTGAAGGGCGAGGTCATCGCCTCGACCTTCGACCGGCCGCCGGCCGACCACACCTCGGTCGCGGAGCTGTCGATCGAGCGGGCCAAGCGCCTGGTCGAGATGGGCCACGACGTCGTCGTGCTGCTCGACTCGATCACCCGCCTGGGCCGGGCCTACAACCTGGCGGCTCCGGCGTCCGGCCGGATCCTGTCCGGTGGTGTCGACTCGACCGCGCTCTACCCGCCGAAGCGGTTCCTCGGCGCGGCGCGCAACATCGAGAACGGCGGCTCGCTGACCATCTTCGCCACGGCGATGGTCGAGACCGGCTCGACGATGGACACGGTCATCTTCGAAGAGTTCAAGGGCACCGGTAACGCGGAGCTCAAGCTCGACCGGAAGATCGCCGAGCGCCGGGTGTTCCCGGCCGTCGACGTCAACCCGTCCGGTACCCGCAAGGACGAGCTGCTGCTGAACCCGGACGAGCTGGCCGTGACCGTGAAGCTGAGCCGGGTGCTGCACGCGCTCGACTCGCAGCAGGCCATCGATCTGCTGATCTCGCGGCTGCGCAAGACGAAGACGAACACCGAGTTCCTGATGCAGGTGTCGAAGACCGCCCTCGGTGGCGGCGAAGACGACTGAACGTGCTCATCGCCAGGCCTCCCCGCTTCGCCGCGGGGAGGCCTCCGGCGCGTTCGGAATACCAGGTCAGCGGGGTGCGTTCCAGTGATCGTCAGCCCGTCTGGCAGAATTACCCGCTGAAGTCCGGCACCGGTTCACCCCGAGGAACGACTGGGGACCCGGAGCCAACGAGAGAGGACACCATGAAGAGCGGCATTCACCCCGAGTACGTAGTCACCGAAGTGAACTGCGACTGCGGCAACAGCTTCACCACGCGCAGCACCAAGACCAGCGGCAACATCCACGTCGAGATCTGCTCGAACTGCCACCCGTTCTACACGGGCAAGCAGAAGATCATGGACACCGGTGGCCGGGTCGCGCGCTTCGAGGCTCGCTACGGCAAGCGTCAGAAGAAGGACGCCGACGCCAAGTAGCTTTTTCCACGGCGCCCACCCGCACGCGCGGGTGGGCGCCGTTGTTTTGGTCGGACCGGGCTGAGAGGTGGCAGAGGTGGATTCGAGCTCGCTCAAGGGGCTGCTCGCCGAACACGCGGAGCTGGAGCAGCAGCTGGCGGACCCGGCGGTGCACGCCGACCAGGCGCGCGCCCGCAAGCTCGGCCGCCGCTACGCCGAGCTGACGCCGGTGGTCCGGGCGGTCCACGAGCTCGACACGACCCGCGACGACCTCGCGGCCGCACGGGAGATGGCGTCGGAGGACGCGGAGTTCGCCGCCGAGGCCGAGGAGCTGAGCGCGCGGATCCCCGACCTCGAGTCCAAGCTCACCGAGCTGCTGCTGCCGCGCGACCCGTACGACGGCTCCGACGTCGTGATGGAGATCAAGTCCGGCGAGGGCGGCGAGGAGTCGGCCCTGTTCGCCGGCGACCTGCTGCGGATGTACCTGCGCTACGCCGAGCGCCACGGCTGGAAGGCGGAGGTCCTCGACTCGGTCGACTCCGACCTGGGCGGCTTCAAGGACGTCACGCTGTCGATCAAGACGAAGTCGGCGGTCGTCGACGGCGTCTGGTCGCGGCTGAAGTTCGAGGGCGGCGTGCACCGCGTCCAGCGCGTGCCGGCGACGGAGTCCCAGGGCCGCATCCACACGTCGGCCTCCGGCGTGCTGATCTACCCGGAGCCGGAGGAGGTCGAGGTCGAGATCGACCCGAACGACCTGCGCATCGACGTGTTCCGGTCGTCGGGCCCGGGCGGCCAGAGCGTCAACACGACGGACTCGGCGGTCCGGATCACCCACCTGCCGACGGGCATCGTGGTGTCGTGCCAGAACGAGAAGTCCCAGATCCAGAACCGCGCGCGGGCCCTGCAGGTGCTCCAGGCCCGGCTGCAGGCGGTCGCGGAGGAAGAGGCGGCGGCGAAGGCGTCGGACGCCCGCAAGTCCCAGGTCCGCACGGTCGACCGCTCCGAGCGGATCCGGACGTACAACTTCCCGGAGAACCGCATTTCGGACCACCGGGTGAACTACAAGGCGTACAACCTGGACCAGGTCCTCGACGGCGACCTGGACGGCGTGCTGGACGCGCTGGCGACCGCGGACCGCGAGGAGCGGCTGGCCGCCTCGGCGGGCTGAGCCACCTCCCGGCGGCCCAGCCCGGTGGGGATCAGCCGCAGGCGACCGGGCCGGCCGAGGCGCGGAACTGGTTGACCGAGCCGCTGCCCAGCGAGAGGTTGCCGGACAAGTAGATGCACTTGCCGGCGGTGCCGGTGAGCACCACTCCGCCCGCGTACTCGTGGTACGGGCCGGAGTCGGTCACCGGAGTGCCCCCGTTCGTCCACATGCTGACCGAAATCGACCGCGCGGGCGCCCCGTCGCTGGTGACCTTCGCGCAGTTGGTGCCACCGTTCGCGCTGGAATACCACAGGCGCAGCGTGCCGGCCTGGTCGCCGAGCTGGTTCTTCAGCGGCTTGGGCAAGCCGTCCTTGTGGAGTTCCGTGCCCGGGCACACCGCCACCGGCTTGGCCGCGGTGGTCGCCTGCGCGGCGGGCGCCACGACGATCCCGGCTGCCACCACACCGGCGACGACGGCTGACTTCCGCACGAATGACCGCATACTTGCCTCCCACAGGTAAGCGGAGTCCGGGCTGCTCCCGGACCACCGCCCTCCTCACGCGCGGGAAGCCGGAACGGTTTAGCGGACGGCGGGCTTCTCCGGCTCGCGGAAGGCCTCGAAGACCTCGGTCGCCGGCTCCTCGTCCGGGACCTCCGCCGGTTCGGGCTCGGCCTGCGCCGGCTTCGGGAACAGGCTGAGCACCGCGAACGCGAACGCCAGGAACGTCGGGAACAGCGTCAGCAGCTGGTGCTTCACGCCCTCGACGCCCTCGCCCAGCGCGGACAACCCGAACTGGCCGACCGCGAACAGCAGCAGGAAGAACACCACGATCCCGTACTCGCGGCGGTGCCGGCGGAACGCGCGCACGCCCGCCCAGCCGATCAGCAGCCAGAACGGGACCAGCACGAACAGCCCCAGCGGCGCCGCGAGCTTCGACAGCCCGGAGAACACCGGCACCCGGTACTCCTGCGCCATCTTCGGCAGCCCGGACGACTCCGCGAAGCTGCCCAGCCGGGACGGGCGCGCCGTCAGCGTGTCGACCGCTCCCTGCTGGAGGATCTGCAGCGTGCGCTGCGGGTGGGCCGCGTAGTAGCTCACCACGTTGCGGCGGCTGATCTTGTCGCGGAAGCCGTTGTAGTCCGCGTCCGTCCACGGGTGTGCCGCCCACCAGCCCGTGCCGATGAACTTCTTCGCGCTCGGCGGCAGGCCCAGCGCCGCCAGGTCGGCGTCCGTGTCGTGCTTGCCGTCGACGATGCTGTCGAACACGACGTGGTACATGTTCGCTTCGCGGTACTCCGCGTTGGCCGGGTCGCCGTGGGACTGCACCGCCGCCGTCCCCGCGCCGACGACCACCAGCACGCCCAGCGGCAGCAGCCACCGCGCCCGGCCGCGCCGGCCGAGCGGCTTGATCAGCGCCAGGGCCAGCACGAACAGCGGGATCAGCAGCAGCGTCTGCGACTTCGCGTTGATGCCGATGAGCGCGCCGACCACGGTCAGCGCCGCGCCCCAGTACCGCGGCGCGCCCGTGCGGCCCATCAGCAGCAGGCCGCCGGCCATCAGCAGCATGCCGACGAAGCCGGCGCCCTCGCTGAGCACCGACGCGAAGTAGCCGAAGAACGCCGAGTCGGCCATCACGAGCAGCAGGAGCACCGCCGCGATGACGCGGTTGCGGCGGCTCAGGTCCAGGCCGAGCACCGTCGCCGCGACGCCCACCGCGACCAGCACGCACGTGATCGCGCCGAGCACCAGCAGGTTGAGCTCCGCGGACGAGCCGAGCACCTTGCCGAGCTTGCTCGCGAACCAGTCGAGCCACGCCTGGCTGGAGATGTAGTCGCTCTTGCAGGCCGACCCCGGCCCGTAGCTGAAGTGCACGTAGAACTCGGAGCTGAGCTCGGGGTGCCGGCCGCCGAGGTCGCACAGCAGGCGCCAGCCGTCGCCGTTGTCGGCCATCCCGACCGGCCTCGGCACGAGGAACCGGACCAGCAGGACGCCCAGGGAAAGGACGAAGACGCCCAAGCCGAAGCGCAGTTCACGGAATCGCACTCGGAAGAGCGTACGAGATCACGCAGAGTCCACGGGCGCCGCACCGGGAACGGGCGAAACGGGCCGGTGCCGGAACACGACGTAGTGGTAGAGCAGGTAGTTCCAGAAGAGGCCGACGACGATCGCCGCGCCCTTCGGCACGAGCAGGTTGACGCCCGGGAACAGGTGACTGACCAGCGTGATGACGCCGAACTGCACGACCCAGAGCCCGAACGCCGTCACGCCGAAGAACAGCAGCGCCTGCTTCCGGATGTCGCCGTCCTTCGCGCGGAACGTGAAGTTCCGGTTCAGCGTGAACGACAGCAGCATGCCGGCGGTCGTCGAAATGAAGTTCGCGACGAATGTCGGGACGCCGACCGTCGCCAGGAGCGCGTACCCCAGCGCGTCGACCAGCGTGTTGCCGATGCCGACGATCCCGAAGCGCACCTGCGTGGCGGTGACGAGCTTCATCGGGCGGCACTCCGGCGGTCTTCGCTGTCCTCGGCGGGCTCGGGAACCCCTGTACGCACTGTCGCCACTGTATACAAAGGCCGGTTCTGCACCTGCGAGTACGTGCGGCCGATGTAGCTGCCGAGCACGCCGAGCATGATGATCTGAATCCCGCCGAGGAAGAACATCGCGATGGTGATGAACGCCCAGCCGGGCACCGCGGTCTCCGGCGCGAACAGCTTCACGCCGATGACGTAGAGCACGCCGAGGAAGCTCAGCAGCGAGATCAAGTAGCCCATCCGCGTGATCATCCGCAGCGGCGTCGTCGAGAAGCCGAGGATGCCGTCGGCGGCGAAGCGCAGCATCTTCGTCAGCGGGTAGCCGGTGACGCCCGCGTGGCGCTGGTCGCGGTCGAACAGCACCGCCGTCTGCCGGAACCCGACGTAGCTGACCAGCCCGCGCAGGAACCGGTCGCGCTCGCGGTACTTGCGCAGCTCGTCGACGACCTTGCGGTCGACCAGCCGGAAGTCGCCGGTGTTCTTCGGGATGTCGACCGCGGCCATCTTCCGCAGGAACCAGTAGAACGCGCTCGCGGTGAGCCGCTTGAACGGCGAATCCCGGCGCGACCGGCGCTGCGCGTAGACGACCTCGTAGCCCTCTTCCCACTTCTCGAGCAGCTCGAGGGCCACCCGCGGCGGGTCCTGCAGGTCGCTGTCCATGATGATCGCGGCGTCGGCGTCGACCAGGTCGAGCCCGGCGGTGACGGCCATCTGGTGGCCGAAGTTGCGGGACAGCTCGACGACCGTGACGCGCGGGTCGCGCGCCCTCAGCTCGGTGAGCCGGTCCAGAGAGGCGTCGCGGCTGCCGTCGTCGACGTAGATGAAGCTGAAGTCGTACTTCCCGGCCAGCGGCGCGGTGACCTCGTCGACCGTGCGGTGCAGCAGGTCGATGTTCGCTTCCTCGTTGTAGATGGGGAAGATGAACGCGACCCGGCGGCGCGTGGTCGGCTCGGTCGGCACTGGCGCTCCCGGTGGGTCGGCGTCTCGGGCATCGGTGGAGATCGGCTACGCCCCGGTCAGGATATCCGCGCGGGGCGGCACCGGAAGCGTCACCGTGCGGATCCATTGTGGTGGTGACCCGTGTTTCGCGGCTGTTTGTCATGCCCGTGAGGGGGCCTCGATACGCTGGACGGCGTGGGACCGGCGCGTGTCCTGACGGGGGAGTTCCGCCTGGTGTGCCAGGCTTGACGAGGTGAAGGACGACGAGTGAATCGGCAGCCGCTGCGCCTGGCCATCATCGAGGCC
This sequence comes from Amycolatopsis sp. NPDC114478, assembly GCF_055633805.1. Taxonomy (NCBI): domain Bacteria; kingdom Bacillati; phylum Actinomycetota; class Actinomycetes; order Pseudonocardiales; family Pseudonocardiaceae; genus Amycolatopsis; species Amycolatopsis sp. NPDC114478. The sequence continues at coordinate 630,383 of NZ_JBVKDO010000001.1, read as the reverse complement.
ACCCGGATCCTCGAACGGGCGGGGGTCGAGTCCCCGCGGTTCGACGCCGAGGTGATCGCGGCGCACGTGCTCGGCGTCGACCGGGGGCGGCTGCCGATGGTGCCGCTCGTCGACCCGCCGGTCATCGAGGCCATCGGCCAGCTCGTCCAGCAGCGCGCGAAGCGGATCCCGTTGCAGTACCTGACGGGCTGGGCCGCGCTGGGGGAGATCACGGTCGCGGTCGGCGCGGGGGTGTTCGTGCCGCGGCCGGAGACCGAGCTGCTGCTCGAGTGGGGCGTCAAGTTCCTGCAGGGGCGCGAGTTCCCGGTGGTGGTCGACCTGTGCACCGGCTCGGGCGCGCTGGCCTTGGCGGTGGCGCACGCGCGGCGGGACGCGGTGGTCTACGCGGTGGACGTCGACCCGCAGGCGCTGGCCTGGGCGCGGCACAACGCGGACGTCCACGCGGACGCGGGCAACACCCCGATCCGCCTGTACTCGGGTGACATCGGCGACCCGACGATGTTCGCCGAGCTGGACGGCTTGGTCGACCTGGTGCTGTGCAACCCGCCGTACGTCCCGGAGGGCACGCCGGTGCCGCCCGAGGTCGCGGAGCACGACCCGCCCCGCGCGGTGTTCGCGGAGGAGAGCGGGCTGGCGGTGATCCGCCACGCGATCGCGGCGGGCGCCCGGCTGCTGCGGCCCGGAGGAGGGCTGGCGATCGAGCACGACGACACGCACGGCTCGGCAGTCCCGGCGCTGGTGCGCGCCCGGCGGGTGCTGACGGGCGTCGAGGACCACGCGGACCTGACCGGTCGCGCCCGGTTCGTCACGGCCCGACGGCTGGGCTGAGCGCGTGTCGGGGATCTTCATCGTCGACCCGCCGGGGAAGCGTGACCTGGGCTTCCTCGACTGGAACCCCAGCCGCGGCCTGCTGCGCCGGGTCCTGGAGTTCGTCGCCGACCGCGTCGAAGACCCGGCGCTGGCCGCGGACCTGCGGAAGTTCGTCGCCGGGGGCTACGGGTTCTTCGCCCTGAGCAGCTACTCCGAGAAACAGGGCGCCGAGATCATGAGGGTGATCCGCGAGTCGCTCCCGGCGGTGGCGTGGGAGTGGTTCCCGGAGATGGAGGGCGGCCGGGCGCTCATCGCGGAGCTGGTGGAGCTGGTCGAAGAAGCGGAAGCGGCGTCGGACGCGGACTGAGGGGCTGCCCGGAAGGCTGCTCGGCGGTTTCCAGCGTGGTCTGTTCGGTCCGGCAGAGCCTTGACCAGCGGGCGGCTTTCGCTGCGCTGGTGGATGGGCTCCAAGGAAGCGGGGCCAGAGTCGGCCACCGGACCGCGAAAAGTCGGCGGCCCAGGCCACGGCGGTACCGGTCACGCCGACCGCGGTCGTGTGACTCCGCAGGAGCGGGCTCGGCTCGCTGACCGGGTCCGCGAGCCCGGGGTGTCGCTGCGGGCGATCGCGGCCGAGCCGGGCACCGGAGGCCCGCCCTCCCAGGGGGCCGTCCCCGGTTCCAGCGTATCGGCCGCCTCCGACGAAAAGCCGGAAACGGCCGCTCCCGCGCAAGCTTGTCCACAGCTCGGCCGGCCTGTGGACAACGAGGCCGCCCGGAGGGGCCCGCGCCGGGCGGGCCGCTCCGGACCGGTCGCTAGAAGCCGAACGCCGTGCAGCTCGCTGTCGCCGTCTTGGACGGGTCGCTCACCGAGGTCGCCGTCAGCTTCACCCTTGCCGCCAGGTCACCTCCCGCGCCGCGCTTCGCGTACGCCGGGACCTTCGCGTGGCCGCCGAACTTCGCCGTTGCCAGCTCGTTCGGCAAGCGGACCTCCCAGCCGCGCGCGTCCGTCGAGACGCTCAGCCGGTACGTGTCGGTGTCGTACGGTGCCTTCGCGCCCTGCGCCGAGCCCGTGTTGAGCAGGCCGAAGTCGCAGGTCGCGAGGCCACCGCGGGCGAACGCCGGCGGCGCCGGGGTCACCGCCGTGCCGCGCGCCTGGGTGCCCGAGCCGTCCAGCGAAGCGACCGTGACCGTGTACGACAGGATGCCGCGGCGGTCCCGGGCCACGTCGGTGATCAGGAACCGCAGCCGGTTGGCCTGGTCGGTGTACTCGTACGGGCTGGCCGCCTCGGTGCCCGCCTTGAACAGGGCGTCGTCGAGCTGGCGGTAGTCACCGATGGTGATCTTGACCGGCGTGCCGTCGGGTTTGGTGTAGTCGGTGATGCCGATGTCCTGCGGGTTCGCGTCGATCACCCAGTCGAAGGGCGCGTTGTCCTTGTTCTTCGTCTTCGTGATCATGACGCCGGAGTCCGGCGCGAACGAGTCCGCGCCCATCCGGTCGACGACCTCGACCGTGTAGTTGTCGTAGCCGCCGCCGTCGCAGAACGGGTCCTTCGCGCGGTCGCACTTCGGGGCCTTGTCGCCGCCCGTCAGCTTGATGTTCAGCCCGGTGAACGCGCCGGGCTGGGCCTCGGTCTCGCGCGCGGTGATGCGCGCCGACACCGGGCCGGTCTTCGCCAGCTCATTGCGGTCCAGCTGCAGGACGGCCGCCGGGTCGACGATGCCGAGCTTCAGCTTGTTGCGCAGCTGGTGCTGGGCGCCCATCGAGCTGCCCTGCGTCGCCGGGATCCGCCAGCGCGTGTGCGGGCCGCCCGGTCCGTTGAACGTCCCGCGCGACAGCATGTCCCACGGCCCGCTGTAGCTGCGGGACGGCGGCACGCCGAACGGGTTGTTGTAGTTGTCGCCGATGCCCAGGATGTGGCTGAACTCGTGGGCGTAGGTCGACTGGCCCGAGCTCTCGGCCTGCACCGAGCTGCCGTCCTGGGCGTTCGGCCAGATGCTGGCGGCGGACGCCCACGACGTCCACGGCACGTACCGCGTCGCCGCGTAGTTGGGCAGGTCGTGGTTCGGCGGGCCGAACGCGTCGGGCACGTTCTCCTTGGTGCCGAACTTCATCTCGCCGAACTCCTGCCAGGTCGAGCTCTCGTCCTGGCCGGCGGAGAGGTAGAAGACGAAGTCGAACTGGTTCGCGGTGTCGCCGACGTCGGCGCGCCACGCGTCACCGGCGTCCTTGCGGATGTCGCGGTTGCAGTTCGCGCCGGGCGGGCAGGCGCCCGGCTGGAACTCCATGCCGTACTCGTAGGACTTCCCGGGCATCCGGTACGGCCCGAACGCGGTCAGCTGCACGCCGAAGCGGCCGCCGGAGTCCTCCATCCAGTACTCGTTGATCGTGTGCCCGTTGTTGAGCGCTTCGGGCTTGTTGAGGAAGTCCTGGTAGTACCGCGCGACGCCGGTCCGCGAGATGTTCGCGGCGGCGGGGCCGGGGTTGCCGAAGATCGTCGAGTTCGCCGGCTTCGTGACGACGAAGTCCTGGTCCGGGTAGTCGGCGAGGACGACGGCGCCCTTGAACGTGCGCTGGGTCGGCTTCAGGGACGGGTCGGCCCAGTTCGTCCCGGGCACCTTCTTGTAGTCGGACCAGGTCATGTGGTCCTGGTTCTCCCAGTGCGCGGCGTCGATCGGGGCGGGCCAGCCACGGGTGAGCGGCTCGGCGGCGGCGGTGCCGGTGCCGAGCCCGGTGAGGACGGTGACCGCGGCGAGCAGAGCGAGCGCTTTCGGGGTTCTGGGGCGCATCTGCGGCTCCTTCACTGGGACTCACGGGGTGGTGGTTCCCGAAGATCGACCGTATTGAGCCCCGGTGTCGTGGTTCTGCCTAGGGGCGAGGTTTACCCGCTTGCTCCACGACGAAAGTCTGGCCGGTTGTCGGCCCGCGCCGGGCGCTGTGGACAAGTCCGCCGGCACGCGCCGCGAGCGCCCGGAACTGTCGGTGCCCGCCGGTAGCGTGGAAGACGGGGGCGCCCCCGCGGGCCGGTGTGACGCGGCGAACGGCCGCGGAGGCGGCCGGACTACTCTTGGCCACCATGAGCGTGGTCTACGACTGCAGCAAGCGGGAGTCCCGGGCCGACGGACTGGCGGCGGCCGCGGGCGCGGTGCGGTCGAGCAGGCTGGTCGTCCTGCCGACCGACACGGTCTACGGCATCGGCGCCGACGCCTTCGACTCGGGCGCCGTGCAGGCGCTGCTGCGCGCGAAGAACCGCGGCCCGGACATGCCGGTCGGCGTGCTCGTCGGGTCCTGGTCCACTGTGGACGGCCTGGTGCTCGGCGTGCCGCCGCAGGCGCGGGCGCTCATCGAAGCGTTCTGGCCGGGGGACCTGTCCATCGTGCTCCCGCACGCGCCGAGTCTGCAGTGGAACCTCGGCGACGCCCGCGGCACCGTGATGCTGCGGATGCCGCTGCACCCGGTGGCGCTGGAGCTGCTGCGCGACGTCGGCCCGATGGCCGTCTCGAGCGCGAACGTCTCCGGCCGCCCGCCGGCCAGCACCGCGCAGGAAGCGCAGGAACAGCTGGGCGACTCGGTCGCGGTGTACCTCGACGGCGGGTCGAGCGGCGAGCCCGTCGCGTCGAGCATCGTGGACCTGACCGGCACCGAACCGGTGGTGCTGCGCGAGGGCGCCGTGGGCAAGGAAGCCATCGCGGAGGTGCTCGGTGTACCCGCGGAAACGTTGGCCTGAAGCCGGATCGAGCGGAATCCCGCGGCACGATAGCGTGTCGCGGGTGACCCCGACCCCGCGAGCGTGACGCACCCGTGCCGCCCACATCCGGTCTTCTCCCCATCCGGGAATACATCCTCGTCGCGCTGACCGCGACGGCCGTGACGTACCTGCTCACCGGCGTCGTGCGCCGGATCGCGATCCGCGTCGGCGCGATCGCGAACCCGCGGGCGCGCGACGTCCACGTCGCCCCCATCCCGCGGATGGGCGGGATCGGGATCTTCCTCGGCGTCGCCGGCGCGATGGGCCTGGCCCACCAGCTGCCCGCGTTGTCGCACGGCTTCGACGCGTCGTTCGACTCGGTCGGCGTGCTGCTGGCCGCCGGGGTCATCTCGCTCATCGGCGCGCTCGACGACCGGTTCGAGCTCGACGCCTGGACGAAGCTGGCCGGCCAGGTCATGTGCGCCGGGATCCTGGTGATCTTCGGCGTGCAGTGGGTGTCGTTCTGGGTGCCGTGGGGCGGCAACGACGGCTCGTTCGGCTCGGTGCTGGTGCTCGACAAGAACCAGGGCGCGCTGCTCACCGTGGTGATGGTCGTGGTGATGGTCAACGCGATGAACTTCGTCGACGGCCTCGACGGGCTGGCCGGCGGCCTCGGCTTCATCGCCGCGGCGGCCACGTGCGCGTTCTCCCTCGGCCTGCTCGACAGCTCCGGCGGCGACGTCGGCACGTACCCGCCGGCGCTGATCGCGGCGACGCTCGCCGGCGCGTGTCTGGGGTTCCTGCCGTACAACTTCCAGCCCGCCAAGATCTTCATGGGCGACTCGGGGTCGATGATGATCGGCCTGATGCTGGCCGGCGCGACGACGTCGGCGTCCGGGCGCGTGCCCTACCCGCAGTTCAGCGGCAAGGACGCGATCGCGCTGCTCTCGCCGCTGGTCGTCGTGGCGGCGGTGCTGTTCGTGCCGCTGCTGGACCTGATCATGGCGGTCGTCCGCCGCACCCGGCGGGGCGAAAGCCCGTTCGCGGCCGACAAGATGCACCTGCACCACCGGCTGCTGGAGATCGGGCACTCCCAGCGCCGCGCGGTCCTGCTCATCTACTTGTGGGCGGGGATCCTGGCGTTCGGCGCGGTGTCGGTGACGCTGTTCGACGACGCGGCGGCGCTCTGGATCATCGGGGTCGGGCTGGTGTTCGCGGTGGTCGTCTCGATCGTGCCGCGGTTGCGCTCGCGCAACCAGCCCGGAACCTGACCGGCCGGGTTCTCTACACTCGGTGGCTGAACCGAGCAGGGAGCCAGCCGTGAGCGAGACCGAAACCGAAGCGCAGGAGAACCCGCACGCCAAGGTGGTGCTGCAGGCCGCCCGTGCCATGACGAAGGCTTCGCTGCTCGTCACCCCGCCCGCGGTGCTCGTCTGCATCGTGCTCTTCAGCATCCTCAACGGCCTGCCCGGCTTCCTCGGCTCGCTCGTCGGCGCGGTGCTGGCGATGCTCGCGTCGCTGTCGACGCTGGGCCTGATGCGCTTCAGCGCCGGCCAGGACCCGATGTTCGTCATGGTCATCGCGCTCGGCGGGTACGTCGTGAAGGTCGTCCTGCTGTTCGGCGCGCTGACCCTGCTGAAGGGCGTCACCGCGCTGCACCCGATGTCGCTCGGCATCACCATGATCGTCGCCATCCTGGTCGCCGCCGCGGCCGAGTTCGCCGCCTTCCGCAAGACCAAGATCCCGACGATCATCCCCTCCTGAAACCGTCCGTTTTGCCGCGGTCCGCTGTTACTCACCGTAAATCGCCGTGCGGCCGCCTGAGTGTGACCGGCGTCACAAAAGTGCGCTTTCGTGCGCGGCCGGAAATGCCGCCGGGACCTGCCGCCTGCACCGTTGCCGGACCGGTCCCGCCCGGTCCCGGACCTCGGTCCCGGATCCACCCGGGACTTAGGTCCTGGGCTGATCGGTGGGTATGGAGTACGCGTGTACGGCACTGATTGACCTGCTGGTATGGTCCGCGTCAAGGGTGGCGGCCTCGGCCGCGCGCTACCTCAGACGAACCGCGATCAGCAGTGTGGCGACCGTGTAGTTCCGCCTCTTCGCCGCTGGTCCGAAGTAGACCGCAGGGCAGTGTTCACGCGAGACAACCCCGTGTGCAGAACGTGAAGGTGTGTTCTGCGGACCGTGGGGTAGCCGCCTCCGACGTCCCGATACGTATCGGGTACGTTAAGTCCAGATCGTGACGATTCCCCCGGCGGAGTGAACGCCGGCCGGGAGAACCGGAAGGAGCCCAGTGGGCGCGCTGGTTTTGGCCGAGGGTGCGGTATTCGCGCCGCCCGGCGCCGAAAGCTTCGAGTTGCCGCCGTTGTTCGGCTCGGTCACCAAGCCGATGCTGCTCGTCGTGCTTTCGGTGGTCATCATCGCGACGTACTTCCTGCTGGCGACCCGCAAGCTCAAGGTCGTTCCGAGCAAGGGGCAGTTCGTCGCCGAGTCGATCTACGACTTCAGCCGCAACAACATCGCGCGCGAGCAGATCGGTTCGAAGGATTTCAAGCCGTTCGTCCCCCTCGTTTTCGCATTGTTCACCTTCGTGCTGGTGAACAACCTCTACGGGATCATCCCCGTCCTGCAGTTCCCGACCATGGCGCGCTTCGGCTTCCCGGTCGCCCTGTCGGTCCTCGTCGTGTACCCGGTCTACCACTTCGTCGGGTTCAAGCGGCACGGTTTCGCCGGCTACTTCAAGAAGGAACTCGCCCCGCCGGGCGTTCCCAAGGCGGTGCTGCCGCTCTTCTCGCTGATCGAGTTCGCGGAGAAGTTCTTCCTCAACCCGCTGACGCTCGCCATCCGTGTTTTCGCCGCCATGTTCGCGGGTCACCTGATCCTGGCGGTGTTCACCCTCGGCGGCACCTTCCTGCTGACCGAGACGTCGAGCTGGGCGCTGAAGCCGGTGTCGCTGGTGGCGTGGCTCTTCGCCATCGGCATGACGTTCCTCGAGGCCTTCATCCAGGTGCTGCAGGCCTACATCTTCGCCCTGCTGTCGGCTGGGTACATCGGCGCTGCGCTGGCGTCGGAGCACTGAGAACACAAGCCCCCGATCCACGCGAGCGCGTGGACCGAAGTGAAGGGAAACGCACGTGAGCAACATCGTTCTGGCCGAGGCCGCCGCGCAGGCTGTCAACATCAACCCGGGCCTCGCCGCCATCGGTTACGGCCTCGGCGCGATCGGCCCCGGTATCGGTGTGGGTCTGATCTTCGCCGCCGTCATCAACGGCACCGCGCGTCAGCCGGAGGCGCAGGGCAAGCTGCAGGGCATCGGCTTCTCGACCTTCGTTCTGACCGAGGTGCTCGCCCTGATCGGCATCGTCATCTACTTCATCGCCTCCGCCGCCTGAGTTTCGGCTCATCGCTTAAGGAGACGCCGTGCTGAACAGTGCCATGATCCTCGCCGCAGGGGAAAAAGCGCACAACCCGATCATCCCCGACATCTCGGAGCTGATCCTCGGCATCGTCGCCTTCCTCATCCTGCTGTTCATCCTCAAGAAGTACGTCGTCCCTCGCTTCGAGGCCGCGTACGAAGAGCGTGCGCAGAAGATCGAGGGCGGCATCGAGAAGGCCGAGAAGGCCCAGGCCGAAGCCGAAGAGGCGCTGGCCAAGTACAAGGCTCAGCTGCAGGAGGCCCGGGCCGAGGCCGCGAAGATCCGCGACGACGCCCGGCTCGAAGCCGAGCAGATCAAGGCGGAGCTGCGGGCCGAGGCGGAGGCCGAGTCCCAGCGCATCGTCGCCCAGGGGCAGGCCCAGCTGCAGGCCCAGAAGGCGCAGATCATCGCCGAGCTGCGGGCCGACATGGGCCGCAACGCCGTGGAGCTGGCCAGCCGCATCGTCGGTGAGTCGCTCGAAGACGAGGCGCGCCGTCGTGGCACCGTCGACCGGTTCCTCGCGGAGCTGGAAACCGCCGGTGCCGCTGGTGGAGCGGGGAAGTAGACCGTAATGACGCTGCATGCTGCGAGCCGTGAAGCGCTCGGCCTCGCCGAGGAACGCCTCGGCGAGGTTCTGGCCGACGCGGGAGCCGACGCGGCCACGGTCGGCGACGAGCTGCTCTCGGTCGTCGACCTGCTGGACGCCGAGATCGGCCTGCGCCGGGCGGTCAGTGACGCTTCGACGTCGCCGGAGGCGCGCCGCGGGCTGGTGCGCCGGCTGTTCGACGGCAAGCTGTCCGAGCCGACCCTGAAGGTGCTCGACGCCGTGGCCGGCAGCCGCTGGTCCAGCCCCCGCGAGCTGACCGACGGGCTCGAGGAGCTCGGCCGCTCGGCGCTGCTGACCGCGGCCGAGAAGACCGGGAACGTCGACACCGTCGAGTCCCAGCTGTTCCAGGTCGCGCGGATCGTGGCCCGCGCTCCGGAACTGGAGGCCGCGCTCTCCGACCTGGCCGGTCCCGCCGAGGCCAAGCGCACCCTGGTGCGCGGGCTGTTCGCCGACAAGGTGGACGTCGTCACCGAGACCCTCGTCGAGCAGGTCGTGCGCCGGGCCAAGGGCCGCGGCGTCGGCGTCGGGCTCGACAAGCTGGTCAAGCTGGCCGCGGAACGCCGCCAGCGCTCGGTCGCGTACGTGACCAGCGCGAGCGCGCTGTCGGACGAGCAGACCGCCCAGCTGGGTGCGAAGCTCAACGACATCTACGGGCGGCAGATCGCGCTGCACGTCGAGGTCGACCCCCGGCTCGGCGGCGGGCTCGTCGTCCGCGTCGGCGACGAGGTCATCGACGGGAGCGCGGCGGGCCAGCTGGCGGCGTTGCGCAGGCGGCTGGCCCGGGCATAGGCCCCGGTCACACAAGACTTTGCATACTGGCAAGAACGAAGCGAGAGCGGGAAAGACATGGCCGAGCTGACGATCTCCTCGGATGAGATCCGTAGCGCGATCGAGAACTACGTCTCGAGTTACGCCCCGGACGTGAGCCGGGAAGAAGTTGGCATCGTGATCGACGCCGGTGACGGCATCGCCCACGTCGAGGGCCTGCCCTCGGCCATGGCCAACGAGCTGCTCGAGTTCCCCGGCGGCATCCTGGGTGTCGCGCTGAACCTGGACGCGCGCTCCATCGGTGCCGCGATCCTCGGTGACTTCGAAAGCATCGAAGAGGGCCAGCAGGTCAAGCGCACCGGCCAGGTCCTGTCGGTGCCGGTCGGCGACGGCTACCTCGGCCGCGTCGTGAACCCGCTGGGCCAGGCGATCGACGGCCTCGGCGAGATCGAGACCACCGACCGCCGCGCGCTGGAGCTGAAGGCCGCTTCGGTCGTCGAGCGCCAGCCGGTGTCGGAGCCGCTGCAGACCGGCATCACCGCCATCGACGCGATGACGCCGATCGGGCGCGGCCAGCGCCAGCTGATCATCGGTGACCGCAAGACGGGCAAGACCGCCGTCGCCGTGGACACGATCATCAACCAGAAGGCCAACTGGGAGACCGGCGACCCGAAGAAGCAGGTCCGCTGCATCTACGTCGCGGTCGGCCAGAAGGGCTCCACGATCGCCGCGGTCAAGAAGTCCCTCGAGGACTCGGGCGCGATGGAGTACACCACCATCGTCGCGGCCCCCGCGTCGGACTCCGCCGGCTTCAAGTGGATCGCGCCGTACACCGGCTCGGCCATCGGCCAGCACTGGATGTACGAGGGCAAGCACGTCCTCATCGTGTTCGACGACCTGACCAAGCAGGCCGACGCCTACCGCGCGATCTCACTGCTGCTGCGCCGCCCGCCGGGCCGTGAAGCCTTCCCGGGCGACGTCTTCTACTTGCACTCCCGCCTGCTGGAGCGGTGCGCCAAGCTCTCGGACGAGCTGGGTGCCGGCTCGCTGACCGGGCTGCCGATCATCGAGACGAAGGCCAACGACGTGTCGGCCTACATCCCGACGAACGTCATCTCGATCACCGACGGCCAGTGCTTCTTCCAGTCGGACCTGTTCAACGCCGGTCAGCGCCCGGCCATCGACGTGGGTATCTCGGTCTCCCGCGTGGGTGGTGCCGCGCAGGTCAAGGCGATGAAGGACGTCGCGGGCTCGCTCCGGATCGACCTGTCGCAGTACCGCGAGCTGGAGGCCTTCGCGGCCTTCGCCTCCGACCTCGACGACGCCTCCAAGGCGCAGCTCGAGCGCGGTGCCCGGCTGTACGAGGTGCTCAAGCAGCCGCAGTACTCGCCGATCCCGGTCGAGGAGCAGGTCCTCACGGTGTACCTGGGCACGAACGGCCACTACGACTCGGTCCCGGTCGAGGACGTGCGCCGCTTCAACCACGAGTTCATCGACTCGGCCCGCCGCAAGCACGCCGACCTGATCAAGAGCATCCGCGAGACGGGCAAGTTCCCGCAGGAGACGCGTGAAGCGGTCGTCGAAGCGGTGAACGAGTTCAAGAAGGAGTTCACCACCTCCGAGGGCAAGCCCCTGGTCGAGGCGGACGCCGACGCGATGGACGCCGACAAGGTCGGGCACGAGACCGTCAAGGTCAACAAGCCCGCCCCGAAGAAGTGAGCTGATAGCTCATGGCCGCACAACTCCGGGAACTCCGGTCGCGCATCAAGGCGACCAAGTCGATCGGCAAGATCACCAAGGCGATGGAGCTCATCGCCACCGCGCGCATCACCAAGGCGCGGGCGAAGGTCGCCGCTTCCCGGCCGTACGCGGACGAGATCACCAAGGTGCTCTCGGCGCTGGCCGGTGCGGCGGCCAACCTCGACCACCCCATGCTGGTCGAGCGCCCGAACCCGACGCGGGCCGCCGTCCTGGTCGTGACCAGTGACAAGGGCCAGTGCGGTGGCTACAACTCCAACGTGCTGCGCGCGACCGAAGAGCTGCTCGCCCTCCTTCGTTCGGAGGGCAAGGAGCCCGAGGTCTACGTCACCGGCAACAAGGGCTTGAACTACTACCGGTTCCGCGACCGCGAGGTCGTGAACAGCTGGACGGGCTTCTCCGACCAGCCGGCCTACGCCGACGCGGTCGCCGCCGGCGAGGCCTTGGTCGAGTCGTTCATGCTCGGTGTGGACGACGCGCACGGCAACGGCGACGGCATCACGGGTGTCGACGAGATCCACATCGTCTACACCGAGTTCGTGTCGATGCTGACCCAGCGGCCGGTCGCCAAGCGCGTCGCGCCGCTCGAGGTCGAGTACACCGACGGCGAGGAAGAGCAGCAGCCGAAGCCGGGCGAGCTGCTCCCCAGCTACGAGTTCGAGCCGAGTGCCGACACGCTGCTGGACGCTCTGCTGCCGAAGTACATCAACACTCGGCTGTACGCGGCGCTGCTCGAGTCCGCGGCGTCCGAACTGGCCGCGCGCCGGACGGCGATGAAGGCCGCGTCGGACAACGCGAACGAGCTGGTGGGCAACCTGACGCGGGAGATGAACCAGGCCCGCCAGGCGCAGATCACCCAGGAGATCTCCGAAATCGTCGGTGGCGCGAACGCGCTCACCGCAGCAGGAAGTGATGATTGATGACCAGTACTGAAGCCCCGCGCGCCAAGGGGCGCATCGTCTCGGTGACCGGGCCGGTCGTCGACGTCGAGTTCCCGCGCGGTTCCGTTCCCGACCAGTTCAACGCGCTCAAGGTCGAAATCGAGTTCGAGCAGCTGCGCAAGACCGTGACGCTCGAGGTCGCCTCCCACCTGGGTGACAACCTCGTCCGCACCATTTCGCTCCAGCCGCAGGACGGCCTGGTCCGGGGCGCCGAGGTCACCGACACCGGCAAGCCGATCACCGTGCCGGTGGGCGACAAGGTCAAGGGCCACGTCTACAACGCGCTCGGCGAGTGCCTCGACGAGCCCGGCTACGGCGACGACCTCGAGCGCTGGGGCATCCACCGCAACCCGCCGTCCTTCGACCAGCTCGAGGGCAAGACGGAGATGCTGGAGACCGGCCTGAAGGTCGTCGACCTGCTCACCCCGTACGTCCAGGGTGGCAAGATCGGCCTGTTCGGCGGGGCCGGCGTCGGCAAGACGGTGCTCATCAAGGAGATGATCACCCGTGTCGCCCGGAACTTCGGTGGTACGTCGGTGTTCGCCGGGGTCGGCGAGCGCACCCGTGAGGGCAACGACCTCTTCCTGGAAATGTCCGAGGACGGCGTCATCAACGACACCGCCCTCGTGTTCGGCCAGATGGACGAGCCGCCGGGCACGCGCATGCGCGTCGCGCTGTCGGCGCTGACCATGGCGGAGTACTTCCGCGACGTCCAGAACCAGGACGTGCTGCTGTTCATCGACAACATCTTCCGGTTCACCCAGGCCGGTTCCGAGGTGTCGACCCTGCTGGGCCGCATGCCTTCGGCCGTGGGTTACCAGCCGACGCTGGCCGACGAGATGGGGCAGCTGCAGGAGCGGATCACCTCGACCCGGGGTCGGTCGATCACCTCGATGCAGGCGATCTACGTCCCCGCGGACGACTACACCGACCCGGCCCCGGCCGCGACGTTCGCCCACCTGGACGCCACCACCGAGCTCTCCCGGTCGGTGTTCCAGAAGGGCATCTTCCCGGCGGTGGACCCGCTGGCGTCGACGTCGACGATCCTCGACCCGGCCATCGTCGGTGAGGACCACTACCGCGTCGCCTCCGAGGTCATCCGGATCCTGCAGAAGTACAAGGAGCTGCAGGACATCATCGCGATCCTCGGTATGGACGAGCTGTCGGAAGAGGACAAGCTGACCGTTCAGCGCGCGCGCCGCATCGAGCGGTTCCTGTCGCAGAACATGCTGGTCGCCGAGGCGTTCACGCAGATCCCGGGCTCGACGGTGCCGCTGTCGGAGACCATCGAGTCGTTCGACCGCATCACCAAGGGTGACTTCGACCACTACCCGGAGCAGGCGTTCCTGGGTATCGGTGGCCTCGAAGACCTCGAGAAGAAGTACAAGGAAATCACCAAGAAGTGACGTCCTGAGCGCGGCGGGGGCAGTGTCCATTGTGGACTCGTGCCCCCGCCGTTCTCGTAACCCGAGACATACCTATTACACTCGGTGGCAACACCCCGAGTTAAGGAGTGCTACGTGGCCGAGATGTCCGTGGAGCTGGTGGCCGTCGAGCGCCGTCTCTGGTCGGGTACCGCCACTTTCGTGGTGGCGCAGACCACCGAAGGCGAGATCGGCATCATGGCCGGCCACGAACCCGTGCTCGGGCAGCTGGTCGAAGGTGGCGTGGTCAAGGTGACGACCACCGACGGCGAGACGGTCTGCGCGGCCGTGCACGGCGGATTCCTCTCCGTGACCGGCACCGGCGTGAGCATCCTCGCCGAGAGCGCCGAGCTTTCCGACGAAATCGACGTCGACGCGGCCAAGGCGGCCCTGAGTGCCGACGACGAGACCGAGCGGACGAGGGCCTCGGCCCAGCTCCGCGCGGCAGGCAAGTCGGTCTGAGCGGGAGACGGGCAGGAGCCGGGCCGTGAAGATCACCGTGGTCGTAGTGGGGCTCCTGATCGTGCTCGCCGTGCTGGTCGCCTGGTACGGCCAGCGGTGGATTCGGATGCGCCGCGGCGGGGGCGTGAGCGTCGCGCTGCGGTGGCGTCCGGACGCCGCGCGGTCCAGCTGGCACCTGGGTCTTGGCCGCTACGAGGGCGACGAGTTCGTCTGGTACCGGGTGTGGAGCCTGCGGACCGGCCCCGACCGCGTCTTCCAGCGCGAAAGCATGCAGATCGCCGACCGGCGCGACCCGTCCGGGACCGAGGCCTACGCCGTGCCCGAGGGCTCGACGGTGCTGCGCTGCGAGTCCGAGACCCAGGAGGCGATCGAGATCGCCATGGGGCCGGGCGCGCTCACCGGGTTCCTCTCCTGGCTCGAATCCGCCCCGCCCGGGCGGCGCCTCCCGCGCGCCTCGTGACGCTGTCCCCCTGTCTCAAACTGGGACAGCGGCACCCCTGCTCCAGGGCTTAGGGTCGGGCGCATGATCTTCATCGTGGTCAAGTTCCCGGTCAAGCCCGAGCACGCCGAAGCGTGGCCGGACATCGTCGCCGACTACACCCGGAACACCCGCGCCGAAGACGGCAACAAGTTCTTCGAGTGGTCGCGCAGCCTCGACGACAAGAACACCTACGTGCTGGTCGAAGGCTTCGAGGGCCAGGACGCGGCCGTCGCGCACGTCGGGTCCGACCACTTCAAGTGGGCGGTCGAAAACCTGGGTGCCTACATCAGCGACCACCCGCAGATCATCAACGTCCAGGACGCCTCCGACTGGGGCCCGATGGCGGAGATCCAGCCCCACTAAACTGGGGTTCGTGACCCTCGTCGAGATCCCCGGTTCCAAGTCCGTCACCGCCCGCGGCCTGTTCCTGGCCGCCGCCGCGCACGGCACCACGACCCTCGGCCGCCCGCTGCACTCGGACGACACCGAGGGCTTCGCCGAGGGCCTGGTCAAGCTCGGCTACCGCGTCGACCGGCAGCCGGGCGCGTGGACCATCGAGGGCCGCCCGTCCGGCCCCGGCGTCGCCGAAGCGGACGTCTTCTGCCGCGACGGCGCCACGACGGCCCGGTTCCTGCCCGCGCTGGCCGCGGCCGGCACCGGGACGTTCCACTTCGACGCTTCCGACCAGATGCGCCGGCGCCCGCTCGGCCCGCTGACCGACGCGCTGCGGGAGCTCGGCGTCGACCTGACCTTCCACGGCGAACCGGGGCACCACCCGGTGACGGTCCGCGCGAACGGCGTCAAAGGCGGTGACCTGACCCTCGACGCGGGGCTGTCGTCGCAGTTCCTGACGGCGTTGCTGCTGCTCGGGCCGCTGACCGCGGAGGGCCTGCGGATCACGGTGACCGACCTGGTGTCGGTGCCTTACGTCGAGATCACCCTCGAGATGATGCGCCGGTTCGGCGTCGACGTCCGTCGCGAGGGCAAGACGTTCGTGGTGCCGCCGCAGCCGTACCAGGCGTGCGAGTACCCGGTGGAGCCCGACGCGTCGACGGCCAGCTACTTCCTCGCCGCGGCGGCCGTCACGGGCCGCACGGTGACCATCCCGGGCCTCGGCTCGTCGGCCCTGCAGGGTGACGTGAAGTTCGCCGATGTGCTGGAGCAGATGGGCGCGCACGTGGACCTCGCCGAGGACTCGGTGACGGTCGCCGGTCCGTCGGACGGCCTGCGCGGCGTCACGGTGAACATGCGCGACATCTCCGACACGGTCCCGACGCTGGCGGCGATCGCGCCCTTCGCGTCCGGGCCGGTGCGCATCGAGGACGTCTACAACACGCGCATCAAGGAGTGCGACCGGCTCGACGCGTGCGAGGAGAACCTGCGCGCGCTGGGCATCCAGGTCGAGACGGGCCGGGACTGGATCGAGATCCAGCCGGGCACGCCGACGGGTGCCCTGGTCAAGTGCCGACGCGACCACCGGATCGCGATGGCGTTCAGCATCACCGGCCTGCGGACGCCCGGCATCACGCTGGACGACCCGGACTGCGTGAAGAAGACCTTCCCCGGCTTCCACCAGGCGCTGGGGTCGCTGCGGCAGAGCTGGGGGATCTAGGAGGGCTGCCCACCCGGCTGCCAGAGCACGTCACCTTCGGGGTTGGCCAGCCGGGCGAGGATGAACAGCAGGTCCGACAGCCGGTTCAGGTACTTGAGCGCCACCGGGTTCGTCGTCTCCGGCTCGGCCTCGTACAGCTCCCACGCGGACCGCTCGGCCCGGCGGGACACCGTGCGCGCCTGGTGCAGGAACGCCGCGCCCGGCGTGCCGCCCGGCAGGATGAACGACGTCAGCTTCGGCAGCCGTTCGTTGAACTCGTCGCACCAGCCTTCGAGCCGTTCGACGTACTTCTCCGTGATCCGCAGCGGCGGGTACGGCGGGTCGTCGGAAATCGGCAGGCAGAGGTCCGCGCCGACGTCGAAGAGATCGTTCTGCACCGCACGCAGCACGTCCGCGACTTCGTCCGCCAGACCACCCATCGCGATCGCCAGGCCCAGCACCGAGTTCGTCTCGTCGGTGTCCGCGTACGCGCCCAGGCGCGGGGACGTCTTCGGCACGCGGGACCCGTCGCCGAGCGCGGTCGTGCCGTTGTCGCCGACCTTCGTGTAGACGCGGTTGATGCGAACGACCATGAACCCACCATAGCGGCCCCCGCCCGGGCCGAATCCGGGTGAGAGGGCATGATTGGCGGCCATGAGCGAGCACTTCGACGTGCATGGCGGAGCCCGGCTGGTCGGCGAGGTCGACGTGGTCGGCGCCAAGAACAGCGTGCTGAAGCTGATGGCCGCGGCCCTGCTGGCCGAGGGCACCACGACCATCACGAACTGCCCGCAGATCCTGGACGTCCCGCTGATGGGCGACGTGCTGCGCAGCGTCGGCTGCGAGGTCGTCATCGAGGGCGACACGGCCACCATCACGACGCCGGCCGAGCTGTCGCACCGCGCGGACTCGGCCGCGATGGGCAAGCTGCGCGCGTCCGTCTGCGTGCTGGGCCCGCTGGTCGGGCGGCTGAAGCAGGCCGTCGTCGCGCTGCCGGGCGGCGACGCGATCGGCTCGCGCCCGCTGGACATGCACCAGAACGGCCTGCGCAAGCTGGGCGCGACGAGCACCATCGAACACGGCTGCGTCGTCGCGAAGGCCGAGACGCTGGTCGGCGCGCAGATCTGGCTGGACTTCCCGAGCGTCGGCGCGACCGAGAACATCCTGATGGCGGCTGTGCTGGCCGAGGGCACCACGGTCATCGACAACTGCGCGCGCGAGCCCGAGATCGTCGACATCTGCACGATGCTCACCGAGATGGGCGCGAAGATCGAGGGCGCCGGCACGTCGACGCTGACCGTGCACGGCGTGGAGCAGCTGCACCCGACCGAGCACAGCGTGATCGGCGACCGGATCGTCGGCGCGACCTGGGCGTTCGCCGCGTCGATGACCCGCGGCGACATCACCGTCCGCGGTGTCAACCCGCACCACCTCGACCTGGTGCTGAACAAGCTGCAGCTGGCCGGCGCGGACGTCGAGACGTTCGGGGACAAGGGTTTCCGCGTGGTCCAGCCCGAGCGCCCGAAGGCGGTCGACTGGGTGACGCTGCCGTACCCCGGCTTCGCGACCGATCTGCAGCCGTTCGCGGTGGCGCTGTCGGCGGTGTCCGAAGGCACGTCGATGATCACGGAGAACGTCTACGAGGCGCGCTTCCGGTTCATCGAGGAGATGATCCGCCTCTCCGGTGACGCGCGCACGGACGGCCACCACGCCGTGGTCCGCGGGGTCTCCCGGCTGTCCAGCGCGCCGGTCTGGGCGTCGGACATCCGCGCGGGCGCCGGCCTGGTGCTCGCCGGCCTGTGCGCGGACGGCGTCACCGAGGTCTGGGACGTCTTCCACATCGACCGCGGCTACCCGCACTTCGTGGAGAACCTGAACCGGCTGGGCGCGAACATCAAGCGAGTCACCGGCGAGCCGGCCCGGACGTGAGTCACGCCCCCTGCGCGCCCAGCGCGCGCAGGGCGTACTCGACCAGCCGGTCGACGTAGTCCGGCTCCGCCGGGGCCCGGCGGACCACCAGGCGCCAGTAGATCGGCGCCGCGAGGACGTCGAGCCCCATCTCCAGGTCGAGGTCCTCGGGCAGCTCGCCGCGCGCGATCGCCCGGCGCAGCATCACCTCACCGACCTCGCGCCGGAGGCCGCCGATGTTCTCGCGCGTGCTGCGGCTTCGATCGGGGTTCCGCGCGTCCTCCGCGACCAGGTCCGGCAGGATCCGGGAGAACAGTGGGTGCGTCAGCCAGTCGATCAGCGCCTGCATCGTCTCCCGCAGGTCACCGCGCAGTGAGCCGGTGTCCGCCGCGGCCGCGCGGGTCACGCTGAACTCCGTGACGACCGCGGCGATCATCTCGTCCTTCGACTTCCAGCGCCGGTAGAGCGCGCTCTTGCCGACGCCGGCGCGTTTCGCGACGGCCTCCATGGACAGCCGGCCGTAGCCCTGCTCGGCGAGCTCGTGCAGGACCGCGTCGGTGATCGCCTGCGTGACCTCGGGCTGGAGGACCGCGGCGCCGGTCGGGGTGCGTGCCATGCGGCGCAGTCTAACGGGTGGACGAGACGGTACCGTCCTGTCTATCCTTACGTCGGGACGGTACCGTCTCGTCCAAACGTCGAAGGAGGCTCCGATGGAGCTGCGTGAGCTTGTCGACCACGGGATCGACTTGCTGCTGAAGCACGACATGGCCGGGTTCGCCGGGCTCTGGGCCGAGGACGGGGTCCTCGAGTTTCCGTTCGCCGGCCCGGGCTACCCGAAGGGCGTCGAAGGACGCGACGCGATCACCGAGTACCTGCGCGACTACCCGAACCTGCTCGACATCCGCGAGGTCGTCGCGAAGACCGTGCACGAGACGACCGACCCGGCCGTGGTCGTCGCCGAGTTCACCGTCGGCGGCGTCGTGGTGGCCACCGGGAGGCCGTACGAACTGTCGTACATCGCCGTGATCACCGTCGAGGACGGCGAGATCCGGCACTACCGCGACTACTGGAGCCCGCTCGCCGCGGCCGAGGTCCTCGGCGGCGTCGACGAGCTGACGGCGGCCTTCGGTGGCTGACGTCCTGGTCCTCGGCGGCACCGGGACGACCGGGCGCCGGGTCGTCGCGGGCCTGCGTGCCGCGGGGTTCGCGGCGCGGGCCGCCACGCGCAAGCCGGGCGAGCCCGGTCAGGTCCGGTTCGACTGGACCGACCGCTCGACCCACGCCGACGCAGTGCGGGACGTCTTCGCGGTGTACCTGCTCGCGCCGATCGGCGAGGCCGCACCGGCGGGCCTGGTCGAGCCGTTCCTCGACGACGCTCTCGCCGCCGGTGTCCGCCGGGTCGTGCTGCTGAGCTCGTCGGCCGTCACGGCGGACACGCCCGGGCTCGGCGACCTGCAGCGGCTGGTACGCGCGGCGCCCGAGTGGGCCGTGCTGCGGCCGTCCTGGTTCATGCAGAACTTCACCGGCGAGCACCTGGTCGCCCGGGGCGTGCGTGACGGCGAGATCGTCACGGCCACCGGCGACGCCCGGGTCGCGTTCGTCGACGCCGGCGACATCGCGGCGGTCGCCGTCCGCGCGCTGACCGACCCCGAACCGCACAACACCGAACACGTCCTGACCGGGCCCAGCGCGGTCAGTTACGCCGAAGCCGCGTCGATCATCGCCGCGCGCACCGGCCGTCCGGTGCGCCACCGCGCGGTGAGCACCGCCGAGTTCGCCGCGCGCCTGACCGCGTCCGGGATCCCGGCGGAGTTCGCGGCGGTGCTCGCCGCGCTCGACGAGGACATCCGGCGCGGTGCCGAAGACCGCGTCACCACGGCCGTCGAGGAAGTCACCGGCCGGCCCGCCCGCTCGTTCCGCACGTTCGCCGAGGAGGAAATCCGATGAAGCAGATCCTGTTCGAAGAGGACCCGCAGAGCTGGTTCGAGACGCTGCGCCTGTTCGGCCACGCGACCTACGGCGGCTCGGACTTCGGCGAGGTGCTCGCCGCCGCGTCGACCGTGACGGCCGGGGACTACGACAGCTGGCACGACGCCTACCGCGCGCTGGCCGACCGGCTGTACGCCGAGGCGGCCGACGCCGGCCCGGTCACCGCGCGCGACCTGCTGCTGCGCGCGTCGACGTACTACTTCTCCTCGGAGTTCTTCCTCCACGGCGACCCGGCGGACCCGCGCATCGCGTCGGCGTACGACCGCAGCGTCGAGTGCTTCCGGCGCGCGGGCGTCGCCGAACCGGTCGAAATCCCTTACGAGGGAACGGTTCTGCACGGCTACTTCTACCGCGCGCCGAGCGATGGGCCGAAGCCGCTGCTGCTGATCCACAGCGGGTTCGACGGCAGCGCCGAGGAGTGCCACTTCATGGGCGCGGCGGCGGGTGCTTCGCACGGTTACCACGTCCTGACGTTCGACGGCCCCGGCCAGCCGAGCGCGATCCGGCGCGAGAAGCTCGTGTTCCGGCCGGACTGGGAGCACGTCGTGACGCCGGTGGTGGACTACGCGCTCGGTCTCGACGGCGTCGACCCGTCCCGGATCGCGTTGCTGGGCATCAGCTTGGGCGGCATGCTGGCCCCGCGCGCGGCGGCGTTCGAGCACCGGCTGGCGGCGGTGGTCGCGGTCGACGGCGTGTACGACGCGGGTTCCGCGGTGACGCAGATGCTGCCGTGGCCGCGCGAGGAGATCGTCCGGCGGGCGCGGGCGGCGGAGGACGCGGAGTTCGACGCGATCCTCGCCGCGGGTCGCGAAGCGAGTCCGACGTTGCGCTGGGCGTGCGACCACGGCCGGTACGTGCTGGGCGCGGCGACGGACCGCGAGTTCGTCGCGAAGTACCTGGAGTACACGCTCGAAGGGGGCGTCGCGGAGCAGATCGAGTGCCCGACGCTGGTCTGCGAAGCGGCGGACGACCTGTTCTTCGCCGGGGAGACGGAAACCGAGCCGCGCCGGCTGTACGACCACTTGAAGGCGCCGAGGACGCTGCTGACGTTCACGGCGGAGGAGGGCGCGGACGCCCACTGCCACGTCGGCGCCCAGCGGCTCGCGACCGGCCGGATCTACGACTGGCTGGACCGGACGCTCTAGCCTTCGAAGGCGAGAGCCGCCCCGAAGCCGACGAGCGCCGCGCCCGTCGCGCCGTCCATGGCGCGGCGGACGCGGCGGCGCTCCAGCCACTCGCGGACGCGGTGCACGAACAGCAACAGCAGCACCTGCCACACCACGCCCAGCGCCGCGACCGTGTAGGCCAGCAGCAGCGAGTCGGCGAACGTCGACGCCGGGGTGAGGAACTGCGGCAGCACCGACAGGTACAGCACGATCACCTTCGGGTTGGTGATGTTCGAGAGGAACCCCTCACGGAACCGGCGTCCCCGGGTACCGCGGGCGCGGCGGACGTCGTCGAGGGTTTCGTAGTTCCCGCGCCAAGCGCCGCGCAACGCCTGGATCCCCAGGAACACCAGGTAGGCCGCGCCCAGCCACTTCACGGTCTCGAACAACGGCTGGTAGCGGGTGATCACCGCACCCAGGCCGAACGCGACCGCCGTGCCCTGGAGGAAGTTCGCGACGCTGATGCCCGCGCACGCCCAGCCGCCGCCGCGGGCGCCGCCGGTCAGGGCGTTCTTCAGGACCACCATCGTGTCCGGGCCCGGCATCATCGCCAGGAACGCCATCATCCCCGCGAACCCGAGGTAGGTGCTCCACGTCATCAGGACTCCAGGGCGAGGGCGGCGCCGAACCCGAGCAGCGCGGTGCCGGTGACGCCGTCCAGCGTACGGCGGACGCGGCGGCGGCCCAGCCACTCGCGCACGCGGCGCACGAACAGCAGCAGCACCAGCAGCCACAGCCCGCCGAGCACCGCGACCGTGTAGGCCAGCACGAGCGAGTCGCCGAGCGTCGAGGACGGCGTCAGGAACTGCGGCAGCACGGACAGGTACAGCACCAGCACCTTCGGGTTCGTGACGTTGGAGAGGAACCCCTCGCGGAACCGCCGGAACCCGCCGCCGCGGCGGCGCTGCGCGTCCCCGACGACGTCGTAATTGCCGCGGAACGCCCCGCGCAGCGCCTGGAACCCGAGGAAGACGAGGTAGGCCGCACCGGCCCACTTGAGCGCGAGGAACACCGGCTGCGACCGTGCGATCAGCACGCCGAGCCCGAGCGCGGCGGCGCTGCCCTGGACGGCGTTGCCGGCGAAGATGCCCAGCGACGCGAGCAGCCCGCCGCGGAACCCGCCGGACAGCGCGTTCTTCAGCATCACCATCGTGTCCGGACCCGGCGCGAGCACGATCAGGACCACGATGACCAGGTAACTCCCGTAAGCACTCCACGTCACGGCTGCCCACGCTAATCGAGGAGCGTCGGTCCGGTCTCGCGGATTTCGGTCACAGTGCACTGAGCGTGCGCGGGCGCTCGCAGCGCGCTCGGGGCTCGGCGCGAGAGGCCGCGGCAGAGTAGTGTTCGGCCATGTCAGCAGGGGAAATCGATCTTCTACCCGGTGAGCGCGTGCTCTGGGCGGGAGAGCC
This sequence comes from Amycolatopsis sp. NPDC114478, assembly GCF_055633805.1. NCBI lineage: Bacteria > Bacillati > Actinomycetota > Actinomycetes > Pseudonocardiales > Pseudonocardiaceae > Amycolatopsis > Amycolatopsis sp. NPDC114478. Next base: position 607,962 of record NZ_JBVKDO010000001.1, on the reverse strand, counting down.
GGTCCAGCGCCCGCTCTACGTCGCCGCGGACGGGGTGATCGCCCCTGCCGGACTCATCCTGGCCGTCGCCGCCCTTTGGTTCCTGCTCACCAAGCACCCCAGCGGTGGCGCCATGGCCGGAACCGTCGTGGTGCTGGTGATCGGTCTCTACGGCGCCGTCGGCCGATCGGCCGTCCGGTACCTCGCGCTCGGCCGCACGACCTACGCCGTGACCGACAGCCGGGTCATCGCGCGCACCGGCCTGTTCCGGCAGCGGGAACGCTCCAGCGAACTGGCCGGCCTGTCGGCGCCGGTCCTCAAGCCGGGCCCGTCCCGCACCGGCACCATCGCGTTCGGCGAGTCCGGCTCGGTGACGCTGATGGGCGTCGGCGAGCCCAAGCGGGTCCGCGACCTGCTCACCAAGGCCATCGACGAGGCCAAAGCGCGCCAAGCGCCACCGCAATCGGACAGCCCGGCCGCCTGAGGGCAACCGCCAGGGGTCGCCGGGCGTGAGTCCGGCAAAGAACCCCTGGGGAGGCGACGGTGGACCTGCCGGCGGACGGGCTGTTACCCGGTGAACGGCTGCTGTGGTGGGGACAGCCGCAACGGCTCACCCTCACGCTGCTCGACTGGGGGCAGTTCGCGATCGGCCTGCTCTGGGGGATCGCGACCGTCGTGATCCCGCTGGCCAGGCACGACCCGCTGTCGTTCTTCTCCTGGGTCGTCGGGGTGGGCGGTCTCGCGTCCTTCTGGGGTGCGGTCGCCGCCAGGGTGCGGGCACGGCGCAGTGTCGCGTACCTCTTGACCGACCGGCGGATCGTGCTGGCCGATCGCCTCTCGGGAAGGACTCGGGCTTCGGCGTACCTCGGCACGCTGCCGCCGCCGGTCGTCCGGATCCGGCAGGACGGCAGCGGAACCATCGTCTTCCGCAGTTCCTCGCGGTTCGGTCCGGTGCCCGCTCGTTCGTCGGTTTCCCTGCTGATGACGGGCCTGGTCGCCGTGCCCGAGGCCGGGCGGGTCCGCGACCTGATCGTGGCGGCACAGGCCGGGGCTTGAGTCACCCGGACGTGTCCGATTGCACTGCCACCCCAAGTTACCGGTCGGTACACTCGACGAAACGTCCACCGCCGGAGGTGCCCAGTGCCGTACCCAACGGACCACGAGCGAGACCGACCGTGGGTGATGCGCACGTACGCGGGGCACTCCTCCGCGGCCGCGTCCAACGAGCTCTACCGGCGCAACCTCGCGAAGGGGCAGACCGGCCTTTCGGTGGCCTTCGACCTGCCCACCCAGACCGGCTACGACCCGGACCACCAGCTCTCGCGCGGTGAGGTCGGCAAGGTCGGCGTGCCCGTGTCGCACATCGGCGACATGCGGCGGCTCTTCGACGGCATCCCGCTCGCCGAGGCCAACACGTCGATGACGATCAACGCGCCGGCCATGTGGCTGCTCGCGCTGTACGTCTCCGTGGCGCGTGAGCAGGCCGAAGCCGAGGGCCGGGACGTCGACGAAGTCCTCGCGAAGCTCACCGGCACCACGCAGAACGACATCATCAAGGAGTACCTGTCCCGCGGGACGTACATCTTCCCGCCGGGGCCGAGCCTGCGGCTGATCACCGACATGATCGCGTGGACCGTGCACCACGTGCCGAAGTGGAACCCGATCAACATCTGCAGCTACCACCTGCAGGAGGCCGGCGCGACGCCGACGCAGGAGGTCGCCTACGCGCTCTGCACCGCGATCGCCGTGCTCGACGCCGTCCGCGACTCCGGGCAGGTCGACGCGGCCGACATGGCCAAGGTCGTCGCGCGGATCTCGTTCTTCGTCAACGCCGGCGTCCGGTTCGTCGAGGAGATGTCCAAGATGCGCGCGTTCACCGCGCTCTGGGACGAAATCACGCGGGATCGTTACGGCGTAACGGATCCGAAGGCGCGCCGGCTGCGCTACGGCGTCCAGGTCAACTCGCTCGGGCTCACCGAAGCCCAGCCGGAGAACAACGTTCAGCGGATCGTGCTGGAGATGCTCGCGGTGTCGCTTTCCCGCGGCGCCCGCGCCCGCGCGATCCAGCTGCCCGCCTGGAACGAGGCCCTCGGCCTGCCCCGGCCCTGGGACCAGCAGTGGGCGCTGCGGATGCAGCAGGTGCTCGCGTTCGAGACGGACCTGCTGGAGTACGAGGACATCTTCGACGGCTCGCACGTCATCCAGGCCAAGGTCGACGAGATCATGACCGGCGCGCGGGAGGAGATCGCGCGCGTGCAGGACCTCGGCGGGGCGGTCGCCGCCGTCGAGAGCGGCTACATGAAGTCGCAGCTCGTCGCGTCGCTGGCCGAATACCGCCGCGGGATGGAGAACGGCGAGCGGATCCTGGTCGGCGTCAACAAGTTCGAGACGACCGAGCCGTCACCGCTGCAGGCCGAGGGCGCGAAGGCGATCGAGACGATCGACCCCGCCGTCGAAAAGGCGGCCGTCACGGCGATCGAGGAGTGGCGCACCCACCGCGACAACGAGGCTGTCGAGCGGTCGTTGGCGGCGCTGAAGGAACGCGCGCAGACCACGGAAAACCTCTTCGAGGCCACTGTGGACTGTGCGCGGGCCGGCGTGACCACCGGCGAGTGGGCCGGCGCGCTGCGCGAGGTGTTCGGCGAATACCGCGCGCCCACCGGGGTTTCCGCGGCCGCGGCGGGTGGCGGCGACCCGGGGATCGAGCGCGTCCGCGAGCGCGTCCGCGCCACTGAAGCGGAACTCGGCGAACGGCTGCGGATCCTGGTCGGCAAGCCGGGCCTCGACGGGCACTCCAACGGCGCCGAGCAGGTCGCCGTCCGGGCGCGTGACGTCGGTTTCGAGGTCGTCTACCAGGGCATCCGGCTGACGCCCGAGCAGATCGTCGCGGCCGCCGTGCAGGAAGGCGTGCACGTCGTCGGGCTCTCGGTGCTGTCCGGTTCGCACCTGGAGGTCGTCCCGAACGTCGTCGACGGCCTGCGTGCCGCGGGCGCCGGGGACGTGCCCGTGATCGTCGGCGGGATCATCCCGCCGGACGACGCCGCGCTCCTGACCGAACGCGGCATCGCCCGGGTCTTCACGCCCAAGGACTACGAGCTGACCGAGATCATGGACGGCATCGTCTCGCTCGTCCGGGAGCGCAACGGGCTCAGCTGAGCCCGGCCAGGATGTCCTTTGTGGACTTGACGGTGGCGAACTGGTTCGCCAGGTTCGCCGCCGTGACGCGGTACAGCTCGTCCGCGGTCACCTCCGGGAGATCGAACGTGAACGTGGCGTCGAGGGCGAAAGTGACGTCGTAGCCGAGGTTCCCGCCCATCCGCGCGGTGGTTTCGCAGCAGAAGTTCGTCTGGATGCCGGCCAGGACGAAGCTCGTGATGCCGCGCTGGCGCAGCCACGCGTCGAGGTCGACGTCGCCGATGAAGGCCGAGTTGACCTTCTTGCCGAACACGAGGTCGGGGCGCGCGCCGTCCAGTTCGGGCTTGAAGTCGTTGCCCGGCTGACCGGGCCGCAGCGGCGAGTCCGGCTTGACGGAGTCGTGGTGCACGAGCACGACGGGCCGCCGCCGCTCCTGCCACGCGTCGAGGAGCGCCTTCATGTTCGCTTCGGCGCCGGGGTTGTTGCGCGGGCCCCAGAAGGCCGCGTCGTCGAACCCGCGCTGGACGTCGATCAGGATGAGTGCCGTTTCGGTCATGACGTCGAGTTTCGCGGGCTTCTCGCGCTCGGGGGAGTGGCAGAAGACGCGCGATGCGGTACTTTCCTGCCATGCGCACCATCGGCGTTCTGCTCCTGCCCGGCACCCGGATGTTCGACCTCGCGGTGATCGGCGAGGTCTGGGGCCAGGACCGCACGGACAGCGGGATCGGCCCGTTCACCGTGCGGCTGTGCAGCCCGGGGCGGGTGCGCACGGCCGTGTCGCCGTTCGGCGACGTCGCGGCGACGCACGGGCTCGCCGGGCTGGACGGCTGCGACCTCGTGCTGGCGCCGGGCCGAGACGATCCTTTGGCGCCGGTGCCGTCCGCCGCTGTCGCGGCACTGTGCCGGGCGCACAGGGACGGGCGGACGGTCGCGGGGCTGTGCTCCGGCGCGTTCACGCTGGCCGCCGCCGGCCTGCTCGACGGCCGTCCGGCGACGACGCACTGGCGTGACTTCGACGCCTTGACCCGCGTCGCGCCGCGGGCGAACCTCCAGCGTGACGTGCTCTACACCGACGACGGCGGCGTCCTGACGTCCGCGGGCGTCGTCGGCGGCCTCGACCTGTGCCTGTACCTGGTCCGCCGCGACCACGGCGCGGACGTCGCCGCCGCACTGGCGCGCCGCCTGGTGATGCCGCCGGCGCGCGAAGGCGGGCAACGGCAGTACATCGACAGCCCGGTGCCTTCCGCCGCGCAGCCGGGACTATCGTCCACAATGGACTGGGCGCTGGCGCGGCTCGGTTCCGGCATCGGGGTCGAGGACCTCGTCGGGCACGCGCGGATGAGCGAGCGGACGTTCCACCGCGAGTTCGCCGCGGCCACCGGGGTGACGCCGGGGCGCTGGCTGCGCGTGCAGCGCGTCCGGCTCGCGCAACAGCTCTTGGAGACGACGTCCCTGCCGGTCGACCGCGTGGCCGAGCGGTCCGGCCTCGGGACGGCGGCGAACCTGCGGCGCCGGATGCACGCCGAAGTCGGCGTCGGACCGGACAGCTATCGGCGCACCTTCCGAAGGGTTACCGTCGAGGCATGACCGAGTACGAACACATCCTGGTCAAGCACGACGGCGACACCGTCACGATCACGATGAACCGGGCGGCGCGGCGCAACTCGCTCTCCGCGGACCACCTGGCCGAGCTGCTCGCCGCGTTCCGCGAGGCCGGGACGTCCGACGCGACCGGCATTGTGCTGGCCGGTGCGGGTCCGGTGTTCTCAGCCGGCCACGACTTCGGCGACGTCGCCGCGCGCGACCTGATGGGCGTGCGCGAGCTGCTCACGCTGTGCACGGACCTGATGAAGACCATCCAGTCGGTACCGCAGGTCGTCATCGCACGGGTGCACGGCCTGGCGACGGCGGCGGGCTGCCAGCTCGTGGCGTCGTGCGACCTCGCGATCGCGGCCGAATCCGCGGGCTTCGCGCTGCCCGGCGGCAAGGGCGGCTGGTTCTGCCACACGCCGGCGGTGCCGGTGGCGCGCTCGATCGGCCGCAAGCGCCTGATGGAGCTGGCGTTGACCGGCGACGTCGTCGACGCGCCCACGGCGTTGGAGTGGGGCCTGGTCAACCGGGTCGTGCCCGACGAGCAGCTCGACGACGCCGTCGCGGAGCTGCTGGCGCGGGCGACGCGCGGCAGCCGGGCCAGCAAGGCGATGGGCAAGGTGACCTTGTACGCCCAGCTCGACCGGCCCGAAGCCGATGCCTACGCGATCGCGTTGGAGGTCATGGCCGCGGCGTCGCAGCTGCCCGGCGCCCGCGAAGGCATGGCCGCGTTCCTGGAGAAGCGCAAGCCCTCCTGGCCTGACTGAGCCCGCCCCGCTTCCCGGCGGGCTTTAGTCGTGATCGTCGGCCGTACCATACGGTATGGTATGGCGCATGGTGAGCAGGCGGGACTGGCTGGACGCGGGGTTGGTGCTGCTGGCGGAGCAGGGTGCGCCGTCGGTGACCATCGAGCGGCTGACCGAGCGGCTCGGCCTGTCGAAAGGCTCGTTCTACCACCACTTCAAGGGCATGGGCGGCTTCCGCACGGCCCTGCTGGCGCACTTCGAGACCGAGCGCACGACGCGGTTCATGGAGCAGGCGGACGCGGCGCCGGGCGACCGGCTGGGCGCGCTGCTGAAGCTCGTGCTCGCGCCGGGACCCGGGCTCGGGCTGGAGATCGCCGTCCGGGCCTGGGCGCTGCAGGACGCCGAAGCGAGGGCGGTGCAGGAGCGCGTCGACCGGACCCGGGTGGCCTACCTGACCGAGGTCAGCGGCGACGCCGGCCTGGCGCAGGCGCTGTACCTGATCGTCGTCGGCGCCGGGCAGGTCGTGCCGCCGCTGTCCGGGCCGCAGCTCAAGAACGCGTTGGAACTCGTACTGGGGAGACGGAAATGACGGAACCTTTCGCCGACGGCGCGGACTACGTCGAGTTCAAGGAGATCGAGAGCGAGAACAGCCTGCGCGAATTCGTCGCGGGCGTGTTCGGCTGGTCACCGGCCTGGGTGAAGGCCCTGTTCGGCGTCCGGTACGTGCTCGCGAAGGCGCTCCGGCTGGACACCGCGTCCGTGCCGCGGTCGGGCCGGCTCCGACCTGAGGACGTCGGGTTCGCGCCCGGCGACCGGGTCGCGTTCTTCACCGTCCGGGCCGGCGACCCGGAGCGTTACCTGGTCGCGGGCGTCGACGACAGCCACCTGACCGGGTACCTGACGGTCGAAGCGGTGCCCCGCGGCTTCCGGCTCGGCACGCTCGTGCACTTCCACAACCGCGTCGGGCCGGCCTACTTCGCGTTGATCAAGCCGTTCCACCACCTGGTGATCCGCGGGATGCTCAAGGCCGGTGCCGCTCGAAGAGCATGAGCTGCGCCCACGCGGCGATCGACTGGGCGTCGGTGATCTCGCCGGCCAGGATCATCTTCTCGAGGTCCGCGCGGGAAAACCACGCGCTGCGCATGTCCTGCTCCTCGTGTTCGCGCTCGGGCTCGCCCTCGGTGATGTCCGTGGCGAGGAACACCCAGCCGCGTTGGCTGCTCATCCCGGCGGCGACGTCGAGCTTGCCGAGCGGGGTCATCGTGCCGGCGCGCAGGCCCGTCTCCTCGCGCAGCTCGCGCGCGGCGAGCTCGGCGGGCGGCACGTCGGCCAGGTCCGGCGCGGTGCCCTGCGGGAACTCCCAGCGCCGTTCGCCGAGCGGGTAGCGGAACTGCTCGACCAGCCGGAACCGGTCGCCGTCCTGGGCGATGACGAGGGCGTAGTCCGGCTTGTCGATCACGCCGTAGATGCCGGCCGAGCCGTCCGGGCGGCGGATGTCGTCCTCGCGCACGGTCATCCAGTTGTTCCGGTACACCTCGCGGGACGCGACACGCTGAATGGGGTCCACGCGCCCAGTATCACCGACCCTGTCCTACCCTCCTCGGGTGCGTCTCGTGATCGCGCGGTGCCAGGTCGACTACGCCGGCCGGCTCACCGCCCACCTGCCGATGGCCACCCGCCTGCTGCTCGTGAAGTCCGACGGCTCGGTGTCGGTCCACTCCGACGACCGTGCGTACAAGCCGTTGAACTGGATGAGCCCGCCCTGCTGGCTGATCGAGGACGGCAAGATCTGGATCGTCGAGAACAAGCAGGGCGAAAAGCTGGTGATCTCCATCGAGGAGGTCTTCCACGACTATTCGCAGGCGCTGGGCGCGGAGCCGGGCCTGCAGAAGGACGGCGTGGAGGCGCACCTGCAGGAGCTGCTGGCCGAGCACATCAAAACCCTGGGCGACGGCTACACGCTGGTCCGCCGCGAGTTCCCGACGGCGATCGGCCCGGTCGACATCATGGCCCGCGACGCGGACGGCAAGTCGGTCGCGGTGGAGATCAAGCGCCGCGGCGAGATCGACGGCGTCGAGCAGCTGACGAGGTACCTGGAGCTGCTGAACCGCGACCCGTTGCTGGCGCCGGTCCAGGGGGTGTTCGCGGCCCAGATCATCAAACCGCAGGCGCGGACGCTGGCGGAGGACCGCGGAATCCGCTGCTTGACGCTGGACTACGACGAGCTGCGCGGCATCGAGTCCGACGAGTTCCGGCTGTTCTGAGGTGGAGCCGGGCCGGTACGTCCACTACAAGGGCGGCGAGTACGAGGTGCTGGGGGTGGCCCGCCACAGCGAAACCGAGGAGCGGCTGGTGGTGTACCGGGCGTTGTACGGTTCGCGGGGGTTGTGGGTGCGCCCGGAGGCGATGTTCGGGGAGACCGTCGAGACGGCTGATGGTGTGGTGCCGCGGTTCCGTCGGGTGAGCGACTGAGTTCACAGCAGTTCGACGGTCGCGCCCGCGCCTTCAAGTTTTTCCCGGGCGGCCTGGGCCTCCGGCGCCGGTACCTGCTCCAGCAAGATCGCCGGGGCGCCGCACCGCCCGCACGACTTCGACCTGACGGGCGCCCGCATCGAGCAGGGCTACGTCGAATCGCTCCTGGCCGCCCCACGGTCGGCTTTCCGCGCGGCGGTCCGTCGTTGGGTGCGCGCTGAGGTGGTTCAGCCGCGCGGCGAACTCTCGCGCCACGTCCGCGCCGTCCGGGTGCTTGCGGAGGCTCACCGCCCGTTCGAGTCTCGTTTCCGGCCCTTCGATGACGAGGCCCCGAGGAACAGCACCGTGGGGATCGTGCCGCGGGCACTCCGGATCTCGACTCGCGCGGATAGTCCCGTCAAGGAGTGGCGCAGAGCCCGGTCGCCGGCGCCTTCGAGAACCGCGGTTCCGGTGCGCCGGGTGGCGCGATGCCCGGGAGTCGCCGGAGCGCACCTCGCTGTTGCTGAAACACCGATACCGAATCGATGCCTGATTCCGGTATCTCCTTTCCCCGCCGATTGCTCCGCAAGGAAATCGTTGACCCGATAGGCGGCCGTGAAGTTATCCGGCCCTTTCCGGGCTGCCTTTATGCGCTGTTCGGGTGAGTTTCGGATCCTTTTCCGCGCGTAAGTGGCACACTTATTCCGAGGGGTTCCGCCGGTGCGTCCGGCGTGGCCGGAGGGTGGTGCGCTCGGCGCTCTTTCTTTGTCGTGCCTGTGTTTCAGTCCGCCTTCGAGCTCGGGGTGCGCTCACTTCGTCCGGCCGGTGGGTGCGCGTTTTCGCCTGCACGGAGGAGGAAGTCATGCGTTATCGCCCACTCGGTTCCGATCCGGCCGATCCGCGGCTGGGCCGGTTCGTTCCGGACGACTGGGAGCACGTCGAAAGGTATCCGCTCAGCGCGCTGCCCGAAGACAGCCGGCCCACTCGGTGCCCGGTGGTGATCGGGGTCAACTGGTACTCCGCGTTCGACACCCCGAAGAAGGACGGCACCTCCGGCGAGTACTTCATCGCCCAGGACGGCGTCGCCAACCTCGGCCACATCCGCGGCGGCCACTGCGTCTGCCTCGAGCCCGGCGGCACCCCGGACACCGACGCCTACTACGCGTTCTACGACCAGGGCAAGGAAGGCGCGTGCGTCGGCTTCGGCTGGTCGCGGTGCATGTCGCTCTTCAACGGCAAGGAGTACTCCGCCCTCTGGCTCTGGGACCAGGCCAAGAAGCGCGACGAGTGGCCCGAGACCAACCCCGGTGACGACAACGGCACCTCGGTGCGCGCCGCCGCCCAGGTGCTCAAGGCGCTCGGCGACGTCGTGTGGGACCCCTCCTACGCCAACGACGACTGGCACGCGCGAGAGGCGTACAAGCCCGACGCCGCCGAGGGCATCAAGGCCTTCCGCTGGGCCAAGTCGGTCGACGACGTGCACTCGGTGCTCGCCAACCCGCGGGCCGACGAGCTCGGCGCCGTGCCGCTGCTCAACTCGTGGGGCCCGGGCTACCCGCACCGCACCTACCTGCCCGACGCCGTGCTTGCCAAGCTGATCGACGAGGAGGGCGAGATCGCGGTCCCCACCGATCGGTGATCCGCAGCCGCTCCCGCGGCGCGTGAGAGAGGGCGCGTTTCCCCAGGCCAAGGCCGGGGAAACGCGCCCTTTTGACCACATTGGACAGGTCAGCGTGCCGACCCTGAATCCATGCAGTACTGTCCGGATCCGACAGGGCAGTGGTGATTCCTGTGGGTTGTTGTCCAGTTTGAAAAGAGGTGGGTCGGTGCTCGTCCTAGCCGATGCGAACCTGCGACTCGACGCGAGCGCGATCGACTACATCGAGTTGGCGTTCTACTTCGTGCTGGTACTCGGCATCGGGTACCTGGCGCGGCGTCAGGTGTCCAGCAGCCTCGACTTCTTCCTCTCGGGCCGCTCGCTGCCCGCCTGGGTCACCGGCCTGGCGTTCATCTCGGCGAACCTCGGCGCGGTCGAGGTCATGGGCATGTCGGCCAACGGCGCCCAGTACGGCCTGCCGACCGTCCACTACTTCTGGATCGGCGCGATCCCGGCGATGCTGTTCCTCGGCATCGTGATGATGCCGTTCTACTACGGCTCGAAGGTCCGCAGCGTCCCCGAGTTCATGCGGCGGCGCTTCAACCCGATCGCCCACCTCGTCAACGGCGTCAGCTTCGCCGCCGCCCAGATCCTGATCGCGGGCGCGAACCTGTTCCTGCTGGCCAGCGTGGTGAACCTGCTGCTCGGCTGGCCGCTGTGGGTGTCGATCATCGTCGCCGCGGCGATCGTGCTCTCCTACACAGCGCTCGGCGGTCTCTCCGCGGCGATCTACAACGAGGTCCTGCAGTTCTTCGTGATCGTCATCGCCCTGGTGCCGCTGACCATCATCGGCCTGGTCAAGGTCGGCGGCTGGCAGGGCCTGGTCGACAAGGTCACCAACAGCCCGGGCGGCACCGCGCAGCTGCACTCCTGGCCCGGCGACAACCTGACCGGCTTCGGCAACAACATCCTGTCGATTCTCGGCATCGTGTTCGGTCTCGGCTTCGTGCTGTCGTTCGGCTACTGGACGACGAACTTCGTCGAGGTCCAGCGCGCGATGGCGTCGAAGAGCATGTCCGCCGCGCGGCGCACGCCGATCATCGGTGCGTTCCCGAAGATGTTCGTCCCGTTCATCGTCATCATCCCCGGCATGATCGCCGCGGTCAGCGTGTCCGAGTACGTCAAGGACAAGCAGATCCTGCTGGACGGCGGCAAGGAACCCAGCGGCGTCACGTTCAACAACGCGCTCCTGCTGCTGATGCGCGACCTGCTGCCGAACGGCATGCTCGGCATCGCCATCGCCGGCCTGCTGGCGTCGTTCATGGCCGGCATGGCGGCCAACCTGAGCTCGTTCAACACGGTCTTCACCTACGACATCTGGCAGACCTACGTCCAGAAGGACAAGCCGGACGGCTACTACCTGCGCCTCGGCCGCATCGTGACGTCGGTCGGCACGATCCTGGCCATCGGCACCGCGTTCATCGCGTCGAACTCCGGCAACATCCTGAACTACCTGCAGGACCTGTTCTCCTTCTTCAACGCGCCGCTGTTCGCCACGTTCATCCTGGGCATGTTCTGGAAGCGGATGACCCCGCACGCCGGCTGGATCGGCCTGGTGCTCGGTACCGCGTCCGCGATCACGATCTGGGGCCTTTCGCAGGCCGGGGTGCTCGGCCTCCACGGGCAGGGCACCAGCTTCGTGGCCGCGGGGACCGCGTTCGTCGTCGACATCGTGGTGAGCGTCGTGGTGTCGCTGGTCACCAAGCCGAAGCCGGACGAAGAGCTGGTCGGCCTGGTCTACTCGCTCACGCCGAAGGAAACGCGGCAGCACGACGAAACCGGCGAGAACGCGGGCTGGTACCGCAAGCCGGGCCTGCTCGCGGGCATCGTGCTCGTCCTGACCATCGCCCTCAACGCGATCTTCTGAGGAGGCCGCAATGGCTACCGAATCCGGAGCGCGGCCGCACAAGGCCGGCGCCTTCGACATCCGGCTGATCATCGCCCTGCTGATCGGCGTGTACGGGATCATCCTGACGATCATGGGCATCGGCTTCACCTCCGACGAGGAGATCGCCAAGGCCGCCGGCGTCAACATCAACCTCTGGGCCGGCATCGGCATGCTGGTCGTGGCCGCGCTGTTCGTCATCTGGGCGAGGGTCCGGCCACTGGTCGTGCCGGCCGAGCCCGAGAGCGAGGACACACCAGCGGCCCCGGCCGAATAGCCGGGTTGTCCGGACACGGGCGCGGAGTTCCGGCTACCGTGCTCCGCGTGCTCCTCCACGTTCGGCGCCGCCGTCTCCCGAAGCTGTTCCTGCTGGTCACCGCCCTCGTGCTGCCGCTGACCGCGTGCGGGCCGGACCTCGGCAAGTCCAACTTCGCGCGGACGACGGTGCCCGCGGGGGCCAGTACCGGCCAGACCACCGACGGCCCGATCACCGACGCCGCCGTGGCGGCGAACGTGCTGCGCACGATCAAGCCGTGCCAGTTCCTGACCAAGGACGCCCTCGGCTCGCTGGGGCTCGGCACGGCCGAAGACGACCCGTCGCCGTCGTCGATCGCCTTCGACCGCTGCAGCAACAAGGTGAAGGACCCCGGTGGCAAGGAGATCCGGCTCGACTTCGAGATCGGCAACACGCTCCTGCCGCGCGCGGACCAGACGACCGGCCAGGTCGGCGGGCTGCCCCTGCGCGTGAACAAGACCGACGAGACCAGCTGCACGGTCGCGGCGATGACGGCGCTCAACCCGGACCTGGCCCTGACGCTGTCGGTCACCTACGTCGGCGACCCGTGCCGTCCCGCCCAGACGGTGATGGAGGCCGCGGTCCAGAAGGTGCACAACGGGCCGGAGAAGTACCCGACGCCGTCGGGCACCGTGCTGACCGCCGACCCGTGCGCGGCGGCCGACACCGCGGCGGTGACCCCCGTCGTGCCGTCGCCGAAGTCCGCGCCGACGGGCCTGCACTCGTGCGACTGGAAGAGCAACGGCACCGACCCGACCGTCACCGTCGAGTTGCGGCCCGGTCTCCCGCCGCTCGAAGGCGACGGGTACTCCAAGGTGGACCTCGGCGGCGGCGTCACCGGCTTCCGGAAGAAGGGAACGACCAGCTCGTCGCAGTGCGAGGTCGAGTGGCGGCACCGGCCGTGGCAGGGCGACGATGTCGAGCTGGCCCAAGTGGACTACCGGAGCTACGCCGCCCAAGCGGACACCGACGATCCGTGCGGCAAAGCGGTCACCGTCGCGAAGAACGTCGTCACGAAGCTGCCCAAGCCCTGATCTGGCGGTCGGCCGCGCGGCGAGGTAGGAAGGGGACACCCCACCCGCCGATGTGCCGGAGGCTGCCGTGAAGAAGATCATCAACGATCCGGCGAACGTCGTCGCGGAGTCGCTGCGGGGCCTCGCCGCCGCGCACGCCGACCTCCTCCGCGTCCAGTACGACCCCGACGTCGTGGTCCGCGCCGACGCGCCGGTGGCGGGCAAGGTCGCCGTGATTTCCGGCGGCGGGTCCGGGCACGAGCCGCTGCACGGCGGGTTCGTCGGCCCGGGCATGCTCGCCGCCGCCGTGCCCGGCGCGGTGTTCACCTCGCCGACGCCGGACGCCGTGCAGGCCGCCGTCACCGCGACCACCGGCGACGCGGGTGCCCTGCTCATCGTGAAGAACTACACCGGCGACGTGCTGAACTTCGAGACGGCCGCCGAGCTGGCCGCCGCCGACGGCCTCGAGGTGCGCAGCGTCGTGATCGACGACGACGTCGCGGTCAAGGACTCGACGTACACCGCGGGCCGCCGTGGGGTCGGCGGCACCGTGCTGCTGGAGAAGATCACCGGCGCGGCCGCCGAGCGCGGCGACTCGCTCGACGCCGTGACGGCGCTGGCGCAGAAGGTGATCGGCCAGGTGCGTTCGATCGGCGTGGCGCTGACCGCGCCGACGGTGCCGCACGCCGGCACCCCGAGCTTCGACCTCGGCGACGGCGAGATCGAGTTCGGCATCGGCATCCACGGCGAGCCCGGCCGCGAGCGGATCCCGCTCGAACCGGCCGACGCGCTGGTGGCGCGGCTGGTCCAGGCCGTGGTGGAGGACCTGCCGTTCGAGTCCGGCGACCGGGTGCTGCTGTTCACCAACTCGATGGGCGGCACCCCGCTCGTCGAGCTCTACCTGGCGCACGGCATCGCCGAGCGCTTGCTCGCCGAGCGTGGGATCGTGGTCGAACGCCGGCTGGTCGGCCCGTACATCACCAGCCTCGAGATGCAGGGGATGAGTCTGACGTTGCTCAAACTGGACGACGAGCTGACCGAGCTCTGGGACGCACCGGTCAACACCGCGGCGCTGCGCTGGGGGCTTTGATGACCTGCAAGGCCGACGGGGTCGCGGCCGCCGTGCGCGCCGCCGCGGCCGTGCTGGCCGACCACCGCGTCGAGCTGATCGAGCTCGACCGCGCGATCGGCGACGGCGACCACGGCGAGAACATGAACCGCGGGTTCGCCGCCGTCGTCGCGGCTCTCGACGCGGGTGCGCCGGAGACACCGGGCGCGGTCCTGAAGCTCGTCGCGACGACGCTGATCTCCAAGGTCGGCGGGGCCGCGGGTCCGTTGTACGGCACGGCTTTCCTGCGGGCCTCGACCAAGCTCGGCACCGCCGAGGACCTCGACGTCCCGGCTCTCCTTGAGGCGTTGCGCGCCGGCCTTGAAGGCGTCCAGGCCCGCGGCAAGGCCGTGGGTGGCGACGCGACCATGGTCGACGCCCTGATCCCGGCGGTGTCGGCCGCGGAGAAAGCGGCCGAGGACGGCGAGGACGTGGCCGCGGTGCTGACCGCGGCGGCCGACGCGGCCGACCGCGGCGCGGAGTCCACAGTGGACCTCGTGCCGCGCAAGGGCCGCGCCTCCTACCTGGGCGAGCGCGCGGTCGGGCACCTGGACCCCGGCGCCCGGTCGTCGGCGCTGCTGCTGCGCGCGTTCGCGGAGGCCGCCCGGTGAGCGTCGGCATCGTGCTCGTTTCGCACAGCGCGAAGCTCGCGGAAGGCCTGGCCGAGCTGGCCGCCCAGATGGCTCCGGACGTCACCATCCTTCCGGCCGGCGGCCTCTCGGACGGCTCGATCGGCACGGACTACGACGAGGTCGTCGCCGCTACTCAGCGGGCCGACTCCGGCGACGGTGTCGTGCTGCTCTACGACCTCGGCAGCGCGCAGATGACCGCCGAGCTCGCCGTCGAGTCGCTGGCCGACCCGTCGGCCGCCGTCGTCGCGGACGGTCCGCTGGTCGAAGGCGCGATCGCCGCCGCGGTCGCGGCGCAGTCGGGCAAGGACCGCAAGGCAGTGGCGGAGGCCGCTGCCGCGGCCGGGCTGCCCGAGGACCTCGCGCCCGCCGAACCCGCCGCCGGTGCTGGGGGTGACGAGATCGAGCTGGTGCTGCACAACGAGGTCGGGCTCCACGCGCGCCCGGCCGCGGTGCTGGTGCGCGCGCTGAGCGCGTTCGACGCCGAGGTCACCGTCCGGCTCGGCGACCAGGAGGCCGACGGGCACAGCGTGCTGGGGCTGATGTCGCTCGGCGCCCGCCAGGGTGACCGGATCCGCGTGCGGGCGCGCGGCCCGCAGGCCTCCGCCGCGCTGGACAAGGCGAAAGAGCTGGTGGACGGCAATTTCGGCGAGTGACCCCGGGTCGCCGACCGGGTGACTTGCGCGGTACTGACTCGATTCCGTCTGGGCTTCGGGTGGTGCCGTGTGGCAGAGTCAGGGGCCAATTACCAGCGAGTAACATCTCTGGAGGCCTCGATGGCGCGGGACATCTCGACGGTCGGAGTGGTCGGCCTGGGCACGATGGGGGCCGGGATCGCCGAAGTGCTCGCGCGCAGCGGGCTCGACGTCGTCACGGTCGAGCTCGACGAGGCCGGCGTCGCCCGCGGCCGCGGGCACCTGGAGCACTCGACCGAGCGCGCGCTCTCGGGTGGCAAGCTCGACCGGGCCGGCCGGGAGGCGTTGCTGAGCCGGATCCGGTACGGCACCTCCCTCTCCGATCTGTCCGAAGTGGACTTGGTGATCGAGGCGATCCCGGAGAGCCTGGGGCTGAAGGCCGACGTCTTCTCCCAGCTGGACAAGATCACCCGGCCCGAGGTCGTCTTCGCGTCCAACACGTCGTCGCTGTCGATCACCGAGATCGGCGTGCACACCGCGCGGCCGGGCAAGGTCGTCGGGATGCACTTCTTCAACCCGGCGCCGGTGCAGAAGCTGGTCGAGATCGTCAAGACGGTGGTGACCGAGCCGGAGGTGGTCGCCGACGTGGTCGCGTTCGCCGAGCGGCTCGGCAAGGTGCCGGTGGTGATCGGCGACCGGGCCGGGTTCATCGCGAACGCGCTGCTGTTCGGTTACCTCAACCACGCGGTCCGGATGTACGAGCAGCGCTACGCGACGCGCGAGGACCTCGACGCGGCGATGCGCTTCGGCTGCGGCTACCCGATGGGGCCGCTGGCGCTGCTCGACCTGATCGGGCTGGACACCGCGTACGAAATCCTCGACACGATGTACCACCAGTCCCGCAACCGGCTGCACGCGCCGGCGCCGCTGCTCAAGCAGATGATCACGGCGAACCTGCTCGGCCGCAAGACCGGCCGCGGCTTCTACCCCTACGACGCGCCGGATTCGCCGAACGTGATCGCTTCCGAGGTCGTGTCCACTGTGGACTCGGTGCCGCCGCGCCCGGTCGCTCGCGTGGGCGTGGTCGGCACCGGGACGATGGCGACCGGCATCGCCGAGGTGTTCGCCAAGCGCGGCCTCGACGTCGTGCTGCGAGCGCGGAGCCTGGAGAAGGCGCAGGCGTCCGTGGCTCGCGTGAAGAAGTCGCTCGACAAGGCCGTGGTGCGCGGGAAGCTGTCCGAAGAGGACGCTTCGGCTGCGCTGGGCCGGATCACGCCGGTCACCGACTTCGAGGCGCTGGCCGACGTCGACCTGGTCATCGAGGCGGTGGCCGAGGAGCTTTCGGTGAAGCAGGCGGTGTTCGCGGCGCTCGACGAGGTCGTCCGCCCGGGCGCGGTCCTGGCGACGACGACGTCTTCGCTGCCGGTGATCGAGTGCGCGGCGGCGACGTCCCGGCCGTCCGACGTGATCGGCCTCCACTTCTTCAACCCGGCGCCGGTGATGAAGCTGGTCGAGGTGGTCTCGACGATCGCGACGGCCCCGGACGTCGTCGCGACGGCGAGCGCGGTCTGCGCGGCGGTGGGCAAGCACGCGGTCCACTGTGGAGACCGGGCGGGCTTCATCGTCAACGCGCTGCTGTTCCCGTACTTGAACGACGCGGTGAAGATGCTGGAGGCCCACTACGCGGGCGCGGACGACATCGACACGGCGATGAAGGTGGGCTGCGGCCTGCCGATGGGCCCGTTCGAGCTGCTGGACGTCGTCGGCCTGGACGTATCGCTGGCGATCCAGCGGACGCTGTACAACGAGTTCCGCGAGGAGGGTTTCGCGCCGGCGCCGCTGCTGGAGCACCTCGTGACGGCGGGGCGGCTGGGCCGGAAGACCGGCAAGGGCTTCAAGGACTACTGATCAGCTGCCCAAGCTCAGCGCGACGCGCCCGGTGCCGCTGAGGTCGGGACGCCCCGGCCGTGCCGGCACGGCGGGTGCGCCGGAATCGGCCAGGTCCAGGCCGACCCGCAGCGGGCCGACCAGGGCCGCACCGCCGGCGGTCGCGAGCATCAGATGCCCAGGGGTTCGTCCTGGTTCGTGGAGCCTGTGACGGCGCTTAGGGGCGGCTCCCGATCGTGATCGTCCGGCTCAGCGGTCGGTCACCTCGCCCAGGACCGGCTTCACGTCCAGGACCGGGGTGCCGTCGATCGCTTCCAGGCCCGTCACCGTCAGCGTTCCTTCTTCGACCGCCGTCACCGTTACCGTGTGGAGGCCGATCGGGTTGGGGCGGTCCGGGGATCGCGTCGAGAACACCCCTTCGCGGGGGCGGTCCGGGTCGCTGCGGGGGTGCACCGACTGGACCTCGCGGTCGGCTTCGTGCAGCCACGTCAGGAGGACCAGGCGGTCGCCCGGGCGGAGGTCGGCCGCCGCCGGGTGGTACTCCGGGTTGAACACCACCCGGGCCGGTGGGGCGCCCTCGTCGCCTTGTCTCGGGGCCTTCGCGCGGTCCGTCAACGGCGACTCGATGCGTGCCACCGGGCGGACCTCGTAGCTCGTCACTGGTAGTAGCCCTCGACCGGCACGCGGGCCTCGTCGAACAGCGCCGGGCCCTCCGTCTTGTAGCCCCACGTCACCGGCGGGCGCAGCGTGAGGAACTGCTCCGACGACAGCGCGTAGACGACGCGGCCGAGCCCGGACCGCTCGATCGCGCCCGTGCACATGCCGCACGGCTGGGTGCTCGTGAACATCGTCGTCGTCGCCGCGACTTCCGGGGCCAGGTTCTGCGCCGCCCAGCGGGCGAGCTTCAGCTCCGGGTGCGCCGTGATGTCGTTGTCGGTCAACGACGTGTTGCGGTCCTCGGCCAGGATGTTGCCGTCGGCGTCGGCCAGCAGCGAGCCGAACGGCGGGTTGCTGTGTTCCTCGCGCGCCTCGCGGGCGAGCTCGATCGCGCGGCGCAGCAGGGCTTCTTCGGTGTCCTTCACCGGTTCTCCTTCCAGGACGCGGCGATCGCCGCGAGGTCCCGCCACGCGACCTCCGGGTGGAGGGTCTCGGCGGGGTCGGCATCGAACGGGTCGAGCACGACGGTGTCCGCGCCCAGCTCCCGCAACTGCGCCAGGTCGTCGACGACCTGGTCGAGCGTTCCTTCTCCGGCACGCCGATCCGGCCCATTCACCGGGGTTTCGGTCACCCGCAGCAGGATCCGCGGCGCGAACGCCGGCACCGGCCGGTCGCCGGCGAGGTTCTTCAAGCGCGCCAAGCCTTCCCGGAACCCGGACATCGTCAGCCGCAGCGGGTGCCACGCGTCGCCGAGCTCGAGCGCGCGGCGCAGCCCGGCGTCGCTGTGCCCGCCGAGCCACAGCGGGATCGGGCCGGCGCGGTAGTCGTCGTGGTCGGCCCACGCCGCGCGGATCGCCCGCAGGTACTCGCTGGTGAGCTTCCCGCGCTGCTCGAACGGCACGCCGAGCGCGGCGAACTCCTGCTTCGCCCAGCCGATGCCGGCGCCGAGCACCAGCCGGCCGCCGCTGAGCGCGTCGAGGTTCGCCGCCATCCGGGCCACCAGCAGGGGATGCCGGTACGGCACGACCAGCACGGTGGTGCCGAGCCGCACCCGCTCGGTGACACCCGCGAGCCACGACAGCGTCGTG
Organism: Amycolatopsis sp. NPDC114478; assembly: GCF_055633805.1. Taxonomy (NCBI): domain Bacteria; kingdom Bacillati; phylum Actinomycetota; class Actinomycetes; order Pseudonocardiales; family Pseudonocardiaceae; genus Amycolatopsis; species Amycolatopsis sp. NPDC114478. The sequence continues at coordinate 589,207 of NZ_JBVKDO010000001.1, read as the reverse complement.
AACGGCTCGTAGAACGGCGCCGGGTACTGGCCGGCGACGTCGGGCGTGATCGCGACGTGGTCGGAAACCATCAGCAGGTCGAAACCGAGCCCTTCCACCGTCCTCGCCCAGGCGCGCAGCACGCCGGGGTCCGTGCCGGGGCCGAAGTTGGGGACGTTCACGCCGATCTTCACCGGGAAAGGCTATCGAGGTCGAAGCCGTGATCGGAAGGGAATGATCACGGCGTTCGGCGGTTCCGGCCGTGGATCTCGCGGTATATTCGCCGAATGACCGAGAGTCTGGACCCGACGGACTGGGCCATCCTGGTCGAGCTCCAGCAGGACGCCCGGCTGCCGCTCACCGAGCTCGGCCGCCGCGTCAACCTCAGCGCGTCGGCCACCACCGAACGGCTCCGCCGGCTCGAGTCGGCCGGCGTGATCACCGGCTACCGCGCCGACATCGACCTCGGCAAGGTCGGCTACCCGGTGCTCGCCGTCGTCCGGCTCAAGTACCCCGGCAGCCGGCACGAGGCACTGCACAAGCTGCTCGGCGAGCGCTTCGAGGTCCTCGAATGCCTGCGCACCACCGGCGACGACTGCTACACGCTCAAGGTCGCCGCGGCCTCGATGGCCCACCTCGAGCGCACGATGGACGAGCTGGCGCAGTTCGGCAGCACCACCACGAGCATCGTCTACAGCCAGACCCTGCCCTACCGCGGACCGCGGGAGCCCGCCCGTGACCTCGAAGCCTGAGCGCATCGTCGTCTACGGCGTCACCGGCTCGGGCAAGTCGACGCTCGCGGCCCGGATCGCCGAGCGCGCCGGCCTGCCGTACGTCTCGGCCGACGACCTCACCTGGGAGCCGGGCTGGGTCGCGGTCCCGGACGACGAGCAGCGCCGCCGCATCGCCGAGGTGTGCGCGGGGGAGCGCTGGGTCCTAGACGCCGCGTACGGCAGGTGGAGGGACGTCGTCCTGCCCCGCACGCAGCTGATCGTCGGCCTCGACTACCCGCGCTGGCTTTCCCTGAGCCGCCTGGTGCGCCGGACCGCCGTGCGCTCGGTGACCCGCGAGCGGATCTGCAACGGCAACGTCGAGTCGTTCCGCCAGATGTTCTCCGCGGACTCGATCATCCGCTGGCACTTCAGGTCGTTCGCGCGGAAGCGGGCGACCATCCGGGACTGGGCGGCGTCGTCGCCGGGCCCCGCGGTCGTGCGGCTGACCTCGCCGCGCGAGACCCGCCGCTGGCTCTCGACGCTCTGACGTCAGGCGCCCGGCGGCAGCAGCGGGCCGCCGCTCCAGTGCTGGAAGACGAGGTTCGTGTGCACGCGGGCGACCTCGTCCCGCGCGGTCAGCTCGTCGAGGACCAGGCGCTGCAGCTCGCCGGCGGAGCTGGTCGCGACGTGCGCGAGGAAGTCGTCCGGCCCGGTCAGGTGGTAGACCGCGCGGACCTCGGGCAGCGACAGCAGGTGCTCGACGAACGGGTCGACCAGCGGCCGCCGGTGCGGGCGGACCTGGACGAACAGGAACGCCTCCAGCGGGCGGCCCAGCTTCGCCGCGTCGACCGACGCGTGCTGCCCGGTGATCACGCCGGTGTCCCGCAGCCGGCCGACGCGGTCCAGGCACGTCGACGGCGCGATGCCGACCGCCGCCGCGAGGTCCTTGTTGGTGATCCGGGCATCGTTCTGGAGCAGGCGCAGAATCTCGAGGTCGACCGGACTCAGTTCGACGGAATCAGGCATCGGCGAATGATATCCGAGACTGTTGCCCCGGATCCGGTGAAAGCTCGACGATGCTGGCATGACCTCCTCGCTGCGCACCCGCGCCGTCCACGCCGGCCGTGACGACCTCACGGACCTCGGCGTGCACGCCGCTCCGTTGGACCTGTCCACGACGTACCCGTCCCGCGACAGTGCCGCCGAAGCCGCCCGGATCGACGCCTTCGCCGCCGGCGCCGAGCTCGACGGGCCACCGATCTACGGCCGGGTGGGCAACCCGACCGTGGAGCGGTTCGAGCGGGCCCTTGCCGAGCTCGAGGGCTTCGAGCACGGCGTCGCGTTCGCCAGTGGCATGGCCGCCGTCTCGGCCTGCCTGCTTTCCGCGGTGGCGCAAGGGAAACGACACGTCGTGGCGGTGCGCCCGCTGTACGGCTGCAGCGACCACCTGCTCGAGTCCGGGCTGCTCGGCACCGAGGTCACGTGGGCCGCGCCCGAGGGGGTCGCCGCCGCGCTGCGGCCCGACACCGGGCTGGTGTTCGTCGAGACGCCGGCGAACCCGACCCTCGCCGAGGCCGACATCGCCGCGCTGGCTCTCGCCTGCGGAGACGTGCCTCTGTTGGTGGACAACACGTTCGCGACGCCGGTCCTCCAGCGCCCGGGCCGCCACGGCGCGCGGATCGTGCTGCACAGCGCGACGAAGTTCCTCGGCGGCCACGGCGACGTGATGGGCGGGATCGTCGCGTGTGACGCCGCGGAAGCCGCGCGGCTGCGGCAGATCCGCTTCGCCACCGGCGGCGTGCTGCACCCGCTCGCCGGATACTTGTTGCTACGCGGGCTTTCCACGCTGCCGCTGCGCGTCAACGCGGCGTCGGCCACCGCGGCGACGCTGGCCGCGCGGCTCGGCGACCACCCCGCGGTGACCGCCGTCCACTACCCGCGGATCGGCGGCCCGCTGGTGGGGTTCGAGGTCGACGGCGACCCGCACGCCCTGATCGGCGCGGTCCGGCTGATCACGCCGGCCGTGAGCCTGGGGAGCGTCGACACGCTGATCCAGCACCCGGGGTCGATCAGCCACCGCATCGTCGACGAGGGCGACCGGCACGACGCCGGCGTGTCCGACCAGCTGATCCGGCTTTCGGCCGGACTGGAGGACGTCGAGGATCTCTGGGCCGATCTGGAGCAGGCGCTGAAGGCGCTCTAGCCGCAGCAGCCGCCGCCACAGCAGCCACCGCCGCCACCGGCCGGGACCGCGGGACCGCTCGCGGCCCCGGTGAGGGCGACGGTGGTGAGCAGCTTGACGGTGTCGGTGTGGCCCTCCGGACAGGCCGCCGGCGCGCCGGATTCGCTCATCGGGCGCAGGAGCTCGAAGGTCTCGGTGCACTCGCGGCAGCGGTAGGCGTAGGTCGGCATGCCGCGATTATCGCCGGAAACGCCTTGCCGGGACAGCCCGGGTCTTCGCGGTGGCTCGCGAGAGTGCTGGGTTGGGGCTCCCGGGACTCGGCTACCGGGCCGCGGCATCGCCGGGGGCGTGCGCACCGGGCCGTGGGGTCGGCGGAGTGCTGACCGGTGGCTGCCGGGACTCGTCCAATCGGGGCTGCGGATTGCCGGGCGAGCGCCCAGGGCCTCGGCCTTGACGAGGGCTTCTGCAACCGCTCGTGCTTACCGCTCGGCCGCCCGGACCTGCCAGTGGGAAGCTGAGCGCGTGCAGCCGCCTTCGCTTGCCGATGTTCCGCACCTCGGCCAGGTCGTCCCGTCCCTGCTCGCCGCTCTCGGGGTGCCCGGCTGCGGGAACACCCTCGCCGTGCCGGAGGCGCGCAGTGCCGCGGTGCTGCTCGTCGACGGGCTCGGCCAGGAGCTGCTCGCCTCGCACGCCGCGGACGCGCCCGTGCTGACCGAGCTCGCACGGGAGTCGCTGCGCGTGGGCTTCCCGTCCACGACCGCCGCGGGCGTGGCCGCGATCGGCACCGGGCTCGCGTCCGGTGAGCACGGCATGGTCGGCTACACCTTCGAGATGCCCGGCACCGGTGTGCTCAACGCGTTGCGCTGGTGCAGCCACGAAGACGGCAGTGACCTTCGGGGCGCCCTCCCGCCCCGCGAGGTGCAGCCGTTGCAGACGACGTTCGAGCGGGCCGCCGCCGCGGGCGTCGACGCGGCCGTCGTGTCGTCCGCCAAGTTCCGCGACACGGCCCTGACCCTGGCCACCCAAAGCGGCGCGCAGTACGCCGGCGTGCACGCGCTGGGCGACCTCGCCGCGCGGACGTTGTCGGTGCTGGACGGGCGCGCGTTCTGCTACGCCTACCACAGCGAACTCGACCTGCTCGGCCACGTCTACGGCCCCGGCTCGGCGGCGTGGCGGATGCAGCTGCGGCAGATCGACCGGCTCGTCGAGTCCCTTGTGGACGGTCTGCCGCCCGGCGCGCTGCTGGCGGTGGTGGCCGACCACGGGATGGTGACCGTCGACGACAAGCTCGACCTCGAAGACGTCCCCGAACTCCTGGAAGGCGTCCGGACGTTCGGCGGCGAGGTGCGCGCCCGGCACGTCTACACCGAGCCAGGTGCGGCCGCGGATGTCCTCGCGGCCTGGCGCGAGGTGCTGGGCGAGCGGGCGTGGGTGCGCTCGCGGGAAGAGGCCGTCGCCGAAGGATGGTTCGGGCACACCGTCAGCGACCGGGTGCTGCCGCGCATCGGCGACGTCGTCGCGGCGGCCCGGGACCGGTTCGGGATGGTGCGGGGGCTCGCCGAGGCCGTCGAGACGTCGCTGATCGGGCAGCACGGGTCGCTCACCACCGCCGAACAACTGGTTCCGCTCGCCCTCGCCCAGGGCTGACGCGTCCGGTTTCCGGGACCGTGCGCCCGCGGGAACTTTCCCGGGCGGGGCCCCGACCTGTCCACTGCGTACCCGAGTGACGGGAGTGGGCGGAATGGGCGGGATCGGTGTCGTCGGAGCGGGTGGCGAGGGACGGGCCGTCGCGGCGTACCTCGCCTCGCGGGGGCTGGCGGTGCACGTGTGCACGCGGGACCTCGGGGCGGTGGCGGAGATCGCGCGCCGGCGGGAGATCGCCGCGAGCGGGGTGCTCGACGGGCGGTTCCCGCTGCGGGAGGTGACCGACGACCCCGCCGCGCTGGCGGGGCGGGCCGTGGTGCTGGTCGCCACCGTGACCACCGCGTACCCGGAGGTCGCCGTCCGGCTCGCGCCGCACCTGCGCGCCGGGCAAGTCGTGGTGCTGTTCTCCGGCAAGCTCTGCGGGAGCGTCGAATTCGCGCACGCGCTCGCCGCTGTCGGGGCACCGGACGTCGACGTCGTCGAGACGGACGCGCTGTTCGCCGCGCGGCCGTCCGGCACCGACGGCGTGACGGTGCTGGGCGCCAAGGGCTGGAACCTGATCTCGGGTGGCACGCCGGCCGCCGTCGGACGGCACGCCGGGCTGCTGCGGGAGTGGTTCCCGATGCTGGAGGTCGCGCGCAACCCCGTCGAACGCGGGCTGCACGACTTCGGCGCGGTGGCGCACGTGCCGATCGCGCTCGCCAACCTCGGCACCATCGACCGCGCGGAGGAGCTGCTCTTCTACGTCGACGGCGTTTCGGCGCGGACGGTCGCCCTGCTGGAGCGGACCGGGGCGGAGTTCGCGCTGGTCGCGCGGGCTTACGGCGCGCGGCTGCTGCCGATGACCGAGATGCTCGACCGGTACTACGGGTGCCCGGCCGCGACGCTGCTGGACGCGCTGCGGACGGTGGAGCCGTACCGGACGATCGCCGCGCCGACGAGCCTCGACCACCGGTTCCTGACCGAGGACATCCGCTCGACGCTGGTGCCGCTGCAGGCGCTCGCGCGGTGCGCCGGGGTGGCGACGCCGATGGTGGACGCGGCGATCACGATCATGTCCGTGCTCGGCGGGGAGGACTTCCGGCGGACCGGGCGGACGCTGGCTCGGCTCGGTTGGGACGGGCTGGGGCACGAGGGGATCGTGCGCCGGTTGGGGGCTGGGCGGGCGGTGGCGGGCCGGGCGGCTTGAGATCTCGCGGGGAGGGCGGACGCTCGCCCGGCTCGGCTGGGACGGCCTCGGCCACGAGGGGATCGTGCGCCGGTTGGGGGCCGAGCGGGCGGCTTAAGACCTCGCGTGGTGGGGGATGCTGGGCCGGTGGCCGGGATTGCGGTGGGCTGGGGCTGCGCGGGCCTCGGCGGCCAGTGCTTTTGCCCGGCGCTATAGGGGTTTGTGCTGCGCGCTGCCCCCGGCCGGTGGCCTGGTGAACCGGAGCCGCGCGGGGCTGGGCGGCTCGCTTTGGCCCTCGCCGTTACCGTGGGCGCGTGCCTCGACGGAACCGTCCCGGCCGCCGCGCGGACGGTGGGCCGCCCGAACGTGAGCTCGGCGCCGCCACCGGGTGGGCGCGTGCCGAGTCCGGGAGCGATGGGGACTGGCTCGTGCGGACCGTGCCCGGCTCGCAGGCCGGCAAGACCTACCGGTGCCCCGGCTGCGACCACGAGATCCGGCCCGGCACGCCGCACCTCGTCGTCTGGCCCGCCGACGACACCGGCTCCGTCGCCGACCGGCGGCACTGGCACCGGGCCTGCTGGGACGCCCGGGCCCGGCGCCGGCCGAACCGCCGCCGCTGAACACTCTGGAGTTGTCAAACACCGCCCGGCTCAGCGCCGGTAGTGGCGCGAGTACGCGCCGTCGTACATCTCCTCCGTGTACTCGGTGAAGCCGAGCCGCTCCGCCACCCGCAGCGACGGCTTGTTCTCGACACTGACGCTCGCCAGCACCGGCAGCGACGGCAGGTCGCGGGCACACCACTCCAGGACCGCCAGCCCGGCCTCCACCGCGTACCCCTTGCCCCACGCCGACGGCCGGAACCGGTAGCCGAGGTTCAGCACCTGCTCGCCGTGGAACTCCCGCAGCCGCACCCCGCACATGCCGAGCACCTCGGTGCCCCCGCGTTCGAGCACCGCGGGGTAGCCGAAGCCGTGCTCGGCCCAGTGCGCCAGCCACTCCGAGAACATCGCCGACGCGCGCGGGACGTCGGGCGGGTCGGGGTGGAAGCGGTTGGTGCGCGGGTCGGTGTGGATGTCGACCATCGCCTGCCGGTCCGCCTCGTGGAGCGGACGCAGCAGCAGCCGGTCGGTTTCGATGTCGGTGAACACGTCGGCGAAGCTAGCGCGGGGGTCCGACAAAATGGCCCGCATGACCGAACTGCCGCTGGTCCTCCTCCACGCCTTTCCCCTGGACGCCCGCATGTGGAACGCGGTGCGCGAGCCCCTCGCTTCACACCTTCGGGTGATCACTCCGGACCAGCGCGGGCTCGGCCGCTCGCCGCTGCCGGAGTCCGATCGCGAGCCGAGTCTCGAGGACGCCGCGCGCGACGTCGTCGCCCTGCTCGACCGCCTGGACCTGGACCGCGTCGTGCTCGGCGGCTGCTCGATGGGCGGCTACCTCGCGATGGCCGTGCTGCGGCTGGCGCCCGAGCGGGTCGGCGGGCTCGTGCTCATCGACACCAAGGCGACGCCCGACACGCCCGAAGCCGCGCAGAGCCGGCTGGACGTCGCGAAGCGCGTCGACGACGAAGGCATCGGGGGCTGGCTGGCCGACGCCAACCTGCCGAACCTGCTGGCCCAATCGACCCGGGAAGAGCGGCCTGACGTCGTCGAGACCGTCCGGGAGATCATCGAATCGCAGCCGCCGGCCGGGATCTCGTGGACGGCGCTCGCGCTGCGGACGCGGCCGGATTCCCTGGACCTGCTGCGCGATTCGGGAGTCCCCGCGCTGGTCGTCGTCGGCGAGGAGGACCCGATCACCCCGGTGGAAGCGGCCGGCGCCATGGTCGAGGTGCTGGACGGCGCGACGCTCGTGGTGCTCCCGGGGGCCGGGCACCTGACCCCGCTGGAAGACCCGGCGGGCGTGGTCGAGGCGATCCTGTCCTGGTACCCGGCGACTCACGAGAAGTAGGCGGAGAGCGCCGTGCGGGCTTCGGGCAGCCGGTCGGGGAACCGCTGAGCGATCATGAAGCGCCATACGACGGCATAGAGCGCTCGCAGCCGCGTGAAGAAGCGAAGCAGCACGGGCCGGCGCGCAGCGCCGCATGCACCTCGGCGAGCGAGCGCGCGGGGACGTCCGGTGCGTACCGGTGGTCCGGATCGTGCGGGGTGTGGTGCCGGAGCGTGACCGGCAGGCCCTCGGCGAAATGGGGCCCGGCCGGGGGATCCGCGGCCGGTGAGACGACGAGCACACCACGGTCGGTGAGGAACCGGGAGAGCGCGACGTCCCGTTCCTGCCGGGCCGGACCGGGCCGCGCCAGGCGGGTGGTCCCCGGCACCCGCGCGACCAGCGGACCCAGCCTCACCAGCACGTTCGGGCGCTCGTGGAGCACCTCGGGCTCGTACGCGCGCGGGCCGAGCCGGGAGGTCACCGTCAGTGCCACGCGAACCGCGGTACGCGTGCAGTCGTCGGCCAAAGCCCGATCTTGCCAGCCGGTGCGCGCGACTGTCGGTAGCGAGGGCTACGATCCCCTTGACCGCCGGAACCGGGCCCGCCCGCGTCCCGGCGGCCGGACGATGACCACCACAAGGTTTCAGTGTTGGAGGCAGGAGTGACGGCCGTAGCCCCCAAGCCGATCGCGACGCGCCCGTATCCCGCGCGCGAGTCGGTCAAGGGTTCGTACCTGCTGCGGTTGTTCCGCACGACGGACCACAAGCAGATCGGGATCATGTACCTGGTCACGTCGTTCGCCTTCTTCATGGCGGGCGGCGCGATGGCCATGCTCATCCGCACCGAGCTGGCGCGGCCGGGGCAGCAGTTCCTGTCCCAGGAGCAGTACAACCAGCTGTTCACCATGCACGGCACGGTGATGCTGCTGCTGTACGCGACCCCGATCCTCTTCGGCTTCGCGAACTTCGTGCTGCCGCTGCAGATCGGCTCGCCGGACGTCGCGTTCCCGCGGCTGAACGCGTTCTCGTACTGGCTGTACCTCTTCGGCGGCCTGATCGTGCTGTCGGGCTTCCTGACGCCGGGTGGCGCCGCCGACTTCGGCTGGTTCGCCTACACCCCGCTGTCGGACGCGATCCACTCGCCGGGCGTCGGCGCGGACCTGTGGATCTCCGGCCTGGTGGTCTCCGGTCTCGGCACCATCCTCGGCGCGGTCAACATGGTCACCACCGTGGTCTGCCTGCGCGCGCCCGGCATGACGATGTACCGGATGCCGATCTTCACCTGGAACATCCTGGTGACGTCGATCCTGATCCTGCTCGCCTTCCCGATCCTGACCGCGGCCCTGATGGGCCTGCTGGCGGACCGGCACCTCGGGGCGCACGTGTTCGACCCCGAAAACGGCGGCGTGATCCTCTGGCAGCACTTGTTCTGGTTCTTCGGCCATCCCGAGGTCTACATCGTCGCGCTACCGTTCTTCGGGATCGTGTCGGAGATCTTCCCGGTGTTCAGCCGCAAGCCGCTGTTCGGCTACAAGAGCCTGGTCTGGGCGACGCTGGCGATCGCGGCCCTGTCGGTCGCGGTGTGGGCGCACCACATGTACGCCACCGGCGCCGTGCTGCTGCCGTTCTTCTCCTTCATGACGTTCCTGATCGCCGTCCCGACCGGCATCAAGTTCTTCAACTGGATCGGCACGATGTGGAAGGGCCAGCTGTCCTTCGAGACGCCGATGATCTTCTCGATGGGCTTCATCGTCACGTTCCTCTTCGGTGGCCTGACCGGCATCATGCTGGCCGCGCCGGCGATCGACTTCCACGTGTCGGACAGCTACTTCGTCGTCGCGCACTTCCACTACGTGCTTTACGGCACGATCGTGTTCGCCACCTTCGCCGGCATCTACTTCTGGTTCCCGAAGATCACGGGCCGGATGATGGACGAGAAGCTCGGCAAGTGGCACTTCTGGACCACGTTCATCGGCTTCCACGGCACGTTCCTCGTCCAGCACTGGCTGGGCGCCGAGGGCATGCCGCGCCGGTACGCGGACTACCTGACCAGTGACGGCTTCACCACGCTGAACACGATCTCGACGATCGGCGCGTACATCCTCGGTGCCTCGACGCTCCCGTTCATCTGGAACGTCTTCAAGAGCTACCGGTACGGCGAGATCGTCACGGTGGACGACCCGTGGGGCTACGGCAACTCGCTCGAATGGGCGACGTCCTGCCCGCCGCCGCGGCACAACTTCACCGAGCTGCCCCGGATCCGCTCCGAGCGGCCCGCGTTCGAGCTGCACTACCCGCACATGATCGAGCGCATCCACAACGAGGGCGAGATCGGCTTCTTCGGGAAGCAGAAGGTCAACAGCCACGCGGCCCCGTCGCAGGTGCTCACCGAGGCGGTCATCCCGGGTGACCACTCCCGGGACAACGCCAGCGAGCAGGGCGACGAAAAGTAGCACCCCGATCGAGTGAGAGCGCGTGCCCGGCTTTTGTGAAGCCGGGCACGCGCTCTACTTATGTCCGAGCCCGGACCGGCAGACTGATCGTGCAGCGTTGCCGAACGAGGGATGACCAGTGACCCAGACCCCCGTCCTGATCACGACGACCGGCCCCGACAAGCCGGGTGTCTCGTCCGTGCTGTTCGCCGTGCTGACCCGGCACGACGTCGACGTGCTCGACGTCGAACAGGTCGTCATCCGCGGGCAGCTCGTGCTCGGCGTGCTCGCCGGCGTGTACCGCGACCCCGAGGGCCTGCAGGAGTCCGTCGAGCAGGCGATGGCGTCCGTCGGGATGCAGGTCGACGTCAAGATCGGCTCGGCGATCGGGGACGACCCGTTCGCGCTCGGCCGCCGCGACTCCACCCACGTGCTCGTCGTGCTCGGCCGGCCGGTCACCGCGCGGGGCTTCTCGGAGGTCGCGCGGCGGCTGGCGTCGCTCGGCGCCAACATCGACGCGATCCGCAGCGTCGCCGACTACCCCGTGACCGGGCTGGAGCTGTACGTCTCGGTCGACCGGGACACCCCCGAGGCCGACGCCGCGCTGCGGTCGGAACTGGCCGACGCGGCCGTCGAGGTCGGGGTCGACATCGCCGTCGAACGGGCCGGGATCACGCGCCGGGCCAAGCGGCTGGTCGTCTTCGACGTCGACTCGACGCTCATCCAGGGCGAGGTCATCGAGATGCTGGGCGCGCACGCCGGCGTCGAACCGGAGATCCGCGAGATCACCGAGGCCGCCATGCGCGGTGAGCTCAACTTCACGGAGTCGCTGGAACGCCGGGTCGCGCTGCTGGAAGGCTTGCCAGCTTCGGCGATCGACGAGGTCGCCGCGTCTATCGAGCTGACCCCGGGCGCCCGCACGACGATCCGCACGCTCAAGCGGATGGGGTTCAAGACCGGGGTGGTGTCCGGCGGGTTCACGCAGGTCATCGGCGGCCTGGTGGAAGAGCTGGGCCTGGATTTCGCGGCGGCGAACGAGCTCGAGATCGTCGACGGCAAGCTGACCGGCAAGGTCGTCGGCGACGTCGTCGACCGCGCGGGCAAGGCGAAGGTGCTTCGCCGCTTCGCCGGCGAGTACGACATCCCGCTCGAGCAGTGCGTCGCGGTCGGCGACGGCGCCAACGACATCGACATGCTCTCGGCGGCCGGCATGGGCGTCGCGTTCAACGCCAAGCCCGCGCTGCGCGAGGTGGCCGACACCGCGCTGTCGCACCCGTACCTCGACGCCGTGCTCTTCGTGCTCGGCCTCACCCGCGGCGAGGTCGAGGCGGCCGACGCCGCCGACGGGCTCGAGCTGATGCGTCCGTGAGCAGCGTTCTCGACCCCCTGGGCGCTCGCTACGCCTACTGGCTGGGGCTTCCGGCCGAAGACACTTCGGACACCTCGGACGAGCTTCCGGAGGAAGTCCGGGCGATGCCGGTCATCCTGCGCATCGAACGCGCCGAGCCGCCGGGCCGCACGCCGCTGCTGGAGGCGGCCGCGGCCGCCGCGCTGGCGGTCTGCCTCGACGAGCGCTCGGAGCCCGGCGGCGAGTGGGCCGAGCCGATGCACGCCTGGCTCGACAACCGGATCCGCAAGGTCGCGCGGCGGGCGCGGGGCGCGCACTGGGCGGCCGTCCAGGACCTGCCGGGCATCACCGTCGAGATCGACGGCGCCGAGGCGCGGGCGCTGGTGCCGGGCCTGGTCGCCGAGGCGCCCAAGGAGGTCTCGCGGCTGCAGATCTCGGGCAGCGAGCTGCCGCCGGACGAGCCGGGCCCGATCCCCGCCGGCGTCCCGCTGCTCCTGCTCAACCCGCACGCGCCGATGACGGTCGGCAAGGCCGCCGCGCAGGTCGGGCACGCCACGATGATCCTCGCCGCGCTGCTGGAAGACGAGCAGCGCGCGGCCTGGGCCGCGCGGGGCTACCGGACCGCGGTGCGGGCGGCGAGCGTCGCGCGGTGGAAGGAACTGCACCCCGGCGACGACCCCGAGGGCGCGTGGCGGCGCGACCGCGTCGTCGCCGTGCGGGACGCCGGGTTCACCGAGGTCGATCCGGGCACCATCACGGTTCTCGCGCAGTGGGAACCGGAACAAGGGGCTTCCTGAGCCGGTTGGAGCGGGCATGGGACTGGAAGTACAGCGCGACGGGCAGCACGCGTTCACCGGCCGCAACGACCGCGGCGCGGAGGTCCGGCTCGGCCGGGCGGGCGCGGAAGGGGCGTTCTCGCCCGCCGAACTGCTGCAGATCGCGGCCGCGGGCTGCAGCGCGGTGACGGCCGAAGAGCTGATCACGCGGCGGGTCGGCGAAGACGCGAAATTTCGGGTGACCGTCAGCGCCGATCGCCGCGAAGGCGCTTCGGAGCTGGACGCCGTGCACGTCGCGTTCGATGTCGACGTGTCGACTTTGGCGGCGGATCAGCGGGAAGCGCTGGCCGGTGCCGTCGACCGCGCGATCGAGCGGCTGTGCACGGTGAGCCGGACGCTCAAGAAGGGGATCCCGGTGACGGAGGAGTTCCCGACCGCCTAGTTCTCGCTGGATTCCCAGACGACGTAGGCCTGGTCGGCGTCGGTCGTCATGGCCTCGATGAACTTCTCGTTGTCGAAGCCCGGCAACGCCTGCAGGCGCTCGATCAGCGCGTCCGCCGCCGGGTCGCCGCTCGGGACCGCCGTGCCCTTGCCGTCGGTGTCCACCAGCATGAAGAAGACGTCTTCGTTCCAGGGGCCGTCGGGGATCACGCGGACCATCACCGACGACAGACCGGCCCACGTGACAGCTTCTTCGCTGCCGTCCGCGAGCCGCCGCCGCACGCCGGTGTCGTCGACGCTGACGGTCCGGGACTGGGCGCTGGACGAATCCTGGGTCAACCGGTGCTCCTTGTCGCTTCGGTTGCTTCACCGTACCGGGCGGTGTTGTGGACCGCGTCACGCGGGCGCGGCTGCGTCCAGCCGGCGCAGGGCGTCGCGCGCCACCTTCGGGTCCATCGTCGGCCAGAACGGCGGCAGCGAAGCACGGAGGAATCCGCCGTAGCGGGCGTTCGCCAGCCGCGAATCCAGCACCGCGACCACCCCGCGGTCGGTGACCGACCGGTGCAGCCGCCCGGTGCCCTGCGCGAGCAGCAGCGCCGCGTGCGTGGCCGCCACGGTGAGAAACCCGTTGCCGCCGCGGGCTTCCACCGCGCGCTGCCGCGCCGAGGACACCGGGTCGTCCGGCCGCGGGAACGGGATCCGGTCGACCACCACCAGTTGCAGCGACGGCCCGGGCACGTCCACGCCCTGCCACAGGCTCAACGTGCCGAACAGGCACGTGCGGACGTCCTCGGAGAACTTCTGGACCAGCAGCGAAGTGGCGTCTTCGCCCTGGCAGAGGATCGGGAAGTCGAGCCGCTCGCGCATCTCCTCGGCCGCCTGCTTGGCCGCCCGCATCGAGGAGAACAGCCCGAGCGTGCGGCCGCCCGCGGCCTCGATCAGCTCGGCCAGTTCGTCCATTGTGGACGACGCGAGGCCGTCACGGCCCGGCGGCGGCAGGTGCTTGGCCAGGTAGAGGATGCCGTTGCGCTTGTGGTCGAACGGCGAGCCGACGTCCAGGCCGGTCCACTTCGGGCCCGAGTCGTCCGACGGCACTTCCTTGTCCGTCGCGGCTCCCGGCGCCTTTTCGACGCGGGCGGCGCCCGGCGGGAGGCCCCACTGGCGCGCCATGGTGTCGAACGTGCCGCCCAGCGTCAGCGTCGCCGACGTCAGGATCGTCGTGTGCTGGTTGAAGACGCGCTCGCGCAGCAGCCCCGCGACGCCGAGCGGCGCCACCTTCAGCGCCGGCGGCCGCGGGTTCGCGGAGTACTTGTCGCCGGAGAGCCAGACGACGTCGCGCTGGTGCGCCTGGTCGTCGTCGAACGCCTCCAGCAGCCGGACCGCGGTGTCGTGCACCTCGTCGAGCAGCGAGCGCGCCAGCTTGCGCGCGGTGGCGCCCTCGACGTCTTCCTTGCGGTCGGAACCCAGCGCCGTGATGCACGCGTGCGCGGCGTCGCGGACCGCCGGGATCGCGCCCTTCAGCGGCCGCGGCAGCTCGTCCATCCGGCCCGCGGGCAGGTCGTCGACGATCAGCGCCAGCCCGTCACCCGCCTCCAGCAGGCCGTCGGCGACGTCGGCGTCGATCAGCTTGCCGCAGCGGCGCGCGGCCGACGCGCACATCGCGCTGGTCAGCTCGCCGGTGGCGACCGAGGTGACGCGGTCGACGAGGTCGTGCGCCTCGTCGATGATCACGACGTCGTGGTCCGGCAGGACCTGGTAGCCCTGCAGGGCGTCGATCGCCAGCAGCGCGTGGTTGGTGACGATGATGTCGGCGCGGCCGGCCTCGGCACGGGCCTTCTCGGCGAAGCAGTCCGTGCCGATCGGACAGCGCGAAGCGCCGAGACATTCCTTCGCCGTCACCGACACCTGGCGCCACGCCTGGTCGGTGACGCCGGGGGCGAGCTCGTCGCGGTCGCCGGTTTCGGTGTCGGACGCCCACTCCCGCAGCCGCGTGACCTCCTTGCCCAGCCGCGACACCGCGAACGGGTCGAAGAGCTGGGCGTCCTCCGGCTCGTCGGGCGCGCCGGAGTCCAGGCGGTGCAGGCACATGTAGTTGCGGCGGCCCTTGAGGATCGCGAAGGTCGGTTCGCGGCCCAGCGGCTTCTTCAGCGCCTTCGCCAAGCGGGGGAGATCGCGGTCGACGAGCTGGCGCTGCAGCGCGATCGTCGCCGTCGAGACGACGACGGTGGCTTCCTTCTCGACGGCGTGGCGGATCGCGGGGACGAGGTAGGCCAAGGACTTGCCGGTGCCGGTGCCCGCCTGCACGGCCAGGTGCTCGCCGGTGCGGATGGCGCGGCCGACGGCGTCCGCCATCTCGACCTGCCCTGGGCGTTCGGCACCGCCCACGGACTCCACCGCATGGGTGAGGAGTTCGAGGACGCCGGGGAAATCGGTTCGGGCGGGCACAACGACACACATTAGCCGCCGGGGCCGACAGGATCGGTGATCCGTCGCGAACGGGCCACTCGCGCCGCCGGGGACCTCCCGCGTGGCAGGTCCCCGGCGAGCGGTCAGTTCTCGCTGCGGCCCGAGACCAGCTTCCAGGTCAGCGGCAGCAGGCCCGCGGCGACGACGATCTTGATCGCGTCCCCGACGAGGAACGGCGTCACGCCCTTGGCGAACGCGGTGGACAGGTCGAACCCGGTCGACGCCATCAGCCACGGCACACCGAAGGCGTAGATCACGAGGTTGCCGAGCACCATCGTGCCCGCGGTGCGCACCGGCGTCCGGTCCCCGCCGCGGCCGGCCAGGGCGCCCACGAGCGCGCCCGCGAAGACGAACCCGACGATGTAGCCGGCGCTTGCGCCGGACAGGCCCGCGGTGCCGTGCTGGAACCACGGCACGCCCACGGCGCCGACGAGCAGGTACACGAGCATCGACGCGGCACCGCGCGACATGCCGAGCGACGCGCCGACGAGCAGCGCGGCGAACGTCTGGCCGGTCATCGGCACCGGGCTGCCCGGCACCGGGATCGTCAGCTGCGCGGCGGCGCCGGTGAGCACGGCACCGCCGGCGACCAGCGCGATGTCCCGGACGAGCGAACCGGGCACGAGGTCGGCCAGCACGGGCCGCTTGGCGGCGAAGGACAGCGAAGACACAAAACCTCCCAGGGTGGGACACAGGCGACGATCGAGGTTAACGCTCGTTACTCCGGGAAAAGACCCCTGAGTTGCGTTCCTCACCGGCCACCCGTCCGGGTGGACCCGATCAGGGGCGGCGGCCGGCCTGCCGATGACGAAGTGGGTAACTACGAACTGTCACGCGAACCGTGGAGGCCGGCGCATGCGAACCGCCAGGAAGAGGACATTCCGGTTGCTGGCGGTGACGACGCTGGCCACTCCGCTCCTGGTCGCCGCGGCGCCGGTCACGTCCACCGGATGGGCGTCTTCCGGCTCGCTGGACGTGACCATCGACAACGAGCACGTCGTTACCGGTGACCTGGCGAAATGCACCGCCGACGGCCCCTACGCCGCCCGGACTCCCGGGGGCGAGACCGGTGAGATCGCGGTGTTCGGCACCGGCGAGAGCGGGTGCGGCCGCTCGGACGCGGTGTCGATCGCGCAGGCGTCCGGCCACCGGTTCGAGGCCACGGTGCTCAAGCGCTACGGCGGCCCGGCGCTGTCGGTGCGCACGTACTCGGTGAAGTGCGCGACGACGGCCACGGGCAGCCTGGGCGAGGTCTCGGTCGGCACGGTCGAGGGGATCACGGTGCCCGCGCAGATCCCGCCGAACGACCGGATCGTCATCCCGGGCGGCCCCGCGGGCACCGCGCTGGCCACGGTGATCCTCAACGAGACGGTGACGCCCCAGCCGCCGGACGGCAGCCTGGTGACGCACGCGGTGCACATCGAGCTGTTCCCGCAGGGCGGCCCGGCGAGCGGCGACATCTACCTGGGCACGGCCGCCTGCGACCCGTTCGGGAAGAAGTAGCTAGGCGGTCGTGAAGCGGGTCGCCGCCGCGACGAACTCGCCCGCCCGGGCCGCCAGGTCCGGCAAGCTCCCGCTCGGCGACAGCGCGTCGCCCAGCAACGGTGTCGCCGCGGCCACCGCGATCGCGCCGGCCCGCAGGTAGCCCTCGACGTCGGCCAGGTGGACGCCGCCCGTCGGGACGAGCGGGACGTCCGGCAGCGGCGCGCGGACCGCGCGCAGGTAGGCGATCCCGCCCACCGCCGCGACCGGGAACACCTTCACCGCGGCCGCGCCGAGGCGCCACGCCTGGTCGATCTCGGTCGGCGTCAGCGCGCCGCAGACTACCGGGGTGTCCAGCTCGGCCGCGCGCTCCAGCACCGCCGGGTTGACCGTCGGCGTGATCAGGTACGCCGCGCCGGCGTCGACCGCGATGTCCACATCGGACGGTTCGCGGACGCTGCCCGCGCCGATCAGCGCGTCGTCGCCGAGCGCCAGGCGCAGCGCGGTGATGGCCGCGGGCGCGCCCGGCGTCGTCAGCGTCGCTTCGAGCAGGCGGACGCCCGCCGCGTGCAGCACCATCGCCGCGTCGGCGAAACGCGACGCGTCGGCGGCGCGCAGGATCGCGACGAGCCGGTGTTCCGCCAGCAGAGCCTGCAGGTCCTTCACGCGACGTGCGCCCTTCCGGTGTGCGTGACGCCGGCTTCGTCGAAGTCCCGCAGGGTGCTGTCGACCGAAGCGCGCGCGATCCCGGCCGTGTGGTCGAGCAGCACCCGCACGCCGAACCCGGCCCGGGCCGCGTCCAGCGCCGTCGCCCGCACGCAGTAGTCGGTGGCGATGCCGACGATGTCGACGTCGGTCACGTCGTGCTCGCGCAGCCACGTTTCGAGGGACTTGCCGTCCCGGGACGCGCCTTCGAAGCCCGAGTAGGCCGCGCTGTACTCGCCCTTCGAGAACACCTCGCCGATCGGGACGACGTCGAGTGCCGGGTGGAACGACGCGCCGGGCGTGCCGGCCACGCAGTGCGGCGGCCAGCTCTCCTTGAAGTCCGGCGTCGCGCTGAAGTGGGTGCCCGGGTCGATGTGGTAGTCGCGGGTGGCCACCACGTGCGAGTAGCCGCCGGTCGTGCTCAGCGCGGAGATCGTCTCCGCGGCCGCCGCGCCGCCGGCGACGGCCAGCGAACCCCCTTCGCAGAAGTCGTTCTGCACGTCCACCACGATCAGCGCGGTCCCCATGGGTCGGTCTCCGTTCAGAGAAACAGCGTCGGGATAGCGGGCTCGCCGTGCGAGAGCTTGAGGCCCTCCCACGGCAGGCTGACCAGGCCGCGGCGCAGCCGCTGCCTCGCGTCGTCGAGCGTAGGCAGGTCCGCCTCCGCGCGGCCGCCGCGGATCAGGGGAATCTGCAGCGGGCGGTCGTTCGCGTCCGGCTCCGGAGCCTTCCCGGACGTCGTCCAGACGACCTCTTCGACCGCCGTGCCGGTGCCGCGGTGGCGCCGCAGCGCGGACTTGCGCCCGCCCCGGGACTCCTTGTGGGCACTGCGCTTGGCGACCGGCTTGCCGTCCACCTCGACCAGCTTGTAGACCATCCCGGCGGTCGGCGCGCCGGACCCGGTGACCACCGACGTCCCGACGCCGTACGCGTCCACGGGCTCCGCGCGCAGCGCCGCGATGGCGTGCTCGTCGAGGTCGCCGGACACGACGATCCGGGTGTCCTTGGCGCCTAGGGAGTCCAGCTGCTCGCGGGCGCGGCGGGCGAGCGGGCCGACGTCGCCCGAGTCGATCCGGATCGCGCCGAGCTCCGGCCCGGCCACGCGGACCGCGGTCTCGATGCCGGCGGTGATGTCGTAGGTGTCGACGAGCAGCGTCGTGTCCGGGCCCATCTTCTCGACCTGCGCGCGGAACGCGGCCTCTTCGCTGTCGTGCAGCAGCATGAACGCGTGCGCGACGGTGCCGCGGGTCGGGATGCCGTAGCGGCGCCCGGCTTCGAGGTTCGATGTCGTCGCGAAGCCGGCCAGGTAGGCGGCGCGCGCGGCCGCGACGGCGGCGTACTCGTGTGTGCGGCGCCCGCCCATCTCGATGATCGGGCGGCCGTGGGCGGCGCCGGACATCCGGGCCGCGGCCGACGCGATGGCGCTGTCGTGGTTGAGGATCGACAGGAGCAGCGTCTCCAGCAGCACGCACTCGGCGAACGAGCCGGCGACGGTGAGCAGCGGGGAGCCCGGGAAGTACAGCTCGCCCTCCGGGTAGCCGTCGATGTCGCCCGAGAACTCGTAGTCGGCGAGCCACGCCAGCGTCGCCTCGTCGACGACCGCGGTCGCTTCCAGCTGCGCCAGTTCGGCGTCGGTGAAGCGGAAGTCCGCGATCGCGTCGAGGGCGCGGGCGGTGCCGGCGACGACGCCGTAGCGGCGCCCGTCCGGCAGTCGCCGGGCGAACACCTCGAACACGCAGGGCCGCGCGTGCGTCCCGTCGGCGAGCGCGCTGCCCAGCATGGTCAGCTCGTAGTGGTCGGTGAGCAGCGCAGTGCTGGCCGTGGCCGGCTCCGGTGAACCCATGGGGTAAGCCTATTCACCCACATGGCCGGACCTGGCGCGGCGTACCCCGTGCGCCCCGTGACACCATGGGGTGCATGTCCACGCCTGTCGCTTCCGAACAGACGCAGGTCGAGCCGGTCGGGGCCGAGGTCGCCGAGTCGGACACCCCCTGGCGGACCGTGGTCTGGAACGACCCGGTGAACCTCATGTCGTACGTGACGTACGTCTTCCAGAAGCTGTTCGGCTACAGCCGCGACCACGCCACCAAGCTGATGCTGGACGTGCACCACAAGGGCAAGGCGATCGTGTCGTCGGGCAGCAAGGAAAAGGTGGAGGTGGACGTGGCGAAACTCCACGCGGCTGGCCTGTGGGCCACCATGGAGCAGCCCTCGTGAACGGTTGGCGGCGCAAGGGCGCGGTGATCCACGCGGGCTTCGAGCAGCAGGAGGCGGCCGTGCTGCGCGGGCTGGTCAGCCAGCTCGAGGACATGCTGACCGCGCGCGCCGAAGAGGCGCCGCAAGACGAGCTCGCCGAGCTGACCGGCATCCGCACCGGGCCCACCGAGTCCCCGGACGACCCGGTGCTCTCGCGGCTGCTCCCGGACTTCCACAAGCTCGACCCGGACAACCCCTCGCGGGAGGACATCGACTCGGCCGCGGCGATGCGCTCGCTGCACGAGCCGGAGCTGCTGGACGTCAAGGTCGGCGTCGCGAAGATCGTGCTCGACACGCTGCCGCGCGACGGCGGCCACGTCCGGCTGACCGAGGAGCAGGCCGACGCGTGGCTGGGCGCGCTCAACGACGTCCGGCTGGCGCTGGGCACCGCGCTCGACGTCACCGAGGACATGCCCGACGAGCTGCCCGAGGACGACCCGCGGGCGCCGCACCTGGGCGTCTACCACTGGCTGACCTGGGTGCAGGAGACGCTGATCCAGGCGCTGACCGGATGATCACCGACGTCCCGGGTGTCCTCGTCGGGCACCACGAGCGGGTCGGCGGCGGCTGGGCGACCGGGACGACGGTGGTCCTGGTCCCGGACGGCGCGGTCGGCGCCGTCGACCAGCGCGGCGGCGCGCCCGGCACGCGGGAGACCAACCTGCTGGAGCCGGAGAACCTGGTGCAGCGGGTCAACGCGGTGTGCCTCTCCGGCGGTTCCGCGTACGGCCTCGCGGCGGCGGACGGCGTGATGAAGTGGCTTTCCGAGCGCAACCTGGGTTTTCCCGTCGGCGCGCAGCCGCACGAAGTCGTGCCGATCGTGCCCGCGGCCGTGCTGTTCGACCTGCCGCGCAGTGAATGGGGCAACCGGCCCGACGCGTCCTTCGGCTATACGGCGTGCGAAGCGGCTTCGGGCTCTTTCACGCTGGGCACGGTCGGCGCCGGTGCCGGCGCGGCCGTGGGGTCGTTGAAGGGCGGGATCGGCTCGGCCAGCGAGGTCGTCGGCGAGTACACGGTCGGAGCGCTGGCGGCGGTCAACGCGGCCGGCGAGGCCGTGGACCTGACGACCGGCCGGGCGTACGCGGCCGACCACGGCGACTTCGGTGTGACGTGGCCTTCGCGACCGGCTGACCTGCCGTCCCGGCGGACCGACCTGAACACGACGATCGGCGTGGTCGCGGTGGACGCGGCGCTGTCGAAGGCCGAAGCGCGGCGGCTGGCGGTGGCGGCCCAGGACGGCTTGGCGCGCGCGGTGCGCCCGGCGCACTCGATGTTCGACGGCGACACGGTGTTCGCGCTGGCCACGGGCGCGCGCGAGCTGCCGGAGGCGAGCGGCCCGTTCGGCTTGGCGGCGCGCCCGGCGGCGTTGGACACGCTGTGCGCGGCGGCGGCGCGGGTGTTCGCGCGGGCGATGGTGCACGGCCTGCTGGCGGCGACCACCGCGGGCGGCGTGCCGGCGTACCGGGACGTCTGGCCGGAGGCGTTCGCGTAATGCCCGCCCGCCGGTGACGGCACCGGAGGCGGGGAGCACCCGGGAGCTGTGACCTGGTCAGAGGTCCGGGAGCGGGTCCGGCGGCAGGTCGTGGGCGCCTTCGAGGTTCGCCGCGCGGACGGCGCTCACGTACTCCTCGTCGATCTCCAGGTGCAGCCGGGCGAAGGTCAGCACCGGGCCGAGCGACGGGTGGACCTCGACCGGGCCGATCTCGGTGCGGCGGGGCAGCCGGTCGTAGACCGCCTTCGGCGTGTAGCGGCGGAACCGGCCGCCGTAGAGCACCGTGATCGCGCGGTCGGTCACCACGATGAAGAACGCGGCCCGGGTGCGGACGCCGTCGACGTAGAGTGAGATGCCCGGGATGAGGTACTGGATCCGCTCGCCGTCTTCGAGGAACTCGCGGCAGCGTTCGCGCGCGATCGCGGGCATCGGCATGCACCGATTGTCCTGGTGAGCGCAATATCTCATCATCTGGACAGCTTGTGTCCACCACCTAAGATGTCGGTGTGCTCCGGATCCGCCGTGAACTCGTCGACGAGATCGTCGCCCATGCCCGTCGTGACCACCCCGACGAGGCGTGCGGCGTCATCGCCGGGCCCGAAGGGTCCGACTCGCCCGAGCGGTTCATCCCCATGCTCAACGCCGCCCGGTCGCCGACGTTCTACGAGTTCGACTCCGGTGACCTGCTGAAGCTCTACCGGGAGATGGACGCCAACGACGAGGTGCCGGTGGTGATCTACCACTCGCACACCGCGACCGAGGCCTACCCGTCGCGGACCGACGCGAACATCGCGGCCGAGCCGGACGCGCACTACGTGCTCGTCTCCACCCGCGACCCCGAAGTGCACGAGTTCCGGTCGTACCGGATCGTGGACGCCGAGATCACCGAGGAGCCGGTCGAGATCGTCGACTGAGCCCCGTCGGAATAAACCGCCGCGCCACCGGCGTCTGCGTGTAAGAACCCACCGGAGGTAAGAACCCATGGCCGTGACCGTCTCCATCCCGACGATCCTGCGCACCCACACCGGCGGCGAGAAGTCCGTCGAGGCGAAGGGCGCGACCGTCCTCGAGGTCATCGACGACGTCGAGTCCCGGCACGCCGGCCTCAAGGCGCGCCTGGTGAAGGAGGAGAAGCTGCACCGCTTCATCAACGTCTACGTCAACGACGAGGACGTGCGCTTCGCCGGCGGGCTCGAGGCCGAGGTCAAGGACGGCGACACCCTGACCATCCTCCCCGCTGTGGCCGGTGGCTGATCGATGGCTCGCTTCGAGTCCCTGCTCGACGCGCTCGGCGGCACCCCGCTGGTCGGGCTGCCCCGGCTCTCGCCCACGCACGACGTGCGCCTGTGGGCGAAGCTGGAGGATCGCAACCCGACCGGCTCGATCAAGGACCGCCCCGCGCTGGCCATGATCGAAGCCGCCGAGCGCGAGGGCAAGCTGCGCCGCGGCTCCACGATCCTGGAGCCGACGTCGGGCAACACCGGCATCTCGCTGGCCATGGCCGCCAAGCTCAAGGGCTACGGGCTGGTCTGCGTCATGCCGGAGAACACCTCGACCGAGCGCAAGCAGCTGCTGCAGGCCTACGGCGCGCGGATCGTGTTCTCCCCGGCCGCGGGCGGCTCGAACGAGGCCGTCCGGCGGGCGAAGGAGCTGGCGGAGGCGAACCCCGAGTGGGTGATGCTCTACCAGTACGGCAACCCGGCCAACGCCGACGCGCACTACCGCGGCACCGGGCCCGAGCTGCTGAAGGACCTGCCGACGCTGACGCACTTCGTCGGCGGCCTCGGCACGACCGGCACGCTGGTCGGCGTCGGGCGCTACCTGCACGAGGCGAAGCCGGACGTCCAGGTGATCGCGGCCGAGCCCCGCTACGGCGAGCTGGTGTACGGCCTGCGCAACCTCGACGAGGGGTTCGTCCCGGAGCTGTACGACCCCAGCGTCCTCAACGGCCGGTTCTCCGTCGGCGCGTACGACGCGCTGCGCCGGACGCGCGAGCTGCTGGAGCACGAAGGCATCTTCGCGGGCATCTCGACGGGCGCGGTGCTGCACGCGGCGCTGGCGGTGGCCGAGAAGGCCGCGGCCCGCGGCGAGGCGGCGGACGTCGCTTTCGTCGTCGCGGACGCGGGGTGGAAGTACCTGTCGACGGGGGCTTACGCGGGGTCGCTCGACGAGGCCGCCGAACGGCTCGACGGGCAGCTCTGGGCCTGAGTCACTCGGCCTTCCACAGCTCGGGCAGGGCCAGGTCGACGCCGTCGGCGTCGGCCAGCCGCCCGAAGGTGGCCATGGTCTTGCCCAGGTCGTCGAACATCTTCGGGAGCAGCTTGAGCGGCTTGGACAGCGGGCGCCAGAAGGCGTCCCAGTGGATCGGCCGGACGACGCGGGGGTTCAGCGCGCCGACGGTCTCGCGCCAGTACTGCTCCCGCCACTCCTCGGTCTGCTTGCCGGCCTCCCCGACACCGAGGTAAACGACGTCGGCGGAGTAGCCGGCGAGCGCTCCGGGCACGAAGTTCGCCGACGCGTGGACCTGGACGCTGCCCGCCGCGTGCGCGATGTGGAACGAGTAGCAGCGGCCGGTCTTGAACGCCTTCGCCTTGGCCGGCAGCCGGACCGGCTCGGTGATCTCGCCGGGCACGCGGTCGCCGGCGCTGTGCTCGGCCTCGACCGGCGTCACGGTGAAGGCGCCGAACTCGACGGGCTTGCCCGGCACCAGCTCCGCGAAGGGCTCGGTGGCCAGGCCGTAGCCCTCCTGGACCTTCCGGGTCGACGGCGAACCGGCCAGCGTGGCGCCGGTCAGCTCGGCCACGACCGGCGCGTCGAGGACGTGGTCGACGTGGGAGTGCGCGACCAGGACGGCGTCCAGCTTCGTGACCCCGAGGCGCCGCAGGGCGTCGTCGATGCGGCCGCGATCGGGCGCCACCCGCGTCGCCATCTTCAGCAGCGACGGCCGTGAGAAGAAGCCGTCGACCAGGACGGCGGAGGTGCCGTCGGTGACCAGGACGTTCGATACCCCGGCGAAAGCCGTGCGCAGTTCGGGCATGCTGGACAGCATGAAGGTCATCGGGCTGCTCGGCGGGATGAGCTGGGAATCTTCCGCCGAGTACTACCGCCTCGTGAACGAGCGGGTGAAGACCGCGCTCGGCGGGTTCCACTCGGCGCACACGATCCTCTACTCCGTCGACTTCGCCGCCATCGAGGCGATGCAGGCCGAAGACCGCTGGGACGACGCGGGCGCCGAGCTGAACCGCGCGGCCCGCGCGTTGGAGGCCGCCGGTGCCGACGTCGTCGTGCTCTGCACCAACACCATGCACAAGGTCGCCGAACAGCTCGAAGACGGCCTCGGCATCCCGTTGCTGCACCTCGGCGACGCCACCGCCGAGGTCGTCAAGGCCGCCGGGATCCGGCGGGTCGGGCTGCTCGGCACCGGGTTCACCATGGGACAGCCGTTCTACCGCGACCGGCTCGCCGCGCACGGCCTCGACGTGCTCGTGCCCGCCGAAGCCGACCGCGACCTCGTCCACCGCGTCATCTACGACGAGCTCGTGCTCGGCGTCGTGAAGCCCGAGTCCAAGACCGCCTACCGCGGCGTGATCGCGCGGCTCGTCGAGGCCGGTGCCGAGGGCGTGATCTACGGCTGCACCGAGATCGAGCTGCTCGTCGGCCCGGACGACTCGCCCGTGCCGACCTTCCCCACCACCCGTCTGCACGCCGACGCCGCCGTCGATTACGCGCTCGGCAAGGCCCCGCTGCCGCCCGCTCCGGTCACACGCTGACCACCGGCCCGCCCGCGTGCGCCTCGTGCTGCGTCACGACCTGCCGCCACAGCCGCTCGCGCTCCTCGTCGGTGAACAGGTCCGGGGTGACGCCGAAGACGTCCGCCGCGGCCGTCCACCACTCGGCCGGCGACTCGACGACCTCCTTCACACCGTGACGGTTCAGGGAGAGCGCCCGCAGGGTGTCGACGCCCGCCGCGTCCCGCCGTTGCAGCACGCAGACCCGGACGAACCCGGACTCCGGCGACGTCGACAGCCACGCGTGCTTCTCCGCGAAGTCGCCCATTTCCGCCGCGCCGGGGGCGAAGTCGAAGCCGGTGAAGCTGCCCGACGGGTCGTGGTCGAACCGCCAGCCGCCGGGCGCGATCTCCGACGGCCGCAGCCGATAGGTGTGCGGGCCCTGGGTGTACGTGCCTTCCCGTAGGGGGAGCGGCTCGTGGATGCCGTCGCCCAGGCCCACGTCGGCCAGCCACGTCGCCCCGGGGTCGTCCGGCAGGCCGGTGACGGTCAGCGCCAGGTGGTTGCGGTCGACGTTCGGCGCGTCGCCCGCACCGCCCTGCACTCCGCCGAGGTGGCGCGTGACCTGGTAGCCGAGCTCGCGCAGCAGCGCCGAAAAGGCGCCGTTCAGGTGGTAGCAGTACCCGCCGCGGCCACGCAGGATCCGCGCCAGCGACGCCGACGGCTCCAGCGGCGTCGGCCGCCCGAGCTGGATCTCCAGCGCCTCGTACGGCACGCGCTCGACCTGCGCCGCGTGCAGCCGCCGCAGCGCGGCCACGCTCGGCGGCTCCGCCTCGAGGCCGAGCCGGTCCAAATACCCGTTCACGTCGAAGTTCCCCATGCCGCAGACGCTAGCGGCAAGCACCGACAAAAAGCCGGATCAGGGATTTCACCCGAGGTGGACGCGCCGCGATCGACGTAGCGTCGATCACGTGAGCACTTCGAACCCCGCCCCGGAAACCGACGTCGCCCAGCGCGTCCTGCCGCCGAAGCCCAAGGCGGCCGCGATCGTGGCGCTCTCCTTCACCCTGCTGCTCTACCTGGTCGAGCTGGTGGACGTGATCCTGCCCGCCGACCTGGTCCAGGGCGGCATCCACTCGCGGGTCCTGTCCGGCCTCGACGGCGTGCTGTTCGCGCCGCTGCTGCACGCCGGCTGGTCGCACCTGTTCGCGAACACCGTGCCCGTGCTCGTGTTCTCCTTCCTCGCGATGGCCGCCGGGATCGGCCGGTTCGCGCTGGTCACGGCCATCATCTGGGTGGTGTCCGGGCTCGGCGTGTGGCTGATCGGGCCGGCGAACGGGGTCACCGTCGGCGCGTCCGGGCTGGCCTTCGGCTGGCTCGCCTACCTGCTGGTGCGCGGCATCTTCAACCGCGCGGCCGGGCAGATCCTGGTCGCCGTCGTCCTGCTCGGCGTGTGGAGCGGCATGCTCGCCGGGCTGCTGCCGGGCAACCCCGGCGTTTCCTGGCAGGGACACGTCTTCGGCGCGCTCGCCGGCGTCCTCGCGGCGTGGCTGACCGGCCGCCCGGGCAAGTCCCGCAAAGCCGAGCCCGCGGCCCCGGGTAACCTCGAAGGGTGACATCTTCGCCCGCTGACGCCCCGATCGGCGTGTTCGATTCCGGTGTCGGCGGGCTGACGGTGGCGAGGGCGCTCCTCGAGCAGCTGCCCGCCGAGCAGCTCCGGTACGTCGGCGACACGGCGCGCAACCCGTACGGCCCGCTCCCCATCGCCACCGCGCGCAGCTACGCGCTCGAGGCGCTCGACGAGATCGTCGAGAGCGGCGTGAAAGCCCTGGTCATCGCGTGCAACACGGCGTCCGCGGCCTGCCTGCGCGACGCGCGCGAGCGCTACGACGTGCCGGTCATCGAGGTCGTCCTCCCGGCCGCGCGCCGCGCCGTCGTGGCCACTCACACCGGCCGGGTCGGCGTGATCGGCACCGAGGGCACCGTGCGTTCGCGCGCCTACGAAGACGCGTTCGCCGCCGCGCCGGGCATCACCCTCACCAGCGTCGCCTGCCCGCGGTTCGTCGACTTCGTCGAGCGCGGCATCACCTCCGGCCGCCAGGTGCTCGGACTCGCGCAGGGCTACCTGCAGCCGCTGCTCGACGCCGAGGTCGACACGCTCGTGCTCGGCTGCACGCACTACCCGCTCCTGCAGGGCGTGCTGCAGATCGTGATGGGCCAGGAGGTCACCCTCGTTTCGAGCGCGGACGAGACGGCCAAGGACGTCGTCCGCGTGCTCACCGAGCGGGACCTGCTGACGACCCGGGAGACCCCGCCGCGGCACGAGTTCCTGGCCACCGGCTCGGCCGAGCCGTTCACCCGGCTCGCCGCGCGGTTCATGGGGTTCGCCCCGGGTGTCCTCGCTCCCACCACCGCGTGATCAGGCGTCCGGGCGCTTAGGGTGTCGACGTGCGACTGACCATCCTCGGGTGCTCCGGCAGCATCCCCGGGCCGAACACCGCGGCGTCCGGCTACCTGGTCGAGGCCGAGGGCTTCCTGCTCGGCCTCGAACTCGGCAACGGCACGCTGGCGCAGCTGCAGGCCGTGGCCGACCCGTTCGACCTGGACGCCCTGGTGCTCACGCACCTGCACCCCGATCACTGCGCCGACGTCAGCGCGCTCACCGTCCTGCGGCGCTACCACCCGGCGCCGCCGTACCCGGCGCGCCCGCGCCTGCTGCCGCTCTACGCGCCGCCGGACGCGCCGGTCCGGCTGGCCAACGCGTACGCGCCCAACGAGACCGAGCGGGCCGTCACGGACCTCTCCGACGTCTACGCCTTCCACCCGCTGCGGCCGGAGCCGTTCCGGATCGGGCCGTTCGAGGTCGTCGCGGTCGAGGTCGACCACCCGACCCCGGCGTACGGCCTGCGCATCTCCTACGGCGGCCGGATCCTGGCGTTCACCGGCGACACCGGGCCGTGCCGGGCGCTGAACGAGCTCGCCGACGGCGTCGACCTGCTGCTCGCCGAGGCGTCCTGGACGGATTCGGCGGAGCGGCCGGCGGGTGTGCACCTGTCGGGCAAGCAGGCCGGTGAGCTGGCGCGCGACGCCGGCGTCGGACGGCTGCTGCTGACGCACATCGCGCCGTGGACGGACGCCGGCGCGGTCCTGGCCGAGGCCTCGGTGGAGTTCCCCGGCGCCGAGGTCGTCAAGCAGGGTGCCGTATACGACGTCTGAGCGGCCGGTCCTAGAGTGCTCTCCGTGGCTCGCAAAGATGGCAGGAACGACGACCAGCTCCGGGACATCAAGATCACCCGGGGGTTCCAGCAGTGGCCGGCGGGGTCGGTCCTGATCGAATTCGGCAACACGCGGGTGCTGTGCGCGGCGAGCGTCACCGAAGGGGTGCCGCGCTGGCGGGCCGGGTCCGGGCTGGGGTGGGTGACCGCCGAGTACGCGATGCTGCCGTCGGCGACGAACACCCGCGGCGACCGTGAGTCGGTCAAGGGCCGCATCGGCGGGCGCACGCACGAGATCTCGCGGCTGATCGGCCGCTCGCTGCGGGCCTGCATCGACCTGGCGGCGCTGGGCGAGAACACGATCGTCATCGACTGCGACGTCATCCAGGCCGACGGCGGCACCCGCACGGCCGCGGTGACCGGCGGGTACGTGGCGCTGGCGGACGCGATCACGTGGCTGGGCGCGGCGAACCGGCTCAACGACCCGCAGCCGCTGTCGTCGTCGGTGGCGGCGGTGAGCGTCGGCGTGGTCGACGGCCGCGTGCGGCTCGACCTGCCGTACGAAGAGGACTCGCGCGCCGAGGTCGACATGAACGTGGTGGCCACGGACGCGGGCACGCTGATCGAGGTCCAGGGCACCGGCGAGGGCGCGACGTTCGCGCGGTCCACTTTGGACAGGATGCTGGACATGGCGCTGGCGGGGTGCGAAGAGCTGACCCGCCTGCAGAACGAGGCGCTGGCGCTGCCGTACCCGGGCGAGCTGCCGGAGCCGCGTCCGGACAAGAAGAAGGGCTCGAAGTGACGAAGCTGCTGCTGGCGACGCGCAACGCGAAGAAGCTGGGCGAGCTGCGGCGGATCCTCGTCGCGGAGGGGATTTCGGGGATCGAGGTCCTCGGTCTCGCGGACGTGCCCGACTTCCCGGAGGCGCCCGAGACAGCGCCGGACTTCGAGGGCAACGCGGTGGCGAAGGCCCGCGACGCGGTGGCGGCGTGCGGGCTGCCGGCCATCGCCGACGACTCGGGTCTCGCGGTCGACGCGTTGAACGGCATGCCGGGCGTGTTGTCGGCGCGGTGGTCGGGTGGCCACGGCGACGACGACGCCAACTTGGACTTGGTGCTGGGGCAGCTGCGTGACGTGCCGGACGAGAGGCGCGGGGCACAGTTCGTGTGCGCGGCGGCTCTTGTTTTGGTGTCTGGTGAGGAGACGGTGGTCCGCGGCGAGTGGCGCGGGTCGCTGGTGCGCTCGCGGCGGGGTGTGAATGGGTTCGGGTACGACCCGATCTTCGTGCCGGACGGGGAGACGCGGACGTCGGCGGAGATGGAGCCGGCCGAGAAGGACGCGGTTTCCCACCGGGGCAGGGCGTTGCGGGCCCTGCTCCCGGCGTTGCGGGAACTCGCGGAGGGCTGACTTTCCCGCCCGAGCGCGTCGATCAAGCGCTGGACGGTGTCGCCTTCGGTGATCAACGCCGTCAGCTCCGGGGCCCAGCCGGCGAACTCCGCCGCGATCCGCGCGGTGGCCGCGGCCGGGTGCCGCGGGTCGGCGTCGAAGAAGTAGATCTCGACGAACGACTCGCCGGTGTACTCGGGGGTGGCGGCCGACAGCAGCGGCCGGACCCGTGACCAGGCGCCGTCGGCGAAGGTCACCTCGTGGTGACCCCCGCCGAGCGCGCGGACGCCGGTGACCTTGTGGCCCCAGCGGACGGTGTCCTCGGGAAAAGCGTCGAGCAGCAACCACCGCAGTTCACCGCGCTGCGCCTCGAGGCGGCCGCCGATGATCGTGACAGGCGTGTGCATGGAAGCTCCTTACGCTGCGACACCCCGAGATTCGCGGGGGTCGCCGGCGCGGAGCGCATGCGGCACTGGCACGGACCTGTCAGCCGCTGATCAGGAAGCCACGCCGAGGTCTCGGATCAGCTTCGCCACGTGGCCGGTCGCGCGGACGTTGTAGAACGCGTTCGCGATCTTGCCCTCCGGGTCCACCACGAACGTCGAGCGGATCACGCCCAGGTACGTCTTGCCGTAGTTCTTCTTCTCGCCGTACGCACCCCAGGCCTCGATCACCGTTTTCTCGGGGTCGCTCAGGAGGGGGAACGTCAGGCTCTCGTTTGCGGCGAACTTCGCCAGCTTCGCCTGCGTGTCCGGGGAGATGCCGATGACCTGGTAGCCCGCGTCGTTCAGCTCGGCGAGGTTGTCGCGGAAGTCGCACGCCTGCTTGGTGCAGCCCGGCGTGCTCGCCGCCGGGTAGAAGTACACGACGACGGACTTGCCGCGGAAGTCGCGCAGCGAAACGTCCTTGCCCTCGCTGTCGGGCAGGGTGAAGTCCGGGGCTTCGTCGCCGGGGGAAAGTCGCTCGGTCATGGACCCGAGCCTAACGTCAGGCCGGACCGCAGTAGGTGACCGCGGCGGGCTCGGTCGCGCTCGGGCGGACCTGCAGGCGCAGCTGGGCCGGCTCCTCCGGGACCGCGAACGCCAGCGTGACGTGCACCGAACGGCCCGACGGCACGTCCTTGCCCGCGTCCGCGATGCCGGTGAACCCCTGCGTCGTGTCCACGACCTGCTTGACCGGGCTGCCCGACGAGGTCGCAGTGACCGTGAGGCCGGAGAGCTTGTACGTCGTCGCGCCGTCGTTGGTCAGCTCGACGTCGAACGCCGCGCCGCGCGCGCTGCGCGGGTACGCCGACGCGCTGGGCTGGAACGACTTGGGCGAGCCGACCGAGATGGTGAGGCCGCTGGGGAACCGGTGGTCGGCGCCGAACTTGAGGTCGTTGCCCGCCTGCGAAGCCGACGCGCCCGCGCCCGCCGGCGAACCCGCGCCGAGCGCCGCGGTGCCCTCCTGCGCCGAAGGGACCCCGCACGCCACCGCCAGGGAAAGCAGTCCTGTGGTGAACATGATCTTGCACGTGCGCGCGAGCGCCATCGCGGGTACTCCAGTCGGCGGGTCGGGGGTGCCGTTCGGCAACGGGGCGTGCCGGGCGAACCCGCTCCACTCTGGCCGTGATCGCGCGGGGTTACGAGGAAACACAGGGGGTTGTCGCGCACCTGGTGCCGCGCCGTGGCCAATCCGTGACCGGAACGGCACGGGTGGTGACAATCACCACCGACATGCCACTTAAACCGCGAGCGCGAACAGCAGGATGAAGACCGCCACGCCGGCCACCCACGCGGCCATCAGCCAGCCGAAATCGCGCACCGGGTCGACCGCGCGGCTCTCCTCGCCGGGCACGTAGACGCCGCGTTCCTCGAACCAGTCGGCCCAGCGGGTGAACCAGCTCAACGGGTTGCGCGACGACATGCTTCACCTCCGGGCACCGGCATCCCCGTCACAGTACGGGTTCGGCCGGGTACACCGTAAGGCACAGGACCGGTCACCGCCCGTAACTTCGACGTGCCACGGCCGAGTGAAGCTCGACGTCGCTCGTGTAGAAGCTCAGACGACGCCGTTGCGCTGCAGGATCGACACCGCGCGGACGGTCGCGTACCCACGCCATTCGAGCTCCGCGGCGGGCGAATAGCTCGCGAAATCGACCCGCCAGCCGCCGTCGTCCTGCTGCTCCGAGGCGAGCCGCTGCAGCTCCGCTTCGATGACGGCGTCCGCGAACAACGCACGGGCGGGGCGGTCCGGCAGCGGCGCGAAGTCCAGTGCCCGCAGGGTTTCCCCTTCGGCACCGCCGGCGACCGGGACCAGGCCGTCGGGCGAGACGTACGCGGCCAGCCGGTCCAGCAGCGGGGCCGCCTCCGCGTGGAAGTCGTGCGCCGCGTCCACCACACCCACCGCGAACGACAGCGCGATCGCGTGCGGTGCTTCGGAAAGCGCGCGGATCTCGCGGAAGCAGTATTCGGTCGCCGCGGCGAGCCACGGGTGGTCGCGCACCGCGCGGTCGTGGCGGGCGACGCGCAGCGCGACGCCGGCGGCGAACGCCGTGCTCTGCAGCGTCGCCTCCTTCGGGTCGGCCTGGACCCAGAAGGGCGCGCAGCCGGCCGGGTCGGCCACGGGCAGGGCGAAGGGCAGGCCGCCGTCCGGGGTCGACACCGAGGCCAGCCAGTCGCACAGCGCGGCGGC
This sequence comes from Amycolatopsis sp. NPDC114478, assembly GCF_055633805.1. Taxonomy (NCBI): domain Bacteria; kingdom Bacillati; phylum Actinomycetota; class Actinomycetes; order Pseudonocardiales; family Pseudonocardiaceae; genus Amycolatopsis; species Amycolatopsis sp. NPDC114478. The sequence goes on along the minus strand of NZ_JBVKDO010000001.1, from coordinate 557,193 downwards.
GTGCGGGGTGGTGTCCGGGCCGAGCTCTTCGAAGACCTCGAAGGCGTGCAGCGCGCCGCCGGGCTGGCTTTCCGGTGCCCGCAGGTCGGGCTCGAGGCCCCAGCCGTAGCCCCCATCGGGGTTGCGGTAGCCGTCGACGGCGGCGAGCACCGCGTCGGCGTGGGCTTCGCCGCGAAGCAGCTCGAAACGGCGTCGGTCGAGAAGCCGGGCGTGCGTCGCCATGAACGACGCCGCCGCGGAAAGGTTCACAGCCATGCGGTCAGCCTCGCACCGGCGGGGGCGCGGGTCTTGAACGGATCGGACGTCACGGCAGCTGCGGCCCCGGCGCGGCCGCCGCGCGCAGCCGGGCCGCGTCCTGACCGGGTGGGGCGCCGAACAGGCGGCGGTACTCGCGGTTGAACTGCGACGGGCTGTCGTAGCCGACGAGGTGCCCGACGCCCGCGATGTCGCCCGCGCCGGCCAGCAGCAGCGAACGGGCTTCCTGCAGGCGGATGCGCTTCTGGAACTGCAACGGGCTCATCGCGGTGACCGCGCGGAAGTGCCGGTGGAACGCCGATGGGCTCAGCCCGCTCAGCCGCGCGAGCTCGTCGATCCGCATCGGTTCGGCGAAGTTCTCGCGGATCCACCGGATCGCGCGGCCGACGTGGGCCAGTCCGCTGTCGGCCAGGCCGAGCTGGCGGACCAGACCGCCGTGCGGGCCGGTCAGCAGCCGCCAGAGGATCTCCCGCTCGATCAGCGGGGCGAGCACGGGCGCGTCGGCGGGGTGGCCGACCAGTCGCACCAGCCGGACGACGGCATCGAGCAGCTCCGGGCTCGCGTCCCCGGTCGCGATCGGCGACGCCGGCGGCGTGCGCGGGAACCGGCCCGGCGGGGCTTCGAGCAACAGCGGGGTGATGGCCGCGGGCCGCAGCGCCAGGCCCACGCCCAGCGCCGGCGTCTCCGGTGTCGCGCCGACGAAGTGGCCGGTCACCGGCAGGTCCGTGCCGACCAGCAGGTACTGCCCGGCGCGGTACTCGTGCACCTGCTCGCCGAGCAGGAGGCGCTTGCCGCCCTGGGCCATGACGACCAGCAGCGGCTCGGCCAGCGAGTGGTGCGGCTCGCTGGTGTCCACTTCGGACAGCAGCAGGCCCGGGATCGGCGTGCGCAGGTCGGCGCGCGCGTGGGCGGCGACGAGGTCGCGGAGCTCGGTCAGCACGTCTCCAGGGAAGCACGCCCGCTTGCTCGTGACAATCCAGGTTGCGCGGATCGTGCAAGAACCCGCGTCGATCGATCTACCGCTGAGCTGGGGGTTCGCGGTTTCCTGGTGGTGTCAATCCGACACCGGAGGAGAGTTCCATGCCACTCGACCACTACGTCACCCTCGGCCGGTCCGGGCTGCGCGTCAGCCCGTTCGCGCTCGGCGCGATGACCTTCGGCGAGGACCCCGGCGGCGCCGGCTGCGGCGTCGAGGAGTCCGAGAAGATCCTCGCGACCTACCTCGACCTCGGCGGGAACTTCGTCGACACGGCCAACTTCTACACCAACGGCCACTCGGAGAAGATCCTCGGCGACTTCTTCGCCGCCCACCCGGGACGCCGTCAGCACGTCGTGCTGGCGTCGAAGTTCTTCGGCAACATGTTCCCCGGCGATCCCAACGGCGGCGGCGCGGGGCGCGCGTCGATCATCGCCCAGCTCGAGGAGTCGCTGCGCCGGCTGCGGACCGACCACCTCGACCTGTACTGGCTGCACAACTGGGACCGCCACACGCCGATCGAGGAAACCCTGCGCACCCTCGACGACCTGGTGCGCGCGGGCAAGATCCGCTACGTCGGTTTCTCGAACACGCCGGCGTGGGTCACGGCGCAGGCCCAGACGACCGCGTTGCTGCGGGGCTGGACGCCGCTGGTCGCGCTGCAGGTCGAGTACTCGCTGCTGGCGCGGACGGTGGAGGGTGAGCTGGCGCCGTTCGCGCTCGACCAGGGGATCGCGCTGACGCCGTGGAGCCCGCTGAAGAACGGCTTCCTGTCGGGCAAGTACCGGCGCGGCTCGTCGGCGCCGGATTCCGCCCGCGCGGCGTTCGTGGGCGGCCCGTCGCCGGCCGAGTACGTGGTGATCGACGAGGTGGCTTCGATCGCTTCGGCGTTGGAGACGACGTCCGCGGCGGTGGCGCTGGCGTGGCTGCGGGCGCGGCCGGGCACGGTGGTCCCGATCGTCGGCGCGCGACGGCTGGAGCACCTGACCGGCAACCTCGCGGGTCTCGACGTGACGCTCTCGGCATCGGATTTGGCCCGCCTGGACGAGGTGTCCGCGCCGACGCTGGACTACCCGGCCCCGATGCACGGCGCACAGCGGGCGATGCTGCAGTTCGCGGGCGCGACGGTCGACGGTGAACCGTCCACTGTGTACCCACCACTGCTGCAGAGCGACGTGCGCTACTGACCGCGGAACGTGCGCCGGTAGGTGTCCGGGGGCACGCCCACCGTCCGGTTGAAATGCCGGCGCAACGTCGTCGCCGTCCCCATCCCCACCGACGTCGCGATCCTCTCCACCGGTGCGTCCGTTTTCTCCAGCAGCTCCTGGGCGCGCCGGATCCGCTGGGTCAGCAGCCACTGCAACGGCGTCGTGCCCGTTGCCGCGTGGAAGTGGCGGGTCAGGTGGCGGGTGCTCACCTTTGCCTGGCGGGCCAGGTCTTCCACCGTCAGCGGCCGGTCGAGGCGGGCGGTGATCCACGGGAGCAGCGCCGCCAGCGGGTGGTCGTCGCGGGCCGGGACCGGTGTGGCCACATACTGGGCCTGGCCGCCCGCTCGGTGCGGGGGCACCACCAGGCGGCGGGCGACCGCGTTGGCCGCCGCCGGGCCGTGGTCGGCGCGGAGCAGGTGCAGGCACAGGTCCATCGCCGCCGCCTTGCCCGCCGACGTCAGCACGCTGCCGTTGTCCACGTACAGCACGTCCGGGTCCACCGTCACGCGTGGGAACCGGGCGGCGAGGACGTCGGTGTGGGCCCAGTGCGTCGTCGCGCGGAGGCCGTCCAGCAGGCCGGCTGCGGCGAGCACGAACGCGCCCGTGCAGAGGGACGCCACCCGCGCGCCGGCCGCGTGGGCCGCCCGCACCGCGGCGAGCAGGTCGGCGGGCGGGGCCACGTCTACGTCGGCCCAGCCGGGCACGAGCACCGTGCCCGCGCGCGCCAGCCGGTCGAGACCGTCGTCGGGCTCCAGGAGGAACCGGCCGACGCGGACCGGCGCCGAGCCGCAGACGGCGAAGTCGTACCTCGGGTCGTCGCCGAACACCTCCGACGCGATCGTCAGCTCGAACGACAGCATCCCGTCGGTAGCGGCCAGCGCGACAGCGTGCATGTCCGAAAGTGTACGCAGCACGGCGTTCCGGACACTGTCGCGAGCGCGGAGTGATCGCGAGGATTGCCCGCATGACTTCGGTACTGGTTTACGGCGCTTACGGACACACCGGCCGCTTCGCGGTGGCCGAGCTGCGCGAACGCGGCTTCACGCCGGTCCTTTCCGGCCGCGACGCGGCGAAGCTCGCCGGAGGACGGCCGGCCTCGGTCGACGACCCGGCGGCGCTCGACCGCGCGCTGGAGGGCGTCGCCGCGGTGATCAACTGCGCCGGCCCGTTCGCCGCGACGGCACGCCCGCTGATCGAGGCGGCGGCGCGCGCCGGCGTGCCGTACGTGGACGTCGCGGCCGAGATCGAGGCCAACCTCGACACGTTCGCGCTGGACGCCGGCACGGTGGTGGTGCCCGCGATGGCGTTCTTCGGTGGCTTGGCCGACCTGCTGGCGACGGCGGCGATGGGCGACTGGGCGGCGGCCGGCGAGATCCACGTGGCGTACGGGCTGAGCGGCTGGCACCCCACGCCCGGCACGCTCGCGGCGGGCCGGGTGTCGCGCGAACGTCGTGGCGGCAAGCGTATCCGCTTCGCGGGCGGCCGGCTGGAGCACCGCGAGGACGCGCTGCCGTCGCTTGAGTGGACGTTCCCCGACCCGCTGGGCACCAAGCAGGTGCTCGGCGAGTTCTCGATGGCCGACATCGTGACGATCCCGAGTCACCTGAAGGTCGCCGACGTCACCAGTTACATGACGACGGACGCGGCGAACGGCCTGGCGGCGGCGAACGAACGCGACGCGGCGGAGACGTTCGTGGTGGACGTCGTGGTCCGCGCAGGCGGCGAGAAGCGGCGGGCCGTCGCGCGCGGCGAGGACATCTACGCGGTCAGCGCGCCGCTGGCGGTCGAAGCGGTGGAGCGGATCCTGAGTGGACGGACAAAGGCGACAGGCGTCGCATCGGCAGGAGAGATGTTCGACGCGGCCGACTTCCTGAAGGCCCTCCACCCGCACATCGCGGTCGAACTCAGCTGAGCTCTGCCCCTCGGTAGCCGCCCGGGGTAGTGGCGTACTCGCGCCGGAAGGCTTTGGAGAAGGCGAAAGCTGACCCGTACCCGACGGCCGCGGCGACTTGCGCGACGGGCCGATCGGACCCGCGGAGCAGCTGCGCGGCGGTGGTCATCCGCCACCGGGTGAGGTAGGTGAGCGGCGGCTCGCCGACCAGCGAGGTGAACCGCCGGGCGAAGGCGGCCCGCGACAGCCCCGCCGCGGCCCCGAGCTGCTCAACGGTCCAAGCACGAGCGGGATCGCCGTGAATGGCGTCAAGAGCCCGCGCGGTAACGGGATCGGCGAGCGCACCCGACCACCCGGCGGCATCGGCCGTCTCGTGCAGCCAGGCACGCAGCATGTAGACGAGCAGGGCATCGACGAGCGAGGGAGCGACAACGGCAGCACCGGGCGGGTGCACGGCGAGCTCGTCACCGAGAAGCTGGACGAGCGCCCGCAGCCCGGGATGCCGGCCGGGCACGGCGGGCAGGTGCAGCACTTCGGGCAGGTCCCGCAGCAGCGGATGCGGCCGGTGCCGCCGCAGCCGATAGGCCCCGCAGACGATGGTCGCCCGAGCACCCGGACCAGGCACCAAGACACGCCCGAAGGGCGTCGACGAGGAGGGCCGTGTGGGCCGGAAGTCGATCAACGGGGTACCGGGCACGGAGGTCATGGCATGCGGAACGCCCCGCCCGAGCAGGACGACATCCCCGGGGCCGAGTTCGACGGGCTCGAAGTCAGGACCACCGGCCAGCGGAGTGAGCCAAGAAGTGCCCTGCAGGACAACGTGGAACGAGGCCCCGGTGACGTGGTCGAACCGCAGCCCCCAGGGAGCATGGGCCTCGGTGTGAGCGGCAACAGGAGTACCGGCCCGCAGGGCAGCAAGAACATCGGCAAGAACATCCACAAGCCCACGATACCGAGACGATCAGACAAGGAAACAAGCGTCTGAGCCATTCACCGTCTCGCAAGAAGCCCATAGCTTGAAGCAATGACAGTGTGGATCGAAGGTGCGACAGGCAAGGCCGGACGCCGCGTGGTGAACGCGCTGACGGAGGCGGGGGTCCCGGTCCGGGCAGCAAGCCGCCACCCAGGCAAAGCAAGCGGCCTGGTGACACCGGTGAAGTTCGACTGGTACGACGAATCAACGTGGACAACGGCGGTCGGCAACGCGGACGCGGTGTTCCTGAAGGGTCTGGACAGCGACGACAAGGCGGCGACGATCATCACCCGCTTCCTGGAGGCGGCCCCATCGGTGACGAGGGTGGTGCTGATGTCAGCGGTGGGGGTCGACAAGACACCGGAGGACGCACCGCGCCGAGCGGTCGAGCGGGCAGTGCAGCAGGCGGCCGAGAGCTGGACGATCTTGCGCCCGAGCTGGTTCTTGCAGAACTTCGACGAGGACGAGTGGGTATTCGCAAGGGCGTTGCGCGAGAGGAACGAGCTGTACGCGGGAACCGGCAAGAGCAAGGTGGGCTTCACGGACACAAGAGACCTGGCAGAGGCAGCGGCAAAGGTCCTGACGGAGAAGGGCCACGAAGGCCGCGGCTACACGATCACGGGCCCAGAGCAGCTGACGTTCGGCGAAATGGCAGAGCTGCTGGCAGAGACATCAGGCCGCCCGATCCACCACGTGGACGCAACACCAGAGGAGCACCGAGCACACTTCGCAAAATCAGGCCGCCCGGAGGCATGGGTGAACCACATGCTGCACCTGTTCGAGCAGGTGAGAGCAGGAGTATTCACCCCGCTAACGAACGACTTCGAGCACCTGACGGGAAAGAGGCCACAAACGCCGAAGGCGTACGCAGAGGAGAACTGGCAGCCAACAGGCCAAAGCTGACCACGGGTAGGAGCGGGGGTTCGGGGGCGAAGCCCCTGGGAGAGGGGGTTCGGGGGCGAAGCCCCCGAGAAGGGGGTCCGGGGGCGAAGCCCGCCGGGCGGGGTCTGGGGGTTGCACCCCCAGAGAACACGACGAAGTGAAGCCCGCGGAGGAGCGAAGCGACGAGCAAGGAGCGGAACGTGGGCCCGGAGAGACTCGAACTCTCACTGGCATGGACCTAAACCATGTGCCTCTGCCAATTGGGCTACGGGCCCGCTGCAGTTGGCAGCGTAGCGTGCGGCGTGGCCGGTGCGGTGGGTGCGGGGCGGTCGTCTAAGTTGGGGTTCGGTAGTTGTTGCGGCGAGGAGGACATGTGGCTCGCGATCCGGAGACGATCGAGCGTGAGATCGAGCAGGCGAGGACCGCTTTGGCGGCGACGCTCGATCAGCTGACCGTCAAGGCGGACCCCAAGAAGCTCGCGGATGCGGCGCAGCGTGGGGTGCGCGCGAAGCTGGACAACCCGAAGGTGAAGTACCCCTTGATCGGTGGGGGGATCCTCGTGGTGGTCCTGTTGGTGCGCAAGCTCCTGAAGTAGGCGGCTCAGGCGCGGGCCTGCTCGGCTGCCTTCTCGGCGGCGGGGGCGGGCTCGGCCGCGGGCTTGCTTTCCTCGACGGCTTTGGGGAGCTGCTTGCTCGGGGGCAGCGCCGGCTTCTTGTCCGCGGCGGCCTTCTCGGTGGTCTGCTGCTTCGGCACGCTGCCGGGCGGCGGGACCTCGAGCGGGGGCAGCTTGGGGAGGGTCAGCCGGGCTGTCATGTAGGCCTGGGTGAACTCGAACGCGCTGCCGTTGAGCAGGTGGACGACGGTGGTTTTGCCTTCGCCGCCGAGTTCTTCGACCAGCTGGTCGGCTCGGTCGCGCGCGGCGATGATGCCGGGTGCTCGCGCGGTGAGCTCCTTGCCGTGGCCGCTGACCGTGATCGCCCAGTCGGCGTCGTCTTGGACGTACGTCGCTGTGATCGCTTCCACCATCTGCCTCACGCCCCTCTCCCTCTCAGCATGCTTTACACAACCGTGACGCGGCTACCGCATTCCCATGACGCGGTATCTGCGCCCCCTCTCGGCTGCGAAAAGTCCAGCACACTTTCTACCGTGTCCTCGATACCGTAGAGCAACTCTGTGTCACACGACACGACAGCGCTGAGTAACGACCGAATGGCCTAATGCACTTGCAGACTACCGTGCACGGTGCTGCAGGCCGCTCCACAGCACGTCCATGGCGTATTCGGTGGCTGTCTCGGGGCTCACTTCGTCGTGGCGTTCGCACCAGATCGCGAGCCGTTCGCACGCTCCGACCACGAATTCCGCGGCCGCTTCGGCTCGCAGGTCGTCGCCGCTGTCGAAGTGGCCGCTCATCAGGGCGGCGATGAGGTCGGTCTGCTGGCGGCGGGTCTCCTCGACCTCGTCGGCGGCCGGCGTGCCGATGAGGGCCATTTCGTGCCGCAGGAGCGACCACGCCTGGCGGCGCTCGCGGATGAAGACGAAGAAGGCCAGCAGGCCGCGGCGCAGGGCGTCCTCGGCGGTGGCCGCGCCGACCGTCGCCTGCTCGGTGACCTCGCGCAGGATCGAGCGGGACTCGCGGATGCAGGCCAGGAGCAAGCCTTCCTTCGAGTTGAAGTACTCGTAGAGCATCGGCTTGGAGACGCCCACCAGTTCGGCGATCTCGTCCATGGACGCCGCCGCGTAGCCGCGCGCCGAAAACACCTCTTCGGCGACCTCGACCATCTGCCGCATCCGCTCGGCCCGGGGCATGCGCTTGCGCTTCGCGGTGGTCACGGGCGACACTCTACCGGTAGTAACCTACTCTGAGTAAGCTGGACGACGAGTAACAGGCAGCCGGGAGGCGCGATGGGCAACCGCACGGAGACCGGGGTCGTCATCGTCGGGACCGGGTTCTCCGGTCTCGGCATGGCGATCCAGCTGCGCAAGGAGGGGCGCGACGACTTCGTCATCCTCGAGAAGGCGCACGACGTCGGCGGCACGTGGCGGGACAACAGCTACCCCGGGTGCGCCTGCGACATCCCGTCGCACATGTACTCGTTCTCCTTCGAGCAGAACCCGGGCTGGTCGCGGGCGTACTCGCCGCAGCCGGAGATCTGGCGGTACATGCGCGAGGTGGCCGACAAGCACGACCTGCGCCGGTTCACCCGCTTCGGCCAGGAGATGACCGGCGCCCGCTGGGACGCCGACGAGAACCGCTGGCACGTCGCCACGAGGGGCGGCGACGAGTTCGTGGCGAACGCCCTGGTCGCCGGGGTCGGCGCCCTGCACCTGCCGATGATCCCGGAGCTGCCCGGCATCGAGAAGTTCGAAGGCCCGGCCTACCACTCCGCGCGGTGGCGGCACGACGTCGACCTGAAGGGCAAGAAGGTCGCCGTGATCGGGACCGGCGCCAGCGCGGTCCAGTTCGTGCCGAAGATCGCGCCCGAGGCGGCCGAGCTGACGCTGTTCCAGCGGACGCCGCCGTGGATCATGCCGAAGGCCGACCACGAGATGTCCGGGCGCACCCGCGCGCTGTTCAAGGCGTTCCCGCCGGCCCAGCGCGCCTACCGCAACCTGCTGTACTGGCTGCTCGAGGCGCGCGCGATCGGCTTCAACGGCCAGTCGTGGGTGATGAAGCTGGGGCAGCGCCTGGCCAAGCGCAACATCGACCGCGCGATCACGGACCCGGCCTTACGACGTAAGGTCACGCCGGACTACACCATGGGCTGCAAGCGCGTGCTCATCTCCAACGACTACTACCCGGCGCTGGCGCGGGACAACGTCGACGTCGTGACCGACGGCGTGCGGGAGGTCCGCGAGCGCAGCGTCGTGGACGCGGCCGGGGTCGAGCACGAGGCCGACGTCATCATCTACGGCACCGGCTTCCACGTCACCGACGCCTTCGACGACCTGGAGATCGTCGGCCGCGAGGGCCGGAACCTCGGCAAGGAGTGGGCGACCGAAGGGATGCGGACGCACCTCGGGATCACCGTCGCCGGCTTCCCGAACCTGTTCTTCCTGCTCGGCCCGAACACCGGGCTCGGGCACAACTCGGTCGTGTTCATGATCGAGGCCCAGATCTCCTACGTCGCCGAGGCGCTGCGGCTGGCCCGCGGCAAGGCGATCGAGCCCAGGCCCGAGGTGCAGGAGCGGTTCAACACCGCGATCCAGCGCAGGCTCGCGAAGGGCATCTGGACGCGCGGCGGCTGCAAGAGCTGGTACCTGGACGCGAAGGGCGTCAACCGGACGATCTGGCCGGGCTTCACCTGGCGGTACTGGCTGGACACGCGCAAGGTGCGCCGCGAGGACTTCCTGGTCGGCTGACCCCGACGCGGTCCCCGCCGGCGGAGGAGGCAGGCGGGGACCGCGGGGATCAGCGGGAGGCGTAGCGGCGCAGGCGCGCGATCAGGTCCACGGTCGGCAACCCGCACAGCTCGGCCATGCGCTCCAGCGCCGGCAGGTCGAGCGCGATCTCGCCGGCCCCGTGCTCGCCGGTCCGGTGCAGCCGGTCCTCGGCCCAGCGGCGCAGCGGCAGCAGGTCGTCGGAGGCGTCGGCGACGACCTTGCGCAGGTCCACGCGGACCCGGCCCGGCTCGTCGACGAACACCCGGCGGTGCACCTTGGCCAGCAGGTCCTGGGGCAGTTCGTCCATCGCGACGCACAGCTCGACCAGGCGCACCACGGAGCACTGTCTGGTGCCCAGTTCGTAGGTGGCCAGCGTCTGCAGCGAAATCTCGCTCTGCAGGTGCTGGTTCAGCTCCTTGCGCGTCCAGCCTCGGCTGCGCCTGAGCTTGCGGAGCTCGTCTCCGAGAATCCGCTGATACTCCTCAGCGTCGATCAGCACATCAATGTCCCCTGCCGTGCTCTCCCGCGGCACTCGCACGGTGGTGACAAGTTTCCCGTGCAGGTGCACCCTCACGTGTATGTAAGTGCGCAGGTGCCCGGCCCTTACGCGATTTCGGGCATGTCTTTGATACCGATTGCGCGAGTTAGGCCGATCGGGTTAACAACAGGTGGCTATGCGTGCAAATTGCATTTTGCAGGCCCCGGAAATGGTTGCCGCGACGCTGGTACCAGCCGTCTTTCAGTTGACGCAGGGAACGCCTTCGGCGGTGATCGGCTTGTCGTCGGCGGCCGGCGGCGGAGCCGGGGCCTGCGACGTCGCGCCCGCGGCGGCACCCGACCCGGCGCTCGCGTTGGAGCTGGTGCCCTCGTAGTCGGCGCCGAGGAACACCATCACGTGGCCCGCCGCGACGCTCTTGTCCTCTTGGATCGTCGGCGAGCCGCCGAGGGCGTCGGCGACGGCCTGGCCCTTGTCCTTGCCGCCCTTGGGAACCCAGATGACCGTCGTCTTGCGCGCGGTCGCGTTCGCCGTGTCGCCGGAGGTGAAGCCCTTGGCGTCGAGGGTCTTGGCGACGTTCGCGGCCAGGCCGGTCTTGCCCGAGGCGTTGCGGACGTCGACCGTGGTCGCCTTGTTGGCGGGGTCGGCCTGCTGCGCCGGCGGCGTCGTGGCGCCCGGGCGCGGCCCGGCGAGGCTCTGGACGAACTGCTTCACCTCGGCCGGGTCGACCTGGATGGCCGTGCCGTCTTCGGGGGTCTTGTACTCGACGTTCTTCACCGGGATCGTGCGGAACTCGAGCTGGCCGCCGGTCAGGCCCTTCATCTGCTGGGCGAACCCGAAGATGTCCCAGTTCTGGTTGAGCACGACCGACTTCTTGATGGCGTCGATCAGGTCGGACAGCTTGCTCGGGTTGGTCAGCGTGCCCGCCGAGAGCACCTTGCGGGCCATCCCGGCCATGAACACCTGCTGGCGGACGACCCGGTCGAGGTCGCCGTTGGGCAGGCCGTGGCGCTGCCGGACGAACTCGAGCGCCTGCACGCCGGAGATCGTGTGCTGGCCCTTGGTGAAGTCCGCGCCGGAGTACTCGTCCTTGACGTTGTTGTTCAGGCAGACGTCGACGCCGCCGATGGCCTTCGTGATGTCGCTGAAGCCGAGCAGGTTGACCGCAGCGTAGTTGTCGATGGTCGACCCGGTGAGCTTCTCGATGGTCTCGATGAGCTTCTTCGCCCCGGCCTGGTTGGCCTTGACGTCGAGCTCCTTCGGGTCGGTGACGCCCTGCTTCTGCAGATCCTTGCGGGCCTGCAGCATCGCCCGGGCGTAGGCGGAGTTGATCTTGTGCTTGCCGAAGCCGGGGATGTCCACGTAGGAGTCGCGCGGCAGCGACATCGCGACGGCCTTGCTGCCGTCGTTCGGGATGTGCACGAAGATCAGCGAGTCGGTGTTGAGCTCGCCGTCGGAGTCGCCGGCGCGCAGCTCGTCGAGCACCTCGCGCGAGAGCGGGTTGCCCTGGGCGTCGGTGCGGCTGTCCAGGCCGACCAGCAGGATGTCGCGGGCGCCGTCGGCCGGCTGGTCGCCGCCGCCGCCGTCGCTGATCACGTTCGCGTAGTTCAGCCCGTTCACCAGGCCCTGCATGGCGGCCCACGCGTACCCGGTCAGGCCCATCACCAGCAGCGACACGACGGCCAGCGCGATCTTCGCGCCGCGGAAGGAGTTGCGGCGGGCGCGCGGCGCCGGGCGGTCCTGGGGGCGACGCGGTGGCGGACCGGCGCGGCGCGCGTCCACCGGCTCGCGGCGGGGCGCCGGACGGCGAGGGGGAGGGGTGCGCCGGCCTGGCTCGTCCTGCCGGGGGCGGGCGGGGCGGCGGCCGCCTTGCCCGGTCCGAGGCGGGTGATCCACGCGGGCTACTCCTCACTGCTCAGATCGATGGTCCTGGGGTTGGGACGCATGGTGCCCTCACCTGGTTGCCGTAGCGTTACACATCCCCCCGCGAATGTGTCGCGCACCACCCAGTTTCCCGCATCCGCGCCGGTTACGCCTGGTCAGAGAGCCGAATCGCGGTCCGGCGGGCCGGCAGCAGCGTGCCGGCCGCCGCGAGCAGGGCGAACCCGGCCGTCGCCGCGTGGAGCGTGACGCCGAGGAGCTCGGACGTGCCGCCGCCGTCGGCGAACAGGAGCGAGGGTGCGCAGGCGAGCGCCGTGGCGAGCCAGGTGCCGGTCGCCGCGCCCGCCCCGAGCCGGATCGTGTGCAGCAGGAACACCCCGAGCAGCAGGTGGACGAGGCTCTGGATCGGGTCGAGCCGCAGGCCCAGCAGGTCGGCGTCGGCGGCCACCCCGCCGAAGCGGGTCAGCGCGAAACCGAACACGCCCAGCGTCGCGTACCCGATGCCGAATGCGGCGGCGGCGCGGGTCAGGACGACCGCCCGGCGGCCGGGGAGCTCGGCCGCGCGGGGCCGTCGGCCATGGTGGCTGTGCCGTTCGAACCACCAGAAGACGAGGGTCGCGGGCACCGCGAGCAGTCCGACCGCGACCAGCGTGCGCGGCCGGATCAGCCAGCTCAGCCCGTCGGTGATCCGGCTGGGCAGGTATACGACGGCGACGAGCAGCAGCATCCCGGCGAGGAACGCCAGGTAGAGGCTCATCGGCGCGCGCACGACGAACCGGCACGCGGCGGCGACGCGGGGCCGGTCGCCGAGCCGGCTCAGCGGGCCGGCCACGAGCCCGAGCACGCCGAGCTGGACCAGGCCGAGCAGCAGCACGCCCCACGGCGGGGCCGACAACGCCGCCGGGGCGCCCGGGCTGCCGAGCAGGACGGGTGGCCCGTCCCGCAGGACACTCGCCACGGCGAGGCCCGCGACCCCGGTGGCGGCGGCCGCGGCGAGCAGCCGCCGAGACGGGCGTACGCCGTCGGCGTGCGCGAAGGCGAGTTGCTGGGCGAGGAGCACGAGGGCGAACGTCGCCGCGAAGCGGGGCAGCGGCGAGCCGGTCGCGTCGGCGGCCAGTTCGCCGCCGACGACCAGCGCGAGCAGCCCGGCCGCGGCGCTGACCGGGGCGCGGCGGTGCAGGGCCAGCAGCGGCGGCGCGCAGACGATCGTCAGCAGGTAGACGCCGAGCAGCCACAGCGGGTGCAGCGCGATCCGCATGACCGTCGCCGTCGTGCCGGCCGGGATGCCGAGGAGCTCGAGCGCGAGCGGCGTCAGGAGCGCGACGACGGCGAAGATCAACGCGGGCCGCAGCAGCGGGCTGGCGCGTTCGGCCAGGAAGTGGCGGTAGCCGCCGCCGTGGTCCTGCTCGGCGCGCCAGCCGGCGGCGTTGGCGTGGCCGCCGGCGAAGAAGATCAGCGGGACGAGCTGGGCGAGCCAGGTCAGCGGCCACAGCGACGTCTCGGCCGCGCCGGCCCAGTGCGCGAGCGCCGTCACCGACTCGCCGACGAGCAGCAGGACGACCCCGCCCGCGCCGAGCAGCGCCCACCGGCCGACTTCGGCGGGGGTGGCGGCGGGCGCCGGCGGCCGCGGCTCGCGGCGGGCCCGCAGCCAGCCGCGCAGCCGGAAGACCAGCAGGCAGGCGATCACGAGCACGCCGGCGACCATGGGCCCGATCGGGTCGCCGACCGGCGGACCCCAGCGCTGGTGCCACGAGTTGACGACCAGGCCCGCCGAGTAGAGCGTCGCGACGAGCCGGCAGGTGCCCGCCGAGTTCATCGGGTTGAGGTCGCAGGCGTGGTGCATGTCGTGGGAGAGCTGGTTGTCGAGGGCTTCGCGGACCTCGGGGCCGAGCGGGTGGCCCTTGCGGTCGGCGTAGCGCAGCAGGTCGTAGCCGAGGTCGTGCGCCTTGCACGGCACCGCGTAGTCCCACTTCGTGTTGTCGTCGCCCCACGGCGTCGAGCAGCCGCCGTCGGTGTGCACGGCGCGGACGGTGCCGTCGCGGGCCGGCATCGCGCCGGGGGTGACGCCGCTGAGCGCGGTGAAGTCCTTCGGCAGCCGCGCGAGCGCGTCGGGGTGCGGGCCGGGGTGGACGAGCGCGTCGATGGCGTTCTGCGCGGCCAGGACGTCGCCGGTGGGCGGACCCTGGTCCGGCGGGGCGGGCGGGCGGGAGGCGATCAAGCCGAAGGCGAAGACGACCAGCAGGACCAGCAGCAGCCAGCCGGACGTCGACCAGGGTCGGCGGACACGCTGCGGCTCGGTCGGGGCTGGCATGGGTCAAGGGTGCCAGCCCCGCTCCGGCGGCGACACGGGGCTGACCCCCGGAAGCCGGTTGCCCGATCGGGTGGTGCTCGGGGCTGCCCCTTCTTACGTTCCGCGCCCGGCCGCGACCGGGGAGAATGACGGACGGGGGTGCGGCGACCGGGAGGGCGTGCGGTGGGCTCGCTTGTGGTGCCCGTGGAGAACACGGTGTGCGCGTTGCGCCGGCTCGCTCCCGGCGCGGCGTTGCGGTCGCCGGACTCCCCGGAGCTGCGGGTGCTGGCGCGGGCGTTGCGGTCGTGTTCGCCGGCGGAGCTGGCCGCCGGTCATCCGGGTGCGGTGGTGCGGGCGGTGCTGACGGCGCAGTCGCGGGCGCTCGACCGGGCGATGACGGGCCTGTTCGGCTCGGACGCCCCGGAGGCGGCCCGGCTGATCCGAGCGGCCCGGTTCAGCGGGCGCGGCTCCCAGCTGTCGCGGGTCCGGGCGGAGCCGGGGTTGCGGGCGGCGGCGCTGGGCTGGGCGTCGGCGACGGGCGCCCGGTTGCTGGCCGACTCGCTGCGGGGCGTGCCGCTGGTTCCGGACGCGGCCGACGGCCGGTTCGCGGCGGAGCTGGCGGTGGCGGCGTTGCTGCCGCGGGCGGAGGCGGGCGGGGAGGCTGTGCCGGTCGACGGGCGCGCGGGTTTTCTCGAGGCCCGGTCGGTGCGGGTGGGCGACAGCGGGTTCCGCGTCGACATCCGCGCGGACCCACCGGTGGAGCTGACGGGCGCCGGCGAGAACCTGGCGCTGCGGGCGCTGTGGTGGAACGGCGTTGGCCGGGTGGCGGACGACCTGGGGCACGAGTACTTGATCGTGCGGAAGGACCCGGAGGGCGCTGGGGTGGTGCGCCACTGGTGCCACCCGCGGCCGGCCCCGGGGGCGAAGGTGCTGAGGCTGGAGTCGGCGGGATACCGCGGCGAGTGCCTGCGGCTGGCCCCGGCGGCGGTGCACGGGACTTCGGCGGAGGTGCTGGTGAAGCGTGAGTTGACGGTCCGGCTGGGGGCTTAGCGCGGCGGGTTGCTGTGCTGTGGTCCGGCTTGGCGGGGCTGGGGGCGGTCGGCTGGCGCCGCGGTCCGGCTGGGCCTTACCGCGGCGGGGTGCTGTTCTGCTGTCCGCCTGGCGGGGCCGGCGGGCTGGCGCGGCCGGTCGGCGCCGTGGTCCGGCTGGGCCTAGCGCGGCGAGCTGGTGGGCAGCGCCGCTCGCTGCTTAGCCGGGCGGGTCCTCCGTGCCGCCCGGGAGTCCTCCGCCGCGGGTGTCCGGGGCGAAACACACCTGGTCGCGGCCGTTCTCCTTCGCCAAGTACACCGCCGCGTCCGCCGACTGCAGGAGCCGCTCCAATGTGTCTCCATGGCGGGGGTGGCGGGCCACGCCGATCGACGTTGTCCGGTCGGCGACCGTGGCCGGGTCGCCGCGCTTGTCCGTTGTCACGATGTGCAACTTGGCAATGGCAACGCGTATGCGTTCCGCCGCGTCCCACGTCGACTCTTCGTCGATGTCCGGGAGCAGAATGAGGAATTCCTCACCCCCGAAACGGCCGACCAAGTCGCTCGGTCTCGTCACTTCGTCGAGGGTTTGCGCAACCGTCCGTAGGACGTCGTCGCCCGCCGGATGTCCATAGGTGTCGTTAATCCACTTGAAGTGGTCGAGATCGACCATCAGCAGTGCCAGTTGATCACCCGATCGAGCGGTCCGTTCCAGTGCCCGCTCGGCCGACTCCGACCAGCCGCGCATGTTGAGAATCCCGGTTTTCGGGTCGGTCCGGACGTCGTTCTGGAGCTGGTCGAGTTCCGCGAGCCGATTGAAGACCACGGTCGCCACCGCCATCACGACGACCATCGGCGGCACGACGGCGAGCAGGATCGCGGTCACCGCGCCGAGGCCGATGGTGACCGCTTCGAGCAGGTTGTCGGCCGGGCTGCCCAGGACGTTACGCAGGGTCGGCTCGGACGAGAGCCCGAGCGCCAGTGCGCCGCCGACGTAGAGGATCTGGATGGCTTCGTACACGACACCGGTGACCACGATGGTGCCCGCTTCCCGCCAGAAGCCGGCCCAGCCGGCCTGGTCGAGCAGGTGCGGTCCGAGGGCCACGTAGGTGAGGTGCGCGACCGCCCCGGCGAGGCCGTGGGTGATCGAGGAGAAAATGAAGTTGTGAGCGGGCCGCCGGGCGATGAACCAGTGCTGCGTGCGAATCAGGGAAACGACGAGCAGGGTCAACGGAACCGGCAGGATCAACGCCGCGGAAAACGTCCACACGGCGGTGAGGTCGATCAGGACTTTTTTGGTCCGGTTTCGTCGTCGTTCCTCTTGTCTCTGCGTCAGTTGAATGTGGACAGTCGCACCGACGGCGAGAATTCCGAAATTGATCCAGTCGCGGCCGCCGGGGACCGGGGAATGGACGAAGGAAACCGCGAGAACGGCGACCGCGAGGGCCTCCAGGCCGAGCATGAACGCGATCAGCACCGGCGGCCGGCGCCACAGCGCCCAGTTGCGGGGCCGGTACGGGTGGTCGCGCCCGACCGTCCCGGCCGGACCGGCGGCCCGTTCGGCGTGCTCGTTCACCGGCGGGCGCCCGGCGCGCTCCCGCGCGGGGCCGCCACCTTCGGCGGACGGGTCGTCGTCTGGTCCGGCATGCAATTGGTCACCTCCTTTCCAGCCTAGCCCCGCACTTGAGTAATCTCATCGGTACCTGCCAGAGTGTTGACGCATTCCGCGGCCGGGTATCATCCTTCAACAACGCCGGGTTGCCGGAACGCGGCTCAATAGGTTGTCGAAGCTTCCCGAGATGGGGGTGGACCAGTGCCTAACCGTGATGGCTGACGCGACCGCGAATTGCTCGACGTCCCCAGCTGAATGTCATTCATGATCTTGCCTGTACGGAGAGGTGGCGACCGATGGCCAACCGTGACGGCTGAAACCCGTGGATATCCGTTCATGACGACCGTGGCTCCGGTTCCGCTTCGCCCACCCGGCGCCAGGACACCGCGACCGGGACCGCCAGCAGCAGCCCCACCGCGCCCGCCAGCGCGATGGTCGTGTGCGCGGAACCGAGCCACTGGGCCACGAGCCCGCCGATGCCGACGCCCACACCCTGGGCCACCCGCAGCCCCGTCCGGTAGAGCCCGCCGGCGCTGCCCCGGATCTCGTTGGGGATCCACGTGATGAACGTGGCGGTCACCGTGATCACGTACGCGCCGGTCGCCCCGGCCAGCGCGAGCAGAACGAGGGCGAAAGCCAGGTTCGGCCGCAGCGCGAACGCCGCGAGCGCGGCCAGCGGCAGCGCGGCCAGCACCCCCAGCAGCCGGCGCCGGTGCTCCGTCGAGACGAACCGCGACAGCAGGAACGTCCCGACGACGAAGCCGAGCGGATCGGCCGCCAGCAGCCATCCCACCGCCTGGTCGCCCGCGCCCAGCTGTGCGGCGAGCGGCGCGGCGAGGCCCTCCGGGATCACCGCGAGGCCGACGAGCCACGACAGGTAGAGCAGCACCCGGAGCCGTTCGTCGCCGAAAACCTGCCGGACGGCGCCGAACCACGGGGTGCCGCCGTCCCCGGCGGCCGGTCGGCGCAGCACCGCCAGCCGCACGGTGACCGCGGCGACGAGGAACGTCAGCGCGTCGATCGCCAGCGCCCACGATGTGCCGACGCCGGTCACCAGCAGGCCGCCGGCGGCGAGGCCGGCCAGCATCGCGGTGTTGTTCGTGATCCCGCGCAGGTCCTGGCTCTGCAGGTAGACGTCGTCGTCGCCGAAGATCTCGCGGCCGAGCGCGTTCTGCGCCGCGTTGCCCGGCGCGTTCGCCAGCCGGGCGAAGACGAAGAGGACGAACAGCCAGCCCATCGGCATCCCGGGCACGGCCATCAGCCCGATCAGCACGGCTTGCGCGAGCGAGCCGGACACGAGCACCGCGCGCCGCGGGAACCGGTCCGCGAGCTGGGACAACCCCAGCCCGCCGGCGAGCGCGGGCAGGAACGTCAGGGCGTAGACGACGGCGGAGAGCAGCGGCGACCCGGTCCGGTCGAAGATCAGGATGGCCAGCGCGACGATGGTCAGCTGGTCGCCGAGCATCGACTGCGTTTCGGCGAACCACAGCGCGCGGAACTCGCGGTTGGCCAGGACGGCCCGGAACCGGGGGGTCGCGCGCGTCGTCACCTCGTAACCACCGTCCCCCGATCGAGTGAATGGATCGTTCGCATTGTGCCTCGCGCGTGACGACCCCGTCCGGGGGAGTCACACTCGGCCGCCCGGAAGCACTGACAGTATGCCGCCGACTACGCGCCGGTGTCACCGGAACGCGCGTCCCTGTTCCCTTCGGAGCCGATCGGGTTACGCCGCTCCCGGGCTCCGGTGATCGGCCGTGACCGGCCCGCGGGTACCTCCGGACTGATCGAACCGGATTCGCTCGGCGCAGGCCGACGGCCGCTCGTCGTCGGGGCGCTGCCCCGTTGGGCCGGATGGGCCAAGACTGGACGCAGAGCCGGCCGGGGTGGACGGACCGCGCCAATGCCGGCGCGCCGCAGAGCGGGGAGACGACGATGGACGGGTTGATGCAGGGCAAGGCGGTCGTGGTGACCGGCGCCGGCCGTGGCCTGGGCGAGGCGTTCGCGGTGCACGTCGCGCGGGCGGGCGGGTCGGTGGTCGTCAACGACGTCGACGTCGACCTGGCCGAGCGCACGGCGGACAACATCCGCGCGCACGGCGGCCGCGCCGTGGCCAGCGGGCACAGCGTGGCCGAGGCCGGGGAGGCGCAGGAGATCGTCGACCTCTGCGTCAAGGAGTTCGGCGGGATCGACGGGCTGGTGAACAACGCCGGCCTGAACTACGAGGCGCTGCCCTGGGAGGACGACGCCGAGCAGGCGCGCGAGCTCGTCCAGGTCAACGTCATGGGCGTCGTGAACACCGGCCTCGCCGCGATCAAGGCGATGGTCGACGCCGGCACCGGCGGCTCGATCGTCAACATCTCCTCGGGCGCCTCGCTCGGGCAGCGCAAGCTCGGCGTGTACGCGGCGAGCAAGGGCGCGGTGGCGTCGCTGACCTACTCGTGGGCCCTCGACCTCGAAGAACAGGGCATCCGCGTCAACGCCGTCTGCCCGCTCGCGCACACGCGGATGGTGTGGAAGTCCGAACGCTCGCTGCGCGCGTGCCCGCCGGACCGGACGCCGTCGCGGATCGCGCCGGTCGTGCTGTTCCTGCTGGGCGAGGGCTCGCACGGCATCACCGGCCAGATGATCCGGTGCAACGGCCCGCAGCTGCACGTCATGGGCCAGCCGTTCCTCAAGGAGCCTATCCTCGAGCGCCCGGTGTGGGACACCGAGACGGTGCAGAAGGCGTTCGACGAGGTCTTCTCCGCCCACCTGGAGAACTACGGCCTGGAAAAGCGCGTCCCGCCGCGGCTGCGCAAGTGGACGGAGTCGACCTCGCCCCGGACCGCCTAGGCGCCCGCGGCGGGCTCGCGCGCCGCCGCGTACAGGGCCTCGATGTCGGCCGAATAGCGGTCGTTGATGACCCGGCGCTTGAGCTTGAGCGTCGGGGTCAGCTCGCCGGACTCGGGCGTCCACGCCTTCGGGAGCACGTGGTAGCGCTTGATCTGCTCGATCCGGGCCAGCCTGCTGTTCGCCGACTCGACCGCGCGCTCCAGCTCGGCCCGCACGGCCGGGTGGTCGGCGAGCTCGGTGAGGTCTTCGGGGGCCGCCTCGACGCCGTTCGCCGCGGCCCAGCCGGGGGCGATCTCGTCGTCGAGCACGATCAGCGCCGTCACGTAGGGCCGGTCGTCGCCGATCGCGACCGCCTGGCCGATCAGCGGGTGCTCCTTGAGCAGGCCCTCGACGCGGGTCGGCGCGATGTTCTTGCCGCTCGAGGTGATGATCAGCTCCTTCTTGCGGTCGGTGATCGTCACGAAGCCGTCTTCGTCGATCGTGCCGATGTCGCCGGTGGCGTACCAGCCGTCGGCGTCGGTGGCGTCGGCGATCGTCCCGTCTTCCTGCAGGTAGCCGAGGAAGACGATCGGGCCGCGCACCAGCAGCTCGCCGTCTTCGGCGACCTTCACCTCGACGTCGGCGAGGGGCTTGCCGACGGTGCCCGCACGGAAGTGCTCGCCGGAGTTCGACGTCGCCGCGCCGGTCGTCTCGGACAGGCCCCAGACCTCGCAGATCTCGACGCCGAGGCCGGCCAGGAAGTAGATGATCTCCACCGGCAGGGCGGCCGCGCCGCTGGAGGCGACCAGCACCTTGTCGAGCCCGAGCAGCGCGCGGATCGGGGCGAGCGCGGTCTCGTCGGTCTGCCGGATCTTCTCGGCCAGTTCTTCGGGCACCGGCTGCCCGGCGCTGCGCAGCTTGTAGCCCTGCTGCAGCAGCTCGTTGGCCTGCAGCAACGCGGTGCGCCGGTCCTCGGGCACGCCGCCGAGCATGTTCTTCAGCCCCGCGACCATCTTCTCCCACACGCGCGGGACGCCGAAGAAGCTCTCCGGGTGCACTTGGCCGAGCGCGCCGACGACGCCGGACGGGTCGGCGAGCGTGTGCACGTGCCCGGCCCAGACGATCGGCAGGTAGATCGACAGCTCCCGCTCGGCGATGTGCGCGAGCGGCAGGTACGCGATGTTCGACGCGTGCATCGGCGGGTGGTGCAGCTCGGTCACCGCGTACGCCTGGTGGATCGCGTTGCGGTGCGACAGCACGACGCCCTTGGGGTCGCCGGTCGTGCCGGAGGTGTAGATCATCGACAGCGGGTCGTCCGGCTTGATCTCCTGCCAGGACCGCTCGAAGGCGCCGGGATCGGCGGCAAGCGCTTCCCGGCCCCGGGCGCGCACGTCGGCGAAGGAGTGGAAGCGGTCGTCGCCTTCGGGGATGGCCGACTCGTCCATGACGACGATGTGGCGCAGGGCCGGGAGGTCGTCGAGCACCTGCCGCCAGCGCGCCAGCTCGCTCTCCCCGCCGAGCACGACGACCGGCGCCGCGCTGTGCCGCGCGACGAACCGGATCTGGTCCGGGCTGAGCGTGGCGTAGGCGGTGCACGGGATCGCGGACAGGTGCGTCGCGGCGAGGTCGGCGATGATGTGGTCCGGGCAGCCCGGCGCCATGATCAGCATCCGGTCGCCGGCGGCGAGCCCGAGCCCGGCGAGGCCGCGCGAGACCTCCGAGATCGCGGTGCGGAACTCCAGCCAGCTGAGCGTCGGCTTGCCTTCGATGTCGAGCGAGGTGATCGCCGGCAGGTCCGGGTAGTCGACCGCGTTGCGGTGCAGCAGCCGCGGGATCGTCAGGCCTTCGGTCTGCTCGGCGACGGACGGGGTGGTCAACGCTGGCCTCCTCGGTGCTGAAGATGGCCACACTGTATTGGCTCCCCGCCGAGGTGGATAGAGAATCGCGGCCACGCCAAACGTCCCCTTCACACCGGCTCGCGCGGTCAGGTCCCCACGACTGTCCACAGTGCACACGGGCGCCGGCGCGCGAACTCCGGTTCAATGGAGGAGGACTTCCAGGGGGGAACGATGACGCGGTCGGCTCGGAAACTGCTCGACGAGATCCAGGCGGAGCTCGCGCCGCACGACGGCGACAACCGGCTCGTCCCGCTGATCACCGCGGGCCGCGCGCCGCGCGCGGTGTTCACCGCGCTCGCCGCGGAGGAGAAGCGGATCACGCTGTCCGACTGGCGCAGCTTCCACGCGCTCGCCGCCCGCGCCGACGAGCCGAACGCGCGGACCTTCTTCGGCGGGCTCGCGCCGGGGGAGCAGCAGGCGAACGGGATGCTCGACGCGTTGCAGGCGGCGGCTGGTCCGGACCACGGGAAGGAACGGCCGCGCGCGGGTTGCCAGGTCTACCCCGCGTACGTCGCGTGGCTCGCGCTGAACGGCGAGTCGTCGGCGACCGCGGCGGGGATCTTCGCGAACTTCGCCGCCTTCGGCCGGTACTGCAAGGACGTCGCCGCGGGCATGCGCCGGCACTACGGCTTCGGCGACGACGCTTGCGCGTTCTTCGACTTCTTCGCGGCGGACGTTCCGGAAATTGAAGAACAAGCGCTCGCCGCGATCCAGGCCGGCCTCGACGCGCACCGGCTCGACGAACGCGAAGCCCACCTTTACGCCCGGCTGTTCCAGAGCTACGAACTGCAGTTCTGGAACACCCTCGCGGACGAGTTCCCGGGCTGACGGCCGCGGAACCGGTTCCAGGGCGTTCCGGGGCGCCACTCGCGGTGGTCGAACCACCGTGCATGCGGAATAGCGGGAATTTCGTCTTGCCGTCCGGTGAATCCGCGGTGAGGGTGGCGAATGCCACGCAATTCGCTTTGCGGAGCCCGCGAACCCCGGACGAAGGAGCCGTCCCCGGTCGCCGTGGTCCGCTCGTGACCTTTCTCACCGAACCAACCGGCCGTTCCGTACGTAGGGCGTCCCCGCCGGAGCGCCGGTCGATCGCCCCACCGAAGAGCGTGCACCCAAGGGGCGAAACGGAAGTCGACCTGGGACGAACGTCACGACTTTCGGTGGTGGACTTTCCAAGCGCAGGCAGCAAGTGTGGACGGGTCACCGTTTCAAGATCACGTTCTCGCCACGGACTTGACGCGCCCTACGGGGCTGCATACCGTCGTCGCGGGCGAAGCAGACCACGGTGATGTTGATCCGGCTGGTCGGAATCCGGGTGTTGACCGCCTCGGGCGACCCGAAACCATGTACTGCCGGAAGGAAAACGGACCCAGGTGAAGCAGATTTCTCTTCGACGCAACCGGGGATCCTCGATTCGGAAGCGCGTGCTCACGATCGCGCTCATCCCCAGTGTTGCCTTGCTGTTGGTCGGCGTGGCCCTCGCGGGCTACCTCATCTACGACGCGGTCACCGCGCGCGACTACACGACCAAGATCCGCAACTCGGAAGCCCCGGCGATCCCGTTCTTCGCCGCGATCCAGCAGGAGCGCCAGGCGACGTTGAGCCTGCTGGCCGGCCAGGGCAACCAGCGGGCCGTGCTCGCGGCCGTCCGCCCGAAGGTCGACGCGACCGCCGCGAAGGAGATCGAGAACCTCCGCGACAACTTCGCCGACTACAACGGCACGCCGCCGAGCGTCCAGAAGAACATCGCCACGTTCTTCGGGCTGTTCCAGCAGCTGCCGCAGACCCGCCAGGCGGTCGACGGCGGCCAGATGCAGATGCTGCAGGCCTTCGGCTACTACAACAAGATCATCGACCAGTTCACCGACGGCGTCGCCGGGCTGGCGCAGAACGCCCGCGGCGCGCAGAACGCGTTCGACCGGCTGACCGCCATCCCGATGTTCACCGCCGCGGACGAGATGCAGCGCAGTGACGCGCTCGCCGCGGCCGGGCTGGCCGCGGGCGGCCTCGGCAACGACGAGTTCCGCACCTACGTCGGCCAGGTCGGTGCCTACCACGCGCAGCTCGACGCGTCGGCGCCGAAGATGATCCCCGAGGTCAAGGCGAAGTACGACCAGCTGCTGGCCAGCCAGCCGTGGCAGACGGTGACCCAGGTCGAAACCGCTTTCCTGCGCGGTGACCTGTCGAAGCTGCCGGTGGCGCAGGACCAGTGGCGCACCGCCGCCCGCCAGGTCGGCGACGCCCTGATGGGCATCTTCGTGGCGCAGAGCTCGAACGCGAGCCAGGCCGCCATCGACGACGCCGACTCGACGTTCACCGAGTCGCTGATCGCCGGCGTGATCGCGGTCCTGTTCGCGGTCTTCGTGGTGTTCGTCGCCGTCCGGCTGTCGAACCGGCTCATCGGCCGCCTGCACCGGCTGCGCGAGGACACCCTCGACGCGGCCGAGGTCCGGCTGCCCGAGCTGGTCGCGCGCGTCCAGGCAGGTGAGCCCGTCGACCTCGAAGAGGGCGGCCACTTCCTCGACCACGGCACCGACGAGATCGGCCAGGTCGCCGACGCGTTCAACAAGGCGCAGCAGACCGCCATCGCGGCCGCCATCGACGAGGCGAAGATCAAGGAGGGCACCAAGACGGTGTTCCTCAACATCGCCCACCGCAGCCAGGTCATCGTGCACCGCCAGCTCAAGGTGCTCGACCAGGCCGAGCGCAAGCAGGAGGACCCGGAGCAGCTGGACACCCTGTTCCAGCTCGACCACCTCTCCACCCGCGCCCGCCGCAACGCCGAGAACCTGATCATCCTCGGCGGCGGGCAGCCGGGCCGGCAGTGGCGCAACCCGGTCGGGCTGGCCGAGCTGGTCCGCGGCGCGTCCGCCGAGACCGAGGACTTCGCCCGGGTCAAGACCGCCGCGCTGCCGCAGATCGCCATCCGCGGCCCGGTCGTCGGCGACCTCGTGCACCTGCTCGCCGAGCTGATCGACAACGCGACGTCGTTCTCGCCGCCGCAGTCGCGCGTCGAGGTGCGCGGCAACGTGGTCGGCAAGGGCGTCGTGATCGAGGTCGAGGACCAGGGTCTCGGGCTCGAGCCGGACCAGACCGAAGAGATCAACTCGATGCTGGCCAACCCGCCGGACTTCGGGATCATGGCCCTGTCCGACGAACCGCGCCTCGGCCTGTTCGTGGTCGCGCGGCTGGCGGCCCGCCACGGCATCCAGGTGCACCTGCGCGAGTCGGCCTACGGCGGCACCCGCGCCATCGTGCTGGTGCGCACCGACCTGCTGGCCCCCTTGTCGGAGTCCGAGCCGGAGCAGCCGATCACCCCGCCGAAGCCGGAGCTCGTGCCGAACCCGGTCGAGCCGGAGCCGGTGAACGACGAGGTCGCGCCGCTGCGGCGGCCGGTCCGCCGGCCGGCCCGCCACCGCACCGAGCCGCCGGCCCCGGTGACCCAGCCCGAGCCGGTCGCGCCCCTCGCGCCGCCGGCCCCGGCGCAGCCGCCGTCCGCGCCGACGCCGGTCCCGGTCGGGTCGGTGTCCGTCTCGGAGCCGGTCAGCCAGCCGACCCAGGCGCAGCCGGCGGTCGCGCCGGTGCGCCCGGCCGCGCCGCCCGCCCGGACGTCGCGCCCGGCCCGCCCGGCCGCGCAGCAGCCGGTGTGGCCGCCCTCGGAGCCGCGTCCCGCGGTGCCCGAAGGCCGGCCTTCGCAGCCGCGTCGCCCGGAGGCCCCCGGCCGCCCGCCGCTGCCGCAACGGCGACGTCAGCAGAGCCTCGTTCCCCAGCTGCGGGAAGATAGGCCCGCACAGGAACGCGAAGAGGTCAGGCTGGACTCGCCGGAAGCCGCCCGCAGCAGGCTGTCCGCTTTCCAGCAGGGCACCCGCCGGGCCCGTGACGAAGAACAACCGGCTGAGAACGACGACAGGTACGGAGAGCGCGACTAATGGCCAACGTCAGTGAGCTCGACTGGCTGCTGGACGACCTCGTCAAGCGGGTCGCCGGGGCGGACCGCGCGGTGGTCTTGTCCTCGGACGGCCTGCTCATCGGGCGGTCGGGCAACCTGTCCGAGGAGGACGCCGAGCACCTCTCGGCGGTCGCCTCGGCGTTCCAGAGCCTCGCCCGCGGGACCGGCCGGCACTTCGGCGGCGGCAACGTCCGGCAGACGATGGTCGAGATGGACCACGCGTTCCTGTTCGTGACGGCGGCCGGCCGGGGCGCCTGCCTCGCACTCCTGGCCCGCGAAGACGCGGACATGGGCCTCGTCGCGTACGAGATGAACCTGATGGTGAAGCGCGTCGGCCAGGTGCTCACCTCGGCCCCGCGCACCGGCGCCGGCGTCCTGCCCACGTCGCCATGAGCGGACGGCACGAAGCCTGGTTCGACGACGAGGCCGGCCCCCTGGTCCGGTCCTACGCGGTCACGGGCGGCCGCACGCGGTCGGACACGCTCGGGCTCGACCTCATCACGCTCGTCGTGGCGCTGCGGACGGCGCACGAAGCGGGCATGCTCGAACCGGAGTACGCGCGCATCATCGCCCTGTGCCAGCGGCCGGTTTCGGTGGCGGAGGTCGCCGCCCGCGTCGACCTGCCGCTGCCGGTCGTCAAGGTGATGCTCAGCGACCTCATCGAGCAGAACCTGGTGCTGTTCCGTACCGCGGCACCGGCCCAGGAATCCCCCAACCGACACGTATTGCAGGCGGTCCTTGATGGCATCCGGAAACTCTGACCCCCGGCGGAACCTGACCGCGACCGCGGTCAAGGTACTCATCGCCGGCGGGTTCGGGGTCGGCAAGACCACGATGGTCGGCTCGGTGAGCGAAGTGCCGCCGCTGCGTACCGAAGAGGTCATCACGACCGCGTCCGAGGGCGTCGACGACCTCTCGGGGATCGAGCAGAAGACCACCACGACGGTCGCGCTCGACTTCGGCCGCATCACGATCAACCCGGACCTGATCCTGTACCTGTTCGGCACGCCGGGACAGGACCGGTTCTGGTTCATGTGGGACGAGCTGGCGGAGGGCGCGCTCGGCGCCGTCGTGCTGGCCGACACCCGCCGGCTGGACAGCTGCTTCGCGGCGGTCGACTTCTTCGAGCGCCGCAACCTGCCGTTCGTCGTCGGCGTGAACTGCTTCGACGGCGCGTACCGCTACGGCACCGAGGAGGTCCGGCAGGCGCTCGACGTCGGCATGGACGTCCCGCTGCTGCTGTGCGACGCGCGTGAGCGGGAGTCGACGAAGCAGGTGCTGACCAGCCTGATGGAACACGTGATGGCGCGGTCCGACCTGGCGGCCGCCCAGGGCGGCTACTAGACCGGACCGCGCGTCTTCTCTCAGCGCTTGCGCAGGTTGTCGAGCGCGAGGCGGCCCGGGCCGATCGCGGCGAACAGCAGGAAGATCCACGAGTAGACCGCGGCGGGCTCGCCCATGTTCTGCAGGGGCAGCAGGCCCATCGGCGCGTGCACGGTGAAGTAGGCATAGGCCATCACACCGGACAGCAGCAGCGCGGCGGGCCTGCTGGCTAGCCCGGCGAGCAGCAGCACCGCGCCCACGAGCTCGAGGACGCTGCCCCACCAGCCGGGGAACGAGCCGAACGGGACGCCGCCGATCTTCGCCGTACCAAGGTGGCACTGGCGTCGGTCTACCACCCCTCGGCAAGCGAGCACTTCATCCGGCGGCTCGCCGAGGCCCAAGCCGTGGT
Organism: Amycolatopsis sp. NPDC114478; assembly: GCF_055633805.1. Taxonomy (NCBI): domain Bacteria; kingdom Bacillati; phylum Actinomycetota; class Actinomycetes; order Pseudonocardiales; family Pseudonocardiaceae; genus Amycolatopsis; species Amycolatopsis sp. NPDC114478. Next base: position 529,933 of record NZ_JBVKDO010000001.1, on the reverse strand, counting down.
TCTGCCCGAGACCGGAATCGCCGACCGGCTCGACGAAGCCGCCGGCCGTCCGGTCCTCACCGCCACTCAGGTCAGCATCTGGGCCGCCTACGACGTCATTGCCCAGCGGCCCACGAGGGGTGGCCGTTGCCCCCGCCGACAGGCGGATGAGGTTCACTGTGCCGATGGCGGGCAAACGCAGTGCCGGGCTCCTGCTCCACCGCGGGCGGGGCGAGGACGTCGAAGTGCTGCTCGGGCACATGGGCGGGCCGTTCTGGGCGAAGAAGGACGCGGCGGCGTGGTCGCTGCCGAAAGGCGAACTGGACCCCGACGAGCCACCCGAGAAAGCGGCGCGGCGCGAGTTCGAAGAGGAACTGGGCCTGCCCGCCCCCGCGGGTGAGTACGTTCCGCTGGGTGAGGTGAAGCAGTCCGGCGGCAAGGTTGTCACGGCGTGGGCGGTCGAGGCCGACCTCGATCCGGCGTCGGTGGTGCCCGGGACGTTCACCATGGAGTGGCCGCCGCGCTCGGGGCGGCAGCAGGAGTTCCCCGAGCTGGACCGGGTTTCGTGGTTCTCGCTCGACGTTGCGCGCGAGAAGCTGGTGAAGGGCCAGCTCCCGTTCCTGGACCGGCTGGTCGCGCTGCTCAGCGAGTGAGCAGGGCCTCGAGGGGCTTGGCGGTGAAGGCCGGGAGCACGACGTCGGCCTGTCCGAAGTCGAGGCTTTCGGTGATGGCGTTCGGCACCGCGACGCAGGTCAGCCCGGCGGCCTTGGCGGAGGTGACGCCGTGGGGTGTGTCCTCGAAGGCGATGGTCTCCTCCGCGGTCGTGCCGAGCGCGTCCAGGGCGGCGAGGTACAGGTCGGGGTCGGGCTTGGCCTTGTGCAGGTCGCCGGTGAGGACGGCGTCGAAGTAGGGCGCGATGCCGAGCCGGTCGAGGTGCGGGTTCACCCAGGCCCCGGACGAGCTGGACGCGACGGCCAGTTTGAGGCCTCGCCGGCGGGCGTCTTCGAGGTAGGTGGCGACGCCTTCACGCGGGCCGAGCTCGTCGAGCAGTTCGAAGACGCGGGCTTTCGTCTTCGGCCGCAGCGCCTCGGGGTCGATGCCGGGGACGCGCTCGGCGAGCAGGCTGAACATGGCGGGCGTGGTGTGCTGCGTCCCGATGACGGCGTACCAGGCTTCCATCGGCAGCTCGACGCCGTGGTCGAGGAAGAGCTCCCGCCACGACTGCAGGACGGCGGACTCGGTGTCGGCGAGGGTCCCGTCGAAGTCGAAGACCAGGGCGCGGGTGGGCACGCCTGCACCCTGCCCGGCCGGTGATCGCTCAGGCAAGGGAGTTGTGACGAGCCCGAAAGGCAGCCATGGCCTCGGCGCCGCGCAGGGCGAAGACGACCTCCTCGATCCCACCGGGGTCGGCCTGGCTGACGGTGGTCAGCGCGATCTCGGCGGCCGAGTCGAGCGGCCACCGGTAGATCCCGGTGGAGATGGCCGGGAAAGCGACCGTCTTGGCCCCCAGCTCGTTCGCCACCTTCAGGGCGTTCCGGTGGCAGTCGGCGAGCAGCTCGGACCGGTCCTCGGTCTTCGACCAGACCGGGCCGACGGTGTGCACGACCCACTTCGCGGGCAGGTTCCCGGCGGTGGTGGCGACGGCCTGGCCGGTCTTGAGGCCTTTCCCGTAGTGGCCGGCCCGCAGCTTCCGGCACGCGGCGAGGATTTCGGGGCCGCCCTTGCGGTGGATGGCCCCGTCGACCCCGCCGCCGCCGAGCGGCGAGGAGTTGGCGGCGTTGACGACGACGTCGACTTCGAGGGTGGTGATGTCGGCGTCGAGGATCCGGATGCGCGTCACTCGAGGTAGAACTCCTTCAGCACGGGGGCCAGCGCCGCGGCCTTCACGATGTGCGTCTGGCCCGGCAGCGTCCGGTACTCCGCCGACGGCAGGACCTTCGCCAGCGCGGCCACGCCGTTGCGCATCCAGTCGGGGCTCTTGCCGCCGTCCGCCACCAGCGCCGGGACCTTCACCTCCGGCCACGCCGCCGGGAGGGGCTCGCCGGACTGGCGGCCGTCGACCAGCGCCGTGTCAAACGGGATCGTGTGGGCCACGCGCTTGAGCTTGGCCCAGAACGGCATGATCCGCATCAGCGCCACCGTCGTGCCGCTCAAGCCGACGCCCTCGGTCATGAACATCTTGACCGCCTTGCCGGGCTTGCCTTCGCGGAGCGCCGCGTCGAGCCGGGCCGGGTAGTCGGCCGGGACGCGTGGGCGGGTGTCGTCGACGATGAACGGCGGCTCGTACAGCGCCAGCTTCGTCACCGGGAGGCTGCGGGCCGCTTCGAGCGCCAGCGCCGCACCCGAGGAGATGCCGAACAGGAACACCTCGCCGCCGGCTTCTTTGACCAGCGCGGCGAGGTCCTCGACCTCTCGCTCGACCGCGTACGGCCCGGTGTCGGTGCTCTCGCCGCGTCCGCGCCGGTCGTAGGTGTACACCGTGAAGTGCGCGGCCAGCTCCTTCGCGAGCGCGTCGTTCGGGGACGAGCCGCGGTAGCACATCGCGCCGTCGACGAGGACGAGCGCGGGGCCGGACCCGGTGCGGGTGTAGGCGATCTTCGTGCCGTCGGCGGAAACCGTCGTGCTCATCGGGACTCTCCTCGCGACAGCAGGTAGGTCGACGTGGTGGCGAGCCACGCGAAGGCGATCACCACGGCCGCCCAGAAGCCGAGGATGACGACCGGGCTCGTCGACCCGGACGCTACGCCCGCGAAGCCCGCGAGGAACAGCAACCCGCTGAGCCGCGAGTACCACGCCCGCGCGGGCGTCAGGTGCGAGCCGATCGCGAAGCAGGCCGCGACCAAGGCGAGGAACCCGACACCGCCGGCGGCGAAGTGCAGCGTGCCGTGCCAGCTGATCGTCGACGGCGGACCGGCGGGCGTGCCGGCCGGGAAGCCGTCCTGCGGGTCGGCGCGGAACACGCCCGCGCACAGCAGGCCGATCCCGTAGACCGTGAGGAGTCTCGGCCCCCAGCGGCCCGGCAGGACGCGCCGGATCCCGGCCGCGGCGGCGATCGTGAGCAGGCCGGTGACCAGGAAGTTCGCGATCTGGACGAAGCCGAGCGACCCGTTGGACAGGACGCTCGCGGGGTGGCGCGTGAAGTCGAAGCCGGCGCGGGTCAGGCCCTGGACGACCCCGGTGGCGACGAAGACGGGGCCGGCGAGGATCCCGCAGGTCAGCAGCGCGCGGGTGGTCAGGAAGGTGCTGGTGGGAAGCGTGGTGGTGGTCATGGCGGACAGCTTGGCACCCGACGATCGAAACTGTCAAGACAAAAAAATTTGTCGGTGACGGGGTTGGCTGCGGTGAAGGCGCCCTTCATGGCTTTCGAGTCAGGCGGAGCGCAGCGTGAGGAGCGTGATCTCGCTGGGCGCGAAGACGCGGAACGGCGGACCCCAGAACCCCGTCCCCCGGCTGTTGTACAGCTGGGTCGGCCCGTGCCGGGTCAGCCCGGACAGCGTCGGCTGGTCGAGCCGCACCAGGAGGTGGAACGGCCAGATCTGCCCGCCGTGCGTGTGCCCCGAGATCTGCAGCGCGACGCCGGCTTCGCGCGCCTGCTCGACCTGCTTCGGCTGGTGCGCCAGGAGGACCACCGGGACGTCGGCGGGGGCGTCCGCCAGCGCCGCGGCCAGGTCGGGACCGTGACCGGGCAGGCCGGACGCCGACCCGGTCGGGTCGTCGATGCCGGCGAACACGATGCGGTCGCCGTCGCGCTCCAAGAGCGCCGAGCGGTTGTGCAGCGGCTCCCAGCCGAGCCCTTCCATGTGGTCGAGCCAGGCCTGGGCCTCGCCGAAGTACTCGTGGTTGCCGGTGATGTAGAACCGCCCGAGCGCGGCCTGGACGCCGCCGAGCGGGTCGACCTGCTTGCGGCGCTCGGCCACCGCGCCGTCGGCCAGGTCGCCCGCGTGGCAGACGACGTCCGCCTCGAGCGCGTTGACCGCCGCGACGACCTCCTCCGACCACTTCGTCCGGTCGATCGGCCCGTAGTGGGTGTCGGTCAGTACGGCCACGCGCAGGCCGTCGAGGCCGGGGCCGAGCCGTGGGATGACGACGTCGGTCGCCTTCACCGGCGGTACCCGCATCGCGACGCGGTTGCCGTGCACGAGCAGCCCGGCGGCCACCACGAACGTCGCGCCCGCGACGATCCGCGAGCGCAGCGGGTCGTCGACGCCGAGCAGCGCGGCGCGCAGCACGAGGCTCAGGATCGACCAGCTGAACAGGACCCAGATCACGGCCAGGAGCGAGTCGCCGACGCGCGCGGCGCCGTCCTGGTGCCGCGCGTGGCCGCGGAACATCGCGACCGGCATGGTGACCAGGCCCAGCGCGAACACCGCGGTGCCGGCGACCGTGGCCGCCGTGCCCCAGTCCGGCGCGAGGACGAGCGTCCACCAGGGCACGGTGAACAGCAGGATCAGCGCCAGGATCGGCACGACGACGAATTGGCCTCTCATCGAACCAGGTTACAGCCCATCGGGCTCTTACCCCCGGCGCCCGGGGTCGCGATTCCGCTACCCTGGGGTTCCGGAGGATAGGGGGGACGACCGCCGTGAACACACTGCTGGAGCTGGCGTTCCCCGTCGTCTCGAGCCCGACGGCGCTGGTCGCCTTCGCCTCCATCGCCGCCGCGAGCCTCCTGGTCGTGCTGCTGGTCGGCAGCACCCACCGCGGCGAGTTCGCCGTCTGGTCGGCGCCGGTGCGCAGCCGCGCGACCGCCCTGCGCCGCCGCGCGCGGCGTGCCGAGTCGATCCGCCTGCGCGACCCCGGAGCGCCGGGACGCAGCAGGCCACGAGCACCCGGTTCCCGCAGCACGGCTGCGTAGAACCTCTTCGACGCAGCCATTCCGCTCACCCACACCCCTTCCACTCATGCGGAGTGCTGCCCATGTTCGGCTTTCTCGACGTGCCCGTCGAAGGCGCGTACCACCTGATCCACGCGTTGACCGGCCCGTTCTCGACGGCGTTGGCGATTGTCCTGTTCACCCTCGGCGTTCGGTTGCTGCTGCACCCGCTCGCCCGGTCGGCCGCGCGCGGCGAGCGCGCCCGGGCCACCCTGCTGCCGGAAATCAAGACGCTGCAAGCGAAGCACGGAGGTGACCGGGACCGGCTCGCCGCGGAGGTGACGAAGCTGCAGCAGGAGTCCGGGACCTCGCTGTTCACCGGCTGCCTGCCGATGCTGCTGCAGCTGCCGTTCTTCACGGTCATGTACCGGCTCTTCACGACGCCGGTCATAGGCGGCGAACCCAACTCCCTGCTCGGCGCGACCCTCTTGGGGACGCCGCTGGGCGCGCACGGCCTCGCCGGCGGCCCGCTCGTGTTCGTCATCGCCGCCGGGCTGGCGGTGGTCGCGTGGTTCTCGGTCCGGCAGAACCGCCAAGCCGCCGACGGCGTGCCGGGTGGCAAGCTGATCCGGCTGCTGCCGTACGGCACCGTGCTCGCGACGCTCGTCCTGCCGCAGGCGGCCGGGATCTACCTGCTCACGACGACGGCGTGGACCGCGGCGGAACGGGCGTTGCTACGACGCGGCTCGTGAGCGCCGCCAGTCCGTGACGGCCTCCTCGACGTCCACCAGCGCCACCGTGAGCGGCGGGCCCGTGTGGTGGTTGAGGTAGGCCTGGCGGATCCGCAGGTTGAGGTCGTCGACGACCTCCCGCACCTGCTGCTCGGTCCGCTCGGCGGCGAGCCGGCCGGGCAGGTCCTGGACTTCGCGCTTGAGCGCGAGCGCCGGCGGCAGCAATGCCTTGGTGTCGTGGCCGCCGGCCCGGACCTGCCGCAGCACCCAGTCGGTCGCCGCGTCGTTGCCGGTGGGCTTCGGCAGCGGCTTGCCGGTGCCGGGCAGGTCGTCGAACTCGCCGCGGTCGCGGGCCTCGTCGATCTGCCGGTCGACCCACCAGCGGAAGGAGACCTTGGGCGGCTTGCGTCGGGTCATGCGTCCAGAATGCCAGGTGGGACGGGTGGGCCGGGTAGGATCACCGGCGGGGAGCGAGGGGAGCGCATGACCGCCGAACGCACTGGTGCCGACGACGTGGACCGGACGCTCGCGCTGCTCTGGCGCGCCCGCGGCGGCGCGGCCGAGCCGACCCGGGGCCGCCGCCCGACGCTGACGATCGAGCGGATCGTCGCCGCGGCGATCGCGGTCGCGGACGCCGATGGGCTGGTGGCCGCGTCGATGCACCGCGTCGCCAAGGAGCTCGGTGCGGGCACCATGACGCTCTACACGTACGTTCCCGGCAAGGCCGAGCTGGTGGACCTGATGGTCGACGACGTGCTCGTCGAGCGCCGGCTGCCCGGGCCGGGCGAGCCGCGCCCGGCGGACTGGCGCGCGCAGGTGGCGCTGTACGCGGAGCGGACGCACGCGGCGTACCGCAAGCATCCGTGGCTGTGCGAGGTTTCGCGGGTCCGGCCGCCGCTCGGGCCCGGCCAGCTGGCCGGCCAGGAGTACCTGCTGTCCATCATGGACGGTCTGGGGCTGCCGCCGCGGCAGGCCGTCGCGGCGGCCAACGGGATCGGCACGTACGTCGACGCGAACGCGGCGCTCGGCGCGGAGAACACCCGCCTCGAGCGCAGCACCGGGCAGTCGACCGAGGCGTGGTGGCACCAGCGCTCGTCGTTCTGGGAGAACTACTTCGTGGTCGACGCGCACCCGGCGATGAACCGGATCTGGCTGGGTGGCGGCTTCGACGACAGCCCGAAGGGCCAGGGCGAAGCGGCGTACGAGTTCGGCCTCAACCGCATGCTCGACGGCATCCAGGCGATGGTCGGCTAGCTGTGCTGCTGCTTCTGGTCGTTGACACTCTGGGATGGGGTTGGGTCTTCTGTAGGAGCCTCTCATACGGGGTCTGGCCGGCCAGGCCGCCGTGGGGGCGGTGGTAGTTGTAGCAGTCCTCCCAGTCCTTCAGCTTCGCGTTGAACACCCCGATGTCGCCGAGGACGACACCGTCGAGCAGACGGTAGAACTCCTCGGCGTCGATGCGATGCGAGCGCTCGACCTTGCCGTTGAGCCGCGGCGTCGCGGGCCGGATGTAGACATGGCCGATGCCGTGGTCGAGCAGATGCCAGTGGAACGCGGACTGGAACTCGGCGCCGTTGTCGGTCTGGATCTTCTCGACCTGGAACGGCAGCCGGGACAGCACGTAGTCCAGGAACTGGATCGCGGTCTTCTGATCGGAGCGGGGATAGATCCGCAGGATCCGCAGCCGGGTGCAGTCGTCGATCGCAGTGTACTGGTAGTACCGCTTCTTCCGGCAGGCGTCGTCGGTGATCGGCTCGACGAACTTGACGTCGATCTGCAGCTGGTGGCCGTAGCCGGCTCATGCCCAGGCGCCCCGAGGATGCGGTAGATCGTGGAGTGACCGATCTCCTGGTCGTGGTAGCGGCGGAGATACATTTCGATCTTCAGCGGGCGGAGTGGTAGTGCTGCCGCAGGTGGATGATCTTCTCGACCACTTCGGGAGGGGTGATGGTCGGGCAGTGCAGCGGGGCGCTCGAGCGGTCTTTCAGCCCGTCGAGGCCTTCGTCGTCTTAGCGGCGTTTCCACCGGTAGAACACGGTGCGGCTGATGCCGTAGTAGCGGCAGGTCGCGGCGACGTTGCCGCTGATCTCTTCGGCGTGACGCAGGACGGCCAGGCGCCGGTTCGCGCGCCTGAGCAGGTCCTTCTCTCTCCATGCTCGCTCAGCCATGGGCCTCCCTTGATCAGGAACCCAGACTGTCGACAACCTCTGTCAGTTTTGGAGCTAGCGGCGGGTCCGCCACCTCGACCGGCGGCGCTCCTGGCGGGGCACCGACGGCTCGGGCGCGTCGCGCAGGAGGTCGCGGCAGACCGGGTCGAACCGGCCGGGGGCCTCGATCATCGGCGCCGCCAGCACCACGTGCCCGCACACCGCGCGGAACCGCCCGTCGTGCCGCCCCGCCGCGAACTCGTCCTCGGTGACGGCGTGGGTGTAGCCGTCCGTGTCGCAGCGGATGTGCACGAGGAACGGCTCCACCGGGCTCACCCGGTCGGGCTGGTCGTGGTGGACCCGGTCGGCGTGCTCGCCGAGCCGGCAGCGGTGCTGGTCGGCGCGGCGGAGCTGGTCGCCGGCGTGGTCGGCGTCGTCGTCGCCGGCGGCGGCGGCGTGGTGGTGGACGACGGCGGGGTCGTCGTCGGGGCGGTGGTGGGTGTGCCCGGCTTGGTGGTCGGGGTGGACGACGACGGCGTGGTGGTCGGCGTCGTCGTGGTGACCGGGAGCGAGCCCGGCGGCAGCGCGACCACCGGCGGCGCCGGCGGGGCGGGCGCGCCGACCGGGCCACCCGCGGCGGCCGCGTCCGGGGCGTTCGGCGTGCCGATCGGGACTTCGCTGTCGGGCAGCTGGGCCACCCCGCCGCGGTAGGCCGCGGCCCACGCCAGCACAGTGTCCACATAGGACTGGGAGTTGTTGTAGCGGCGGACGGCCAGGCGCTGGCCCGCGTCCGTCGACAGGTCCAGCCCGCCCGAGCACAGGTAGCGCGCGGTGGCCAGGGTCTCGTCGTAGATGTTGTTCGGGTTCGACACGCCGTCGCCGTTGCCGTCGGAGGCGTAGCCGCGCCACGTCGACGGGATGAACTGGGTCGGGCCGACCGCGCGGTCCCAGACCGCGTCGCCGTCGTACTTGCCGCCGTCGGTGTCCGGGATCGCGGCGAACGCGCCGGCGCCGTTGAGCACCGGGCCGAGGATCGGCTCCAGGGTGTCGCCGTTGGCGTTGACGTACCCGCCGCGCGCGTGGTTCGACTCGATCCGGCCGATGCTCGCGATCAGCGCCCAGTCCAGGTGGCAGTTCGGCTGCTCCTTGGCGAGGATGTCGGCGGCGTTCTTGTACGCCTTGAGCATGCTCGCCGGGATGCCGAGCGGCCCGGAGATGCCCGCGGAGCCCGCGCGCCCGCCCGGCACGACCAGCGGGGTGGGCAGCGGCGGCTGCGGGAGGCTGCCGTCGACGGCGACGGGCGGCATGACGATGTTCGGCGGCTGCAGCGGGGCGGCCTGGTCTCCCACGGTGTCCCCGGCGTTGGCGACCACGACCGGCGTCGGCAGGCCGGTGGTCAGCGTCGGCAGCACGACGAGCGCCCCGCCCGCGAGCGCGGCCGCGGCCCGGCGGACCGTCCGCGAGCTCTTGCGACGTGGCCGGTGCTTCGCCATGGTGCGTCCCCGCTTCCCTCGATCTTCGCTGATCGCCTCACCCGATCGGCCCCACCCACCGGTACTGACCGGTAGGAGCAAGCTATCCGATGGAACCAAACTTTGGCGAATAGCACAGCGAAATCGGGGTGGCGGAGAGAAGTTCGTCCTGATGGCACAAAACCTTCGTAGGGAATCTGTCACATTCACCAGGACTTAACGAGGGGTTGAGGAGAGTTTGTCCTGGAGGACGCCCGGAAGGGCGATCCCGCGGTGCCTTACGTCCGAGGAAAACCGCCGGACGAGTGGATCCGACGGCGTCGCGGTGAACGTGACGACGTCCCGGTGCAGAGCGGGCTTCAGCCGTCGCAGCGCGCCGGCGAACGTGCGGGTCAGCGCGGTCGTCGGGACCAGCGCCACGCCCAGCCCGGCCGCGGCGAGCTCCGCCGCCGTCGCCGCCTGCTTCGTCCGCATCACCGCGCTCAGCACGGTTCCGCGGCGCGCCGCCTCCTCGTCGAGCCAGCCCCCGAGCCCGTTGTCCGGGTGGTAGTGCACCACCGGGAACTCGGCCAGGTCGGCCATCGGGACCGCCGCCCGGGTGGCGAGCGGGTGGTCGGCGGCCAGGGCGACGACGACCTCCTCGCGTCCGACCAGCTCGGTGTGCCCGGTCCAGTGGCTCGGCCGCGGCCCGGCGGCGACGTCCGCTTCGCCCGTTTCCAACGCCGCTACCAGCGCGTCCGCGCTCGTCGTCTCGGTCAGCGTGATCAGCACGCCGGGGCGGTGCCGGTGCCAGGCCCGCAGCACGGGCGCCAGCAGGCCGGCGGTCATGCTTTCCGCGCACGCGATCCGCAGCGTGCCTTCGCCGCCGGCGGCCACCGCGCGGCCGGTCCGGACCACGCGGTCCGCGGCGGCCAGCGCGGCCCGCGCGTCGGCCAGGACCGCGCGTCCGGTGGCGGTCGGCCGGACCCCGCGCGGCAGCCGTTCGAGCACCGGCGTGCCCAGTTCCCGTTCGAGCGCGCCGATCTGGTGGGACAGCGCGGGCTGCGACAGGTGCAGCCGCGCGGCCGCTTCGGTGATCGACCCGGCGTCCAGCACCGCGACCAGGCACTCGAGCGCGCGCAGCGTAGGCATTCGCTAATTCTATCGCAGCCATCGAAAACCTTCGGATCGCGATGGGATGAATGCGACGGCGGTCCGCGCTGACTCCTGGTGTGCGAAACGGAAGGAGCACGGAAATGTCGTTCGAAGGAAAGCGCCTGGTCGTCGTCGGAGGCGGTTCGGGGATCGCGCGTCAGATCGCGGTGGACGCGCACGCGGCGGGCGCGGAAGTCGTCTTGGCCGGACGGGAACCGGCGCGGATCGGCGTTCCCGGTATTCGCGCCGCATTCGCGGATCTCGAGGACGAATCGTCGCTGAAAGCGCTTGCCGAAGAGGTCGGTGAACTCGATTACCTCGTCACGCTCGCGGCGGCGCCGGCGAACGGGCCCGTCTCGGCGCTTTCGCGCGACGCGGTCACCCGGGCCTTCGACGCCAAGGTGATCGGGCCGCTGCTGCTGGCCAAGCAGTTCGCGCCGCGGTTCCGGGACGGCGGCGCGATCGCGTTGTTCTCCGGTGTCGCGGCGTGGCGCCCGGCGCCCGGGCGGGTCGTGATGGCCACGACGAACGGCGCGGTCGCGTTCCTCGCCGAAGCGCTCGCGGTCGAGCTCGCGCCGATCCGGGTCAACGCCGTCTCCCCGGGCATCGTCGACTCCGGCGCGTGGGACCGCCTCGGCGACGGGAAGGACGAATTCCTGCGCCGGACCGCGGAGGCGAATCCGGCGCGCCGGGTGGGCCGGCCGGCGGATGTCGCGGCGGCGACCCTGCAGGTGCTGGCGAATCCGTTCATCACCGGCTCGGTGCTGCACGTGGACGGCGGCGGCCGGCTCGCCTAGGAACGCTGGGTGATTGAGCCTTTACAGAGGCCTGAACCATTCCTATGATCGGCCGTCCGGACGCAGTTGCCCGCGTCCGGTCGGCCCAGGTGGAGGGTTTGATGGCACGCAGGGCTCCGCGCGGCGACGCGGTCACGGTCGCCGAGCTGCTGGTCCGGTCCGCGGTGGACGGTCGTCACGGCGAGCCTCCGCGGCATCGCGAGAAATCGCCGGCCCTGCGCTCGCTGGCCCGGCTGCGGGTGTTCTCCGTGGTCGCCGGCGCGCTGGCGCTGACCGGCGGCGTCGCGACGGCGGTCTCGATGCCGGCCGAGCGCGGCGCGGGAGCGGTCTGGCCGCCGGCCGGGCTGGAACCGCCGGCCGCCGCGCTGGTGCCGTTCCCCGCGGACGTCGTCGTGCCGCCCGCCGCACCGGCTCCGAAATCCGTTCCGGCCGTCGGTGAAACCGACGAAGTCGCCCCGGTTGTGGCGCAGCCGGTTTCGAATTCCGGAACGGCGGCGGCTCATCGCGGAAATCTCGCGAAGGCGGTCAAGATCGTCGGCAAGGTGAAGCCGCAGAAGCTTTTGAAGGTGCCGGTCCTGTCTCAGCCGTCTCCGGCTCAGGGGGAGAAGGCGGCGCCGGTGCGGCACGAAATCCCGGACTTCTCGGCGTGGTGGCGCGGGTGGGCGCAGCAGCAGCCGCCGTCCCACGACCGGCACGACGGCTGCGGCCACCACCGCCGGTGAGCTCAGAGCGGGATTTGGTACTGCATGAAGCCCTTGTCGAGGGCGACTTGGTCGCAGAGCCGCCGTGACACGCTGGACACAACTGGCCAGTAAGGTGACGAACCCGAATCCGATTCATAGAATCACCAGCCATCAGGTCCCGATCAGTGGAGGTTACCGATGGCGCGCACGGCGCACCGTGCCAGTGGCAAGCCGGTGACGGTGGGCGAGCTGATGCTCCGCCCGGACGTCCACGGCAGACGCCGGCCCGAGGACCTGGAAGTACTGGAGCTGGCGTACCGGATGCGCCGCCGGGTGGGCCCGGAGCCGATCGTGGCGCGCACGCCGCGTTCCCGGGCATTGGCGGTGGTCACCGGCCTTTGGCGGCGCAAGCCCCGGTAGGTTCGCCGCGCTGGTGCCGACGCGACTCGTTCATTTGCGGGCCACCCTCCTTCGGGGGTGGCCTTTTTCGTGCCTGGCAATGGTCGGCCACCGCCAATGCAGCATACTGCTCGAAACAGCCGCCGACAGAGCACGAGACTGCGCGAAAGCCAAAACCAGGGAGCACCGGATGGCCCGGCACGAAAGACTCACCACCCTCCTGGACATGCTGGGCCAGCGAGAAAAGATCGACGTCGAGGACGTGGCAGCCGAGCTGGACGTCTCCGCCGCCACGATCCGGCGGGACCTCGACCACCTCGCCGAACAACAGCTGCTCACCCGCACCCGCGGCGGCGCCGTGGCGAACGACCTCGCCTACGACCTTCCCCTCCGGTACAAGACGGCCCGTCACGTCCCGGAAAAGCAGCGGATCAGTACCGCGGCGGCCGCGGAAGTCACCAAAGGCATGGTTGTCGGGCTCAACGGCGGGACGACCACCGCGGGCGTCGCTCGCGCTCTGGCTATGCGGGCCGATCTCAGTGGACGCGGGGATGCTCCTGGCCTCACCGTTGTCACCAACGCCCTCAACATCGCGCACGAGCTCGCCGTGCGGCCGAACGTCAAGATCGTTGTCACCGGGGGTGTTGCGCGGCCGCAGTCGTTCGAGCTCAGTGGACCCCTTGCCACGCGGGTGCTCAGCGAACTCACCATCGATCTGCTGTTCCTCGGCGTCGACGCCTTCGACGCCGACGCCGGCGCGTTCGCCCACCACGAAGGCGAGGCCAGCATCAACCGGCTCATGGTGGAACGCGCCGAGCGCGTCGTCGCCGTCGCGGATGGGTCCAAGCTGGGCCGGCGGGCCTTTGCCCGGATCTGTGAAACCACGCAGGTGCACGCCCTCGTCACCGATACCGACGCCGACCCCGAGGCGGTTCGGGCCTTCGAAGCCGCCGGGGTCGAGGTGCGGACCGTCTGACTCAGCGCGCGAACGCCAGTGCCGCGGTCAGTGCGCGGTGGCCGGCCGCGCTCGGGTGGACGTCGCAGCCGCCTGTCGGGAGCTTGACCAGCAGGCCCGCCGCGCACGGGTCGCCGCCCGTGCGCAGGGATGCCAACAGGAACGCCGTGAAGCCGTCCGCGACCTTGCCGTGGTAGCGGCGGGTCACCTGGATCAGCGCCGCGTCGAGCGCCTTCACCTGCGCCACCTGCGTCGGATCGCGGTAGTCGAGCGAGTAGTACGACACCAGCACGACGTCGCCGCGATACTGAGCACGCACTGCGGACAGGATTGCCGCGAGGTTGCGGCTCACCTGGTTCAGGGCGGCCTGGAAGTCCGGGCCCGTGCAGTGGTCCGGCGTCGTGTTCTGGCACAGGAACATGTCGTTCGCGCCGATCGTCAGCGTCACGAGCCGGGTGTCGCGGTGCGTCCGCAGGTACTGCACGGCGTAGTCGATCTGGGCGCCCGCGTACGAAACGTGCAGGGGGTACGCCAAGCGGTAGCCGTTTTCGCAGCCGTTGCTCGGCGCGGTGACCACCAGCAGGCTCCCCGTCGTCTCACCCGGACACGACGCGTTCGCCAGCCGCAGCCCGCGCAGTGCCGCGTATTTCTCCGCGTAGCCGCTGAAGTTGGCCGCGTTCAGGTAGTCCGCGCCCGCGTTGGGCCGGTAACCGAACGCGACGGAGTCGCCGAGCGCGAGGTATCCGCCGTGGCGGGACGTCGCTTGCGCCGGCGCCGTCAGGAGCGCGCTCGCCGCGATGACCGCCGCGGCCATGACGAAGAATCGACGAAGCATCCTCGGCTCCCTTCCTCGCACCGCCTGCGTGGCCGGAACGATTGTCCTCGTTCCGGCCACGCAACGGAAGCGTCAGAAGCCGATCGTCGCCGGCGCCTTCGGCCCGTCCATCCGGGCTTCGGCCGATCCCGGCTCGACGGCGGCGCAGTGCGTGCCGCGCGCCGGGAGCTTGCCGGTGATCAGGTAGTCGTCGGTCGCCTTGACCACGCACCGGCTGTTCTTGGAGTACGCGCCGTGGCCCCAGCCGTCGTAGGTGAGCAGCGTGCTGCCGCTCTGCCGGGCCGCGGCCTGCGACCACGCGTACGGCGTCGCCGGGTCGAACTTGCTGCTCAGCATCAGCAGCGGCGGCGCGCCGTGGATCTGCAGCGGGTGCTGCGGGTTGCTGGTCCTGTCCGGCCAGCCGATGCAGCCGGTGACCGCGGTCCAGCCCAGCGAGTTGACCTTGACGTCCGGTGCGAGCGCCGCGGCCGTCCGGCGGTACGCCTCGAGCTCGGCGTAGCTGTGCACCGGCAGCTTCCAGTCGTCGCAGAACACGCTTTGGAACACGTTGTTGACCGGGAGGTCGTCCTTCAGCCGCGCCGACGCGGGCGGCGGCGTGCCGTCCGCCAGCGACTTGAGGACCGTCGCCAGCCGGTCCCAGCTCGGGCCGTAGAAGGAACCTTGGAACATTCCCGCCAGCGCAAGCGGCGTGACGACCTCGCCGCTCTGCGGGTCCTTCAGCTCCCCGCGCGCGGCCTTGTCCTGCAGGGCGCGCGTAAGCTTCGAGACGTCCCGGCCGTGCAGCGCGCAGCTCGGCGTCCGGCCGCACCAGGCGGCGAACTCGCCGAACTCCGCTTGCACCGACTGCGTTTCGCTGTTCAGGAACTCGAACGCCGTGTACTGCGAGTGGTCCATGTTGCTGTCGAGCACGAGCGCGCGGACCTTGTCCGGGAACAGCTCGGCGTACTGCTGGCCCATCAGCGTGCCGTAGGAAACCCCGTAGTACGTCAGCTTTTCGTCGCCGAGCGCGGCGCGGATCGCGTCCATGTCCCGCGCGACGCTCTTGGTGTCCCCGAACCGGCCCAGCGGCCCGGAAAGCTTGTCGCAGCTTTCGCCGAGTTTCCGGTTGTACGCCGCGAGCTGCTCGAACTCGGCCTGGTTGCGCGGGACTTGCGGGTGGTCGGCGATGATCTCGTCGAGCCCGCACTTGATCTGCGTGCTTTCGCCGACGCCGCGCGGGTCGAAGCCCACGGTGTCGAACCGCTTGGTGACCTCCGGCGAAAGCGTCCAGCCCGCCTCGACCTGGCCCGCGCCCGGACCGCCGGGGCCGCCCGGGTCCATCAGGATCGACCCGATGCGGGCCTGCGGGTCCGTCGCCTTGCGCCGCGCGAGCGCGATGCTCGCGGTGCCCCGATCCGGGTGGGCCCAGTCGATCGGCACGGTCACCGTGCCGCAGTCCACACCGGGCGCGTCGGGGCACGGTTTCCAGTCGATCGCCCCGGTGGCCGCCGAAGCCGGCGTCGCCGCCAGCAGGCTCCCCAGTACTGCCGCCGCCGTCAGCAGCTTCGCTACCCCCGCCATGTCAGCCCTTCCCCTTACCGACAGTGGTTGTTCGGCTCCAGGAAATCACCAAACCGGGGTTCGCGCCAGGTTCCCTGGTGGATCAGGCCGTGGTGTCCACTGTGGACGAACGTTCGGCGTGCCGGAGCCAGGCCGTCGCGCCGGTGCCGAGCGCACAGACGCCACCGAGGACGCCGAAGGCCCAGCCGAACCCGGTCGCCGGATCGACGGCGAGGCCTTGGGACAGCACGATCACGCACAACGCGCCCCCGGCCGCGCCGCCCACGCGCATGACGATGTTCACCAACGCCGTCGCGTGCCCGAGCTCGCCGGCGGCGACCGACGCGTACGCCGCCGTCGACGCGGGCATGATCGACAGCCCGAGTCCCGCGCCGCGGACCACGAGCAGCGCCTGGATCAGCCACATCGGCGCGTCCGGGCCGAGCCACGGTAGCGGGACGGTGGCCGCCAGCACCACCACCGACCCGGTGAGCGAGACGGTGCCGCCGCCGTAGCGGTCGGTCAGCCGGCCGGCGACGAGCACGAACGCCGTCGTGGCCAGGCCCATCGGCGCGAGCAGGACGCCGGCCTCGGCGGGCCCGGCGCCGAGCCGGACCTGGAACCACAGCGGCAGCACCAGGACCGCGCCGAACATCCCGGCTCCGGCGAGCAGAACGGACGCCAGCGCCGAGCCCATCACGGGCCGGGCGGCCAGCCGCAGGTCCAGCACCGGGTGCCGCACGCGCAGCGAGCGCCAGACGAACACCGCGAGCGCGAGGGCGCCGACGGCCGCGAAGAGCGCGTTCCGCTCGGTGAGCGTGTAGACGAGCAGCGGCAGGCCGAGCGTGATCAGGGCCAGACCGGGCCAGTCCACCGGCGGCGGCTGGCCGCGGTCGCCGCGCGGGACGTACCGCAGCGCCAGGCCGAACGCGACCAGGCCGATGGGCAGGTTGAGCCAGAACAGGACCGGCCAGGAGAAGTGCGCGAGCAGAAGCCCGCCGACGCTCGGCCCGACGACCGGCGCCAGCCCGACGACCAGGCCGAGCGTGCCCATGGTGCGGCCGAGCCGTTCCGGGCCGACGGCCAGCCCGATGACCGTCTGCCCGGCGGTGACCATGACGCCGGTGGCCATGCCCTGCAGCGCGCGGACGGCGATCAGCGTGCCGGCGTCCGGGGCGAGGGCGCAGGCGATCGACGTGAGCAGGAACGCCGCCAGGGCCCAGAGCCAGAGTCTTCCCGCGCCGAGTTTCTTGACCAGCCACGGGGTCAGCGGCAGGGCGGCGGAGAGGCCGAGCAGGAAGGCCGTCGCGACCCACTGGATTTCGATGAGGCTGACCCCCAGGCGCAGCCTCATCGACTCCAGCCCGACCGCGACGATCGAACCGTCCATGTTGCCCAGGAAACCGCCGAGCGCCATGACGCCGGAGGCGATCCAGACGCTGCGGGGGATGGGTGGGGCAGTGGTCATGGTGGCGACGGTAGAAGTTCGAGGAAGGTTGAAGTCAAGGACCGACGTCAGCGGTTGCCCCGCGCGTACACCTCGGCCGCGTTCGCCTGGGTGACGAGCTGTGTCGGCAGCATCTGCGTCTTCGGCGGCTTCGCGCAGTCGACGAGGATGCTCTTCGCCGACGCCACCGCCTCACGACCGCCCGTCGGGTAGACGAACGTCGCCGCGAGGCGGCCGGCTTCCACCGCCTTGATCCCGCCGGACGGGATGGGCAGGCCGTCGATGCCGATGAACTTCACCTTCCGGTCCAAGCCCGCGGCTTTCGCGGCGAGGTAGGCGCCTTCGGCCATCGGGTCGTTCTGGGCGTAGACGGCCTGGATCTCCGGGTGCGCCTTGAAGACCGCGTCCGCCTGCTGCTGGCCCTTCTCGCGCAGCCAGTCACCGTCCACAGTGGTCACGATGTCGATGCCGCGGCCCTCGATGCCCTTCGCGAAGCCGTCCTGGCGCTCCTTGGCCGGCGTGGACCCGGCGAGCCCGCGGATCTCGGCGATCTTCCCGCCCTGCGGCAGGATCTCGTCGGCCAGGTACTGCCCGGCCTGCCGGCCGATGTCGACGTTGTCCGCGCCGATCCACTGCGTGTACGCGTCGCCGTCGACCTTGCGGTCCAGCACCAGCACCGGGATGCCCTTGTCGTAGGCCTTCTTGACGACGGCGGTCAACGGCGTGGCCTCGTTGGGGCTGATGACCAGCAGGTCGATCCGCTGGGTCAGGAAGTTCTCGACGTCGGCCACCTGCTTGGCGTTGTCCTGCTGCGCGTCGGCGAAGTTGACCGTGAACTGCGGAACCTCGCGAGCCGCGCGGGCGATGTCGTCGTCCATCTGCTTGCGGTAGGGCTCGTTGAGGTTGGCCTGGCTGACGCCGATCGTGTACTTCCCCGCGGCGCCCTTGCAGGCCGCCGCGGAGGTCGTCGCGCCCTGGCCGGAGTTCTCGTGCGTGGTGCCGCAGGCGGCCAGGAGCAGGACGAGCGCGGGTAGTGCGAAGTGCTTGCCGGACATCTCTTTCTTCCCCTCTACGGTGTCGGACGCAGCCGCTGCAGACCCGCGGCGACCACGATGACCAGGCCCTTGATCAGGAGTTGCACGTTGGGGTCGACGCTGTTGAGCGCCAGGACGTTGTTGAGCACGCCCAGCAGCAACGCGCCGGCGACGGTGCCCGACACCGAGCCGCGGCCGCCTGAGAGCGCCGTGCCGCCGATCACGACCGCGGCGATCGCGTCCAGCTCGTAGCCGCTGCCGTCGTTGGGGCTGCCCTGGTTCAGCTGGCCGGCGTGGATGATCCCGGCGAGCGCGGCGAGCAGCCCGCTCAGGCCGTAGACCAGCACCTTGACCCGGGTGACGGCGACGCCGGAGAGGCGCGCGGCCTTCTCGTTGCCGCCGATCGCGTAGACGTGCCGGGCGAACGCGCTGGTGCGCAGGAAGACGATGGCCGCGACGGCGACCACGGCGAAGATCACCGCGGGGATCGGTACCAGGCCGTTGAACGTCCGCTCGCCGAGCAGCGAAAAGGCGACGGGCGCCTCGCCGGGGCCGTCGCCGTACGCGATCGCGACGCCCTGGCCGCCCGACCAGATCCGCGCGAGCCCGCGCGCGACCTGCAGCCCGGCGAGGGTGACGATGAACGCCTGGATGCCGAACACTGCCGATGCAACTCCTTGAAGCAGGCCGAAAACCAGCCCGGCGGCGAGCACGACGAGCACGGCCGGGACCACGCCGAAGCCGTCGTCCACCAGCAGCACGGCCGAGCCGACCGCGGCCAGCCCGAGCACCGCGCCGACCGCAAGGTCGATCCCGCCGATGAGGATCACGAACGTCATGCCGACCGCGATGATGCCGATCTCGGCGATCGCGCGGACGACGTTGAAGAGGTTCTCGCCGCTCCAGAACACGAGGTCGCCGTCGTGGCTCGGCGAGAAGACGATCGCCGCGGCGAGCACCAGGACCAGGCCGAAGAGGCTCTGGAAGCGGAACAGCGCGGCCACGACGTCGCGCCGCGGCAGGAACTCGGTGGTGGTCATCGGGTTTCCCCCATCGCGGCGGCGAGCAGTTCGGCTTCGCCGGCGTCGTGCGTGTCCAGTTCGGCGGCGCCGCGGCCGTCGTGCAGGATGACGACCCGGTCGCACAGCCCGACCAGCTCGGCGGGTTCGGAGGACGCGAGCAGGACGCCGATGCCACGAGCGGCCGCGGCGGCCAGCAGCTGGTAGATCTCGGCCTTCGCGCCGACGTCGACGCCGCGGGCGGGCTCGTCGAGCAGGAGCAGCTTCGGCTCGGTGAGCAACGCGCGGCCCAGCACGACTTTCTGCTGGTTGCCGCCCGAAAGCGTGCCGACCGGGTCGGCGAGCGCCCCCTTGACCTTCAAGTCGCCGAGGACCTTCGCGACGGTGTCGTTCTCGCGCCGCCGGGTCAGGAACCCGGCCGTCGCCAGTTCGTCCACAACGGACAGTGCGGTGTTGGCGCGGACGGAATGGGGGAGCGCGAGGCCGGCGATCCGGCGGTCCTCGGGCACCAGCGCCAGTCCGAGGCGGACGGCGTGCCGCGGGCTCTTCGGGCGGATTTCCCGGCCACCGAGGGAAACGTGGCCGTGCCACCGGCCGGGGGTGCCGGCCCCGAACAGCGTCTCCAGCAGCTCGGTGCGCCCCGAGCCGAGCAGCCCGCCGAGGCCGACGATCTCGCCGGCGCGGACGGTCAGCGTGATCCCGGCCGGCTCCCGGCGGCCGGGCCGGTGCCGCCGCGGGCGCAGCGCGAAGTCGTCGAGGCGCAGCAGCTCATCGCCGGTTTCGCCGTGCTTGACGCGAAAGAACGCTTGGACCGGACGGCCGATCATCGCCTCGGTGACCCGCTCGACGGTCAGGTCGCGGGCGGTGAACGCGGCGGCGACGCGGCCGTTGCGCAGGACGGTCGCGCGGTCGGCGAGCAGGCCGATCTCCTCGAGCCGGTGGGAGATGTAGACGACGCCGGCGCCCGCGTCGCGCAGCTCGTCGATCACCTTGACCATCCGCTCGACCTCGGCGCCGGTGAGCGCGGACGTCGGCTCGTCCATGACCAGCACGCGCGCGTCGAGCGCGAGGGCCTTGGCGATGGCGACGAGCTGCTGCTCGCCGGTGCGCAGCTCGCCGACCACGCGCTTCGGGTCGAGCGCGATCCCGGTGCGGGCCAGCAGTTCGCGCGTTTCGCGGTGCATGCGCTGCCGCGCGAGGGTGCCGAACCTCGTGTGCGGCTCGCGGCCGAGGAAGATGTTGGCGGCCACGGAAAGCCCGGGGACGAGGTCGAGCTCCTGGGGGATCAGCGCGATGCCGCGGCGCTGCGCGTCGATGGGACCGCCGAACACGACGGGCTCGCCGTCGACCTCGACCGTGCCGCGGTACCCGGTGATGTCGCCGGACAGGATGCGCACGAGCGTCGACTTGCCGGCGCCGTTTTCGCCGAGCAGCGCGTGGACTTCGCCGCGGCGAACGGTGAAGTCGACGTCGTCGCAGGCGAGCGTCCCGCCGTAGGCCTTGCTGACGCCGCTCAGCGCGACCAGCGGAGTACCCGGCTCTTCCATGACACCCCTCGCGTCGGCGGAAGATGGGAGTAATCGATTACTCGACGCTAGGGGTGCTGCCGTGGTGTGTCAAGCGTCACTTCGGGCGGACTAACGGGCGGAACTGCCGCGGGCGATGAGCTGCGCGGCCATCGTCGTGGTGGTCGTCGCGCGGGAACCGTCGCCGATGCGGTCGAGCAGCAGCCGCGCGGCCAGCTGGCCCATCGCGTGGGCCGGCTGGGCGACGACCGTGAGCGCGGGCGAGATCAGCGTCGCCCACGGCGCGTCGTCGAACGACACGATCCCGACGTCGCGCCCGGCCCGCCGGCCGAGTTCCGCGAGCGCCTGCAGCACGCCGACGGACATCGTGCTGCTGGACACCAGGAGCGCGTCCGGCGGGTCGGGCCGGGTCAGCAGCCGGGTCGCGGCTTCGCGGCCGCCGGTTTCGCGGAATTCGCAGCGGCGCACCAGTTTCGCGGAGTACTTCCGGCCCGCGGCGCGGAGCCCGTCGCGGTAACCGTCGAGCCGGTCGTCCGCTGTGGTGACGCCCGGCGGGCCGGCGATGCAGCCGATCCGCTCGTAGCCGTTCTCCGCCAGGTGGGCCACGGCTTCCCGGGCCGCGGCACGGGAATCGAGGAGCACGGCGTCGCAGTCCGCCGAGTCGAGGCGCCGGTCGACCGTGACGATCGGCGTCCGGTGCGCGGTCAGCGGCCGGACGTCGCTGTCGCCGGTCGTCGGCGAGATGATCACGCCCGCGAGCCGCTCCTGCGCCGCGACCTCGACGTACCGGCGTTCCTTGGCCGTGTTCTCGTCGGAGTTGCACAGCATCACCGAGTAGCCGGCCGCCTGCGCCGCGTCCTCGACGCCGCGCGCGATCGCCGTGAAGAACGGGTTTTCGACGTCGGAGATGATCAGCGCCAGCACCGCGGTCTCGCGGCGGCGCAGGCTGCGGGCGAGGCCGTTCGGCGTGTAGCCGAGCTCTTCGACGGCCCTGGCCACGCGCTCGGCCAGCACCGGGTCCACAGTGGACTTGCCGTTGAGCGCCCTGGACACGGTCGCGGTCGAGACGCCGGCCAGCGCCGCCACGTCGGAGATCGTCGCCACGCGCGTCCTCGCTCGTCTCGTTGACAGTGCTCTGGGCACACCATAGCGTGGTGGTAATCGATTTCCCGCAGGGTGAGTCCGTGGAGGGGCGGATGACGGGACTGCTGCTCGGGGTGGACATCGGGACGGCCGGCTCGAAGGGGGTGCTGGTGGACCCCGGCGGCGCGGTGCTCGCCCGGTCGGTCCGCGAGCACGGCGTCTCGACGCCGCGTCCCGGCTGGTTCGAGCACGACGCCGAAACGGTGTGGTGGGCGGACTTCACGGAGATCGTCGCCGACCTGCTGCGCGCCGCCGGCGGACGGGCGCCGGCCGGGCTCGGGGTCAGCGGCATCGGGCCGTGCCTGCTCCCGGCTTCGGCCGCGGGTGAGCCGTTGCGGCCGGCGATCCTCTACGTCGTCGACACCCGGGCGGGCGCGGAGATCGCGGAGCTGAACTCCGAACTGGGCGCGGCCGAAATCCTCGCGCGCGGCGGTTCGCCGCTGACGAGCCAGGCGGTCGGGCCGAAGGTGCGCTGGCTCGCGCGGCACGAGCCGGACGTCTACGCGCGGACCCGCAAGCTGCTGATGGCCAGCTCGTTCCTGGTGCACCGGCTGACCGGCCGGTACGTCCTGGACCACCACTCGGCGAGCCAGTGCACGCCGATGTACGACCTGGTGGCCGGCGGGTGGGCCGAAGACTGGGCGGAGCGCGTCGCGCCGGGCGTGGCGCTGCCGGAACTGCTGTGGTCGAACGAGGTCGCGGGAGAGGTCACCGCCGCCGCGGCCGCGCTGACGGGGTTGCCCGCGGGGCTGCCGGTGACGGCGGGGACGGTCGACGCGTGGGCCGAGGCGGCGAGCGTCGGCGTCCGGGAGCCGGGCGATGTCATGGTGATGTACGGGACGACGATGTTCCTTGTCCAGGTGCTCACCGAACCGCGCCCGCACCCCGGTCTGTGGGGCACGCGCGGGGTGACGCCGGGCAGTTTCACGCTCGCGGCAGGCATGGCGACGTCCGGCGCGGTGACCGGCTGGCTGCGCAAACTCGTCGGCGGCTCGTACGCGGATCTGGTCGCGGAGGCGGCTTCGGTGCCGGCGGGCAGCCGCGGGTTGCTGATGCTGCCGTACTTCGCGGGCGAGCGGACGCCGTTGTTCGACCCGGACGCGCGCGGCGTGCTGGCGGGGCTCACGACGTCGCACGGCCGGGCCGAGATCTACCGCGCGGCGCTGGAGGGGACCGCGTACGGGGTCCGGCACAACCTGGAGGCGATGGCGGCCGCGGGCGGCGCGGCGGGCCGGCTGGTGGCGGTCGGCGGCGGGACGAAGGGCGGGTTGTGGACGCGGATCGTCTCGGACGTGACCGGGCTGCCGCAGCAGATCCCGGCGGAGACGATCGGGGCCTGCCTGGGTGACGCGCTGCTCGCGGCGGAGGCGGTGGGGCTGGAACCGCCGCGGGGCAACCCGATCGCCGCGACGGTGACGCCGGACCCGGCGAACTCGGCGCGGTACGAGGAGTTCTACCGGCACTACCGCGCGTTGTACGAGGCCACGGCGGGGACGGCGCACTTCCTGGCGGAGCAGCAGCGCGCGGCGGCGCCCTGACTCGCCTCTTCCAGACGGCGGAACGATCGCGCTCGGGTCACTGGGCCGAACGGCGGCGGTCCGCGACCATCCCGCGGTAGTGCTCCAGCGCCGCCACGGATTGGGTGACCTGCTCGAAGCTGGGCAGCGCGTGCACGTTCGCCACCAGCGTCATGTCCTTGCGCGGGATGTCCATGAAGCACACGTCGATGCCGAACTCGGCCGCGTGCTCGGCCACCTGCAGCCGCCACGTCGGCAGGTCGTGCTCGTCGCCGAGCCATTCGTGCAGGTAGACGCACCACTTGCCGCGGCTGAGCTCGCCCGCGATGGCGTCCTGCCCGACCAGGTACGGCTCGGTCACGCCGTCGTCCATGACCGTCCCCGGGTACACCAAGGCACTGCTTCCCTCCCTGTCCGGCGGCGACCCCTACCTCCGGAAAGCGCTCTCTCGGCGGGCCTCCCCACCACGGCCGAGCAGCGCGAGTCCCGGGAGCCATTGTCGGCCGACCGGGACGGCGCCAACATACCGGCGGATTTGGCGCACAGCAACCATTTCGCGCGTGCGCGCCGCTCGCGTGACGGAGAGCGTGCACAGCTCGCGTGCGGATGCACGTGCCGATCATCGGAGGGCGTGGCTGCCAGCTGCAGACTGCAAATTGCGCATCGCGGCCGCTACCGGTCGAGCCGGGTCCGGAGGAGGTTCGGCGATCCCGCGAAGTAGGCGCCGTCGGTCACGTAGACCGTGTCACCGCGGACGGCGACCGCCGTCGGGTTGGCCAGTCCGTCCGAAGTGGACAGAATCGTCTTCGTTCCGGTCTCGCCGACCGTCACGACCCGGTTGTCCTGGTTGATCGCGGCGACGACCGTGCCGCCGTGGAACGCGAAGTCGTCGACCGGCCCGAGGCCCGACGCGACGACCCGGCCCGGTGCTCCGGTGAGCGGGAACCGGACCAGCGTGCCGCGGTCCAGGTTGGACACCCAGACGGCGCCGGCGTGGACCTTGATCCCGTTGGCGCCGAAGCCGCTCACCGGCGCGAGCAGCTCGCCGGTCGCGAAGGCGGTGACGCGCCCGCGGGAGACCCGCCAGACTGTCGAGCCGAACGAGTCGGCGACGAAGAGGTCGCCGGTCGCCGGATCGCGCGCGACGCCGTTCTGGAACCCGGACGGCGGCAGCGAAGCGACCTGGACCGGGGTGCCGTTGGGCCGGACGCGGTAGAGGCCGGTCGCCGCGGTGCCGGTCGAGACGGCGAAGTACAGGTCGCCACCGGGCGCGCGGACGATGCCGCCGAGGAAGAGTTTCTTGTGGACGACCGGGATGTCGCCGTCGGCCGGCACCGGGACGCGGGCGATGACGCTCACCCGGCCGCCGGGCGTGACCCGGCCGATCTCGCCGCTCCAGGCGAACGTGAGGTCGGCGGAGCCGTCGGGCTCCAGGGTGATGTTCTCCGGCTGCTGCCCGGTCGCGGCGTCGAGGGGAATGATCCTCGACGCCGCCGTCGCGGGCGTCGCCGGCAGGGCGAAGACGGCGGCCGCGGCCAGCACGGCGCCGAACTGCTTGATGCGCAACGGAAACTCCGATTTGTCGGTGGAACGGCGAAGAGAACCCCAGCTCGCCGTGCCTTCGACGGTAGGCCTGGTGCGCCCCCGGCCACCAATAGCCCAGGCTGGGGCGGCCATCGGAAAACCGATCACAGCTCGCGGGCTGATCGACGCGAGAGCGCTTCGCCGACGTACGGCCGACCCGGCCCGGGTGCAGCAGGAAGCGTTGGCCCGCAGCCGCGTCCAGGCTTCCTAAGCGGCAGGCCCGAAGCGGCGGCGGTACGCGCTCGGGCTCAACCCAGTGTGCCGGCGCAGCTGCAGGCGCAAGTTGGCCGCCGTGCCGAAGCCGCTCGCCGAAGCCACCCGGTCCAAGCGCAGCTCACCGCGCTCGATCAGGCGGCACGCCAGCGACACCCGCTCCGTCGTCAGCCACGCCAGCGGTGTGGTGCCCAGCTCCGCGCGGAACTTCCGGTGCAGCGTCGCCGGGCTCGTCGCCGCGCGGGTGGCCAGGTCGGTGACCGTCAGGGGCTGGTCCAGGCGGCCCAGCGCCCACGCGAGCACCGGTGCCAGCGATGTCTCCGGCACCGCCGGCACCGGCCGCGCGATGAACTGCTGCTGGCCGCCGTCGCGGTGGCCGGTGAACACCAGGCGGCGGCTGACCGCGTTGACGACTTCGGCGCCGTGGTCGCGCTGGATGATGTGCAGACCCAGGTCGAGGGAAGCCGCGCTGCCCGCCGCCGTCAGGATGTTGCCCTCGTCGACGAACAGCACGTCCGGCTCCCACCGGACCGCGGGGAACCGCGAGGCGAAGTCGGCCGCCCACTGCCAGTGGGTGGTCGCCCGCTTGCCGTCGAGCACGCCGGCTTCGGCGAGCGCGAACGCGCCCGTGCAGAAGCTGACCAGCCGGGCGCCGCGAGCGGCGGCGCGGCGGATCGCCGCGATGATCGCCGGGTCCGTCGGCACGCCCGTGTCCGGCCGGGCCGGCGCGATCAAGGTGTCCGCGGTGTCGGCCGCCTCGATGCCGGCGACGCCGGTGAGCGTGAACATGCCGAGGTTCATCCGGACGTCCGGGGTCGCGGCGCAGAGCGTGAAGTCGTACCAGGGGCGGTCCAGCTCCGGGCGCCGCAGCCCGAACAGCTCGGTCGCGACGCCCATTTCGAAGGGGTTCGACTCCGCCGTCACGATCGCGACGACCCGGTGCGAGAATTCTTGCGGCATGTGCGATTCCTAGCACTCGCGCCGGCGGAGCGCCAGGCCGAGCATGGGACGCATGAACCCGATCGACCTGAACGAAGTCCTGGCGACCTTCGACGCCGCCTGGAGCCCGCGGATCGTCACCCGCGTCAACGACTACGACATCCGGCTCGCCCGGTTCGACGGTGAGCACGTCTGGCACGTCCACCAGGACACCGACGAGTTCTTCCTGGTCCTCGACGGCGAGATCGAGATCGGCGTGCGCGACCCGGACGAGCGCGTCGTCACCCTCGCGCGCGGCCAGGTCTTCGTGGTGCCGAAGGGGACGTTCCACAAGCCGTCGTCGAAGACGGGCGCGAGCGTGCTGCTGGTCGAGCCGGCCGGGACGCTCTCGGTCGGCGACGCGCACGACGAAGTGCCCGAGTACGTCGACGTCACCACGGGGCACCTGGTCTAACGTCGGCGAGATGCTGACTGTCGTACCGGTCGACGAAGCGTCCTGGGCGGACCTGGAGGCGATCTTCGGTGACCGCGGGGACCCGGCCCGCTGCCGGTGCCAGTACTTCAAGCAGACGCCCGCGCAGTGGCGGGCGGGCACCCCGCCGGAGCGTGCCGAGCGGTTCCGGCGACAGACCGCGGACCACGCCACCGGGCTCGTCGCCTACCTCGACGGCGAGCCCGCCGGCTGGTGCGCGGTCGAACCGCGCACGGCCTACCCGCACCTGCTCGGCAGCCGCGTCGTCTGGTCCGGGCGTGACGAGGACCCGGCGGACGACAGCGTCTGGGCGGTGACGTGCTTCGTCACCCGCAAGGGCTTTCGCCGGCGCGGGGTGAGCGCCGCGCTGGCGAAGGCGGCCCCGGGCTTCGCGCGCGAGCGTGGGGCCCGCGCGGTCGAGGGGTACCCGATGCTGGTCGCACCCGGGCAGCAGGTCGCCTGGCCCGCCGAACTGTTCGTCGGCACGGCCGGGATCTTCGCCGACGCCGGCTTCGTCGAGGTCAGCCATCCAACAGCTCGGCGCGTCGTCATGCGGCTGACCTGCTGAGTCCTTCTCGGCAACGGGGTACGCTCGGCCGCATGAAACGGACCTCGTTCGCGAAGTGGCCGTGCTCGATCGCACGCACCATGGACCTGCTCGGCGACTGGTGGACCCCGCTCGTGCTGCGGGACGCCTTCTACGGCGTCCGCCGGTTCGACGAGTTCCAGCAGGCGCTCGGCATCGCGCGCAACACCCTCGCCGACCGGCTCAAGCGGCTGGTTGAGGAGGGGCTGCTGGAGAAGGTCGCCTACCAGAGCGAGCCGGTGCGCTACGACTACGTCCTCACCGAGAAGGGCCGCGACTTCTACCCCGTGCTGCTCGCCATGACGCGCTGGGGCGACAAGTGGCTCGCCGCCGAAGCGGGGCCGCCGATCACCGTGCACCACCTCGCCTGCGGGCACGACACGCACGCCGAAATCGTCTGCGCGGAGTGCCGGGAGCCGATGACACCGGACGACACTCGGATGCGCCGCGGTCCCGGCTTCCCGCCGCGGCTGGCGCAGCGCCCGGACGTCGAAGCCCGCTTCGCGCGGCAGGAGTGACGTTGACAGGGTAGGTCTATCTACGCAACTATCGTGGTCACCGGATAGATGAGGGGAGTGGCGACCACGATGGAGTGGACAGGCGCGCGGTACGCGGACAAGCCGACGGCCGAGGTCTCGACCTGGATCGACGCCGTCCCCGAGGACGTCTGGCCGGTCGTTTCGGACATCTCGCTGATGCCGTCGCTGAGCGCGGAACTGCAGTCCGTCGAATGGTGCGAGCAGGGCCGGACGTTCGTCGGCCGGAGCAAGCACGACGCGTTCGGCGAGTGGGAGACGACCTCCTACGTCGTCGAATGCGAGGCCCCGCGCGTGTTCTCCTGGGCCGTCGCGGACCCGGACCGCCCGAGCGCGGTCTGGAAGTTCACCCTCGAGCCCGACAACGGCGGCACGCGCCTGAGCCAGTGGATGCAGATGGGTCCGGGCCGGTCCGGGCTGTCGTTCGCCATCGACCGGATGCCCGAGAAGGAACAGAAGATCGTCTTCGTGCGGCTGCGCGAGTTCGAAGCCGCGATGATCGGCAACCTCGCGGCGATCAAGGAGCGGGTGGAAAACCCGTGAGGACCGCGACCACCGTCGAGTTCTCCAAGGACACCCGCACGACGCTGGACTTCGTGCTGGAGGCGGAAAAGCTCGGTCTCGACGTCTGCTGGGTCGCCGAAGCCTGGGGCGCGGACGCGCCGTCCGCGCTCGGCTACCTCGCCGCCCGCACCGACCGGATCCGGCTCGGCTCCGGGATCATCCAGCTCGGCACGCGCACGCCGGTCGCCATCGCGCAGGCCGCGCTGACGCTGGCCGACCTGTCCGGCGGCCGGTTCGCCCTGGGCCTGGGCCCGTCCGGGCCGCAGGTGATCGAGGGCCTGCACGGCGTCCCGTTCGCGAAACCGTTGACCCGCATGCGCGAGACGGTCGAGATCATCCGCCAGGCGTTCGCGGGGGAGAAGATTTCGTTCTCCAGCAAGGCGTTCGAAATCCCGCTGCCCGGGGACGCGCGGCCGATGCGGCTGTCCACCGCGCCGAACCCCGACATCCCGATCTACCTGGCGACTTTGTCGCCGAAGCTCCTGGAACTGACCGGCGAAGTCGCGGACGGCTGGCTCGGCACCAGCTTCGTCCCCGAGGGCGCCGACGCGTACTTCGGCCCCCTCGACGCGGGGCTCGCGAAGTCGGGTCGCACGCGGAAGGACATCGACGTCTGCCAGGGCGCCGAAGTCGCCTTCGCCGCCAACGAAGACGAGCTGCGCGTGCTGGTCGGCAGCCGCAAGAAGGAACTGGCCTTCAGCCTCGGCGGGATGGGCTCGGCCAACACGAACTTCTACAACGACGCCTACAGCCGCCAGGGCTGGGCGGACGTCGCCGCCGAGGTCCGCGAGCGCTGGCAGGCCGGCGACCGCGACGGCGCGACCGCGCTCGTCACCGACGAGATGGTCCTCGGCACCACGCTGATCGGCACCGAAGAAATGGTCCGGGAGCGGCTGCGCGTCTGGCGCGACACCGGGATCGACACGGTCCGGCTGTACCCGGCCGGCGAAACGCTCGACGCGCGTCTCACGACGCTCGGCCGCGCATTGGAGCTGATATGACCGGCGAGTGGCACCGCACCGCGTGCAGCCTCTGCTACCTGAACTGCGGGCTGGAGGTGCAGCTCGACGGCCGGAAGATCACCCGCGTCCGCGGCGACAAGGCGCACCCGCGCTCGGCCGGGTACCTGTGCCAGAAGGCGCAGCGCCTGACCTGGTACGGCGACCACGACGACCGGCTGACGACGCCGCTGCGCCGGCGTCCCGACGGCACCCACGAGCCCATCGACTGGGACACCGCGCTCACCGAGATCGCCGCGAAGCTGCGCGAAATCCGGGACGCCGACACCGAAGCCGGCCGGCCCGGCTCGTTCGCCTACGTCGGCGGCGGTGGCCAGGGCAACCACTCCGGCGGCGCGTATGGCGCGTCGCTGCTGAAGTGGATGAACTCGACGCGCCACTTCAACGCGCTGTCGCAGGAGAAGACCGGCGACTTCTGGGTCAACGGGCAGATGTACGGCTCGACGCTCGTGCACACCGCCGAGGACGTCGAGCACTGCGACCTGCTGCTCGTGCTCGGCTGCAACCCCTGGCAGGCCCACGGGTTCAGCAACGCCCGGCACGCGCTCAACACGATCAAGAACGACCCCGCGCGCAAGATGCTCGTGATCGACCCGCGGCGCACCGAGACGGCGGAGATCGCGGACCTGCACCTGCCGCTGCGCCCGGGCACCGACGCCTACCTGCTGGGCGCGATCCTGGCGCTGCTGCTCGAACGCGGCGGCGCGGATTCCGCGTTCCTCGCTTCCCGGACCGAAGGCTTCGACGAGGTCGCGGCGGTGCTGGCGAAGATCCCGGTGGACGAGTGGATCGCGCACGCCGAAGTGTCCCGTGTGGACGTCGACAAGGCCGTCGACCTGATCCTGGCGGCGCGCGCCATGACGGTGCGCGTCGAACTGGGCATCCAGCAGGGCCGGCACTCGACGCTCAACAGCTACCTCGAGAAACTGTTGTACCTGGTCACCGGGCACTTCGGCCGGCGGGGGACCAACAACCTGCACTCGTGGCTGCTGCCGCTGTGGGGTTCGGGCGGCGGCAAGCGCTCCGAGGTCACCGGGTTCGAGTACATCGGCGGCCTGCTGCCGGCGAACACGCTGGCCGAGGAGATCCTGACCGACCACCCGAACCGCGTCCGCGCGCTGTGGGTCGAGTCGTCGAACCCGGCCAACACCTTCGCGGGCACGCGCGACGTCGAACGCGCGATCCGCGAGACCGAGCTGTCGGTTGTCGTCGACATCGCGTACACGGAGACGGCCGCGCTGGCGGACTACGTGCTGCCGGCGGCGTCGCAGCACGAGAAGTGGGAGTTCACGCTCTTCACCTTCGAGTGGCCGACGAACTACTTCCAGCTGCGGCCGCCGCTGCTGGACCCGTTGCCGGGCACGCTGGTCGAAGCCGAGATCTACACGCGGCTGTTCGACGCGCTGGGCGTGCTGCCGCCGTCCGACGTCCTGGCTTCGCTGGCCGAGGGTCCGCGTCCGGAGCTGCAGGCCGGGCTCGGGGCGCTGGTCCAGGCGATGCCGGAGCGGTCCGCGATCCTGCCGGTGCTGCTGTACCGGACGCTGGGCGCGTCGCTGCCGGACGGCGCGGCGTCGATCGCGCCGCTGTGGGCGGGGTGCCACCGCGCGGCGAAGACGATGACCGTGCCGGTGCAGCGGGCCCTGGGCAGCTCCGCGACCGGTGTCGAGCTGGGGGAGGAGCTCTTCTCGCGGATCTTGGCCGGGCCGACGCCGTTCTCGGCGCACGAGCAGGACGAGGTGTGGAGCCTGATGCGCCGTGCGCGCGTCCGGCTGGCCGTGCCGGAACTGCTGGACTGGCTCTCGTCGCTCGACCCGGCTTCGGAGCGGCCCGACCCGGCGTTCCCGTATTCGCTGCTGAACGGGCAGCGCCGGGCGCACAATGCGAACCAGATCCTGCGCGACCCGCGCTGGCGCCGCACGGATCCGGATGGCGCGCTGCGGGCGCGTCCCGAAGAACTGGCGTCGATCGGCGCTTCGGCGGGTGACTGGGTGGCGGTCGTGACGCCGGCCGGCCGCGTGGTCGTCCGCGCCGAAGCCGACCCGGGACTGCGGCCGGGGCAGCTGGCGTTGCCGCACGGCTACGGCATGGCCCACCCGGACGCCGACGGCCGTCGCGTGGTCAGCGGCCCGCGGATCAACCTGCTGACCGACGCGCTCGACCGCGACCCGATCGCCGGAACGCCCCACCACAAGGACGTCCCGGCGCGGCTGGAGCCGGCGACGGAGGAGGAACGCGCCCGCGCGGAGGCCGACAGCGTGCGCGTTCGTGCGACTGTCGCGAGTGGACGGTCCTGACGTTTTCCCGGTTTATAGTGGGACCCCTCAACCGAAGGGTGCCCATGCGCAAGATCGTTTCGAACCTGTTCATCTCGCTCGACGGCGTGGTCGAGGCGCCCGACAAGTGGTCGCTCCGGTATTGGAGCGACGAAATCGGCCAGGCCGTCGGCGGCGGGATGGCCGCGGCCGACGCGATGCTGCTCGGGCGCGTCACCTACGAAGGGTTCGCCGAGGCGTGGCCCGGCCGGACCGTCGAGGACGACGAAGGCGCCGAGTTCATGAACAACGTGCGCAAGTACGTGCTTTCGGCCACGTTGTCCGAAGTGAGCTGGAAGAACTCGACGCTGCTGACCGGCGACCCGGCCTCGGCGGTCCGCGCGCTGAAGACCGAGCCCGGCGGCGACATCATGACCAGCGGCAGCACGACGGCGGTGCGCTGGCTGCTGTCCGAAGGCCTGGTCGACGAGCTGAACCTGCTGCTGTACCCGATCGTCGTGGGCCGCGGGAGGCGGCTGTTCCCCGAGGAGGGGCCGACG
The DNA here is from genome assembly GCF_055633805.1 of Amycolatopsis sp. NPDC114478. NCBI lineage: Bacteria > Bacillati > Actinomycetota > Actinomycetes > Pseudonocardiales > Pseudonocardiaceae > Amycolatopsis > Amycolatopsis sp. NPDC114478. The sequence goes on along the minus strand of NZ_JBVKDO010000001.1, from coordinate 498,038 downwards.
TTCCCGCTGGTGCTGAAGAAGTCGGCGACGTTCGCCAACGGCGTCGTGCAGCTGACGTACGTCCCGGCGTGAAGCCGTTCCGCGTCGAGGTTCCCGGGGCCGACCTCGAAGACCTGCGCGCGCGGTTGCGCCGGACGCGCTGGCCCGAGGCCGGCCCCGACGACTGGAGCCAGGGCACGCCGCTGGCGTACCTGCGTTCTCTGTGCGACTACTGGGCTTCCGGCTACGACTGGCGTGCGCTGGAGGCGCGGGTGAACCGGTTTCCGCAGTACCGCACGGAAATCGACGGCCTGGGCATCCACTTCCTGCACGTGCGTTCGGCCCGTGCCGAGGCGCTCCCGCTGATCCTCACGCACGGCTGGCCCGGGTCGTTCCTGGAGTTCCTCAAGGTGATCCCCCTTCTCGCGGGGGAGTTCCACCTGGTGATCCCGTCGCTTCCGGGGTACGGCTTCAGCGACAAACCGTCGACGCCGGGCTGGGGCATCGAGCGGATCGCTGCCGCCTGGGCCGAACTGATGGCCCGCCTGGGCTACTCGCGGTACGGCGCCCAGGGCGGCGACTGGGGGACGTCGATCACGACGTCGCTGGCCCAGCAGGACACGGCGCACCTGGCGGGCATCCACCTGAACCCGCCGATCGCGGCGCCGGATCCCGCGACGTTCGACGACCTGACTCCCGCTGAGCGGGACGCGCTGGCCGCGCTGGAGCACGCGCAGCGGTGGGAGGACGGGTACTCGGTGCTGCAGTCGACCCGTCCGCAGACCGTCGGCTACGGGCTGCTGGATTCGCCGGCGGGGTTGTGCGGCTGGCTGGTCGAGAAGTTCCACGCGTGGTCGGACGGCTTCCCGTTCACCCGCGACGAACTGCTGGACGACGTGACCCTGTACTGGCTCACCGGCACGGCGGCCTCGTCGGCGCGGTTGTACTGGGAGAGCATCCGGCAGGTGCAGAAGTGGTTCTCGGAGGCCACGGACGACACGGTCGACGTGCCGGTGGGCTGTTCGATCTTCCCGAAGGAGATGCCGCGGCCGTCGCGCCGGTGGGCGGCGAAGCGGTACCCGGACATCCGGCATTGGCACGAGCTGGACCGCGGCGGCCACTTCGCCGCTTACGAGCAGCCGGAGCTGTTCGCCGAGGACGTGCGGACGTTCTTCCGGCTGCTCTGAGCTCAGCCGATCGGGTGCTCCGGCGGCGCGAGGACCCGGTACTCGCAGGCGCGGTCGTGCGGGAAGTAGTAGTGGACCATCGTCCGGAACCCGGCCGCGGCGAGCACGTCCAGGGCGGCCCGCAGCAGGATTTCGCGCGCTTCGATCGAGTAGGCCAGCAGCTCGGTCCGGTTCTGAGCGAGGAGGTCGTCGTTGTACGCCTTCGCGTTCTGGAGCGGGCTGTGCCACTCGAGCGTGACGCCGTAGGGCGGCAGCGTGAGGTTCAGGGCGATGTGGACGCCGGGCGTGGGGTCGAACAGCCGCGTTTCGATGGTCGCGTCGATCCCCACGCGCGTCAGCTCCGCGTGGACCTTTCCGGCCAGATCGCTCCAGGCCGCGATCGCCTCCGGCGGCGCCAGGGTGACGATCTCGTCGGGATCCTCCAGCCCGTCGACGACGAGGGGATCCGTCACGAGCGGTTCGCCCGGCGCGTCGCGGCCTTCGGCGCGGATTCGCGCGACGAGCGCGGGTTTCCACTGCGGGGCGACGGTCATCCATTCCGGCGCGCCGGCGGGCCACGATGTGAACAGCAGAACGCACACGCGCCGGACGCGAAGGCCCAGTGACGGCCACAGTTCCCGCACCGACTCGAGGTCGAGCGCCGTGCGCAGGAACATGGCGATGACGGTGTGCCGGTCCGGGTCTCCGGCGTCGCCGAGCACGTCGTCGAGCACGGCCAGCACGCGGAGCCGTTCGGCGGTGCCGATGTCCGGGTCCGACGCGAACGCGCGGCCCAGCGACATGACCCGGATGCCCCGCGGCTGTTGGCGGTCGGGCGGAAGCTCTTCGCCGGCCGGGATGTCGGAAGCGCAGCGCTCGCGCCAGCTCCGCACCTGCTCGGCGTCGAACTCGGCCAGGTGCTCGCTCGCCGCCAGCAGCGCACCCCACCACGCCGGAACTCTGTTGGCCGTCAAGGATTCCACCACTCAGTCGAAGGGGATGGCCGGTGGGCCCAGGACGCGGCAGACGCGCGTCCGGCCGTACAAGAAGTCGTACCGCACCGCGGTGTGGAACCCGGCCGCGGCGAGCACGTCCAGCGCCGCCCGCGCGAAGAGGTCACGGAGGTCGTCCGCGTAGTCGCTCAAGTACTGGTCGCCGGTCCCGGCGAGGACCTGGTACCGCTCGGACTCGCTGTCGAAGGGGTTCCACTCCAGGAAGACACCGGCGGGTTCTTCGGCGCTCACCGACAGCACGACTCCCGTCGGCGCCGGGCGGGCGCCACGTGGGACCACCGTCGCGGGCACACCGCAGCGTTCCAGCTCGGCCCTGGCCAGCTCCGCGAGTTCGGGCCAGGAAGCGGGATCCGCGTCGGCGGCCGGCCGGTGCCCGGCGATCAGGTCCAGCTCCCGCCGCACCCGCTCACCCAGATCCGCCGGGCGCGGCTGTCCGGCGAGGGGCCACAGGAACGTCAGGGCGATCGCGCGGCGGTGCGGCTCGCTTTCGTCGCCGAGCAGGTCGTCCAGCACCGCCAAGACGCGGCCGCGCTCGGCCTCGCCGACCTCGGGATCGGTGGCGAAACCCCGGCCCAGCTCGCCGACCCGCAGGTAGTACTGCGCGTTGGGACCGAAGCCGTGTTCGTTCACATGGAGTGGCTCCACCGCGGCGAAGTGCGCGCTCACCGCCACCACCCGCTGCCACCAGCCGGGAACCCCCATGATCGGCAGCTTAGCGGCCCGGCGTCAGTTGACCTGCCGGGACTGGTCCTTCCAGAACGGCTCCCGCAGCTTGAACTTCTGGATCTTCCCGGTCGCCGTGCGGGGCAGCTCGTCGAGGAACTCCACCCGCTTCGGGCACTTGTACCCCGCCAGGTACTCCCGGCAGTGCTTGATCAGCTCTTCGGCGGTCACCTCCGAAGAGGTCACCACCAGAGCCGTCACCAGCTCGCCCCACTTCTCGTCCGGGATGCCGATCACCGCGGCCTCGCGGACCGCCGGGTGGGAGATCAGCGCGTCCTCCACCTCGATCGACGACACGTTTTCGCCGCCCGAGATGATGACGTCCTTCTTGCGGTCGGCGATCGTCAGGTAGCCGTCTTCGAAGGTTCCGCCGTCGCCCGTGTGGAACCAGTTGCCTTCCTGCACGCGCGCGGTCTCGGCCGGGTTCTCCCAGTAGCCGTCCAGGTTGTGGTTCGACTGGGCCAGCACCTCGCCGTCCGTGTCGACGGCGATCCGGACGCCCAGCGCCGGCGTGCCCGCGCGGCCGAGCAGGCGGGCCTGCTCGTGCGGGTCCAGGTCGGCCCACTCGCTGCGCATCCGGTTGACCGTCAGCAGCGGTGCCGTCTCGGTCAGGCCGTAGATCTGGATGAACTCCCAGCCCAGTTCCGCGCGCACCCGCTCGATCGTGCGCGTCGGCGGGGGTGCGCCGGCCACCACGATCCGGACGCGGTCGCGGCCCGGGATTTCGCCTTCCCAGGTCGCCGCGCCGTCCAGGGCCGCCGTGACCACTGCCGGTGCGGCGCACAGGATCGTCACACCGTGCTCTTCGATGCGGCGCAGGATCTCGGTGCCGTCGACCTTGCGCAGCACGATGTGCCGCCCGCCGAGGCCGGTCACCGCGTACGGCATGCCCCAGCCGTTGCAGTGGAACATCGGCAGCGTGTGCAGCAGGACGTCGTTGTCGCTCAACGTCGTGTGCAGGCCGAAGACGGCCGCGTTCAGCCAGAGGTTGCGCTGGGTGAGCTGGACGCCCTTCGGCCGCGCCGTCGTCCCGGACGTGTAGTTGATGGTCGCCGTCGCCGACTCGTCGCCGGCCCACGGGCGCGGTGTCCCGCCGCCACCCCAGATCGCCTCGTCGTCGCGGCCGAGGACGAAGACGTGCTTGGCCGTCACCGTGTCCAGCAGGTGCTCCAGCTCGGGGTCGACGATCAGCACCTCGGCGCCGGAATGCTCCACGATGTACTTGACTTCGGCGGGCGCGAGCCGGAAGTTCACCGGAACCAGGATGCGGCCCCAGCCGGACACGCCGAAGAACGACACGAGCAGCCGCGCGGCGTTGTGCGACACCATCGCGACGCGCCCGCCGACCGGCACGCCCAGCGCGTCGAGGTTGGCCGCCTGCGCGCGGGCCCGCCGCGCGACTTCGGCGTAGGTGAGCGAACCCCAGCTCGGCGCGGGCTGGTCCGGCTCGTCGACCACCGCGACGCGGTCCGGGTACACCGTTTCCGCGCGGTCGAGGAAGTCCCGGACACCCAGATCGAAGTACATGTCCCCGATGATGACCCTTCGCAGGTGCTCGCACCAGTCCGATGTGGTTCGCTGGAGCGCGATGGACTTCGACACGGTGGCCGGCGAGCTCTACGGGGGTGACCTCGCGGAGTTCGTCAACGCGCGCAACGCGGCGGCGAAAGCGGCGAAGGCCGAGGGGGACGCCGAGCTCGCGGCCAAGATCCGCGAGCTGCGGAAGCCGACCACGGCCGCGGCGATCGTCAACCGCCTGGCCCGGGAAGACGCCGCCGAGCTGCGCGAACTGGCCGAGCTCGGCGACGAGCTGCGCGACGCGCACACCCGCCTGGCCGGCGACGAGCTGCGGGCGCTGACCCGCCGCCGCGGCGAGCTGGTGCGGCGGATCGTCCACGGGCTGCCGTCGATGAGCGACACCGTGTCCCGCGAGGTCGAGGCGACGCTCGAGGCCGTGGCGGCCGACCCGGGCACGGCGGCGCTCGCCCTCGCCGGGCGCCTGACTTCGGTGGCGCACCAGGACACCGACCAGTGGTTCACCCTCGCCGCGTCGGCTCCGGCGTCGACCGGTAAGCGGTCCGCGAAACTGGTGGAAAAAGCCGAACCGGCGAAGCCCAAAAAGGACCACCGGCGCGAGGAAGCGGACCGCAAGGAGCGTGAACGCGCCCGCGCCGAACGCGAGCGGCTGCGCAAGGAAGCCGCCGAGCTGGCCAAGGAACGCGCGGTGGCCGAGCGCGACCTCGTCCGCACCGAACGCGCGGCCGAGCAGGCCACGGCCCGCGTCGAGGATCTGCGCACCCGCCTGGCCGAGGCCGAGGAACGCGCCGAGCGCGCGGCGGCGGAGTTCGAGCAGGCGGAGGAAACGTACGAGCGCGCCGACGCGGCCGCCGAGGAAGCGCGGAAGGCCGCCGACGCCGCGCGCTGATCCCGTGCTGCGCGTGGCGATGCGCGCATCGCCACGTTCCGCTGTCCCAGCCGGAAGCGGGTCCTCCGCGCGTCCGGCTGATCAGAGCAGCACTTCGGCCAGCCGGCGGTGGTTCTCCGCCTCCACCTCGGCCGACCGGCCGATCACCTGGACGGCCACGTGGTCGGCGCCCGCGTCCACATGGGACCGCAGCCGCTTCGCGACGTCCTCCGCCGTCCCGTGCAGCGCGAGGTCGTCGATCAGCCGGTCGCTGCCGCCGCCCGCGACGTCGGCGTCGGTGTACCCGTGGCGCAGCAGGTTGTTCACGTAGTTGCGCAGCCCGAGGTAGGGCTCGCGGATGAAGGCGCGGCCGACTTCGCGAGCCTCCTCGGCGTCGCCGAGGACGACCTTCTGCTCCGGCGCCAGGATCTTCCCCGCGCCGAGGACCGACCGGGCGTGCCGCGTGTGCGCGACCGGCACGAGATACGGGTGCGCGCCCGCCGTGCGGTCCCGGGCCAGCTCCAGCACCCGGTCGCCGAGCGCGGCGAGCACCCGGGCCTCGGCGGGCACCCCGGCCGCGTCGAGCCGGTCGAGGAAGCCGACGAGCGTCGCGTACGGGCTGTGGTAGCCGGTGACCGACTCGGGGTGGCCGACGCCGATCCCCAGCAGCAAGCGCTTTCCGTACCGGTCCGCGAGCCGATGGTACGACGCGGCCAGCGCCTCCGGCTCGTCGGCCCAGACGTTCACGATCGCCGTCGCCACGGTGATCCGCTCGGTCGAGGCCAGGATGTCCTCGACGAAGGCGAGGTCGCTGATCGAGGCGCGCCCGGTGCCGAGCCAGGCCGTGCCGTAGCCGAGCCGGTCCGCCGCGACGGCGTGTTGCTTGCGCGTCACGTCGTCGCGGTGCGGGGACAGGAAGACGCCGTAGGTGCCGAGGTTCGCTACACTTGTCATGCGACCTAATATAGCAAATGTAGCGCGGTCAGTTCGAGAGGCGGTGCAGCCACTCCCGCAACATCTGCCGTTCGGTCGGGGTCAAGGCGTCGACGTCGTCCGCGAGCCGGGTCGACAAAGCGACCGCGAGCGCGCCGACGGACGAGCCCCCGTCCGGCCGCTCGGCGAGCAGCCCGGCCAGCACCGACTCCCGGACCTGCGTCGACATCGCCAGGTCGCGGCTCCCCTCGGGCTGCGCGATCAGGCTGAGCGTGACCCCGCTGTTGGCCGCCGCGAACTGCCGCGCGGCCTCCGCCGCGTCGACGCGCAGCCGGCCGTCGCGCGCCAGCGGCGTGAACAGCTCCAGCAGCATCGCTTCGGCGCTGGAGGTGAGGTTGCACGGCACGCCGGGTTCGATCTGGCCGTAGAGCAGCACGTAGAACTGCGGGTTTTCCAGGCCGTACTCGACGTGCCGGTCCCAGCCCGCGCGGATCCGGTCGACCGGGTCGCCGCCCGGTGCCGGGGCCTGCACGTACTGCGTGAAGCCGTAGTTGACGACCGCGTCGAGCAGGCCCTGCTTGCTGCCGAAGTGGTGGTACAGCGTGGGGGCCTGGACGCCGGCGCGTTCGCAGATCGCCCGCGTCGACACCGCCCCGCCCTGCGCTTCGTGCAGGAGCTGCCCGGCCGCCAGCAGCAGGCGGTCGCGGGTGCTGGTGGCGTTGCTCGATCGTCCGGCCATGTAGCAATTGTAACGCCGGTCTGTAACGTCAGGCGCGCAACCGCAGCTGCACCCGGCGGAGGCCGACGAAGGCGTTCAGCACCGCCGGCTCGGTCGTGGCCGCGTCGGGCCGCACGGACCGGTAGCCGTCCAGCAGCGCCTCGCGCAGCTCGTCCCGCTGCGGCAGGTGCTTGAGCTCGTCGAGCGCGACGGCGAGGTCGTACGCGTAGTGCCCGTACCCGCAGTCGTCGAAGTCGATGGCCCGCACGCGCCCGCGGTGGAACAGGTAGTTCACCTGGCGCAGGTCGCCGTGCACCAGGCCGAAGACGTCGGCGCCGCACCCCAGCCCGGCCCGCACCGCGCGGACCCGCTCGACGGCGCCGCGGACGCGTTCGTCGTCGCCGGCCAGCGTCACCGCCCGGTCGAGGACCGCGTCGGAGAAGCCGTTCACCTGGGACCGGCCGAACTCGGTGAGGTCGTCGACGCGCCCGCGGTCTAGGCCGTTCATCCGGGCGCCGTGCAGGTGCAGCCGCGCGGTGAACTCGCCCACCGCGTACAGCTGCGGTGCGCTGAGCCGTTCGTCGACGAACCGGCCGTCGACCCAGTGGCAGAGCACGCACGTCCGCGGTTCCGGCACCGCCGGGTCGGCGACGACGGTGACCAGGTCCCGCGCCCGCGTCGGCACCGGCCGCGGCACGACGAGGTCGGTTTCCTTGCACAGCATGGAAAGCCACGCCATCTCCGCCCGCACCTGCGCGGCGCTCGGCCCGTCCTCGCGCTGCACCCGCAGCACGTACCGGTGGCCGTCGGCGCCGTCGACGCGGAACGTCGTGTTGAGCCCGCGGCCCAGTGGCGTCAGCCGGGCGACTGGCACGTCGTAGCCGGTCAACGCCGCTTCGGCGAGCCGGCGCAGGCGGCGGGTGCGGCCCGAGCGGTCCAGCTCGGCGAACGGCCGGTCGTTCGCCGTCGAGCCGGCCATGGCCCACGTGCTCAGCTGATCGACCGTTCCGGCTCGCGGGAGTGCGCGACGAGAGCCACGGAAAAGAACGACGGGCTGTGGGCCGCGTTCTGCTGGAAAAGGCCTCTGGTGGTCATGCCGTGCCGCACGCGTGGTCTCCGTCCGCCGCTTCACCGGCCCCTTGCCTTCCCGATGGGGATACGTGTGAACCGGACGGGCGGTTCAATGCCGGACAGCGCGTAAACGCCGGTGCCGGCCAGCAAGCCCAGGGACAGCAGGGACAACGCCAGGACCGGCAGGGGTGCGGTCAGCGGGTTGACGCCGGTGAAGGACTCGACGCCGATGACCGCCGTGAGCACGGCGTCGGCGGCGACCGCGATCTTCACGACCAGCAACCGGTGCGCCTCGGGCCAGCGCGTGAAGCGCAGGACCCACGCCAGTGCGGGGAGCACGAGGATCGCATGCATCGCGACCGCGTGCAGCGGCTTGAGCGACCCGGCGGTCGTGTACGCGGCTTGCGGGTCGCCGCCGCGCGCCGCGACGACGCCGCGGCCGATCATCACCGCGCCGGTGGCGAGCGCGACCAGCAGCACGCCCAGGCCGGCGCGGACGGCCAGGCGCAGGCTCGCCGCTTCCGGCCCGGGTTCGACCAGGGCCGCGGCCGTGAAGCCGATGACGACCACTACGAGCACGGCGCCGCCCGCGGCGAGCGTCATCGACACGGCGGCGTCGAACGGCGTCTCGAAGTCGAAGTGCGACGGCACCCCGCGCCAGGCCTGCATGCTGACCAGGACGACCTCGACGACGCTCGCGGCGGTGAACGCGCCGAGCAGGGCCGCGCGCAGCCGCGGGCGGACGGTCAGGAACGACGTCGCCCAGGCGACCGACGCGAGCGTCAGCCCGAACGACAGGCCGAACGTGACGGCCTTGCGCATCGACAGCGGACCCAGCCACGAGCCGCCGGAGGTGATGAGCACGATCGCGTGGACGACGCCGCTGACGAACAGCGCCGCGCCGACGGTGTAGGCGACCTTTTCGGCTCGTCGGCCGTCGTGCCAGATCCGGGTCACTGCGTTCATGGGACCGAGTGTCGCGCCCCGCGGGGCGGCACCGCGTCGGCCCGGTGGCGGTACCGCGGCGTACGACGACGGGCGTACGGCAATGCGGAAGAATGTCGAAAAGCGTTGGTAAAGGAATTATGCTGTTCTTGACTCGAATATGAGAAAAACGCGTGTTTCGCGACACTCGCCAGGCGGATGCGCCGCGGCCGGAAGAGTTCTACCATCGAATCATGTACATAGCCCTGCTGACCTACACGGCGCCCGAAACAGAAGTCGACTACGCGCTCCCGGACCATTCGGAATGGTTGCGCAAACAATTCACGAGAGGGGTCTTCCTCGTTTCCGGAAAGGGGAACGGCGCGGCCGACCACGTGATCCTCACCCGGTCCGTGCAGCGCGGCAAGCTCGACGCGGTGCTCGCCAGCGACCCCTTCGTCGTCCAGCGGCTCGCCCGCTACGAAGTCATCGAATTCACCGCCACGCGCACCGCGCAGGAGCTGCTGGCGATCAACGAGGCCATCGCCTCCTGAGGAGTTCCGCCACGGGTCGGGTGGCCCGGCGACGAGGCCCCGCCACCTGCCGGTGAAGTACGCGCACCTGCCGGCTCGCTTATGATCGCGAGGCCCGGATGTCCAGCAGGGAGAGCGCGATGAAGACCCCCGACCTCGTCTTCCGGGGCCGCCGGTTGAGCAGTGACCGCGCGCTGGTGCTGGCCGCGATCCAGGTGCTCCCGGAGCCCGACGCGGCGCGTGAGGCGGTCTCGGGCGCCGTCGAGGACGGCGCCGACCTCGTGGGTTTCGCCGGAACCGGCGTCGAACCCCTGATCTCGTGGACCCGGGAGAAGTTCCCCGACGTCGTCCTGGCCGTCGACACCGCGGACGCCTCGGTGGCGGCCGCCGGCTGCGCGGCCGGCGCGGACCTGATCCTCGCGCGCGCCGACCTCAGCGACGTCGCGGCGCGCTTCGGCGCCGGTTACGCCGGCGCTTCGAAGGCCGACCTGCCCGGGTTCGTCCTGGACGTCGGGGTGCTGCGGTCGCCGCCGTCCCTGCCCGAGGACGTCCCGGTGCTGCTGGAGGTGGCCGGCGACGGGACCCCGGCCGGCCTGGCGCTGGCGGCGCTCGCGGCGTCGGCGGGCGCGGCGATCATCCGGACCCGGCACGTGCGCGCGACGCGGCACGTCGCCGAGATGGCGGCGAGCATCGCGGGCACCCGCCCGCCGGCGAAGGCGGTCCGATGGGAGTGATCCGGCAGATCTGGCCGGTCGAGCGCGGCCTCGACGACCACGAGCTCGAGCAGCTGTACCGGTACCCGGCCGACCCGCGCTGGGTCGCGGTCAACTTCGTGTCCAGCGCGGACGGCGCGATCACGGTCGAGGGCCGGTCGGCGAGCCTGTCGACCCCGGCCGACCGGATCGTCTACCGGCTGGGCCACGACCTCGCCGACGTCGTGCTGGTGGGCGCGGGCACGGCGATGGCGGAGGGCTTCGAGGGCATGCGCCCCGACGAGCGCGCGGCCGAGCGCCGCCGCCGGTTCGGCCTGGCCCCGATCGCCCCGGTCGCGGTGGTGACGACCGGGCGGTCGCTGCCCCCGGACGCCCCGGTGATCACGAAGGCGGCGGTCCCGACGCTGGTGTTCACGTCCGAGGCGGCGCCGGCGTCGCTGCGTGACGCGTGGACCGCGAACGGCGCCCGGGTGTTCGTGGCGGGCTCGACGGGTGTTTCGGCCACGCAGGTGGTCGAGACGTTGGTGTCGGAGGGGCTGGGCCGCATCGACTGCGAGGGCGGGCCGCGGCTGTTCGGCTCGCTGATCGAGGCCGGCGTCGTCGACGAGTTCCGCCTGACGGTGGCCCCTTTCCTGGTCGCGGGTTCGTCGAGCCGGGCGGCGGTCGGCAGGGCGATCGACCCGGCGTCGCTGGAGCTGGCTTCGGTGCTCACGGACGGCGCCAGCGTGCTGCTGCGGTACCTCAGTCCGCGGTAGCCAGCTGGTCGCGGCGACGGGTCAGCGACGCCGTCTCGGCGGTGTTGCCCGCCAGCTCGATGGCCTTGTCGTAGGCCGCGCGCGCCTCCTGGCCACGGCCGAGCCGGCGCAGCAGGTCGGCGCGCGTGGCGTGGTAGGGGTGGTAGCCGGCCAGCTGGGGCTCGAGCTGGTCGACGGCGGCCAGCGCCACCTGCGGGCCGTCGAGCTCGGCGACCGCGACGGCCCGGTTGAGCGCGACGATCGGCGAAGCGTCGACGCGGACGAGCTGGTCGTAGAGCGCGAGGATCTGCGACCAGTCGGTGTCGCGCATGTCGCGGGCGGACGTGTGCACGGCGTTGATCGCGGCCAGGATCTGGTAGCGGCCCGGCGCCACCCCGGCAGCCAGGCGTTCGCGGACCAGCCGGTGGCCCTCGGCGATCAGCCCCGCGTCCCAGGCCCCGCGGTCCTGCTCGTCGAGCGCGACCAGCTCGCCGCCGGCCGAGACCCGGGCGGGGCGGCGGGCCTCGGTGAGCAGCATCAGCGCCAGCAGCCCGGTCACCTCGCCGTCGTCCGGCAGCAGGGCGTGGATCAGGCGGGTGAGCCGGATCGCCTCGGCGGTCAGGTCGTGGCGCACCGGGTCGGTGTCCGGGCCGGTCGCCAGGTAACCCTCGTTGAACACGAGGAAGAGGACGGTCAGCACGCCGGAGACGCGAGCCGGGAGGTCCTCGGCGGACGGCACGCGGTAGGGGATGCGGGCCGCCTTGATCTTGGCCTTCGCGCGGGTGATCCGCTGGCCCATGGCGGGCTCGGCCACCAGGAAGGCGCGGGCGATCTCGGGCACGGTCAGGCCGCCGACCATGCGCAGCGTCAGCGCCAAGCGGGCCTCGACGGCGAGCGCCGGGTGGCAGCAGGTGAAGACCAGCCGGAGCCGGTCGTCGTCGATGGCGCCGAGGGGTTCGGGCGGGTCGTCGTCGTACACCAGCCCCGCCTCCTTCTGCTTGTCGTCGCGCTTGCTCTCGCGGCGGATCCGGTCGATCGCCTTGCGCTGGGCGGTGGTGGTCAGCCAGGCGCCGGGGTTCGGGGGTACGCCGTCGGCCGGCCACCGCTCGACGGCGATCGCGAACGCTTCCGCGGCCGCCTCTTCGGCGATGTCGAGGTCACCGAAGCGCCTGGTCAGGGCGGCGACCACCCGGGCCCACTCCGCGTGGTGGGCCCGGGTGATCGCCTCTTCGACGTCGTTCACCGGAATGGCCGCACCTCGATCTTCCGGTCGCAGGCCTTCGACGCCTCGGCGGCGAGCTTGAGCGCCACGTCGAGATCGGGCGCCTCCCAGACCCAGAAGCCGGCGAGGTACTCCTTGGACTCCACGTAGGGCCCGTCGGTGACGACCGCCTGCTCGCCCCGGTTGTCGATGACGGTGGCGGCGTCGGTGTCGGCGAGCCCGCCCGCGAAGACCCAGTACCCCTCGGCGATCAGCCGGTCGTTGAACTCGCTGATCAGGGGCTGCCGGTCGGTGCTGCCGGGGTTGCTCTTGTCGTCGATCACGGAAACCAGGTATTGCATGCTCGTTCTCCTGTGTCAGGGTCGACCCGCGAGTCAACCAGGTCGAGCGGTTCGGGCGTCCTCACCCCTGCTACGAACGGCCCGACCCGGATCCGACAGTCTCTTCGGAGAATTTTTCCGGCAGGCACGAGACGTGACAGAATGTCCTGTGGTGCAACAGGTTTTCAGGCTTCTAGTACTTTCGGCCGATGTCCGCAGGGCGAAAACCCTCCGGAAGACGTGGGCCATTCCGGGGGTCTTGTCCCGCTGCCGGTTCGGCTGTCAATCACCGCCCTACTGTGGCGGTGCTTGGTGATCTTGAACCGGAACAGAAGAGGGGAAACCACGTTGCCCGATCGAACCGGATTTCTCGGAAGAACGCTCGCCGCGGCGAGCACCGCGGTGGCGCTCGCGCTCGCCACGGCAATTCCTGCCTCGGCGGCCGCACCGTCCACCGTCGAGCAGGACGTCGCGCAGCTGTACCAGGACGTCATCGACCTCTACAACGGCCTGCCCGCGGACGCTCTGCGCGGTGTGGACCGGCTCATCGAGTCGCCCGTCCCGCGCATCGGCCCGCGGAGCCGGGCCGCGGCGGGCCCGATCCCGGGCTGCACCGAGGGTTCGCTGCTGACGTACGCGAACAAGCTCGCGTCCCAGCTGACCCCGCTCGAAGGCCAGGCGCTCGACGCGCTGTCGGGGCTCAGCCAGCTCTACGTCCAGGGCGTCACGTCCGACAAGACCCCGCAGGTCTTCGGCACCGACGGCCAGTACACCCCGCGCGCCACCGCCACGATCGACAAGCTGCGCGGCTTCTGGGACATCGAGAGCTGGAACATCCAGCTCGTCGCCTGGAAGGGCACCGATCTCGGCAGCCAGGCGAAGATGGCGCAGACGTTCAGCCTCGGTCTCGCGCCGGCGAAGGTGAAGGCCGCCGCCGCGCTCGCCACCAAGGTGCTCTACGAGGTGCCGGCGATGCAGGGCGGCCGCAACCCGCTGCTGACCCTGAACGCGTTCTCCGCCCCGGCCGGCAGCCTCGGCGGCAAGCGCGTGGCCCTCGGCGACGGCCTGCTCGACACGGTGAACGTCCTCGGGTTCGACGACGTTTCGGTGGAGTCAGTCGTCGGCCACGAGTACGGCCACCAGGTCGACTTCGCCCACGAAAACTACCCGCGCAACGAGTCGTCCGAGATGGGCCCCGACGCGTACGGCGGCTATTTCGTGGCGCACGCCAAGGGTTTCGCGTGGAACTCCCGCACCCAGCAGGAGGTCCAGTACCTGGACGCCTCCATCGGCGACTGCTACCACAGCCACGGAACCCCCGACCAGCGCAAGGCCGCCGGCGCGTGGGGCGAGAAGCAGGCGACGACCCAGGGCAACCCGAACCGGATCATCCCGTCCGCCACGATGATCGAGAAGTTCCAGAAGGAGTACCCGAAGCTGATGCCGCCGGCGACCGGCCAGCCGGCCGCCGCACTGGCCGCGGCGCGCGGCTGAGCTCCTGGGCCGTCTCCCTCGAACCGAGGGGGACGGCCCGCTTTTCGTCGGAGATTCCCTTCGGTTTCGCCGCCCGCCGGCTCAGAACAGCGTCGCGGGCTCGACCGGTTCAGGCTCGGGCAACGGGTCCACTTCGGACACCAGCGCCCGCACCTCGTCGTGGAAGCGGCGAGCCAGCGCCGGTGCGTCGTTGTTGTCCGGGGTGTGCACGAACACCGTCGGCGACCGCCCCTCGCGCAGCCAACCGGCCACCACCTTCGTCCACGGCTGCCACCCCTCGACCGTCTCCTCGACCGAGTCGCGGCCCAGATAACGAACGATCGGCTGGTCGGTCAGCGCCCGCGTTCGCCGCGGCAGCCTCGGCTTCTTGGCCCACGCCTCCTGTTCCGCCTCGCTGACCGGCGGACTCCGGAAGAACACCGTGGTGTCGAACGGAACCCACTCGGCGTCCGCGGCCGCGAGCGTTTCTTCCAGCAGCGACGTCGAGCCCGCGTCGGTGAAGAAGCCGGGGTGGCGCACCTCCACCGCGCGCCGGCGGTTGACGGGAAGGCGGCGCAGGAAGCGGCCGAGCGCGTCGACGTCCGACGGGCCGAACGCGCCGGGCAGCTGCGTCCACAGGACCGCGCGGTCGCCGAGCGGTTCGATCGCGTCCAGGAACGCGCGCATCTCCGTTTCGACTCCGGCGAACCGGCGTTCGTGGGTGACGATCTTGGGCAGCTTGACCACGAACCGGAAGTCCGGGCCGGTCTGCTCCGCCCAGGTCGCGACGGTGGCCCGGGCGGGAGTCGCGTAGAAGGTGGTGTTGCCTTCGACGGCGTTGCACCAGCCCGCGTACGCCCGCAGGCGCTCCTTGGCCGGCGGCGACGGTGGCAGGAACCGCCCGGCCCACGCCTTGTGGGTCCACATCGCACAGCCGACGTGCAGACTCGCCACGGGAGTCACCTTCCCTCGATCGTCAAAGTGGCAACATCTCTCCGGCGAGGCGGGACGGCACGTCCCACTGGCCCTGTTCGCCCGACGACCACGGGAAGCTCGAACAACCCGGCCGTGCCGGGGTCGTGCAGCCGTTCGACGAGGACTTCGACGTTGTGCCACACCTGGTCCCGCTGTCCGCTCTCGTAACGGCTGAGCCAATCCGGCGACGACGTCATGCCGCAATCCTGCCCGACCCGCTGAGCCGCGCCTCAGAGCAGGCGGCGGAAGTGCTGCGCCATCTCCAGCCCGCGCGCCTCCTCCGGCGTCAGCCACGCGAAGTCGTCGTGCTCCTCCGGGTTCAGCACTACGTCTCCCGCGCCGTCCTCCTCCACCGTGTAGACGAACGCGCGGATCTCCAGCGCGCGTCCCGCGATGTCCGGCCACGCGGTGCGGGACAGCTCGCCCGTCACCTGGACCTTCAACCCCGTCTCCTCCACGACTTCGCGGATCGCCGCCGCTTCGAAGTCCTCGTGCGGCTCG
This sequence comes from Amycolatopsis sp. NPDC114478, assembly GCF_055633805.1. Classification (NCBI taxonomy): domain Bacteria; kingdom Bacillati; phylum Actinomycetota; class Actinomycetes; order Pseudonocardiales; family Pseudonocardiaceae; genus Amycolatopsis; species Amycolatopsis sp. NPDC114478. The sequence continues at coordinate 482,636 of NZ_JBVKDO010000001.1, read as the reverse complement.
ACCGTTCCGCCCGGCAGCTCCCACCGGCCCGCGAGGAACACGCCCGGTCCGCGCCGGAGGAACAGCACCCGGTCGCCGCGGGCCACCCAGCAGTACGCCAGGTACTTGGTCTCCGTCATGCGCCCGATTCTCGCTCAGTTGGTCTTCGACGTCGGCAGGTGGGCGCCGAGGTAGCCGACGTACACCGTGCCCGTGCGGTCGGTGTCGTCGAGGAAGTGCAGCCGCGGCGCCGGCGCCTTGAAGCGCTCCAAGGCGATGTGGGCGCCGAAGTAGTCGCGGCCCGCCGGGTTCGTCCGCGGGTCGACGCGGAACGTCCGCGCCTGGCGGAGCCGCTCGTTCGTGGTCACCGTGTCCGACTCGGCCAGGGCGATGATGTTGGCGCTGATCAGCGAACCCGGCTGGCCGGTGCGGGCGAACGCGAGCACGTCCGACAGCTCGGGCCCGGGGTCCTGGCCCGCGTCGAGCAACGTCGTGCGCGCGCTCGCGTACGCGTCGAGGGTGCGCAGCGCGTCCCACGCCTTCCGGCGCCACGCCGTGGCTTTCGGGTGGTGGTCGAGGATCGCGGCGGGCGCCGGCTCGGCCGTGATCGCGAGGTGCTTGAGCGTCGCCGCCGCGGCGCCGATCAGCTCGGCGAAGCTGGGGAACTCCTCGGGCGGCCGCTCGGCGGCGGCGACCTCGTCGTCGGCGTCGTGGAACCGGGCCAGCGTGCCCGCCAGGAGCCCGTTCACGCGTCTGAGCTCGTCGCGCTCGGCCTCCGTCTCCTCGAACGCGCGCGCGTAGTCGTCCACCGCCCCCTGCAGCTGCGCGAGCTGCGTCCGCAGGCCCGCGACGTCGACCGCGGACAGTTCGTCGAGCCGGCGCCGGAGCGCCTTCGCCTCACTCGCGTGCCGGTCCCGTTCCTCGGTGTCGGCCTTCGCCTTCTTGCGCAGGATCGTGATGACCCCGCGCGCCTCGGCCAGCTCGCGCTCGGCGCGGTCCAGCTTGTCCGTCAGCTCGGCGTCCGGTTCCCGTTCCGGCTCGTCGAACGGATCCGCGGCGTACCAGGCCTTCACGCTCGGCACCTCGGCCCATTCCTCCGGCAGCGGCGTGCGGCCGCGCGCCTGCAGCAGCCGCGTGACGGCGCCCTGGAGCGCCTCGCCGGACACCGGGCTGGCCGTCTCGACGAAGTCGGGGAGCTGGTCGCACAGCGGCGCGTACAGCCGCGCGCCCTGCGGCACCTCGTAGCCGAGCGGGACGTGCTGGTTGAGGGTGCGGCGGAAGCGGTCGTCGACGTCGAACACGTTGACCAGACCGGGCCAGCCGTCGACCGGGACCGTCGGCGGTTCGGTGAGCACCAGCACCGCCGACGTCCGCCATTCCGCGACCAGCGCCTCGCCCAGCAGTTCGGCGACGCGGTCGCACTCCTCGCGAGACCATCCGCGCATCGCGAGAACCGGGGCTTCGATCGGGATTTCGTCACTGCCGCTCGCGCCGAGCTCCTCCAGCCCGATCCGCTGGGCCGGCGCTTCGTGGCAGCTGCGCCACGGTCGCGTGCACGCGGCGGCCAGCAGCCACGCGACGCGGTCTTCGCCGGCGTGGTAGCACAGGGAAAGCAATACCTGAACGGAGTAGCGGCCTCGACCGTCCGTCCAGCCGAACTTGAGGTCGCACCGGCGCGATCCGCCGTCGTCGGACGAGCCGAGATCGGCGACCGTGTAGTCGTCGTGCTGCCGCTGGCGCGCGATCAGCCTGCTGCGCAAGGCGTCCAGGGGGCGTTTTCCCTCGGTGGGGACCAGTCCGTGGTGCCAGATCCGGTGCACCCCCACGGGACTCAACTCCGTTCGCCGGAAACAGGACCTCAGCCGAACATAGCGGATCCTGTGACCGGACGAACGCGGGGCGTCACGTCATTCACGCGTCCAGAGGCAGAAGGGGTGCCCGGCCGGATCGAAGCAGACGCGGACGTCGTCCTGCGGCTGGAAGTCCGCGACGACGGCGCCCGCGGCGGTCGCTTCCGCCGTCGCCGCGGCGAGGTCGTCGACCTCGATGTCGAGGTGCAGCTGCATCTGCTGGGCGCCCCCGGCGGGCGGCCACACCGGCGCGATGTGGTCCCGCTCCAGCTGGAAGGACAGCCCGGCGCTGCCGTCGTCCGGGCGCAGGGTCACCCACTCCGGCTCATCGGTCTTGATCGGCCAGCCGAGCAGCTTGGAGTAGAACTCGGCGAGCGCGCGCGGATCGGGCGCGCCGAGCACGGTGGAGGTCAGCTTCATGATCCGGTGGTACCCGCCGGGCGGGGACTTCTACCGGCGGAATACCCGGGAGCCGCGCGAGTTGACTCCAGGCACAGGCTGAAGATCACTGAGGGAGCCGCCATGTCGTCCGAGCACATCCAGGGGACCGTCGCCGACGGGTTCGAGGCCGTCCGCGCGGAGTTCGCCGCCGTCGCGATCGACGAGGGCGGGGACTACGCCGCCCAGCTCGTCGCGCACGTCGACGGTGAACGCGTCGTCGATCTGTGGACCGGGCCCGAATTCACCGGCGACTCGCTCACCGGCGTCTTCTCCTCGACCAAGGGCGCGGCGCACCTGGTGGTCGCGCTGCTCGTGCAGGACGGCGTGCTCGACCTCGACCAGCGCGTCAGCCACTACTGGCCGGAGTTCGGCGCGGCGGGCAAGGCCGCGATCACGCTGCGGGAACTGCTCGCGCACCGCGCCGGCGTCGTGGGCGCGGACGACGGCTTCACCGCGGAGGAGCTCGCCGACGACCGCGTGATCGCCGAGCGGCTCGCCCCGCAGCGGCCGTACTGGCGGCCCGGCACGCAGTTCGGCTACCACGCGCTGGTGATCGGCGCCCTGACCGGCGAAGTCGTCCGCCGCGTGACCGGCCGCAGCATCCAGGAGCACTACGAGGAGCGCGTCCGGAAGCCGTTCGGGCTCGATTTCTACCTCGGGCTGCCGGAGGAGCTGGAGCCCCGGTTCCTGACGACGCAGCCGATGCTGCCGACGCCGGAGCAGCTGGCCCAGCTGGAGGCCGGCGCGACGGGCGCGGACAGCATCACCGGCATCGCGTTCAACCGCAACCACCCGAAGACCCCGGAGCTCTGGGACCTCCCGAACATCAAGCTGGTCCGGCAGCTGAGCCCGGCTTCGGTGGGCGGCGTGGCGTCGGCCCGCGGCCTGGCGGGGATGTACGCGGCGGCGACCGGCCTGCTGAACCCCGAGACGGCGGCCGAGTTCGCCCAGATCCACTCGGCGGGCTACGACCTGTCGACCCGCAACCGCAACGCTTTCGGGCTCGGTTTCGCGGCGGTGTCGGACGACTACCCGGTGCTGGGGCAGGGCGCGTTCGGCCACAGCGGCGCGGCGGGGTCCCAGGCGTTCGCTGATCCTCGGAGCGGGTTGGCGTACGGGTACAACCGCCGCCGGTTCGCGTTCCCGGGCGGGGCGGCGCCGGAGAACGTGCGGCTGGTGAACGCGATCCACAAGGCGTTGACGGCCAAGCGCGGCTGACTGTCTACAGAGGACTCCCCTGGCCGAGGCCGGCCAGGGGAGTGGGTGACGCGCGCCTTCGCGACGGCAAGCGCTTCCGACCCGTGGCCGGATCCGGTCAGCCCCTGGCCGAAGCCGGTCACCCGGGCCGGGCGCGAGATCGCGCTCCGCACCCGGAGGACGCCCCACTCCGCCAACCAGCGGGATGCACGTCCCCAATGGACGTCGTTACAGAGTTCACTCGTTAGGACGCTCCAAGTCGGACGTTTCGCCTGATCACGGACGTCGGTCTGACTTTCCGTAGCGAAAACCCTCCCGATCACTGCTCCGTTGTGCAACTATTGGGCCGTTCGCGGGGAGAGGGCCCCGCGACGGGGGACTCACCGTCACGGCGAGCGTCCCCATGCAGATCCCCAGGGGAGAGGAGATCGACCATGTCGACGCCCACGGACACCAAGCCGGAGGAAACCCCGGAGCCGGTCGAGAAGGCCGGCCCGGTGGTCCCGCACCCGGAGCCCGACGAGTTCGGCTGGGTGCACATCGACCACCCGCCGCTCAAGGACGGCCCGGTCGTGACGCCCAACTGCGGCGCCCCGTGCTACGAGGTCGCACGCTGAGCTTGACCAAGTTGTAATCGCCCGCCTGCCGATCTTCACAGGGCAGGCGGGCATCTTCTGGTGCCGCCTGTGCTGTCATGGTGGAGTGCCTGTGACGAAACTGGACCCGTCGGAAGTCATCGATGGAGTCCGCAAGCTCCAGCGAGCAGCCGCTGATGCTTCGTGTTTGGCGCGGTACCACGACGGAGTCCGGCTGCTGCGGCGCGGGATGGGGCTGCTGGACTCCATCCACCCGGTGCCCGACGACATCCGCACGGACTGGCTGGTGGTGCGGATCCGCTTGTCGAGCACCCTGGTCGCGATGTCGTCGGAGATCAGCGGGGACGTGGCGGCGGGACTGGCGGGGTTGGACGACGTGCGCCTGCTGGTCAAGGCGGTCGACGATCCAGTGTTGCGGGCGGAGTTGAGCGGGGCGCTGAACTACAACTACGCGGCGAAGCTCATGTCCGTCGGCCGCAACGAGGAGAGCCTCGCCTACTTCGATGCCTCCATCGAAGACAAGGAATACCGGATGGCGCACGACGCCGATCCGGAATCGCGGATGGATTCGCTGGTGCGCAGCTTCTCCTCCCGCGGATGGGCGCACACGCGGCTGGGCAACGTCCAGCAGGCTCGCGCGGACCTGAACAAGTCGCTGGAGCTCGCGGAGAAGTACGAGCTGCGGGCGATGGCGGCCGACGTGCGACGCAACCTGGGGACGCTCGCTCTCCGGACCGGAGACGTCCCCGAGGCTCTGCGCTGCTACGACGAAACCGAGCGGACTTACCGGGCCCTGGACATGGAGGTGCCCGCCCTCCTGCGCATCGAGCAAGCCCAAGCGCTGCTGGCCGCGGGGTTGGCGGACGAGGCCGGCCGCCACCTCGACGACCTGCTGCTCGAAACGAGCGCCTTGCGCAGCGTCGCCCGCGAACAAGCCCGGGTCGAGCTCTACCGCGCTTCGGCGGCTCTGATGAACGATGAGCTGGAACTCGCGCGCGACACGGCTGCCGCCGCTCGGCGGGGCATGCGCAGGGCCGGGTGTCAGACGTGCGTTGCCAACGCCCTGATCATCGGCCTCCACGCCGACACCCGTGATGCCCTGCGCGCCGGCGTGGTTCCCGCCGGACTGCCGATGCGGGCCTTGCGGGCGGCGGAGAAGATGCAGCTTCCGAGGCTCACCGACCAAGCCGCCACCGCGCGCATGCTCGCGGTTCGCCTCGACATCCGGCGCGGCAACCTCAAACGCGCCGTCGAGACCCTTGACAAAGTCCCCCGCCCCGGGCAGCTGACCCCCATCGACTACCGGATGCTGCGCCGCCTCTGCCGGGCCGAACTCGCCGTCGCTCAGGGGAACCGGGCCAAAGCGCTCACCGAAATCCGCTCGGGCCTCACCGAGCTCGACGCCGTCCGGGATCGGATGGGCGGGCTCGACCTCGTCTCCGGGACCGCCCTGCACGGCCAGGAGCTCGCCGACCTCGCCGTCAAGCTCGTGCTCGAACGCAACGATGCCCGGCGCCTCTTCGTCTGGCTCGAACGCACTCGCGCGCAGACTTACCGGTACGAGCCGCTGTCCGCCGGGACCGATCCGGAGCTCGCCGCGCGCGTCGCCGAGGTTCGGGGCCTCGGGCAGGCCATCCAGGAGGCCCAGCACGACGGGCACCCCATCGCCGGCCTGCGGGCGAAGTACAACGAACGCCTGCGGGAGGCCCAGCGGCTCGGCTGGCACACCGGCCGGTGGGGGCGGCCGCGGCCGGTGGCCGGGCTCGACGAGGTCTCCGACCGGCTCGGCGACCGGGCCATGGTCAGCTTCGCCGCGTCCGGGGACGAGCTCGTCGCCGTCGTCGTGGCCGGGGGCGAGTGCCGGCTCGTGCGGCTCGGGTCCGCCGGGGCCGCCGCCGAGTCCGGGCGCGTGCTCAACGTCGACCTCGACGCCCTCGCGCCCGACAACCTGCCCGAACGGCTCGCCGAGGTCGTCATGGCGTCGGCGCGAAAGCAGGCCGACAAGCTCGACACCCAGCTCATCCAGCCCCTGGCCGAGACGATCGGCGACCGCGATCTCGTCATCGTCCCGACCGGCCCGCTCTACGCCGTGCCGTGGGGCGTCCTGCCGGGGCTGCGGGGGCGGCCCACCGTCGTCGCGCCGTCGGGGACCGCCTGGCTCGCCGCCGAGCTGACGAAGTCGCCGCGCGCCCGCAAGATCGTGCTGGTGCGCGGCCCCGGCCTGGCCGGCGCGCGCGGTGAGCTGGAGAAGCTGACCACGCACTACCGCACCGCGACGACCATGACCGGCGCCAAAGCCACCGTGAAGTCCGTGCTGCGCGCGATGGACGGCGCCAAGCTCGCCCACTTCGCCGCGCACGGCGCGCACGAGCCGGAGAACGCGCTGTTCTCCCGCCTCGAACTCGCCGACGGCGCGCTCTTCGGGCACGAGATGGCCGGGCTGCGGCAGCCGCCGCGGCAAGTCGTCTTCGCCGCGTGCGAGCTCGCGCTCAACCGGATCCGGCCCGGCGACGAGGCCCTCGGCTTCGCCAGCGCCCTGCTCGCCAGCGGCTCCCGCACGGTCATCGCGCCGCTGTCGCGCGTCGGCGACCTCGCGTCGGCGGCCGCGATGGACGACTACTACCGCGCGCTGGCCGTGCGGGACAGCCCCGCGCTGGCGCTGGCCGACGCGATCGCCGTCGACCCGTTCCGCCGCCCCTTCGTCTGCCTCGGCTCAGGCTGAAGACGCTGAGAAGGCCGGAGGCGACCACACCAGCCGCGGGTCGGTCTGCACGAAGCTGCCGAGCAGGTGATCGACGCGGGTCAGGACGTCGAGGTCCAGCCGGACGCCGGCGGCCTTCGCGTTCTCCGTGACCTGCTCCGGCGTGCTCGCGCCCACGACCGCCGACGCGACCGTCTCGTGCTGCAGCGTCCACGCCAGCGCGAGCTGCGCCATCGTCAGCCCCGCGTCGTCCGCGACGCCGCGCAGCAGCTCGACGCGCCCCAGCAGCTCCGGCATCAGCAGCGGCCGCGCGTGCGCCGGCCCGGCCCCGCGCGAACCCGCCGGGACGCGCCCGTCCCGGTACTTGCCGGTCAGCACGCCCTGCGCCAGCGGCACCGACGCGAACTGCCCGACGCCGATCCGCTCACCCACCGGCATCACCTGCGCCTCGGGCACCCGCCACAGCATCGAGTAGTGCGGCTGGTTGCTGATCAGCGGGACGTCGTAGCGCGCCGCCGCCTCTTGACCCTGCAGCAGCTGCTCGGCCGTCCACTCCGCCGTGCCGACGTACCGGACCTTCCCTTGCCGCACCGCGTCCGAGAGCGCGAGGAACGTCTCCGCGACCGGGGTCCGGTAGTCGAAGCGCAGCAGCTGGTAGACGTCGACGTGGTCGGTGCGCAGCCGCCGCAGCGAGCCCTCCAGCGACGCGAGCACGTGCTTGCGGCTCAGCCCGGCGTCGTTCGGGCCGGGACCCTCGGGCCAGAACACGCCGGTGCACAGCACGAGGTCGTCGCGGCGCATCCCCGAGAAGGCTTGCCCGAACGCGGTTTCCGCGGCGCCGCCCTCCCACGCCGCCGCGGTGTGGAACGTCGTGACGCCGGCGTCCAGTGCCGCGGCGACGCAGCCGGGGGCGTCGTGCGTCAGCCAGTTGCCGTAGGCGATCTCGCTCACGGCGAGCCCGCTCGCGCCGATCCTGCGGTACTCCACTCCTCAGCCTCCCTGGACGGCCATCTCGTCGATCCACGCGTCGACCGCGCCGGCCTTGCGCAGGAACGCTTCCCGCACCGAAGCGTGCGGCAGGATCAGGAACTCCTCCGCGCCGAGCCCGGCCACGACCGCCTCGGCGACGTCTTCGGGTTCGAGCAGCGGCGCCGCCGCGGCGATCGCCAGCGCGGCCGGGTGGCCGGCGGCGATGCCGGGTTCGAGCAGCGCCGTGCGGACGCCGAGCGGGCACAGCGCGCTGACCCGCACCCCGCGCGGCCGGTAGGTGATCGCCAGCCACTCGGCGAGGCCGACGGCCGCGTGCTTGGTGACCGAGTACGGCGCGTCGCCGGGCGTGCCGAGCAGCCCGGCGCCGGACGCCGTGATCAGCAGGTAGCCCTCGCCGCGCGCGAGCATCGCGGGCAGCACGACCTGCGCGGCGTGGACGTGCTGCATGACGTTGATCTCCCACGACTTCGCCCACTGCTCGTCCGCCGCGTGGACGCCGGTGCCGAAGGCCGCGCCCGCGTTGGCGCAGAACAGGTCCACCTCGCCGAACTCGGCGCGGGCCGCCGCGACCAGCGTCTTCAGGTCCTTTTTGGACGTCGCGTCGGCGGTCACGGCGATCGCGCGCCCGCCCATGTCGGCGATCTCGTCGGCCACCCGGCCGGCGCCGGCGGCGTCGACGTCGGACACGACGACCCCCGCCGCGCCCTCCGCGGCGAAGCGGCGGGCCATCGCCGCCCCGATCCCGTGGGCCGCGCCGGTCAGCACGACCACCCGTCCGGTCAGTTCCACGTGGGCTCCCGTAATTTTCGAGCCATTGTTACGCAGGTGAGTGAATGGTATTTCTCATTTAGAAGCCGTATGATAAAAGTGCTGTTCAGGGCTATGATCGTGCGGTGTTCCACGGTTTCGCACCCTAGCACGAGTATTGCTTTTTCCGGGCCTGGTGCGTTATTCCTGTGATTGGTCTCGTGAAGATCACCCCACCCGCACAGGAGGTCCACCGATGGCCGAGCTCGTCCCGCCGTCGCACGCTCGACGGCTGCGGTGCCTCGGCATCGGCGACCCCGGCGCGGTGGCGGCCGTCGCGCGCGGCGGGGGTCTCGGCGTGCTCGACGGCGCCGATCCGGTCGCGCTCCGGCTCGTCGCCGCCCGGGTCCGGGTGCCCTACGGTGTGCGCACGGACGGCCCGCTTCCCGAGGGAGCTGCCTTCGCCGTCCGCACGACGGCGCCGTGGACCGGCGTCCTCGCCGAGGTGTCCGATGTGGCCACGGCCGCGGAGGCCGTCGCCGGCGGCGCGCTGGGACTGCTCGCCCGGGGCGGCGAACTGAGTGACTTCGTTCTGCTGCAACAGCTTCTAGGTACCTTCGACGTCCCGGTGTGGGGCCGGGCGGCCGGCCCGCGGACAGCGGTGGGAGCGCTCGCCGGGGGCGGCGCCGGGGTACTGCTGGAGTCCACAGTGGAAGCGGACGTCCGCCGGGTAGTCGGCGCGTCGTTCCCGGTGGTGACGCCGTCGGATCGGCTGTGCCGGACGCTGGGCAGCGCGCTGCCGGTCGTCCAGGGCCCGATGACGCGGGTGAGCGACCAGCCCGGGTTCGCGGCCGCGGTCGCCGACGCGGGCGGGTTCCCGTTCGTCGCGGTCGCCACGGCGAACGGCGCGCGCACCACCGACCTGCTCACCCGCACCGCCGAGCGCCTCGGCGACCGGGCGTGGGGCGCGGGGATCCTCGGGTTCGTCCCCGACGACCTGCGCGCCGAGCAGCTCGCCGCGATCCGGGCCGTCCGGCCGCGGTGCGTGCTGATCGCGGGCGGCAAACCCGGGCAGGTCAAGGCCCTGGAAGCGGACGGGATCGCGACCTTCGTGCACGTGCCCTCGCCGATCCTGCTCGGCCAGTACCTCGACGCCGGGGTCCGCCGGTTCGTCTTCGAGGGCGCCGAATGCGGCGGGCACGTCGGGCCGCGGTCGAGTTTCGAGCTGTGGGAAGAACAACTGGCCGTGCTCGGCGCGGCGAAGGACGTCGAGGTGCTCTTCGCCGGCGGAATCCACGACGCCCGGTCCGCGGCGATGGTCACCGCGATGGCGGCACCACTCGACGCGGTCGGCGTCCTGATGGGCACCGCCTACCTGTTCACCGAAGAGGCCGTGGCGCACGGCGCGATCACCGGGCTGTTCCAGGAACGGGCACTCGCGGCCGACGCGACGGTCACCCTCGAAACCGCGCCGGGCCACCGCACGCGCTGCCTGCCGAGCCCGTACACGGCGGAGTTCGAGCAGGTCAAAGCCGGGTTGCGGGACGTGCCCGCGCAGGAAGCGTGGCAGCGGCTGGAAGAGCTGAACACCGGACGGCTGCGCGTCGCGAGCAAGGGCGTCCGCCGGGACGGTTCGCGGCTCGGCGAAGGGACCCAGCTCGCCGAGGGGATGTTCATGGCCGGCCAGGTCGCCGTGCTGCGCGACCGCCGGACGACGATCGCCGAGCTGCACCGGGAAGTCACGTCGGGGAAAACCTTTGCCCGGCGGGAAGAACCGGAGCCGCGGGACAGCCGGGACATCGCCGTCATCGGGATGGCCTGCACGTTCCCCGGGGCGCCGGACCTGGACGCGTTCTGGTCGAACGTCCTGCGCGGCGAGGACGCCGTCACCGAGGTGCCGCCGGAGCGGTGGGACCCGTCTGTCTACTTCGGACAGTCGACGTCGAAGTGGGGCGGGTTCCTGCCGCCGGTCGCCGTCGACCCCTTGGACTACGGCATCCCGCCGTCGGCGATGGGCAGCATCGACCCGGCCCAGCTGGTGTCGCTGGAGACCGCGCGGCGGGCGCTGGCCGACGCGGGGTACGGCGAGCGCGAGTTCGACCGCGAGCGGACGAGCGTCGTGTTCGGCGCGGAGGCGGGTGGCGACCTCGCCAACGCCGGCACGCTGCGTTCGCTGCTGGTCGGCTACCTCGACGAGGTGCCGCCCGAGCTGCTGGCCCAGCTGCCCGAGCCGACCGAGGACACGTTCCCCGGCACGCTCGCCAACGTCATCTCCGGCCGGATCGCCAACCGGCTCGACCTCGGCGGCGCGAACTACACGGTGGACGCGGCGTGCGGGTCGTCGCTGGCCGCTCTCGACCTCGCGGCGAAGGAGCTGCGCGCCGGGACGAGCTCGCTGGTGCTGTGCGGCGCGGTCGACCTGCACAACGGCATCCACGACTACTTGATGTTCACGTCGGCGGGCGCGCTTTCGCCGACGGGCCGCTGCCGCCCGTTCGACGCGGCGGCCGACGGCATCGCGCTCGGCGAGGGGGTGGCGTGCCTGGTGCTGAAGCGCCGGTCCGACGCCGAACGCGACGGCGACCGGATCTACGCGGTGGTCAAGGGCGTGGGCGCGGCCAGCGACGGCAAGGCCTTGGGGTTGACCGCGCCGCGTCCGGAGGGGCAGCACCGGGCGCTGGAACGGGCTTACCAGGACGCGGGTGTGTCCCCTGTGGACGTGGGGCTGGTGGAGGCGCACGGAACGGGCACGGTGGTCGGCGACGCGACCGAGCTGCGCACGTTGACGGGGTTCTTCTCGTCGGCGGGGGCGGCGCCGGGGTCGTGCGTGCTGGGATCGGTGAAGAGCCAGATCGGCCACACGAAGTGCGCGGCGGGCTTGGCCGGGCTGATCAAGGCGGCGCTGGCGTTGTGGCACGAGGTGGTGCCGCCGACGCTGAACTTGAGCACGCCGAACGCGGCGTGGGACGCGGAGACGAGCCCGTTCACGTTCACGACTTCGGCGCGGCCGTGGGCGGAACCGGCGAGGCTGGCGGGGGTGAGCGCGTTCGGCTTCGGCGGGACGAACTTCCACGCGGTGCTGGGAGCGGGCCCGGTAGCCCCGGACCGGCGCCATGGGCTGCGGGATTGGGCGCCGGAGGCGGAACAGGCACTGGAGGACCTGCAGCGTGTGGTGGCCGAGCGGCTGGCGGTGCGTGCAGGGAATAGGGATGCCGACCCCGGCAAGGTCGCCTTTCTCTTCCCCGGCCAAGGCAGCCAGCGCCCCGGGATGCTCGCCGAGCTCTTCGTCCACTTCCCGGAACTCGCCGACCTCCTCCGGCTCGCCCCCGATGTCGCCGCGAAAGCGTTTCCACCGCACGCCTTCCACTCCGCCGAAGCCCAAGAACGAGCCCTCATCGACACCCGCGTGGCTCAACCCGCGCTCGGGCTCGTCGAAACCGCCGTTGCCCAGCTCCTCGAGGAAACCGGCGTCCGGCCGGACTTCCTCGCCGGGCACAGCTACGGCGAACTCGTCGCGCTCTCGGTCGCCGGGGCCTTCGACACCGAGACCCTCCTGCGCGTCAGCCACGCCCGCGCGCACGCCATCGCCGACGTCGCCGAGCCCGGGACCATGGCCGCCGTCAAGGCGCCGCGGGATCGGCTCACCGCCACCCTGATCGGCCCGGACGTCGTCGTCGCCAACCACAACGCGCCGGAACAAGTCGTCCTTTCCGGACCGGTCGCCGCTGTCGAACGGGCGATCCGGCGGTTGCGCGAGATCGGCGTCAGCGCCCAGCGGATCCCGGTCGCCTGCGCCTTCCACAGCCCGCTGGTCGCCAGAGCCGGCGACCTCTTCGCCCACGAGCTCACCCGCGAACCGATCCGCGAGCCGCGGCTGCCGGTGTGGTCGAACCGCACCGCGAAACCGTACGAAGGCGACGTCAAAAGCGAACTCGCCGCGCAGATCGGCGCCCCCGTGCGGTTCCTCGACCAGATCGAAGCGATGTACGACGCCGGCGCGCGCACGTTCGTCGAGGTCGGGCCCGGCCGGGTGCTCACCCGGCTGGTCGGGGAGATCCTCGGCGACCGCCCGCACACCGTCGTCGCGTGCGGCCCCGACCTCCCGGCTTTCCTGACCGCGCTGCGAAAACTCGCCGACGCCGGTGTCGACGTCCGCACCGAGCGGCTGACCAGGGAAAAGCGCCCGGCACCGGCCCCGACCGCCTGGGCCGTCGACGGGCGGTCCGCCCGCGCCCCCGGCGCCGAGACGCCCGCCCTGCCCCCGGCCCGACGAATCCGGAGTTCCGCCATGACCCAGCCCGCTTCCGGCCGCGACCAGGCCGTCGTCGACTTCCTGCGCACCACCCGCGAGCTCGTCGCCGCCCAGCGGGAGGTCATGCTCGGCTACCTCGGCAGCGCGCCCGCGCCCGTCGTCGTTCCCGAACCCGTGCGACTCCCGGAACCCGAGCCGGAACGACAGCCCGAACGGGAACCCGAAGCCGACGTCCTCACCACCGTCATCGGCGTGATCAGCGAACGCACCGGCTACCCGGCCGAGATGATCGCCGGCGACCTCGACCTCGAAGCCGACCTCTCCATCGACTCCATCAAGCGCACCGAGATCGCCGGGACGCTGCTGGGCCGCCTCGGCCTGCCCGCCGACGACCGCACCGACCAGCTCAGCCGCGACCGCACCGCGAACGCCCTGACCGCGCACCTCGAGAGCTGGCTGAACCCCACGCCGGCCGCGGCCGCGCCCACGCGGTACCGGCTCGAGCGGGTGCCCGTCCCGCTCGACCCCGATCCCGAACGGCTGCGCGGCAAGTCCGTCGCGATCATCGGCGACGACGAGTCCGTGCGCGCCGCGTTCATCGGAGCCGGCGCCGAGATCGTCACCGGGGACGCCGACATCACCGTCATCCTGGCCACGGACGCCCCGGAAGTGTTCACCCACCTCAAAAACGCCAAGGGGACCGTGCTCGTCGCGGCCAAGCCGGGAACGCCGGGCCTCCGCGGCCTGGTCCGCTCGGCCGCGCTGGAACGCGACGGCGTGACGCGGCTCGTCGAAGCCGACCAAGACCTGGCGAAAGTGCTCGTCGACGAGGCTCTCAGCGACGGCCCCTCGGTGGTCGGCCACGACGAGACCGGCCGCTTCACGATCGAGCCGCGCCCGGCGGACCTCCCGTCGATCGCCTACTCCGGCGCCGGACCGGGCGGCGGCGAACTCGCCGCGCTGGGCCTCGGCCCGGACTCCGTCGTCCTGCTGGTCGGCGGGGCCCGCGGGATCACCGCCCGCGCGGCGATCGCGTTCGCCGCCTCCGGCTGCCGGCTCGAACTCGCCGGGCGGACGCCGTGGCCGGGCGAGCCGGACGACCTGCCGGCCGACCCCACGGCGATGCGCGCGGTGCTGGCCGGCCGCGGCGGCTCGGTGGCCGAGATCGAACGCCGGGTGCGGACCGTGCTGGCCCAGCGCGAGATCGGCCGCACGCTCGACGAAATCCGCGCGGCGGGCGGGACCGCGGGCTACACCTCGCTCGACGTGCGCGACCCGGACGCCGTGCGGCGCCTGGTCAAGAACCTGCCCAGCCGGCTCGACGGGGTCGTCTTCGCCGCCGGTGTCCTCGACGACAAGCTCATGGCGGACAAGGACGAGCCGTCGTTCCGGACCGTGTACGAGACCAAAGTGGACGGTGCGCGGATCCTGCTCGACGCGCTCGACGCCGAACCCGGGTTCGTCACGTTCTTCGGCAGCATCGCCGCGGTGCTCGGCAACCGCGGCCAGACCGACTACGCCGCCGCGAACGACGCCCTGGAAGCACTCGCGAAGGACTGGCCCGGCCGGGCCGTGACCGTCCACTGGGGACCGTGGGCGCCCGCGGCCGACCACAGCGGCATGGTGTCCCCGGAGCTCGCGCGCGAGTACGAGCGCCGGGACATCAGCCTGCTCGACGCGGACGCGGGCACCGCCGCCCTGCTGCGGGAACTCGCCTACGGCACCGACCGCGCGGTGCTCTACACGGCGTCGCTGTGGTGAGCCAGGAGCCGGTCGCCATCGTCGGCATGGGCGTGTTCCTGCCCGGCGCGTCCACAGTGGACCAGTACTGGCGCAACCTCGTCGACGGCGTCGACGCCGTCACCGACATCCCGGCGCACCGCCGCGACCCGGCGTTCCACGGCCACGACGGCACCGCGCCGGACCGGACCCACGGCCGCCGCGGCGGTTTCGCCCCCGACACCATCGAGTTCGACCCGGTCGCCCACGGCGTCCCGCCGACGTCGCTGGAAGGCACCGAACCGGACCAGCTGACGGCGCTGGCCGTCGCCGTGCAGGCGGTCGAGGACGCCGGGGGCCTCGGCCGGCTCGGCGACCCCGAACGGATCGGCGTCGTGCTCGGCCGCGGCGGCTACCTCTCGCCCGGGCTGCAGGGCTTCGACCAGCGGGTCCGGACCGTCCGGCAGATCACCCGCACGGTCGGCGAGCTCCTGCCGTCGGCCGGCCCGGACGTGCTCGACCGGCTGCGGACGGCGCTGCTCGAACCGCTCGGGGAGTTCCGGCCGGAGACCGCCGCCGGGCTGGTGCCGAACCTGGCCGCGGCCCGCGTCGCCAACCGGCTCGACCTCGGCGGCCCGGCGTACACAGTGGACGCGGCTTGCGCGTCTTCGCTGGTCGCGGTCGACCAGGCGATCGGCGAGCTGACCCGGCACCGCTGCGACGTCGTCTTGGCGGGTGGTGCGCACCAGACGCACGACGACACGCTCTGGTCGCTGTTCACGCAGCTCGGCGCGCTGTCGCCGAGCCAGCGGATCAGCCCGCTTTCCCGTGAAGCCGACGGCATGCTCATCGGCGAGGGCACCGCGCTCGTCGTGCTCAAGCGGCTGGCCGACGCTCGTCGCGACGGCGACCGCGTGTACGCCGTGGTCCGCGGCAGCGGGACGTCGAGCGACGGGCGCGGCGCGAGCCTGCTCAGCCCGTCCGTCGCCGGGCAGACTCTCGCGCTGCGGCGGGCCTGGGACGGACTCGACCCGGCCCGGATCGGCCTGCTGGAGGCCCACGGCACGGCCACGCCCGCCGGGGACGCCGCCGAGCTGACCACCGTCGCCGACGTCTTCGGCCAGGCCGAGGGGCGCGGGGCTCGGTCGGTGATCGGCTCGGTCAAGTCGATGATCGGCCACACGCTGCCGACGGCCGGGGTCGCCGGCCTGGTCAAGGTGGCCCTCGCGCTGCACCACGGGGTGCTGCCGCCGACGCTGCACTGCGCCGACCCGAACCCGCTGCTGGACAAGACCCGGTTCCGCGTGCTCGCCGAGGCCGAGGAGTGGGGTGCGCTGCCGCGGGTGGGTGCGGTCAACGCGTTCGGTTTCGGCGGCGTCAACGCGCACGTCGTGCTGGAGGCGGGCGTTGACGCCGCGCCGAAGCGGCGGGTGCGCGTCGACGAGCCGGAACGCGTGCTGCGGCTGGCCGCGAACACGCCCGAAGAGCTGCTGGAACGCCTCGACCGGCCCGGCGACGGCGACGGGCCGTGCCGGATCGGGATCGTCGGTCCGGACGAGCGCAAGCTCGCCACGGCCCGCAAGGTGCTCGCCAAGGTGGCGGCCGAGGGCCGGTCGTGGCACGGCGGCGGGGACGTCTGGTGCTCGGTCGACCCGCTGTTGCCGGCCGGGAAGGTCGCGTTCGTCCACCCGGGACTGGAGGACGGCGCCGAACCGCGGATCGACGACGTGGCCAAGCACTTCGGCCTCGACCGTCCACAGTGGTCGACGGCGAGCGTGCTCGACCGCGCGGCGAGCGTGTCGGCGAGCGGGCTGCTGCTCGACCAGGCCCTGCGCCGGCTGGCGATCCGGCCGGACGCGCTCGCCGGGCACAGCGTGGGCGAGTGGACCGCGATGCAGTCGGCCGGGATGTACCGCGCGGGGCCGGACCTGCTGGAACGGTACTGGCCCGACGGGTTCGAGCTGCCCGACGCGGACTACCTGGTGCTGGGCTGTCCGGCCGCGCGGGTGGCCGACCTGCTGCCGGACGACCTGGTCGTATCGCACGAAAACGCGGCGAAGCAGACGATCGTGTGCGGCCCGCCGGAGTCCGTCGCGAAGTTCGCCGAGACCTGCCGCGGCGCCGGGATCGTAGCGCGGACACTGCCGTTCCGCTCCGGCTTCCACACCCCGTTGCTGCGGCCGTACCTCGGGCCGTTCGCCCGGCTCGCCGCCGACCTGGACCTGCGGGAGCCGACGGTGCCGGTGTGGTCGGCGACGACCGCGCGACCCTACCCGGCCGAGCCGGACGCCGTCCGCGAGCTGTACCTCGTGCACCTGATCCGCCCGGTCCGGTTCCGGGCGCTGACCGAGGCGCTGCACGACGCCGGGTTCCGCGCGTTCGTGCAGGTCGGCGCCGGGCAGCTCGGCTCCTACGTCACCGACACGCTCGGCGAACGACGGCACTTGGTCGTCGCCGCCGCGTCCGGCACCCGGTCCGGGCTCGCGCAGCTGCGCCGCGTCGCGACCGCGTTGTGGGTCGAAGGCGGCAGCCCGGACTTCGCAGCGCTCGAACCGCGGCGGGTCCGGCTCGCCACCGGGAACTCCCTGCTGTCGCTGGGGGAATCGGCCCGTGGCCTGCTCGACGAACGCGCAGTGCCGGAACTGCCGCCCGGGGTGCCGGACGCGATCGTCGCCGAGTTCACCGCCCTGCTCAGCGAGACCCGGCAGACCGCGGCGGACGTCGTCGCGGCGGCCGCGCGCCGGCGCGTCGAGTCCACTGTGGACGTCTCGGTGGCCGCGATGCCGTACCTGCGCGACCACCGGTTCTTCCGGCAGCGGGACGGCTGGCCCGACGAGTCCGACTTCCGGCCGGTCGTGCCGGCGACGACGCTGGTGGACCTCGCGTGCCGGTCCGTCGAACGCACCTGGCCGGGCACGACGGCGGTCGCGGTGCGGGACGCGGTGTTCTCGCGGTGGCTCATCGCTTCCCCGGCGCAGCGGGTGCCGCTGGCGATGAGCCGCGAGGGCGACCAGGTGACCGTCGAGATCGGACCGTACGCGCTGATGACCGTCGAGCTGGGGACGTACGCGCCACCGCCGTCGCGGACCGCCGTGCCGGGCCCGGAAACCGCGCCGCCGTTGAGCGCGGCCGAGATCTACGCGCGGCGCGAGATGTTCCACGGGCCCTCCTACCAGGGCCTGGCCCGGCTGACCGGGCTCGGCGAGCAGCACATCCGCGGCGAACTGGTGGTCCCGGAAGCACCCGGCGGGCTGCTCGACAACGTCGGCCAGCTGCTCGGCTGCTGGCTGATGGCCACCCGGTCCGACGGCCTGCTCGCCTTCCCGCGGTCGATCGGCCGGCTCACCTGGCACGGG
This sequence comes from Amycolatopsis sp. NPDC114478, assembly GCF_055633805.1. NCBI lineage: Bacteria > Bacillati > Actinomycetota > Actinomycetes > Pseudonocardiales > Pseudonocardiaceae > Amycolatopsis > Amycolatopsis sp. NPDC114478. The sequence goes on along the minus strand of NZ_JBVKDO010000001.1, from coordinate 464,808 downwards.
CCGGAACCCGCGCCCGGCACGCGGCTCGAGTGCCTCGTGCGCGTCCGGCTGCCGCGGCCGGACGTCCTGGAGATGGACGCCGAGCTGGTGCGCGACGGCCGCGTGCTGGCGAGCGTCGAGGGCTGGCGGGACGTCCGGTTCCCCTGCGACCGCGCGGCCCACCGCGTCTACGCCTTCCCGGCGGAGAACCTCCTGGGCGAACGGCGGGACGACGGCTCGGTCACGGTCACCGACCGCTGGCCGACGGTCGCCGCCCGGAACATCTACGCCGGTGTCTACCTCAGCGCCGAGGAACGCGCGGAGTTCGCCGCCGTCCCGCCGCGGCGAGCCCGCGGCTGGCTGCTGGAACGCATCGCGGCCAAGGACGCCGTCCGGGCCCGGCTCGCCGAGCCCGTCTACCCGGCGGAAATCCGCGTCCACGCCGACGGCCGGGTGTCCGGCCGCGGCCGCGCACTCCCGGGCTTCGCCGTCACGGTCGACCTGACCGGGGACACCGCCACCGCACGACTCAGGAGCACGCCATGACCCTCGACCACGCGTCCGCCGTCTTCGACGTCGTCGCCGAGCTGCTGACACAGCTCACCGGCGACGCCGAGGTGCTCGGCATCGAGATCACGCCGAGCACGACGTTCCACGAGGACCTGCAGCTGGAGAGCATCGACCTGGTGACCTTCGCGAGCATCCTTTCCGAGCACTTCGGCGCGGACGTCAACCTCGCCGAGTACCTGGCGGAGAAGGACCTCGACGACGTCATCGGGCTGACCGTCGGCGACATCGCCCGGTTCGTGGGGGAGCGCACGTGCCCACGATGACCGTGAACGGGCTGCGCACCAACGTGCAGCTCGTGCCCGCCGGCGGCACCGAGACCGTGGTGTTCCTGCACGGCATGGGCACCGACAGCCTGGCGAGCTTCTACCTGACGCTGGCGCCGCCGGTCGCGGCCGCCGGCATCGACGTGATCAGCTACGACCTGCGCGGGCACGGCAAGACCGAGCGCCCCGAACGCGGCTACACGCTCGGGGACTTCGTCGCCGACCTCGACGACCTGCTGCGGCAGCTCGGCGTCGACCGGCCGGTGCACCTGGTGGGCAACAGCTTCGGCGGAACGCTCGCCTACAGCTACGCCGTCGCTTGTCCGGAACGGGTGCGCAGCATCGTGTGCATCGAGTCCGAGCCCGCGACCGAGGTGTGGGCGGGCAAGATGACCGAGATCCTCGCGCACACCGTGCGGTTCCTGCAGGTCGAAGAGAGTTTCGACTGGATCGAGGCGAACTTCAGCGCCCACCACCGGCGGCTCGCGCGGATGGCGGCCGAGCGGATCACGTCGACGAAGATGGCGGAAGAGGTACCGCTCGGGCCGTTGCTGACGTGGGAGCAGGTGGCCGCGATCGGCTGCCCGGTGCTGTCCATCCTCGGCAGTCACGGCTACCAGGCCGACGACCTCGAAGCCTTGACGTCGTTGCTGCCGCACGGCGAGCTGCACGTCTTCGAGGGGCAAGGGCATTCGGTGCTGGTGGAGCAGCACCGGGAGGTGCGCGAGCTGGTGCTGAAGTGGGTCGAACGGCACGCGGCGTGAGGTTCCTGCTGGTCGTGCCGCCGCTGGCCGGGCACGTGGCGCCGTTGCGCGGGGTGGCCGCGGTGCTGACTTCGCGGGGCCATTCCGTGGCTTGGTGCGGCCCATCGCCGGAAGTGTCCACTTTGGTCTCCGGGCGCGTCTTCCCGGCCGGGGACTCGTCGCCGTTTTCGCTTTCCCTTCGGCCGCCCGGATTACGGGGTTTCGCCGCGTTGAAGTACCTGTGGGAGTCGTACCTGGTTCCTTTGGCGGACGCGATGGTGCCGGGGGTCTTGTCGGCGGTGTCCGCTTTCGCGCCCGATGTGGTCGTGGTGGACCAGCAGGCGATGGCGGGGGCGCTGGTGGCCGCGCGGTGCGGGCTGCCGTGGGCGACGTCGGCGTCGACGTCGACCGAGCTGGCCGACCCGCTGGGTTCGCTGCCGAAGATCGCGTCCTGGGTGGGTGAGCTGCAGGCCGGGCTGCGCGCCCGGCACGGCGTCCTGCTCGGCGACCTGCGGTTTTCGCCGCACTTGGTGCTGGCGTTCACGACCCGGGCCCTGGCCGGCGAGTCCCGGCTGGCGGTGCCGGTGTCCTACGTCGGCCCGGCGCTGCCCGCGGCTTCGGGCGACTGGTCCCCTGTGGACGATCGGCCGCTGGTCGTGGTGACGCTGGGGACGTCGAACGCTTCGGCGGGTGCGCGGTTCCTGGCCGAGAGCGTGGACGCGTTGGCCGGGATGCCTTCCGTGCAGGGGCTCGTCGTGGACCCGTCCGGTGGGCTGGTCAGTGAGAACGTGCTGCTGGCCCGGCGGATCCCGCAGGTGGCGGTGTTCGCGCACGCCTCGGTGGTGGTCTGCCACGCCGGGCACAACACGGTGTGCGAGGCGCTGTCGGCCGGAGTGCCACTGGTGGTCGCCCCGATCCGCGACGACCAGTCGATGCTGGCCCAGCAGGTCACCGCCGCGGGCGCGGGCGTGCGGGTCCGGTTCGATCGCGTGAAAGCGGCGGACCTCCGCACGGCGATCGAGGCGGCGGAGGCTTTCCGGCCCGGCGCGTCCCGCATTCGCGAGTCGTTCGAGGCGGCGGGTGGTGCGGAGGAGGCGGCTTCACACCTGGAGTCGCTGGGCTAAGCGCGGTTGCGGAAGGTGCGGGCCGCCAGGAACGAGCCCGCCACCGCGGCCACCGCCGCGATCACCAACGCCGTCGCCACCGACCAGCCGATCGGGCGGGCCAGCGCCAGCGCCCGGGTCGCGTCGATCGCGTACGTCAGCGGGTTCACCGCCGACACCGCGCGGACCCACGACGGCATCGTGTCCAGCGGCATGTACGCGCTCGAGGAGAACATCAGCGGGAACATCACCACGAACGACGCCGCCTGCAGTGTTTCCGCCTTGCGCAGCCACGTCGTGATCGCGACGAACACCCAGCTCAGGCACCAGCCCACCACCAGCGTCAAGACCAGCGCCAGCCCCAGGCCGAGCACCCCGCCCGCCGGGCGGAACCCCAGGAACACCACGCTCGCCAGCGCCGTCACCACCAGCTGGACGCCCAACCGCGCCGAGTCGGCCAGGGTCCGCGCCACCAGTACCGAGAACAGCGAGATCGGCAGGCACCGCAGCCGGCCGGTGAAGCCGCCGTAGATCTCGGCCAGCAGGCCCGCGCCCGAGCTCATCGCCGTCGTCATCGCGATGTTGACCAGCGTTGCCGGGACCAGGAAGTTCACGTAACCCTGGTACGCCGCCACGCCCGGCAGCGCCCCGACGCCGCTGAACACCTGGCTGAACAACAGAAGCAGCACCACCGGCTGCAACAGTCCGAAGAAGACCAGCCGCCGGTCGCCGAACGCCGTGCGCAGCGAACGCGCCGCCAGCACGCGCACCTGCGTCCAGAAACCGGATTCGGGCCACGCCGCCGGGTCGGCGAGGGCGGCCACCGCCGCGTGGTGGCGGGCCTGCGTCACGACGCCACCGCCGTCCGGTGCAGCGAAAGGTAGACGTCGTCGAGCGTCGGCTCGGTCACCGTCAGGTCGCGCAGCGGCGCGCCGGCCGCGTCGAGCGCGCGCACCAGCACCGGGATGTCGCCCGGGCCGCTCAGCGGTACCGACAGCACCAGCCCGGTGCGGCCGGCCGCCAGCCCGAGGCGGGACAGGGCGTCCACCGCGCGCCGCAGCGCGAGTTCGGTGCCGAACGTCAGCGTCGCCGTCCGGTTGCCGAGCCGCGCCTTGAGCTGCGACGGCGTCCCGGACACCGTGATGTGGCCGAGCCCGAGGACGACGACGTGGTCGGCGAGCCGGTCGGCCTCTTCGAGGTACTGGGTGGTCAGCACGACGGTCGTGCCGCGCGCGGCCAGGCCTTCGACGACCGACCACAGCCCGGACCGGCTGACCGGGTCGAGGCCGGTGGTCGGCTCGTCGAGGAACAGCACCTGCGGCGCGCCGACGAGGCCCGCGGCCAGGTCCAGCCGCCGCCGCATCCCGCCGGAATAGGTGCCCGCCGGCCGGTCGGCGGCGTCCTCCAAGCCGAACGACGCGATCAGCTCGGCCGCCCGCGCCTGCGCCTGCCGCGGTTTCGCGCCCAGAAGCCGGGCGATCAGCACGAGGTTCCCGCGTCCGGACAGGGCGTCGTCGACCGCGGCGAACTGCCCGGTCACGCCGATCCGCCGCCGGACCGCGCGCCCGCGCTGCACGACGTCGTAACCGCAGACCCGGGCGGTGCCGGCGCTCGGCCGGACGCGCGTGCTGAGGATGTCGATCAGCGTCGTCTTCCCGGCGCCGTTGTGGCCGAGGACCGCCAGCACCGCGCCGCGGGCGACGCTGAGGCTGATCCCGGCGAGCGCGGTGACTTCGCCGTAGGTCTTCGCGAGGTCCGTCACGGCGATGACCGGCTGGTTCATGGCCGCTCCTTTCCCTGCCCGCGAAAAGGTATCGGGGAACGGCCGATCCGGGCAAGAAGATCGCCGCCATTCGCCGGGCACGTGACAATTTTCGCGAGCCTGGATAGCACGTACATGACAAGGGCTGACCTGCGTGACCCTTCACAGTGGGGGCGCTCCCATGCGCGTGACAAAGAATTCCGGGCCGCTTGTTAACCCGGTTTTACGGAGGTACTTTTCGCTGAAATTACCCCCATTCCCCGAGGTGACGATCCGTGAAGTTTTCGTGGAAGTCGAGAAAGCCCGCCTACGGCTTGGCCGTCGCGACCGTCGCGGGCGTCGCGGCGACGGTCGCGCTGGTGGGGGCAGGGCCGACCCAGGCCGCGCCGGTGAGCCTGACGCTGAACTACAACTGCCCGTTCCCGCTGATCGGCGACCAGGTGCTGTCGGTGAAGATCGACACGAACCTGCCGGACAACGCGGTCGCGGGCGCCTCGTCGACGCCGATCACCTTCGACGTCGACGTCACCGTGCCGGCGACCGCGACCGACGGCCTGGCGCTGGTCGGCGCCACGTCGCTGGACGGTTCGGCTAAGGCCGCGGCCGTGCTCAAGTACCCGGTCGACAAGACGCTGAACCTGAACCTGCCGCTGACCATCGCCTCGACGCCGGTCCCGCCGTCGGGCGCGTTCCACGTCAAGAGCAGCGGCAAGGCGCCGGCCGTGACGTTCCCCAGCCCGGGCACCGCGTCGGTGACGGTCGGGAACTTCAGCACCACGATGACCCCGCGCAACGCCGCCGGACAGCCGACCGACCTCGGCACGTTCACCTCGGACTGCGTCGCCGTCCCGGGCCAGAACCAGCAGCTGGGCACGTTCGAGATCAAGCCGGCGGGCGGCACGACGACGCCGACCACGCCGACGACCCCGACCACGCCCACAACGCCGACGACCGCGCCGACGACCCCGACCACGGAGCCGACGACCCCGACGACGGAACCGACCACGCCGACGACGGAGCCCACGACCCCGACGACTCCCACCACTGAGCCGACGACTCCCACGACGGAACCGACGACCCCGACGACCCCGACGACTCCGACCACGGAACCGACGACTCCCACGACGGAGCCGACCACGCCGACGACGGAACCGACGACCCCGACAACCCCGACCACGGAACCGACGACCCCCACGACCGAGCCGACCACGCCGACGACGCCGACGACGGAGCCGACGACTCCGACCACGAAACCGACCACGCCGACGACCCAGCCCACGACCTCGACCACCGAACCCACCACGCCGACGACCCAGCCGACCACGCCGCCGGGCGGTATCGAGGTCAAGTACTCGGTCAAGGGCAAGTCGCAGCTCAAGCAGCTGCACGCCACCCTGCCGCTCGGCCCGGGCAGCCTGGACGCCAAGCTCGACGCCGCGTCCGGCAAGTTCGGCGCCCAGCTCGCGCTGCCCAGGTCCGAGGTGTACTTCCGGGTGCTCGGCTTCATCCCCGCGTCCGCGACGGTGAAGCTCAGCCAGGTCGGCGCGATCAACGGCACGCTCACCGGCGGTGCGGTCAAGGCGAACGCGCAGGTGGACGTCCAGCTCACCAAGGTCCGCGTGTTCGGCTTCCCGATCCTGTCGTCGAGCTCCTGCCACACGGTGAAGCCGGCCGACGTGCCGCTCGTGTCGGCGGCCGGGTTCGACCCGCTCAAGGGCGGCAAGCTCACCGCGACCTACGGCATCCCGCAGTTCACCGGCTGCGGCTTCCTGACCGGCCTGATCACCGGCCTCACGTCCGGCCCGGGCAACAAGCTGGAAGTGAACCTGACCAAGAAGTGAAGTTGTGACGCGGCGCGGAAAAACCGCGCCGCGCACCACTGAGCGGCATGACAAGAACTGCGGATTCCTTGTGTGACAACAGGAATCGTGAGTAACTACGAACCATGAGGAACTACGGATGTCAGTGCTGACACGCGCGGTGCCGCTCCTGCTCGTGCTGGTGCTGACCGCGTTCTCGCTGGGCGCGGCGCAAGCGGCGCCCAGCGAAGACGCGGCACCGGTCCAGGCCGCAGCCACGCCGATCCCCTTCGGGTTCACCCTCGGGGACGCGCAGCGGCCGACCACGAGCCACGTGGCCAAGCTCGGTTCCGACATCGCCTTCCCGCCCGGCACGTTCGACGGCGCCCTCGGCGGCCTCACCAGCACCGTGCCGATCTCCGGCAAGCTCAGCATCCCGCCCGCGAACGGCTACTTCGTCGCGTTCCGGTTCATGGCCACCACCGGCCGGGTCGAGATCATCCCCGACGGCGACGCCACCGGCATCGCCACCGTGAAGACCGGCAAGGACACCAACTGCAAGGCCACGCAGACGAACATCTGCGCCGACACCGACGTCACCGCGAAGGTGTTCATCAAGCTTTCGGACGCCGAAGTGGACGGTAAGGCTCTCGACGTCGGCCCGGACTGCCGGACGGCCCAGCCCGCGTCGGTGAACATCAAGGCCCTGGTGCCGATCTCCCTGCCGGCCCCGCCGGTGAAGGTGACCTCCACGTTCACCGCGCCGCCGTTCGCCGGGTGCGTCGGGCACGAGGACGTGAGCCGGTTGCTCACCGGCCTGGTTTCGGGGCCGGGCAACACGTTCGTCTCGAACCTGGCGTTGCGGTGCTTCAGCAGCGGGTGCAAGGCATGACCACGCTGCTCACGGAAGCGCCGCGCCGGGCCGCGAACGGCCTGCGCGAGTTCGGCCGCATGTGCGCGATGGGCCTCGACATCATCCTCGCGATGTTCCGCAGCCCGTACCAGGTCCGCGAGTTCATCCAGCAGTTCTGGTTCATCGCCAGCGTGTCCATCACGCCGGCGATCCTCGTCTCGATCCCGTTCGGCGCGGTCATCTCGCTGCAGCTCGGCTCGCTCACCAGCCAGATCGGCGCGCAGCAGTTCAACGGCGCGGCGAGCGTCCTGGCCGTCGTGCAGCAGGCCAGCCCGATCGTGACGACGCTGATCATCGCCGGCGCCGGCGGCAGCGCCATCTGCGCCGACCTCGGCGCGCGCAGCATCCGCGAGGAGATCGACGCGATGGAGGTGCTCGGCGTCTCGCCGATCCACCGGCTGATCGTGCCGCGGGTGCAGGCCGCCGTCGGGGTGTCCGTGCTGCTCAACGGCCTGGTCAGCGTGGTCGGCGTGCTCGGCGGCTACTTCTTCAACGTCATCATCCAGGGCGGCACGCCCGGCGCGTACCTGGCCAGCTTCAACGCCCTCGCGCAGCTGCCCGACCTCGTCGTCAGCTCGATCAAAGCGGTGATCTTCGGCTACCTCGCCGGGGTCGTCGCCTCCTACCGCGGCCTCAATCCCAAGGGCGGCCCGAAGGGCGTCGGCGACGTCGTCAACCAGTCCGTCGTCATCACCTTCCTGCTGCTGTTCTTCGTCAACACCGTGCTGACCGCGCTGTACCTGCAGCTCGTCCCCGCGAAGGGAACCTGAGTGGCCATCCTCGGCAAACCCGGCGACCGGCTGTTCGACCTCGGCGACCAGCTGCTCTTCTACGTCCGCGCGCTCGCGGCCGTCCCGCTCGCCGTGACGCGCTACTTCCGCGAAGTCGTCCGGCTGCTGGCCGAGGTGACGTTCGGCAGCGGCGCGCTCGCGGTCATCGGCGGCACGATCGGCGTGATGGTCGGGCTGTGCGTGTTCACCGGCGTCACCGTGGGCCTGCAGGGCTTCAGCGCGCTGAACCAGATCAACATCTCGGCGATGACCGGGTTCCTGACCGCGTACTTCAACACGCGCGAGATCGCGCCGCTCGTCGCCGGGCTCGCGCTTTCGTCCACAGTGGGCAGTGGGTTCACCGCCCAGCTCGGCGCGATGCGGATCTCCGAGGAGATCGACGCCCTGGAGGTGATGGCCGTGCGGAGCATGCCGTACCTGGTCACCACCCGGATCGTCGCCGGGTTCATCGCGATCATCCCGCTGTACGTCATCGGATTGCTGATCTCCTACCTCGGCTCACGGCTCACCACGGTCGTCTTCTTCGGACAGTCCGGCGGCACCTACGACCACTATTTCACGCTGTTCTTGCCGCCCGGCGACGTGCTGTGGTCGTTCGGCAAGGTGCTCGTCTTCAGCGTCGGCGTGATCCTGACGCACTGCTTCTACGGCTACCGCGCCAGCGGCGGCCCGGCCGGTGTCGGCGTCGCGGTCGGCCGGGCCGTGCGGACGTCGATCGTGCTGATCAGCGTCCTCGACCTCTTCCTGTCCCTGGCGATCTGGGGCGCGACGACGACGGTGAAGGTGTCGGGATGAGCCGGTTCGGCACGCAGCTCGCCGGGGTCGCGTTCCTCGGTGTGCTCGTCCTGCTCGGCTACCTCGCGGTCGCCATCTACGACAAGGACTTCGACGACTCCGAGCTGGTGACGCTGCGCGCGGACCGGGTCGGCAACCAGCTCGCGCCGACCGCCGAGGTGAAGGTCAAGGGTGTGCCGTTCGGCGAGGTCCGGGCGGTGCGCAGCACGCGCACCGGCGCCGAGATCGACCTCGCGCTCGACCCGGCGAAGATCGGCCTGCTGCCCGAGAACGTCTCCGCGCGGTTGCTGCCGAAGACGGTGTTCGGCGAGCGGTACGTCAACCTCGTGCTGCCGGACCGTCCACAAGGGAAGCTCGGGGCGGGGGACGTCATCGGGCAGGACCACTCCGCCAACGCGATCGAGCTGGAACGCGTGCTCGGCGACCTGCTGCCGCTGCTGCGCGCGGTCCAGCCGCAGAAGCTGAACAGCTCACTCGGCGCGATCTCCCAGGCCCTCGACAACCGCGGTCAGCCGATCGGCGACAGCATCGTGAAACTGCAGGACCTGCTCGCCCAGCTGAACCCGCTGATGCCGCAGTTCAAGGCGGACATCACCGGGCTGGCGAACGCGGCCGACGTCTACACGACCGCCGCGCCGGACATCCTGCAGGCGCTCACCGACCTGTCGACGACCGCGAAGACCATTGTGGACACCCGTGCGGACCTCGACAACCTGTACTCGAGCGTCACGAGCGCGACCGGGCACCTCAACGACTTCCTGCGCAAGAACAAGGACAACATCATCGGCGTCTCGGTGGCAAGCCGGCCGTCGCTGGAGCTGCTGTCGCGGTACTCGCCCGAGTTCCCGTGCCTGTTCGACGCCGTCAACCGGCTCAAGCCGCTGATGGAGAAAGCACTCGGCAAGGGGACGAACGAGCCGGGCCTGCACGTGACGCTCACCGTCCAGGACCCGCGCGAGAAGTACGTGCCCGGGCGCGACAACCCGAGTTACGACGCCACCGGCGGCCCGAAGTGCTACGGCGGCGGGGCAGCGGCGTCGGGAGCCACGGACGGCGATCTCGGCCCGGCCAACTCGCCGGGTGAGCGGCAGCTCGTCGCCGAACTCCTGAAGCCGACGCTGGGAGATGTGCCGGACTGGAGCAGTGTCCTGATCGGACCGGCGCTGCGCGGAACGGAGGTGACCGTCCGATGAGGAGCGTCGTGGGCCCCGCCGTCAAGGGGCTGATCTTCTTCCTGGTGACCGCGGTCGCCACGGGGATCCTCGCGATCACGATCGCCAACTCCAGCGTCGGCGCGACGATCGGGTACACGGCCCGGTTCACCGACGCGACCTCGGTCAACCCCGGCGACGAGGTCCGGATGGCCGGCGTCCGGATCGGCCAGGTCGACTCCGTCCAGGTCGTCGAACACCGGCTCGCCGACGTCGCCTTCTCCGTCGACCGCACGCACCGGCTGACAGCGTCGGCCGCGGTGACCATCCGGTACCGCAACCTCGTCGGCCAGCGGTACCTCTCGGTCGACCCGGGTGCCACGGACACCTCGCCGACCCTCGCCGAAGACGCGCAGATCCCCTTGGAGCGGACCAAGCCGGCGCTCGACCTCACCGCGTTGTTCAACGGTTTCAAGCCGCTCTTCCAAGCGTTGTCGCCGAACGACGTCAACCAGCTGTCGTTCGAGATCATCCAGGTCCTGCAGGGCGAGGGCAGCACGATCGAAAGCCTCCTGCGGCACACGGCGTCGCTGACGTCCACTTTGGCCGGGAAGGACGCCGTGATCGGCCAAGTCATCGGCAACCTCAACACCGTCCTCGACACCGTGAACGCCCAGGGCGACCAGTTCGACGCGCTCGTCGACACGACCGCGCAGCTCGTCACCGGCCTCGCCGCCGACGCGAAGCCGATCGGTCAGGCGATCGGCGGGCTCGGCGAACTGACCACGGCCACCGCCGGGCTGCTGCAGCAAGGGCGTCAGCCGCTCAAGGACAGCATCACCGCGCTCGGCGACCTGTCGAAGAACCTCGCCGACAACACCCCGGTGTTCCAGCGGTTCATCGACAACCTGCCCAAGAAGCTCGACCGGATCGGCACGCTCTTCTCCTACGGCTCGTGGGCGAACTTCTACCTCTGCTCGGTGGAGTCCGACGCGAAACCCGCCCCGGGCGGGCCCCCGCCGGGCATCCCCGTGACCGCTGCGAGGTGCCGGTGAAACCGCCGCGGATCAAGCCGTTCCGAAGCCGCAACCCGATCGTCGTGGGTGCGGTGACCGCCCTGGTCATGGCTCTGATCGGCGGGGCGACGTTCTTCTCGGACGACCTGCCGATCGTCGGCGGCGGCACCACGTACAAGGCCGAGTTCCACGAAGCCGCCGGGCTCAAGCCGAACGACGAGGTCCGCGTCGCGGGCGTCAAGGTCGGCGAGGTCACCGACGTGCGGCTGGCCGGCGACCACGTCGAGGTGCTGTTCCGGGTCAAGGACACCTGGGTCGGCAACCGGACGACCGCAGCGATCAAGATCAAGACGCTGCTGGGCCAGAAGAACCTCGTCCTCGACCCGGTCGGCAACGGCGAGCTGAACCCCGACCAGCCGATCCCGGCCGAGCGCACCAGCTCGCCCTACGACGTCACCGCGGTGTTCAACGACCTCGCGAGCACGGTCGGGGCGATCGACACGAACCAGCTCGCGCAGGCGTTCCGCGTGCTGTCCGACACGCTCGGCGCGTCGGCGCCGCCGGACGTGCGGACCGCGTTCGACGGTATCGCCGCCTTGTCGCAAACGCTTGCGTCCCGGGACGACGAGCTGGTCAAGCTGTTCCAGAACACCAACCAGGTGTCGAAGACGCTGGGGGAACGCTCCGGCCAGATCCAGGCCCTGATCCGCGACGGCAACACGCTGCTCACCGAGCTCAACGCCCGCAAGGACGCCATCGCGCAGCTGTTCACCGGCATCAAGAACCTCTCCATCCAGCTCCGCGGTCTCGTCGCGGACAACCAGAAGACGCTCGGCCCGGCACTCGACCAGCTCGACCGCGTCGCGACCGTGCTGCAGCAGAACCAGGGCAAGCTCGAGGACAGCCTGCGCCTGGCCGGCCCGTTCTACCGGCTGCTCGGCAACGCCGTCGGCAACGGCCGGTGGATCGACACCTACATCTGCGGGCTCATCCCGACCGGCACGACGCCGGGCAGCTGCCTGCCGCCGAAGAACGGAGGACGCTGATGGCCCACCATCTCATCGACCTGGGTGCCCAGGCACGCCGGCGGACGCGGTTGCGGGCGCTCACGCTCGGCGTCCTGCTCGCGCTGGTGGTCTCGGCGGCCTGGCCCGTGGCGACCGCGCCGGCCGAACGCACCTTGACCGCGTACTTCGCCGCCGCGGTCGGCATCTACCCGAATTCGGACGTGCGGGTGCTCGGCGTGGCTATCGGTTCGGTGTCCAAAGTGGAACCGAACGGCACCGACGTCAAGGTGACCATGACGCTCAAGCCGGACGTCCAGCTGCCGGCCGACGCGGGCGCCGTCGTCATCACGCCGAGCCTGGTCGCCGACCGGTACGTGCAGATCACGCCCGTCTACCACGGCGGGCCGCAGCTCGCCGACGGCGCGTCCATTCCACGCGAGCGCACCGCCACCCCGGTCGAGGTCGACGACCTGCTGCACAGCCTGAACCAGCTGATGACCGCGCTCGGCCCGCAGGGCGCCAACAAGGACGGCGCGGTCAGCGAGGTGCTGACCAAGTCGGCGGAGTACCTCAACGGCAACGGGCAGACCATCGGCACGGCGATCAAGAACCTCGGCGAGTTCGCCCGCGCGGCGAGCGACTCCAAGGACGACCTCTTCGGCTCCGTCGACAACATCAGCAAGTTCACCGCGATGCTCGCCGCGAACGACGGGCAGGTCAAGCAGGCCATCTCGCAGATCGCGTCGCTCAGCAAGGTCCTGGCCGACCAGCGCGACCAGTTCTCCGGCGCGCTGACCGAGCTGACCCAGGCGCTGACCGTCGTGCAGGGGTTCATCAAGGACAACCGCGGCAAGGTCCAGTCCGATGTGGACAAGCTCGCCGACGTCACGAAGGTGCTCGTGGACCAGAAGGACTCCCTCGCCGAAGCGCTCAGCGCCGCCCCGAACGCCCTGACCAACCTGCTCGGCGCCTACGACCAGGCCAACGGGACCATCGACGGCCGCGGCAACCTCCTCGAGTTCGCGGAGCCGAAATGAAGTCCCTGGTCAAGCTGGCCGCGGTGGTGACGCTCGCGCTGGTCACCACCGGCTGCGGGCACGGGGTGAGCGTCTACGACATCCCGCTGCCCGGCGGCGCCGCGCTCGGCGACCACCCGATCCACGTCACCGCGAGCTTCACCAACGTCCTCGACCTGGTCCCGCAGTCCGGGGTCAAGGTCAACGACGTCCCGGTCGGGCAGGTCGTCAAGGTGGAACTGGCGCCGGACGGGCACAGCGCGATCGTGGACCTGCTGCTCAACGGCGACGTCGACCTGCCGGGCAACGCGGTCGCGCGGCTGCGGCAGGCGAGCATCCTCGGCGAGAAGTTCGTCGAGCTGGCGCCGCCGGACGACGCGACGCCGTCCGGCCGGCTGCTCGACGGCGCGGCCATCCCTCTGGATCGCTCGACGCTGACGCCGGAGATCGAGGAAGTCTTCGGCGCGTTGTCGTTGCTGCTCAACGGCGGCGGGGTGGCGCAGGTCCAGAACATCAGCCACCAGCTCAACGAAGCCCTCGGCGGCCGCGAAACCGCGGCGCGCAGCCTGCTGTCCAGTTTGGACGCCTTCGTGAAGGGGCTCGACGAGCACCGCACCGAGATCACGCGCGCGATCGAGAGCGTCAACAAGCTGGCGCAGACGTTGAACGCACACACCGACCAGATCACCACGACGCTCAACGGCCTCACGCCCGGCATCGGCGTCCTCAACCAGCAGCGGGAGGCGCTGGTCGGCATGCTCAAGTCGTTGGACGGGCTTACTTCGGTCGCCGTCGACACGGTGAACCGCAGCAAAGACGACCTCGTCGCCGACCTGAAGGCGTTGGAACCGTTGCTGCGCCGGCTGGCCGACTCCGGCGACAAGCTGCCGAAGGCGATGGAGATGATCTTCACCTTCCCGTTCCCGGACGCCGCGCTCGACACGATCCGCGGCGACTACCTCAACGGGTTCCTCAAGGTGGGCCACTGATGCTGACCCGGTTCGTGCGCGTCCAGGTGACGATCTTCGTCGTCATCGCGGTCCTCGGCGTCGCGTACGTCGGAGCCACCTACGCCGGGCTCGACAAGGTCTTCTTCGACCGCGGCTACACGGTGAAAGTGCAGTTCCCGACCGGTGGCGGCATCTTCACGAACGCCGAGGTCACCTACCGCGGCGTCCCGATCGGCCGCGTCGGCGAGCTGCGGCTGACCCCGGCCGGGATGGAAGCCGACCTCGAGATCGACGCCGGCACCGCGCCCGTCCCGGCCGACACCGAAGCCGTCGTCGCCGACCGGTCGGCCGTCGGCGAGCAGTACGTCGACCTGCGGCCGCGCACCGATGGCGGCCCGAAGCTGCACGACGGCTCGGTGATCACGCAGGTCGACACGAAGATCCCGCTGCCGGTCGACGTCGTCTTGTCGACAGTGGACTCGTTCGCCAACTCGGTGCCCAAACCGGCGTTGCGCACGGTCGTCGACGAGCTGTACCACGCGACGTCCGACGCCGGCCCGGCGCTGGACCAGCTCGTCGGCCGCGGCATCGAGTTCGTGCAGGCCGCGAGCGCGCACGTCGCGCCGCTGACCCGGTTCGTCACCGACGCGCACACGGTGCTCGACACGCAGGTGCAGCAGGCCGACGCGATCCGCGAATTCGGCGTCAACGCGAAGCTGCTGGCGTCGACGTTGAAGCAGTCCGACGGCGACCTGCGCACGCTCATCCCGGCGGTCCCCGCCGCGGCGAACGAGGTCGGCGCGCTCATCCGCGACTCCGGACCCCAGCTGGGCGTGCTGCTGGCCAACCTGCTGACCACCGCGGACGTCCTCGAGGCCCGCCAGGACGGGCTGCGGCAGCTGCTGATCACCGCGCCGCAGGCGGTCGCCGCGGGCAGCGCCGTGATCCGGCCGGACGGCGCCCACTTCGGACTGTCGCTGACCTTCTTCGACCCGCCGCCGTGCACCACCGGGTACACGACGCCGTACCGCGACGGCCTCGACACGTCGACTCGCCCGTTGAACACGGCCGCGCGGTGCGCGCTGCCGAAGGGGAATCCGACGAACGTGCGGGGTTCGCAGAACGCACCGGGAGGACGGCCGTGAGGATTGTCGTGTGGCTGGCCGCGGTCTTGGCGACCGTCGCGGCCGGGTGGTCGGGGTTCGGCTGGTGGCAGGCGGCGCACGACGACGGCGTCGCGCGCGCGGTCGTCCGCGAGGACGCGCTGGCGGCGGGCCGGACCGCCGTCGCCGGACTGACCACTTTGGACTACCGCCAGGCGGCGCCGGGCTACCAGCACTGGCTGGACCTCTCCGGCGGCGCGTTGCACGACGAGCTGGCCGCCGACCGTCAAGGCAGTCTCGACCGGATCGCGCAGGCCAAGACCGTCACCACCGGCAAGGTGACCGACGCGGCGGTGACCGAAGTGGACACCGGCGCGGGCACGGCGAAGCTGATCGCGTCGGTCGAGCTGGTGGTGGCGCCCGAAGGCGGCGACGCCGTGACGAAACGCAACCGGTTCCAGGCCGACCTGACGCGCGGGCCCGACGGCTGGCGGGTCACCGGGCTGGGCCAGGTCCCGACGGGGGAGACGCCATGACCGTGCCGACGAAGAAGCGAACGGTGAAGGTCGCCGGGCGCCGCCACGAACCGGCGCCGGCCGACGAGGCCGTCGCCGAACCGGCGAAGCCCCGGCGCCGGGCGACGGTGGTGCTCGCGGTGGTGGCGGTGTTCATGACCGGTTTGGCGGTGTGGTTCACGCTCGAAGCGCGGAGCACGAACGCCGTCGTCGCGCACAACACCGCGCTTTCCGACACCGCGGGCACGGCCGAGGCGGGGAAACAGATCAGCGCCGCGCTCGGCACGCTGTTCTCCTACCGCTACGACGACCCGGCCAAGAACGAACGGGCGGCGAAGGACCTCCTCGCCGGTCCGGCGCTGGCGCAGTACGACCAGCTCTTCGGCCAGGTCCGCAAGCTGGCCGCGGACCAGAAGCTCGTGGTGACGTCGACGGCCGTCGCGTCCGGCGTGAAGCTGCTGGACGGCGACCGCGCGGCGCTGCTGGTGTTCCTCGACCAGACGGGCACGAGAGGCGACGGGCAGCACAGCACCGGCGCCGCCCAGCTGAGCGTCACGGCCGAGCGCGTCGCCGGGAAGTGGTGGGTCACGGGCATGTTCGCCGCGTGATTGTCATCCTGACAACAGGCGTCGCCCGCGTCGCAGTGAACGGAATGACAAAGTATTTCCGCGCATTCCCGGTTCGTTGACACGGATTCAACGCGGGAAATACGGTGAATCACCGATCCGCCGCGAGAAATGCGCGAGGAATCCATGCTCACGAGTTCTGAACGGGTCTTCGGTGGCCGCTTCGCCTCGGGCGCCGCGCCCACGTTGCCCACCCTGCTGGCCGGCCGGGCCGCGGTGGCGGGCGACGAGCCCGCGTTGACGTGGCTCGCGACCACCTTGACGTGGGCCGCGCTGGACCGCCGCGTGACGGCGGTCGCGACGGCGTTGTGCCAGGTCACCGAGCCGGGACAGCGGGCGGCGATCCTCATCGCCCGGCCCGTGGACCACATCGTCGCGTTCCTCGGCGCGCTGCGGGCCGGCCTCGTCGCGATCCCCCTGGACCCCGGTAACCGGGCGGCCGTCACCGACGCCGAACCGTCGATCGTGCTGGCGACGGCGGACACCGTGGCCGCCGTCCGGCGTTTCCTGTCTACCTTGGACACGTGTGGGCACCGGGTGCTCGCCGTCGATATCGTCGAAGAAACGCGTGAATTCACCGAGGCTCCGGTGGCCGCCGGGGATGTGGCCTACCTGCAATACCCGGCGGGGGTCATGGTCACGCACGCGAACGTGGTGGCCAACGCGCGGCAGGCGTCCGCCGCGCTGCCGGGGCGGACGATCGTGACCTGGCGGCCGCCGAGTGACCCGCTCGGGTTGCTGCTCGCCGTCGCCGTGCCGATCACCACGGGGCGGCCGGTGGTGCTCGTCGACCGATTCGGTTTTCGTCCTCCGCCGGACGCCGGAACGTTGGTGAGTGCCACCGATCCGGACCTGGGGCGGCTCCGGGAGGCGTTCGCCCCGGACGCGCTGCGGGTGTGTCACGTCGTGGCCGAAGCGACGGCCGTGGTGACCGTCGAGGGAGAGCCGGCCGGGCAGCGGATCGCGATCGTTGGTCCCGGCGGACTCCGGCTGCCCACGGGAGAGGCCGGCGAGATCTGGGTGAGCGGGCCCAACGTCGGCCGCGGCTACTGGAGCCGGCCGGCGAAGTCGGCGCGCGTGTTCTGCGCCTTCCTCGCCGATGACGACGAGCCCCGGTGGTGGCTCCGGACGGGGGACCTCGGGGTCCTGGACGGGTCCGGCGCGCTGTCGGTGACCGGCCGAGTCGTCGCCGGCCACGATTCCCGGGACCTCGAGGTGACGGCGAAGGCGGCGCACCCGGCGGTGCAGGAGGCGGCCGCGTTCGGCGGGGAGCGAGCGGTGGTCGTCGTCGAGCTGCTGCCGGGAGCCGTCCCACCGCGCGGCGAGGTCGAGCGGGCCGTGCGGGCCGCGCTTTCGGCGGAGCACGGGCTGACGCCGCGCAGGGTCGTCGTGCGGTCCCTCGGTGGGCTGCGGTGAGCGACCCGGACGAGCTGCGGCGGTGGCTGACCGAGCGGATCGCCGGTCTCGCGGGTCTCGCGCCGGAGCTGGTCGACGCCGGGGTCCCGCTGGCCGAGCTGGGACTGTCCTCCCGGGACGCGGCGACGGTCGCGGCGGAGCTCGGGGAGCTGCTCGGCCGCGAGCCCGACGTCGGCTTGCTGGGACTGTACCCGTCGATCGCGGCATTGGCGGCGGCCCTCACCGAGCGCGACGCGCGGCCGCGGCCCCGGGCGGGCGAGCCGGTCGCGGTGCTCGGCATCGGCTGCCGCCTGCCCGGCATCGACTCGCCTGACGGGCTGTGGCGCGCGCTGCAGTCCGGCTCCTCACCTGGCGGTGCTCTTTTTGGTTTCGACGCGGCGTTCTTCGGCATCGGCCTGGCCGAAGCGGCGGAGATGGACCCGCGAGAGCGCCTGGTGCTGGAGACGACGTGGGCGGCGTTCGAGCACGCGGGCATCGACCCGGGCACGCTGCGCGGCAGCCGGACGGGCGTGTTCGCCGGGGTATCGGCGGGGGCGTCGACGATCGCGAGCGGGGTATCGGACTGGTTCGACTTGCGCGGGCCGAGCCTGGCGGTGGACGCGGACGGATCGGCCTCCCTGACGGCGGTCCACCACGCGGTCCGCGCCCTGGCGGCGGGCGAGGCCGACGTGATGGTCGCCGCGGGGGTGGATGAGCAGGCTGCGGGGGTGGTGGTGCTGAAGCGCCTGGCCGACGCCCGCCGCGACGGAGATCGGGTCATGGCGGTGATCCGCGGCAGCGCTGTCGGTTCGGTGGGGCGTGCGGGTTTTTCAGCGCATGAGCAAGTATTGGCCGACGCGCACGCGGTGGCGGGTTCGGATCCGGCCACTGTGGACTACTGCGAGACGCTGGGGTCAGCGGTGGAGATCGGGGCGCTAGAGGCGGTGCTCGGCCGGAACCGCGACCGCCGGCGGCCGCTGTTGTTCGGTTCGCCGATGGCGGGGTTCGGTGAGCTGGATGGTGCGGAGGGGATCTTCGGGCTGGTCAAGGTGGTGCTCGCTCTTTGGCACGACCGGATTCCGCCGAGCTTGGTTCGGTTGTCCGGTGTGGACGAGTCGGTGAACCGGCCCTCGCCGGGGATCTCGCGAGCCGACCCGCCGCCGAACGCGCGATTGGCCCCAGCTCCTCGCCCCGGCGTGGATGAGTCGGCGGACCACCCGGCGCCGCCTAGCCCGCGCGTCGACCTGACTCCGCCCTCCGATGTGGACCGCCCGGCGCCGCCGAAAGCGCCCATGGAGGAGCCAGCGGCACCGCCGAACCCGCGCTCCAATCCCACTCGCCTTTCTCCCGTGACCCAACCGGCCGACTGGCCGCGCTACGGCGGGACCGCCCGCGCCGGCGTCTCGGCGTTCGGTCGCTCCGGTGCTCACCTCGTTCTCGAAGAATGGCCGAAACCCCTCACCCCCGCCGCGCCGAGTTCGCGCTGGAGTGGCCGGCCTCAGGTCTTCGCCCTCTCCGCCCACTCCGAACCCGCCCTGCGTCGCCGGGCGGGGGAGCTGGCCGACTGGCTCGCCGGGCCTGGCCGGGGGACCGCGCCCGGGGATCTCGCCGCGTCCCTAGCCCGGCGCCGGGAGCACCTGCCGCTGCGCGCCGCCGTGGTCACGTCCTCTCGCGAGGCCCTCGTCGCCGGGCTGCGGGCTCTCTCCGAGGGCCGGGCCACCGCCGATGTCGTGCGCGACACGGCCGGGCGCGACTTCCCGCGTCCGGTCTTCGTCTTCTCGGGTGCCGGCTCGCAATGGCCGGCGATGGGACGGCGCATGCTCGGTGCCGAGCCGGAGTTCCGGGCCGCCGTCGCCGCGCTGGAGCCCGTCTTCCTCGCCAAAGCCGGGTTCTCGCTGCGCGGCGCGCTGCGCCGGCCCCTCGGCGACCCCGTCGTGGTGGCGCCGCTGGTGTTCGGCACCCAGGTCGCCCTCGCCAGCTGGTGGCGCGCACACGGTGTTGAGCCCGCCGCCGTCCTCGGCCACTCGACCGGTGAGGTCGCGGCGGCCGTCGTCGCCGGGGCGCTGGACGTCGGCGACGGCCTTGACATCGTCGTCACCGCGGCGAACCTCCTCGCGGAGCTGCCGCCGAGCGCGATGGCCGTCGTCGAGCTGCCCGCCGACGAGGTGGTCGAGCCGGGCCTCACCGTCGTCGAGTACACGTCGCCGACGCAGTGCACCGTCGCCGGCAGCCCCGAGCGCATCGCCGCCTTCCTGTCGCATGTGGATGGACTCGGCCGGCTGGCGCGACGCATCGAGGGAATCGGCCACACGGCCGCCGTCGAGCCGGTGCTCGAGCGCTTTCGTGCCGCGATCAGCGATTTACGCCCACGGCCGCCCGCGACGACGTGCTATTCGAGCGCCCTCGACGACCCGTCCTACGACGTCGACCACTGGGCAGCCACCCTCCGGCGGCCGGTCCGGTTCACCCAGGCGGTCGCCGCCGCCGTCGCCGACGGGCACCGCTGGTTCGTCGAGATCTCGCCGCACCCGATCGCCTTGCCCGCCGTCGAACAGACCGCCGCCGGCGTCCGGACGCTGGCCAGCCTGAGCCGTCGCGACGGCGAAGAAAACGCTTTCGCCCGCTCCCTCGCCGAACTCCACACCGCCGGCCACCCGGCCGTGCTCGACCGCCGGTACCCGGAGGCGCCCGTGCTCGACCTGCCCCCGCCCCCGTGGGACCACCGGCCGTTCGGCCTGCCTCGGCGCGCCGAGAACCATCCACTGCTCGGCGCCCGCGTCGAAGTGCCGGGCGAGGACCGGCACCTGTGGCAGGCGGCGATCGCCCCGGACGCGCCCGCCTGGCTCGGCGAACACCGGGTGCACGACGTCCCGGTGTTCCCGGCGACCGGGTTCCTGGAGCTGTTCCTGGCCGGCGCGCGCGAGCTGTTCGGCACCGACCGCGTCCGCGTAGACGGCCTCGAAGTGCACCGGGTGCTCGCGATGACCGGAGAAACGTTGCTCAGCACGGAAATCCGCGTCGACGGCACCGCCGTGGTGCGGGCGAAAGCGGGCGCGGGCTGGGTCCGCCACGCGACCGCGTGGGTTTCGCCTGACGCCGAAGCACCGCCGCAAGTACTGTCCGAAGTAGACAGAGAACTGCCGTCCGTGCCGAAAGGATACGCGTTGCACCCGATCCTGGCCGATGCTTGCCTCGAAGCGGGCGAACCGGCCGCGTTCGGCCGGGTCCGGCTGCTCGGCGACGCGAGCCGGGGCGCGCGAGTGTGGACCGACGGCGCCGGAACGGTCCAGCTCGTCACGCGGGACGGCGAAGTCGTCGCCGACTTCGCCGACGTCCGCTTCCGGGCACCCGGCGACGTGCCGCTCACAGCCCGCGCCTTCGGGACGACGTGGCCGGAAGTGCCGCTGACCGGTCCGGGCGAGCCGGGTTCGTGGCTGCTGCTGACCGACGAGCACCCGGCCGCGCTGGCCCGGGCCGTCGCGCTCGCCCTCGCGCTGGCCGCGGCCGGCGACGAAGCGCTTTCGCTGCCACAGGACGACCTGGACGAGCTGCCGGGCTTCCTGGCCGAGCGTCCGGTCCGCGGCGTCGTCTTCCTCGCCGGCGCGCCGCACGCCTACCACGACCCCGAGGATGCCCGCGACCTGCTGAACACCGTCCGCTCGGTGGTCGCCCGCCTGGGGCCGGACGTCCGGTTCCACCTCGTCACGCAGTCGAGCGGCGAGCCGGGGCTGGCGTTCCTGCGCGGGTTCGTGCGGGTGCTCGCCTTCGACCGGCCGGAACTGCGGGCGACGATCGTCGACTGCGACGCCCGGTCCGATGTGGACGTTCTCGCCCGCGAGCTGCGTTCGGACGCGCCCGACGACGACGTGCGCTGGCGCCATGACGTCCGGTACGCCGCGCGGCTGACCCGCGTCCCGCTCGTCGACGGCGGATCGACCGGGCCGGGCGCCTACGTCGTCACCGGCGGGGGCACGCTGAGCCTGGCCACCGCCCACTGGCTGGCGAGCAACGGCGCGACCCGCATAGTCCTTTGTGGACTCGAAGAGATCGAACTCCCCGAAGTGGATGTCGTGGTCGTCGACGGCGACATCGCGGCGCCCGGCGTCGCGGAACGGCTTGTCGCCGCGGCCACCGAGGACGGCTTGCCGCTGAGGGGAATCGTGCACGCGGCGAGCGTCCCCGGCGACGACGTCGCGGCCGTGTGGCGCCCCAAGGTGCTCGGGGCGCGGCGGCTGCACGAAGCGACCGCCGGCACACCGCCGGACTGGTGGCTGACGTACGCGTCGACGGCGGCGCTGTTCGGCGCGCCCGGCGAGACCGCCCACGCGACGGCGGACGCGTGGCTGGACGCGTTCGCGACCTGGCGCCGCTCACGCGGCCTGCCCGCGACGACGGTGCACTGGGGCGCGCTGCCGGAGGCCGTCGAAGTCCTGCCGGCCGTGCTCGCGGCCGACCGGCCGTCGGTCGGGATCGCGCGGCCCGACGCGAACCGCGACTTCGCCCGGCGGCCGTACTTCCCGGACGGCGTCCCCGCGGCCGCCACCCCGCGCGATCGGCTGGCGGACATCGTCGCCGGGCTGCTCGGCCGCGCGGCGGCGCCGGACGTGCCGCTGGTCGAGCTGGGCCTGGACTCCCTGACGGCGATGCGCGCGCGGGCCGCGGTCGAGCGGGAGTTCGGCGTCGCGCTGCCGGTGCCGCTCCTGCTGGGCGGGGCGCGTCTCGACGACCTCGCGGGCTATGTGACGGGCACGGCCTTGCCCGTGCGGGTCCTGCGCGCGGGCGTGCCGCTGGTGCTGCTCGGCGAGCCCGGGGTGTACCGGCCGCTGCTCGACAGCCTCGAAGGCGTGCCGTGCCACGTCCTCGAAGTGTCCGATGTGGACACGGGGGTGCGGCGGCTGCGGGAGGTCCGGTCGGCCGGACCGTACCGGCTGGGTGGCTGGGCGGCCGGCGGGGTGCTGGCCTTCGAGATCGCGCGGCGGCTGACCGCGCTGGGCGAGCGGGTCGACGTCGTGGTTCTGTTCGATGCCGAGGCGCCGCTCGACGCCGAGCCGTACGCGGGCCGGGTCGTGCTCTACGCGGCGGGCGGCGCGACCTTGCCCGGCTGGGTGGCGTGCTGCGCGGACCTGCACGTCGAGGTGGTGCCGGGGGACCACCGGTCGATGCTCGAGCCACCGCACGTCAGCCACCTCGCCGCCGAACTGGCCGGGCGCACCAGCCCGGGCACCACGCCGGTCTAGGTGTGTTGTCCGGGGAGGTTGGTCAGCCGGATGACCGGCGGCTTGCCGCCGGTTGAGCTGTGGGGTCGATGGTGATTGTGGAAGTGCAGCCAGCCCGGGTAAGCGTTGCGGGGCTTGCCTGGTGTCGCGGCCCGGTTGTGAACATCTTCGCCGCTGGGGCGCAGGTCCAGCCTTGCTCGACCGGCTGAGCCTCCCCGGACACCACATCTAGGTCAGGGTCGCGCGCAGGGCGAGGATCATCTCGAAGCGGTCGTCCGGATCACGCAGGTGGTCGGCGAACAGCGCCTCCAGCTCCTGCGCCCGGGCGCGGACCGTCTGCGGGTGGATCGCCAGCCGGTCGGCCACCTCGCGGACGTTGCCGCACGTCTCCAGCCACGCCAGCAGCGTCCCCGCCAGCCGGTTGTACTGCTTCGGGTTCAACGCCGTCAGCGGCGCCAGCCGGCGGCGGGACACCTCCGTCGCCAGGAACGGCTCCTTGCGCAGCCACAGCGTCGCCAGGTGGTCTTCGCACCAGGTCAGCGGCTCGTCCGGCAGGACGTCGGGGACCAGGCGCAACGCCTCCTGCGCCGTCGCCAGCGAGCGGCCGGCCTGCCGCGGGGGCACCGGCGGGCCGACCGCCGCCCGGTGCCCCGCCAACGCGGCCGTCAACGCGGCGCGGTCCGCGGGGGCCGGCAGCAGCAGCCGCGGTGTCCCGTCCTCGAAGTCCTCCAGCGCGCCCAATCCCGCGACGTCCGCGGGCCCGTCCAGAGCCACCGCGACCAGCCGGTGCGGCAACGGCCAGTCCGCCGCCGTCGCCGCTTCCTGGACCGTCCGCGACGGCGACGGCGGGTCCGCCAGCAGCAGGTCCAGCAGGCGACGGCGCCGCCGTTCCAGCGCGCCGGCGGCGCGGGCCTGCGCGGCCGCGTGCCCTTCGATCGACAACGCCGACAGCTCGTCGATGTAGGCGAAGATCGCCTCGGCCAGCAGGCACAGCGTCGCCGACGGCACGCCCGCCCGCGTCCCCACCTCGGCCATCCGCCGCCACGTGACGCGCGCGCCGACCCGGTAGGCCGCCTGCAGGACGTCGAGGTTGCGGCCCTGCGCGAGCTCGTGCACGCCGAGCCCGACGAACACCTTCCGCCGCGAGTCCGGGATCGGCCCGGACGCGGCGATCCGGTCGATGAACTGCAGGATCGCCGCCTGCACGCCCGCCCGCAGCGCCTTGCCGAAGGCGCCGTCGAGCGGCCGCGCGTAGTCCGGGATGGTCCGCTGGATCTCGCGCAGCACCTCGTCGGCGACGTCGAGCAGGCGCGGCCGGAACACCGCGGCCAGCTCGCGGGGGAGCATCGCCCACAGCTGCCCGGGCCGGCCGTCGCCGCCGAGCATCGGCCCGAAAGTCGTTTCGCCGGACGGTCCCGTCACGGGTACCTCACCACTTCTTCGGGGTGGCAGAGCGTTGCAGCGTCAGGAGCCGAGGAGGGCCTCCGCCCGCAGCGCGATCTCCATGTCGAGCCGGTCGTCGGCGTTGTTGAGCCGGTCGCCGAACAGGTCGATGAGCTGGTGCATGCGGTACCGGACGGTCTGCGGGTGCACCTTGAGCTTCTTCGCGATCTCCGGCGCGCTGCCGCGGGACTGCAGCCAGATCAGCAGCGTCTCGCCGAGGCGCGCCCGCTGCTTCGGGGTGAGGTCCTTGAACGGCTCCAGGCTGCGCGAACACAGCTCGCGGACCAGGAACTCGTCGGCGAGCAGCCACAGCGTGGACAGGTGGTCGGTGCAGCGGGTGACCGGCGCGTCCGGCAGCACCCCGCGTTGCACGAGCTTCAGCGTCCGGCGCGCCCACAGCAGCGACCGCGGCGCGTCGGTGAGCCGCACGGTCGGGCCGATCACCGCGCGCCAGCCGCTCAACCGCTCGCCGAGGTTCTTCAGGTGCTTCTCCGGGTCGCCGGTGACCAGGCACGGCTCGCCGCCCTCGAGGTCGACGAGGACGTCGGTGTGCAGGTCCGGCGCGGCGAGACTGTGCTGGTCGGCACGCGGTTCGAGCGCGACGACCGTGACCTCGGCCGGCAGCGTCCAGTGCGCGGTCGCGGCCTGCGCGCTGATGGTCTGCGGTGCCGACGGCGGGTCGGCGAGCACCAGTTCGAGCAACCGTCTCCGGCGCCGCGCCCGGGTGCCGGCCGCGCGGGTCTGCGCCGCCGTGTAGCCCTCGATCGAGAGCGCGGAGATCTCGTCGACGTAGGCGAAGATGGCCTCGGCGGACGTGCAGAGCGTGTCCGCGGCGAGGCCGGCGGCCTGCCCGAACTCCGAGATGTGCCGCCACGCCACGCGGCCGCCGACCCGGTAGGCCGTTTGGAGGCAGTCGAGGCTGCGGCCCTCGTTGAACTCGATCTTGCCGAGGTTGCGGAACACGGTCGTCCACGTCTCGAGCGGCACGGCACCAGGGGTGCCGACACTGTCGAGGCACTGGATGATCGCCTGCCGGACACCCTGCGTGATGATGTGCCCGAACGCGCCCTCCAGGGGCTGGCGGTACTCGGGCACCGCCCGCTGGACCTCCTGCAGGATGGCGCGGGCCAGCGGGTCGACCCGCGGTTTGAAGCGGATCGCCAGCTCACGGGGCAGCGACGCCCACAGCCCGATGGCGCCGGAAGCGCGCACGGGCCGGGGTTCCGCCGGGCTGCGGGGAGCGGGCGGGTAGGCGGGCCGGGGCCGGTCGGCCGACACGGACTGGTGCCGGTAGGCCGGTCCGGAAGGGCGTTCTCCGGGGTTGGGCCGTCCCGCGCGCAGGGCGGGGGCGGCGAACCCGGTGTCCACGTCGGTCATGTGTTTTATCCTTGCTGGCAACAAAACCAGCCTCTTCGTCGTCGAAGCCGGTCCGGATTTTGTGGCTCAGGCAACATAATTTCGCGCGAACCGCAGTGTCAACGGGTTCTCCGCTGACTTTGCGGTAACCCGTCCGGACTACACCCGAACGGGTGGAACGGCGCGAGGTGAGGTGACACTTCCGCTTCGGGCGGATGGTGCGCGGGTGACAACTTTTCCGCGGGGGTTCACGACCCGGCTGTCAGGCGCGCGACGACGTCGTCGAGCGTGAGCCTCGCGGGTTCGGTCTCCGTGACGAACTCGCGCAGGAGCAGGCAGAAGCCGTCCGGATCGGACACGTGCGGAAAGTGTTTCATGTTTTCTCGCACGGTCAAGCGGCTGTTCGGCAGCAGCTCGGCCGCCCGGCGCCCGTGCGCGACGGGGATGAGCGGGTCGCGTCCGCCCCAGACCAGCAGCACCGGCACGCCTTCCGCGAGGTAGAGCTTCTCCAGCGCGCTCGCGCGCTGGCCGCGCAGGTCGATCAGGCTGCGGGCGATGGCGAAGAACGCCCGCCGCCGGGCCGGGTCGGCGAGCGAGCCGAAATGCCTTGCCAGCTCACGTGTTTCAGTTTTCAACGATCCACCCAGCCGGCGCCCGAGCCGGGCCGCGGTGCGCGCGACCGCGAGCGTCACCCGGTTCACCGCGCAGGCCACGACCACTCGCGCGCCCGGCAACGCCGTGGCGCGCAGCACCGGGCTCACCTCCGCGCCGAGCCCGGCGCTGCCGACCAGGACGAGCCGGTCGCACATTTCCGGGAACTGGTAGGCGAACTGCAGCGCGACGCCACCGCCGAGCGAATGGCCGACGACGGTCGCGTGCCGCACGCCCGACACCGCCAGCACGTCCCGCACGGTGCTCGCCAGCGCGCCGAGACCGTAGTCCGCGCGCGGTGCGTCGGATTCTCCGTGGCCGGGCAGGTCGGGTGCCAGCACGCGGTTGCCGAGCGATCCGCATCGCTCGAGTACCGGTGTCCACGTCTCCGCGCTGCCCGCGATCCCGTGCAGCAGCACGATCGCTTCATCACGCGCACCCGTCGCGGGCAGGTGCTCGTGCAGCCGGATGCGGCGGCCGTGGAGGGTCAGAATGTGCGTCTCGAGTGTCATCGGCGCCCTTTCTCGCGAACCCGAAAATAGGGCATCCGACTACTCGCACCGGATGTGTCGAACGCCACTTCCCGGGAATGCGGGCGCGCGTGACAAGAACGGCCGCCGAAAGGCGGTCGCGGGTGCGGGGTTTCCCGGTTCACCCGGTAATGCGTATCGACATTCCGCCGGTATCCGCGTATTCCTCGAAGGCATGGTCGCAATGACGCACCGGACGCGCTGATGTCGTGCCGCGCGAGTTTCCACCCCTATTCGCGAGAGCCCCGCCCGCCACGGCCGGTGCGGCGCCCGTGGCGGCGCGTGCTGCCCCTGCCGGTGCGCGCCCTCGACCGCGCCCTCAGTGCTCCCTCTCACCGTCCGGCCGGTGCGCGCGCATGAGCCGCTGAGCCCGCAGCGCCAGCTGCATGCCGAGGCGGTCGTCGGCGTCCTTGAGCCGATCGCCGAACAGCTCCTCCAGCTGCCGCAGCCGGTTGCGCACGGTCTGCGGGTGGACGCCGAGGCGCTGCGCGATCTCCGGCGCTCCGCCGCGCGTCTCCAGCCAGGCCAGCAGGGTCTCGCCCAGCCGGTCGCGCTGCTTCTCGCTCAGCGAGGCGAACGGGTCGAGGCTCTGGCGGGCCAGCTCGGCGGCCAGGAAGTCCTCCGCGAGCAGCCAGAGCGTGGCCAGGTGGTCGCGGCACCAGATGATCGGGCCGGGCACGTCGGGCCCGGACAGCAGCAGTGCCCGGCGGGCGGTGCGCAGCGCGGCGGGGGCGTCGGCGAGCGGGACGGTGGGCGACACCGCGGCCCGCCAGCCGTCGAGCTTGGCCTCCAGCGGCGCGAGGTCCGCGTCCGGGTCGCGGGTCAGCAGGTGCGGCTCGGGGCCGTCGAGGTCGGCCAGGACGCCGTCGCCGAGCAGGTCGGCGGGGAAGCCGGCGGCGTCGGGGCCGCGTTCGAGGGCGACCATCGCGGCGGTCTCGGGCAGCGGCCAGCCGGCGCCCCCGGCCAGCTCGGCGATGCTGCTCGCCGCGCCTTCCGGGGCTTGCACGATCAGCTCGAGCAGGCGCCGGCGCCGGATCGGGACGGCCCCCTCGGCCTCGGTCTGCGCCCGCTGGTAGCCCTCGATCGCGGTGGCGCAGAGCTCGTCGACGTAGGCGAAGATGGCCTCCGCGGCGACCGAGATGACGGCCGGGTCGACCCCCGCGGCGACGACGCCGGGGTGCATCGCCCGCCAGGCCACCCGGGCCCCGATGGTGGCGCTGTCCTGCAGCGCGTCGAGGCTGCGGCCCTCGGTGAACTCGATGCGGCCGCGGCCGCGGTAGAAGTCGATCCAGTGGTCGTGAGCGAGGTCCGGCTCGCCCATCGAGTCGACGCAGTGCTGCACGGCGAACTGGACGCTCTTGACCAGGACCTTCCCGAAGACGCCCTTGAGCGGCTGGCCGTAGGCCGGGACCGTGCGCTGGACCTCCTGGATCATCGCGGCCGCGGCGCGTCCGACGTGTGGGCGCAGGCCCGCGCCCAGCGCGCGCGGCAGCGAGGCCAGCAGGCTGAAGCTGCGGTACTCGACCACCGATCCCCCTTCGAGTCGCTCCGGGCGGAGCAGAGCGTATCCGACGGTTGTGTCACTGAAAAATCAACGAGGTGTTCCCGGAAAGGGTGACGGGATGACGTCCTTTTGACACGGACGGGTGGGCGTCCTACGCTCCGTGTCAGATGGTGGGGGCTATTTCCGAGTGTCGATTAATCCGGTGGAGGACCGAATTCCCCATGCGCGGTTCTCCTGCGTCGGACGGCTCGGTGTGGGCCCGGCTGCCCCACGAGCTCGGTGACGCCGTGCGCCCGCGGATCCCGGAGATCGCGCGGGCCTGCATCGACGGCATCGCCGCCGAAGTTCCGGAATATTCCGGGGTTTTCGGCCGGGGACCCGAGCGTGTCGCGGCGATCGAGCAGGCGCGGCGCGGGATAGAGCGGGACATCGACCGCGTCGGCACACCCGCGCTGTGGCAGGCCGACCGGCTGGCCGAGTTCCGCGCGCACGGGCGGGCGGCGTTCCACAATGGCCTGAGCCGCGAGTCGGTGCAGGCGGCCGTGCGCGTGTCGAGCCGGGTGACGTGGCGCTGGATCGCCGACATCGCCCGGGAAGCCGGCCTTTCGGCCGACGTCCTGTACGGCGCGGCCGAGGGCATGTTCGCCGACGTCGAGACGTCGATGGCGGCGGTCGCCGAGGGCTACCGCGCGGCGGAAGCGGCGATGTCCGGCACGGGCGAGCGGCACCGCCGCCTGCTGCACGCGCTGCTCGGCGGCCGCACACCGGCCGAAGTGGACGGTCTGGTCGCGGCGTCGGGGCTGCCGGTGCCGTCGGCCGTGGCGGCGGTGGCGTTCCGCGCGCTGCCGGGCGCGCCGGAGTTCCCGCCGGGCCTGCTGCCGGAACACGTCCCGGCCGACCCGTCGGGCGACCCGCCGGCGGCGCTGACCCCGGCCCCGGACACGGATCTGGCCGGGCTCGCCGGGTTGCCGGCCGGCTGGACGGCGGCGGTCGGGCCGCTGGTGCCCCCGGCGGCGGCGCCCGAGTCGTTCCGGGTGGCCCGCCGGGCGCTGGAGCTGTCGGCGCGCGGGCTGCTGGACGCCCCGGGGCCGGTGGTGTGGTGCCGCGACCACCTGACGACGTTGCTGCTGCTAGCCGATGAGTTCCTGGTGTCCCAGCTGGCGTCGACGACGCTGGCGCCGTTGGCGGAGCTGTCGGAGCGGCGGCGGGAGCAGCTCGCCGAGACGCTGCTGGCGCTGGTCCAGACCCGCGGGAGCGCGCCCGAGCTGGGGAGGCTGCTGGAGCTGCACCCGCAGACGGTCCGGGCGCGGTTGAAGAAGCTGAGCGAGCTGTTCGGGGCGCGGCTGGACGACCCGGGGGAGCGGCTGCGGCTGGAGCTGGCGCTGCTGGCGGAACGGGCCCTGCCGGCCGGTCGTGAGTGAGGAGCAGCGTGCTAACCCTGTTTCTCGCTCACGACCAGCTGTGGCAGACCACCCGGCCGGGCGATCCCGACCGGGGGTGCCGACCGCGGGAACACCCACCGCCGGTAACCGAACCAGCGGAACGCCGTCCCGGACAACGTCCCGAGCACCATCCCCGACACGAAGTCCGCGACTTCCTGCGCCACGAAACCGACGTGCGGGACGGACAGGTGCAGCACGTACCTCGACACCAGCGGCGGCACCAGGTTCACCGCTACCGCACCCGCGTTGACCACGAAGAACAGCGTCGCCTCGCGCACGCGGTGGTGGCCGCCGCGGCCGGCGAACGACCAGCGGCGGGACAGCAGGTACGCGAACGCCGTGGAGGCCACCGTCGCGCAGAAAAGCGCCGTCACCGGCTTCTCCCGGAACACGGTGAGCTTCAGGCTGTAGTCGCCCAGTAGGGTGACCCCGTACGCGGCCAGGCCGACGACGGCGAAGCGGAGCAGCTCTCGCGGCTCAGGCATGGTTCCTCCAGGTGACGCCGACAGGGTGGAGGTCTTTCGATGGCACGCACGGGCGGTGAGGGTGACATCCCCTCGGTCGCCGAGCTGGTGAACCTTTCGCAGACGAAACCGCTGGTGATCCGCGGTGACCTCGATGCGATGCTCGCCGAAGAACCGCCGGCTCCCGAACCGAAGCCCGACCCGCTGGCCATCCTCGACGCCGAGCTCGCGGCCCCGGAGCCCGAGGACGAGCGTCCGCTCGAAGCGCCGCCCGCCGAGTCCCGCAGCACGAAGCCGTACGTCCTCGCCGCGGGCGCCGCCGTCGCGCTCGGGCTGGCCGCCGTCGTGCTGTTCCAGCCGCAGCAGGTCGGCGGGACGGCCACGCCACCGCCGGGCGCGACCGCCCCCGCCGCGCCGCCGACCTCGAGCGACGCGGTGGAGACGATGAGCGCCACGGCCGAGCCGCCCCCGCTCACCGCGAAGGTGCGCGACTCGCCGGTCCGGACCACGAACCCGCCGGCCGCCGCCGGGCGCAAGCCCGCGGGCCCGGCGACGACGGCGCCGCCGGCCGAAGACCAGTGGCAGCAGTACGTGAGCTCGGTGATCAGCTCGTGGCAGCAGCAGCACCCGCACGGCCGGCCGAACCGCTGATCAGCAGTTCGGCGTCGCCGGCTTCCCGGCGATCCGGTCCTTGACGAACGCCAGCACGTCGGCGTTGCCGGTGTAGACCAGCGTGATGTGGTCGGTGTCGTAGGTCTTCCACGTCACCGCCACCCCGGCCGCGCAGTACGCCTTGTGCAGCGCGTCGGCCTGCGCGAACTGCACCAGCTGGTCGGCGGTGCCGTGGTACTGGAACACCGGGACCTTCGGCGGGCTGCCGCCGAGCTTGTTCTCGTTCAGCCGCGCGACCCACGCGGGCTTGATGTAGCCCGGGCCGGTCGTGTAGTCCGCGATCTTCTGGTTCGCGTACGTCGTGAGCAGCTCGAACGTGCACGCACTCTGCTTCATTTCGGCCAGCTTCGCGCGGCCGTTGTCGCTCAGGAACGAGTCCAGCCGCAGCTCCGGGTACGCCTGGTCGAGGCCGAGCAGGGCGTAGGCGAACACGCCGAAGCCGAACTTGCCGTCGAGCTGCAGCGTCACCTGGACGAGGTCGGCCGGTACCCCGCCGGCCGCGATCCCGACGAGGTTCAGCTCCGGCGCGTACGCCGGTTGCAGCTCGCCGGCCCACGCCGCGGCGCCGCCGCCCTGGGAGTAGCCGCGGAAGACGACCTTGGACGTCGAGGACAGCCCCGCCGCGGGGAGCCGCTGAGCCGCGCGGACGCCGTCGATCACCGCCGGGCCCTCGGACCGGCCCACGACGTACGTCGTCTTCGGCGTGCTCTGGTAGCCCTCGTAGTCCGGGACGGCGACGGCGTACCCCGCGTCCAGGAGGTCGTCGAGGCCGGGCTGCTCGTAGAACGCGCCGATGTCGATCATCTTCGACGGCGTGCAGCCGAACGCCGGCCCGTGCGTGCCGGGGTCGAACGAGACGATCGGCGCGGTCGCGCGGTCGGCGTTCTTCGGCACGAGCACGGTGCCGGTGACGGCGTCGGGCTGCCCGAGCGCGTTCGTGGACAGGTACATCACCTGCCACGCGTCGACGGACGCCTTGCGCGGGCCCGCGTTCGACGGCCGCCACCGGATGACGTCCCCGGGCTTGCCCGCGGGCAGCGGTGACGGCGGCGTGTAGAACGAGTCGTCGGCGGGACCCGGTGCCGTGGCCGCCGACGCCGCGGGCGCGAGCGCGGTGGCGAACACCAGCGCCGCGAAGGCGGCGAGCACGCGGCGGCCGGTCACGAGCCCGTCCCGTAGACGCGCTTGCAGGTCGCGGACTCACCGAAGGCCAGGTTCAGCTCGGGGTTCGCCTTGAGGTCCTTGATCGGGCCCTCCGGGTCGGCGAGCTGGCCCATGGTCGCGTCGGCGTCGGCGATGACCTTGCGCAGGCTCGGCTGGTCGGTCACCTTCGCCTGCTCCATCTTGGACTTGGTCTCGGCGAGCTTCGTCTTCGTCTCGGTGAGGTTGCCGGTCGCTTTGTCCACTGCGGACTGTCCATCCGGGACCGGTGGGACGCCGGCGGTGCGCAGGCCGCCCGCCATGTCGTCGAGGGCGGAACCGAGGCGGCCCAGGAAGTCGACCATCGCGTCCCGGGTCTTCACCGGGTCGGCGTCGTCGACGGCCGGCGGCTGCGACAGCTTCGCCGAACCCGAGGCCACGCCGGTGCACACTTTGTCGACCCAGGCGAGTGCCGCGGGATCGGCGTGCCGGCCGGGGTCGGCCGGGGCGTCCGACCCGCACGCGGAGCACGACAGAAGCGCGGCCGCCGCCATTGCAAGCACCGCGCTGTGCATTCTTTTCATGGGTTTCGAAGCTACGCGGCGCGGTTGCGGGCGAGCAAGGCGGGAATGGCCGATTGGCACGTGCGTCAACATTTCGCGGACCGTGTTTGTCACGCGCGTCAGCGCTTCGTCGATGCCTCTGTGCTGGGGAAACCTTCCCCGGCCTGCTAGGAACCCGAGTCGGGTGACGTGCCGGGGTGACAATTTGCGGTGCCCGTGTGGCCTTTTCACCGAAAGCCCTTGATCGGCGCCGCCGGTGCTCGTTAGCTTACGGTCCGGTCGCGATTCTCGAATAGCGCGGGCCGTTTCGTATCACTGTTGATACACGGAAGGACCATCGTGAGTCACCCAAGAGGCAAGAAGAAGACGGTCGCGGCCGCCGCGGCCGTGGGCGCGGTGGGGCTCGTCGCCACCGCGCTGGTCGTCGGGGCGCAGGCCAGTGCCGCCGACCCGATTTCGCTGACGCTGAACTACCACTGCACGTTCCCGCTGGTGGGGTCCCAGTCGCTGAAGGTGGTGATCAACACCGACCTGCCGACCACGGTGAACACCGGCCAGCCGACCGGCGCGTTCGACATCAAGGCCGTGTCCACGATCAACGCGGACACCGTCTCCGGCCTGAGCCTGATCGGCGCCACGACGCTCGAGGGCACCGCCACCGCCGCCGCGACCGTCGCGGCGCCGAGCCTCAACCTGCCGGTCAGCGTCCCGATCACGCTGGACAAGACGAACATCCCGGCGTCGGGGGAGATGAACATCAACGCGGCGGGCAAGACGCCGTCGCTGACGTTCACCCAGGCCGGCCAGGCGAAGATCACCGTCGGCGACCTGAACCTCAAGGTCACGCCGCGCAAGGCCGACGGCTCGGTCACCGGCATCACGCCGGACGGCACCATCGACGCGCCCTGCACGCAGGACGCCGGCCAGAACAACACCCTGGCCACCATCACCATCAACGGTGGCGGGACGACGACCCCGCCCACCACGACCACCCCGCCGGTGACGACACCCCCGACCACCACGCCGCCGGTGACCACCCCGCCCACCACGACCCCGCCGGGTGGGGGCATCAAGTACTCCTTCGGCATCACCGGCCAGACGGCGCTGAAGTCCCTCGGCAGCACCGCGCCGATCACGGGCTCCTTCGACGCCGACGTCGACCTGGCGGCGAAGAAGTTCACCGGCAGCCTGCAGCTGAACCCGACGCACACCGACTTCAAGCTGTTCGGCTTCCTGCAGGGCAGCTCGGACGTCAAGGTCGTGCAGAACGGCCCGCAGACCGGTGAGCTGGTGGGCACCGGCTTCAAGGCGCACATCAAGTTCGACACGTTCCTCACCACGGTCAACCTGTTCGGCATCCCGATCAGCACCGACCCGAAGTGCGGCACGACCACCTCGTCGACGAGCGAGATGACCACCGGTCCCGACTTCGACCTGCTCAAGGGCGGCAAGCTGTCGGGCACCTACTCGCTGTCCGCGCTGCAGAACTGCGGCCCGTTCAACGACATCATCAGCGCGTTCGCCAAGAGTGACGGCAACACGCTGAACCTCGTGCTCGCCAAGAAGTGACCCGATCTGCCGGCCCCCGCCGCGCGCCCAGTGCCGCGGCGGGGGCCGGTGCCACGTCTCGAGAAAGGGGAGCGCCCGTGCGGATCGCCCGGTCGTTGCTCGCCGCCTGCGTGCTCGCTCTCGCCGTCGCCACGCCCGCGTCGGCGTCGACCCCGGTCGACAAGGAGCTGAGCTTCACCTGCCCGTTCCCCTTGATCGGCCTGCAGAAGCTGGCCGTGGAGGTCAAGGCGGCGTTCGAGGTGCCGGCCGCGCCCGGCGGCACGTTCACGACGGCGGACCTCGCGGTGGCGGTGACCGTGCCGGACAAGTCCACGCGCGGCCTGGCCCTGGTCGGCGCGGCGAGCATCGAAGGGACGGCGTCCGCAGGGGTGACGCTGACCAACGGCCCGCTGACGCTGCCCCTGGCCCTGCCGCTCACCGTGGCGAAGACGGCGGTGCCGGCGTCGGGGCCGTTCACCACCAACGCGTCCGGCTCGGTTCCGCCGGTGCGGCTGCCGAACGCAGGCGAAACGACAGTCGCCATCGGCGGCTTCAGCGCGCGGCTCACGCCGAAGAAGGCCGACGGCTCGTTCACCGGGCTCGGTTCGTTCACCTCGGACTGCACGCTCGACCCGGGGCAGGACCCGGTGCTGCTCAGCTTCGACCTGGGTGCCCCGGCGTCCCGCGACTACCGCGTCACGGGGACGACGACGCTGAAGACGCTGGGGGCGACCGCGCCGCTCACCGGATCTTTCACGGGGTTCAGCCCGGCGTTCGACCGGACGCGGGCGGAGTTCAAGGTGTTCGGGTTCGTCCCCGGGACAGCCGACCTGCTGTTCAGCCCGGACGGCCCGCAGACCGGAGAAATCACGGGTGACGGCTTCGTCGCGCACGCGAAGCTGGCGCTGTCCTTGCCGCAGGTGACGTTGTTCGGGCTGCCGGTCGCGGACGCGGGCTGCCGGGCGAGCGCGTCGATCCCGGTCGACCTGCGGTCCGGCACCGGTTTCACCCCGGCGGCGGGCGGCCCGGTGACGGGCACGTACACGATCCCGGCGTTGACCGGCTGCGGCGCGTTCACCGCGTACCTCAGCTCTCTGGTCCAGGGGGAAGGCAACGCGTTCACGCTGTCGATTTCGCCGTTCCCCGCGTGACGGAGTAGGAAAGGACCGACGACCAGGAGGAACGGACATGGCGCAGTACGCGGTGCTGATCTACGAGCGGGTGCCCGCCGAAGACCTGCCGAAGGAGATCATGGACCGGCACCTGGGGCTGCCGGACCTGATCGCCTCGAAGGGCGGGAAGGTGACCGCGGGTCTCGCCCTGCAGCCGAACGAGACGGCCACCGCCCACCGCGGCGACCTCGTCACCGACGGGCCGTTCGTGGAGACCAAGGAGGTGCTCGCGGGCGTGTACGTGCTGGAGGCCCGCGACCTCGACCACGCCCTCGCCTGCGCGAAGCTGACGCCGGTCGTCGAGGGCGGCGTCGAGGTCCGGCCGCTCGTCGGCTTCCAGGTCGTGGCGGACTGACCCCGGTCGCCGACGCCGTCGCCGAAGCGCACCGTCGCGAGTGGGCCTACGTGCTCGCCGCTACGGTGCGGGTGACCCGCGACCTCGACGAGGCCGAGGAAGCCGTCCAGGACGCCTACCTCCAGGCGCTGAAGCGCTGGGCGGCCGACGGCGTCCCGGACCGGCCCGGCGCGTGGTTGACCACGGTCGCGCGCCGGACCGCGCTCAACGGCGTCCGGCACCGGGAAGTGCTGCGGCGCAAGCTGCCGCTGCTCGTCGAACCCGACGTCGCCGAGGCGCCGGAGCCCGCCGGGCCGATCCCCGACGACCGGCTCCGGCTCGTCTTCACCTGCTGCCACCCGGCACTCGCTCAGGAGGCCCAGATCGCGTTGACGCTGCGGCTGGTCTGCGGCGTGGCGACGGCCGACATCGCGCACGCCTTCCTGGTGCCCGAGCCGACGATGGCCGCCCGGCTCACCCGCGCCAAGAAGAAGATCGCCGCCGCGAGCATCCCGTACGCGGTGCCCGCGGCCGAGGACCTGCCCGCGCGCGTGTCCGTCGTGCTGACCGTGCTGCACCTGCTCTACGCGGCGGGCCACACCGCGCCGTCGGGGGACGACCTCGTCCGCGACGAGCTGACCGGCCGCGCGCTGGACCTGGCGCGGATGCTGCGCGCCCTGCTGTCCGCCGACACCGAGGTCGCCGGGCTGCTCGCGCTCCTGCTCGTCCAGCAGGCCCGCCGGGCCACCCGGACCGACGCCGCCGGGCGCCTGCTGCGGCTGGAAGACCAGGACCGCGCGCGCTGGGACACGGCGATGATCGCCGAGGCCGACCGGCTCGTCGTCGAAGCGCTCGAAAACGGGCCGCCGGGAAGCTTCGGCGTCCAGGCCGCGATCGCCGCCCTGCACGCCCAGGCGCCGAGCTACGGCGAAACCGACTGGCCGCAGATCCTGACCCTCTACGACGTGCTGCTGCGCCTGTGGCCCTCGCCCGTGGTGGCGCTCAACCGCGCGGTCGCCCTCGCCGTGGTGGCCGGACCCGAGGCCGCCCTCGCCGAGATCGCCCGGCTGGAGGCCGGCGGCCGCCTCGCCGGCTACCGCTACCTGCCCGCCACCAAAGCGGATCTGCTGCACCGCCTCGGCCGCGACGCCGAAGCGGCCGACGCCTACCGCGCCGCGCTCGCGTTGAGCGAGAACGCCGTCGAGCAGGAGTTCCTCGCCGCCCGGCTCAGCGGCGCCTGACGAAGTACGGCGCGGTGCCGTCCCGGTACATCAGGACGAACCCGGCGATCGACAGGCCCAGCGCGCCCAGGAAGAACCCCAGGTGCGCGAGGTCGCCGGCGCGCATCGGGTCCGCGCCGGCGAGGGCGACCAGCTGGATCACCACGTTGAGGATGCCCAGGACGCCGGCGATCGCCAGCACCTTGCGCGCCCAGCCCGCGCCGCGGTACATCCCGTACACCAGCACTGCCCACAGCGCTCCCGGCAGCAGGAACGTGAGCACCGCGATGTCGGTGGGCAGCGGGCCTTGCACCGTCCTGGTCACGACCGAGCCGTCGCCGGCCGGCACGGATTCGGACATCGTGAACCGGAAGAGGGTGCTGTCCAGCAGCTGGCTGAGCAGCGAACCGAGGAACCAGCACGCGACCGCGCCCCACCAGGCGAACGCGGCGCGCCGGACCGGCTCCGGCCGGGCGGGCCGGTGGGCGGGCGGCGGCGCCGGCGGGAACCGGCCGTACGGATTCGAACCCGGCGGAAACCCTCCGCCGTCCCCCTGCGTTTCGGACATGCGCGCAGGGTAGGGCGGGATCGTCCGGTTCCGGCACGGTCACGACCCGAACCGTTACCCGTCCGGTGTCACACCGGAGTGCTATAAAACGCTACCTCCGTGGGACCGGTTTCGCGGCCGTAGGCCGCCGCCGCCAGTGCCGCTAGGGTGATCGTCTGGATGTGCTGGCTCACGAGCAGCCGAACGGGAGAAGCCGGTGACCGCCGCGCAGGACTCATCGTGGGACTCCGGCACCCGTTTGCGCGTGCTGCTCGTCGAGGACGACGACGGCGACGCGCTGCTGGTCGAGGAGATGCTCGCGGACACGTCCGTGCCGTTCTCGCTCGAACGCGTCGAAACGCTCGCGGCCGCGCTGGCCGGCCCGCTCACCGCCGACTGCGTCGTCCTCGACCTGCAGCTGCCCGACGCCATGGGCTTGAGCGGGCTGACGAAGCTCGGCCAGCACGCGCCCGGCGTCGCGATCGTCGTCCTGACCGGCGGGCACGACCAGGCCACCGGTGTGGCCGCGGTCGCCGCCGGCGCGCAGGACTACCTCGTCAAGGACCAGGTCGACGGGCCGCTGCTGGTGAAGGCCCTGCGGTTCGCCCGCGAACGCAAGCGCGCCGAGCAGGTCGAGCAGCAGTTCCTGCAGCAGCAGCTGCTCGCCCGGGAAAACGCGCGGCTGGAACGCGGCCTGCTGCCCGTCCCGCTGCTGCGCGACCCGCACCTCCATCTGGCCTCCCGCTACCGCCCCGGCCGCAACGGCTCCCTGCTGGGCGGCGACTTCTACGACGCGATCGAGCTCGCCGACGGCACCGTGCACATGATGATCGGCGACGTCTGCGGCCACGGCCCGGACGAGGCCGCGCTCGGCGTCGCCCTGCGGATCGCGTGGCGCTCGCTGGTGATGGCCGGCCTGCCCATGGCGGACGTGCTGAGCATGGTCGAGCGGGTGCTGGTGCACGAGCGGATCGAGCCGCTGTTCGCCACCGTCTGCATGGTCGTCGTCGCGCCGGACCGACGATCCCTGCGCCTGTCGCTGGCCGGGCACCTGCCGCCGCTGCTGCTCACCCCGGGCGACGGGCACCTCCTGTCCGGCGAACGCCTCGGCGTCCCGCTCGGCATCGTCGAAGGCACGAAGTGGGAGGCCCTCGAGGTGCCGCTCGAACCGGGCTGGTCGCTGCTGCTCTACACCGACGGCGTGTTCGAGGGCCGCGTCGGCGCCGGGGCCGAGCGGCTCGGCCACGAGCGGATGGCCGCCATCGTCCTGGAGATCCAGCACGAGGCCGGCCTCGCCGGCACCGACCTGCTCGACGAGCTGATCGCCCGCGCCGAACGGCTCAACTCCGGCCCGCTCGACGACGACGTCGCCCTCGCCCTGCTCAGCCACGATCCGACAGGACCCCGCTGATGAGCACTGAAGCACGCGGCTGGACGATCCGCCGCTGGCTGAGCCTGTTCGCCGTCGCCGAAGCGGTCCTGCTGCTCGCCGCGGTGGCCGGCGGCGTGATCGCGCTCAACAACCTCACCGAGGCCCGCACCAGCCTCCTCGACGTCATCGGGCCGCAGCGGCTGGCCACGACGCAGCTGTCGACGGCGTTGCTGAACCAGGAAACCGGCATCCGCGGCTACCAGCTCGGCCGGCGGCCGGACTTCCTCGCGCCGTACACGGACGGCCGCCGGGCGGAAGGCGACGCGGTCAGCCAGCTGCGCCAGCTCGGCGCCCTCCCCGGCACCCAGGCCGGCGACGACCTGGAAGCCGTCCTGCGGGCGGCCGCCGCGTGGCAGGCCGTGGCCGCGCCCGCCGTCGAACCCGGCGCCGGGCCGCCCACCCAGGCGCAGATCGAGCGCAGCCGGATGCTGTTCGTCGCGGTGCGCCAGGCCCTGGGCACCCAGTTCGACCACCTCACCGCCGTCCGCGACGCCGGCCGGACGGACCTCGACGGCGCGGCGGCCTTCCTGACCGCCATGCTCGTCGCCATCGCCGTGCTGATCGTGCTGCTGTTCGTGGTGCTCTTCCTCGGCCTGCGGCAGGTCATCACCCGGCCGATCCTGCGGCTGGCCGGCGAGGTCCGCCAGGCCGCCGACCGGGACGTCGGCCACCCCGTGCACGGGAGCGGGCCGCGTGAGATCGCCCAGCTCGGCGCCGACGTCGAAGCCATGCGCCAGCGGATCCTCGACGAGGTCGCCGAGCTGGAACGGGCCCACGCGCTCCTGGACCGCCGGACGCACGAACTGGAGCGGTCGAACGCCGACCTGGAGCAGTTCGCCTACGTCGCTTCGCACGACCTGCAGGAACCGCTGCGGAAGGTAGCGAGCTTCTGCCAGCTGCTCCAGCGCCGCTACGAGGGTCTGCTCGACGAACGCGGCCAGCAGTACATCGAGTACGCGGTCGACGGCGCGAAGCGCATGCAGGTCCTGATCAACGACCTCCTGGCGTTTTCCCGGGTCGGGCGGAAGCCAGCCGAGCACGTCGTGGCCGACGCGGGCCGGCTGGCCGACGACGCGCTCGCGAACCTGGAGGTGGCGCTGTCGCTCAGCGGCGGCAAGGTCGACCGGGGCGAGCTGCCGGAGGTGCGCGTCGAGCCGGCGTTGATGACGGCGGTGTTCCAGAACCTGATCGGCAACGCCCTGAAGTTCAAGGGCGAAGCGCCGCCCGAGGTGCGGGTCACCGCGGACCGCGACGGCGACGAGTGGGTGTTTTCGGTGTCGGACAACGGGATCGGCATCGACGCGGAGTACGCCGAACGGGTCTTCGCGCTGTTCCAGCGGCTGCACACCCGCAACGCGTACCCGGGTACCGGGATCGGTTTGGCCCTGTGCCGCCGGATCGTCGAGTACCACGGCGGCCGGATCTGGCTCGACACCGAAGCCGAGAACACCACCTTCCGCTTCACGCTGCCGGCGGCGACCGAGGACGGCGAGGACGCATGACGCACGCGCACGTTCCGATCGACATCCTGCTCGTCGAAGACGACCCGGGTGACGTGCTGATGACGCGGGAAGCCTTCGAGCACCACAAGATCCGCAACGCGCTGCACGAGGTGAGCGACGGCGTCGAGGCCCTCGAGTTCCTGAACCGCCGCGGGCGCTTCGCCGACGCGCCGCGGCCGGGGCTGATCCTGCTCGACCTCAACCTGCCCCGCAAGGACGGCCGCGAGCTGCTCGGCGAGATCAAGCAGGACCCGGAGCTGCGCACCATCCCGGTGGTCGTGCTGACGACGTCCGAAGCGGAGGAAGACATCGTCCGCAGCTACGACCTGCACGCCAACGCCTACGTCACCAAGCCGGTCGACTTCGAGAAGTTCGTCGAGGTGGTCCGGAAGATCGACGAATTCTGGGTCACCGTCGTCAAGCTGCCGCACCGGTGAGGGGCGTCGTTGGCGCGGCGGCGGTGATTGGGGCACCATAAAGCGCCGTGACCTCTTCATCCCGGGATCTGCCCGCCGTCGAGCTGGCGGTCACGCTCGACTGGCGGGACACGGCCGCGGTGCTGCGCGTCGAGGGGGAGATCGACCTGGTGAGCGCGCCGGAGTTCGAAGAAGTCGTCGACGTAGTGCTGGCCGGCGAGCCGCGGACATTGGTGGTCGACCTGCGCGGGGTCACGTTCTTCTGCTCGGCGGGGCTGCAGGTGCTCGCGGCGGCGCACCGCCGGCTGCCCGAGCGCGCGCTGCGGGTGGTGAGCGACTCGGCGGTGACGTCGGGGCCGCTGAAGACGACCGGGCTGGACACGTGGATCGGCATCCACGCGACGGTCGACGAAGCGCTGAGCCGGTGACGGGCCCGGAAAGGCTACCGATGGACGAACCCCCGGGACCGTTCCGCCGCCACGGCGTGCAGGCGGAACCCCAGGCCCTGCGGCGGCTCCGGCACGACCTGATGGCGTGGGTCCTCGAGACGGGCGTCGACGCGGGCCGGGCGCAGGACATCGTGCTGGCGAGCTACGAAGCGCTGGCGAACGTCGCCGACCACGCGTACGACGGCGCGGGGGCCGGGGTGGTCGACCTCGACGCGACGGCGCACCCGGACCGGATCGAGGTGGTCATCGGCGACCACGGCCGGTGGCGGACCCCCGTGGTGGACCCGCGCCCGGTTTCCCCGCGGGGGCGCGGATTGCTGCTGCTGCGGGCGAGTGCCGACCGCGCGGACATCGCGTCCGGCGAGTCGGGCACCGTGGTGACTTTGACGTGGGACCTGGCCCCGGCGGTCGTGAGTGAGAAACAGGGTTAGAACCCTGTTTCCCACTCACGACGAGCTGCGGCAGAGCTACTAGCTGTGCGTCACGGCGCCCGTCTTCGGGTCGAGCGTGACCTTCTTCGCTTCCGGCCACCAGAAGTTGAACATCCCGTTCATCGACCCCGCCCGGGAGTCGAAGGACGAGTCGCCGACGCGGCCGGTGAACCAGTTGTCCTCGATGAACTTCAGCACCGAGGTCTGGTCCGTCTGCGTGTGGTCGACGTGGTTCACCTTGCTGTACGGCGAAACCACCAGCAGCGGCAGCCGCGGGCCGTAGCCGCAGCGGTCGGCGTAGGTGCCCACCTTCGTCGGCTTGCCCGTGCACACCGCCTGGTCCTGCGCGGCGTCGTGCGAGCCGTTGACGATCTGCGACGCGGCGTGGTCGTACCAGCCGTCGGAGTCGTCGTAGGCCAGCACGACCGCCGTGGACTTCCACTCCGGCGACTGCTGGA
This sequence comes from Amycolatopsis sp. NPDC114478, assembly GCF_055633805.1. Lineage (NCBI taxonomy): Bacteria > Bacillati > Actinomycetota > Actinomycetes > Pseudonocardiales > Pseudonocardiaceae > Amycolatopsis > Amycolatopsis sp. NPDC114478. The sequence continues at coordinate 422,821 of NZ_JBVKDO010000001.1, read as the reverse complement.
TCTTGTTGATCTCGCTGACGACGAACTGCTGCTCGTCCAGCGGGTCCGAGTAGCCCGCGTGGCCGTCCTGGTACTCCGGGGCCTTCAGGAAGCTGACCGCGGGCATCGAGCCGGCCTTCAGCGAGTCGTCGAAGTCCGAGATGTCGTACTGGTGGTTGGCGCGGTCGGTCTGGCCGATCGCCCGCACCGACGACGGTGCGAGGTGCTTGGGGTTCGCCGTCGACTGGTAGTACTGGAACGGCTCGTGGTGCGGGCTGTAGTCCGCCACCGCGTTGCCGCCCAGGTTCGTGTGCTTCTGGCCGCAGACCGCGTACCCGTTGGCTTCGCCGGTCGGGCGGAAGCCGCCCTGGAACCAGCCCCACGTCACGCGGCGCTGGTTGAGCAGGTCACCGACGTTGCGGCCCTGCATGGTGGCCAGGTTGTCCTTGCTCGTGTGGTTCTTGCCCGAGCAGTCGTCCCAGGCCGGGTCCGGGTCGTTGATGACCGTGCCGACACCGTTCGCGTCCGGCGACGACACCACGTAGGAGTCGCTGACCGGCTTGTGCGTCACCGGGTCGACCGCCTGGCCGCCGTGCGTCTGGCCCGAGATGAGGTTCAGCGCGCCGGGGGTCGACGGGCCGAACACGGTGTTGTAGGAGTTGTCGTTCAGCGCGTAGTGCTGCGCGTAGTTCCACATGCCGGTGACGGTGTTGCCGTCGTAGTAGTCCATCACCAGGCCGGGCTCGCCGAACAGCACCGGCTGGCCGGTGCACTTGTCCGTCTCGGTCTTCTCGACGAACTTGTCCATCTTGCCGCCGTTGAACGCGGCCTGCTCGGCGCCGTAGTTGTGGTTCTGGTCGCAGGTCATCGCCTGCTCGTGCGTGAGCCGCTTCGGGTTGTACGCGTTCGGGTTGTTCGTCAGCAGCTTCTTGTCGAGGCCGTTGACCTTCGGGGTGTCGCGCGCGGCCTTGAACGGCGTGCCGTCGGTGTTGGCCGCGTTCGGGTAGGTGCCGAAGTAGTGGTCGAACGAGATGTTCTCGCCGAAGATGACCACGACGTGCTTGATCGGCGTGGCCGTGGGGATCCAGTGGGCCGGGAAGACGTTCAGCGGCTGGGCGTCCGCGGCGGTTGACGCGGAGCCGGTGACGACGGCCAGCGTGGCCACCGAGGCGAGGGCCCCGGCGCCGAGCAGGCCGCGCCGTCGCCGGCGGGTTCTCTTGTCCACAGTGGATGTTCCTTTCGTGGTGCGCTGTTCATTTCTACGGAGTGCCAGGTCAGGCGAGCAATGCGCGGCCGAAGTGGTCGTCCGGCCCGGTGACGCCCGGCAGCGCGAAGAAGTAGCCGCCGCCGAACGGGGAGATGTAGTCGGTCAGGGGTTCGTCGGCCAGCCGCGTCTGGACCGCTTCGAACTGGCGCTCCAGGTCCTGCTGGTAGCAGACGAAGACCAGGCCCATGTCGAGGTTGCCGTTGCTGTCGACGCCGCGGTCGTAGTTCACCGCGCGGCGCAGGATCCGGCTCGAGTCGGTCTCCGGCGTGCGCGGGTTGGCCTTGCGGATGTGGCTGGTCAGCGGGATGACGGTGCCGATCGGGTCGTCGGCGTAGCGGGGGACGTCGGTTTCCCCGGTGCCGTCGAGCGGGGCGCCGGTGTCGCGGCGGCGGCCGAACATGTTCTCCTGCTCGGCCAGCGAAACCCGGTCCCAGAACTCGACCAGCATCCGGATCAGCCGGACCACCTGGTAGCTGCCGCCCGCGGCCCAGGCGGGATCCCCGGGTGTCCACACGAGACGGTCGAAGTCGGCTTCCTCCGGGTTCGAGGTGCCGTCCTTGAAGCCCATCAGGTTCCGCGGCGTCCCGGCCGGGCGCGGCGGGGAGCTGAAGCCGTTGATCTTCCACCGCGGCTGCATGCCCCCGCGCGTCGCGCGCGCGATGTCGCGCAGCGCGTGCAGCACGGTGTCGGTGGAGTTCGCGGACAGGGTGAGGCTGAGGTCGCCGTGGCACTGGGCCGGGTCGAGGGCGTCGTTCGGGAACGTCGTCATCGGCTTCAGCTTGGCGGGCTTGAGTTTCGCGAGGCCGTACCGGTCGTCGAAGAGCGAGGCGCCGACCCCGAGGACGACACCCAGGTCGCCACCGGGCACCACGGGACCGAGCACCCCGGAGTCGGCGGGCGGCGCGCTGATCCCGAGCGAGGCGGGCGCCCCGCCCCCGGTGAGGAACCGCGCCCGATCGGTGACGGCCCGGAAGAGCTCGGTGAGCTCGGCTTTCGACTCGGCGACGACGTCGAACGAGGCGACGACGGTCTGGGTGGGCGGCTTCCGCAGGATGGCGGCCTGGTGCGGGCCGTGGAAGGGCACGGGCGCGGTGCTGTCGGTGACGGCGGAGGAGGCCCCGAGCCCGGCGCCGGCGGCAACGGTCAGTCCGGCCCCCATCGCGGCGCGGCGCAGGAAGGAACGGCGCGGCAACCCGGCCGGGTGCGGTACGGGGCAGCGAGACTGGTCGGTCACGAGACCCTCCTCGGCCGGCTGGTGCCCGCGTAGCTGGTCACGGTTCCGCGCGGTCGCCCCATCACGAGACCCTCCTCGGCTCGGCGATCGCCGCGACCGGGGCCAGCAGTTCCGTCAGCTCGCTCACATCGGCGTTCAGCTTCTGCCTTTCCTTCTGCGGCAGCTGCGCCAGCGGCGTCCAGCTACCGTCGGGCCGGTGCGCCGCGTCCAAAAGGGACTGCGTGCGCGTCAGCCAGGTGTCCACCTTGGACAGATCCGGGTACCGGGGCGCGAGCAGCGGGCGGAGCACGTCCAGCACCGCGCGGGTGCCGTCGAGGTTGGCGCGCGCCGTCGCCAGGTTGGTGCCGCTGCCGTAGTCCGTGCGGCCCGTCAGCTCGAACTGCAGCGTGTTCTCCATGATCTCGTGCGCGCGCAGGCCGAGGTCGTTCCCGTCGACCTGGCTGTTGCCGAAGGATGCCTGCAGCGCGCGGGCGTCGGTGTCGAGCCGGTCGGCCACCGCGCCCAGTGCGCCCAGGTCCTCGCCGTGCCAAAGACCCTGCTCGAGGCGGTGGAAGCCGGTGAAGCCCGCGTCGGACGTGCCGTTCGGGAGGCCATTGGCGGTGCCGTTGAGCGCGCCGTCGGAGTCGCCGAACGCGTTGTACGCCGCGCCCAGCCGCTCGTACGTCAGGTGGGCCGTCAACCACGCCGTCCGGCTCGCCGCGCGGTCGCCGCCGTGGACCGCGTTCTTCAGCGCGCCCGTGTTCGCGACCAGTTCGCCGAGCCCCGTCGTGACGTGCTGCTGGTAGGCCTTGAGCGGCCCGAGCAGGTCGTTGTGCGTCACCGGTGCGACGCCCGGGCCGGTCCGCTCGGCACCGCCGCTGACCTGCACGGCCGGTCCGACGATCGCGCTCGTGTCCTCGGGCAGGCAGCGGAACGCGTAGCTGCCGTTGCCGAGGGTGACCTGCAGCGGCCGGGTGGTCGCCGGGCCGAGGCCCTCGACCTCGCCGTAGATCACGCCGGTCGCCGGGTCGATCAGGTCGACCTCGGCGGTCACCGATCCCGTGTTGTGCAGGCGGAACGTCTGCGGTCCCGGCTTCGGGTCCGCCCAGCCGGTGCCGCACGCCGAGCGTGACACCGCGATCTCGGGGTCTCCGGCCGACGCGCTGTCCGGCCAGAACGCCACGACGGCTCCCGCCGCGGCGGCCACGACCACGGCCGCCACCACCCAGCGGGTACGCACTGACCCCGGCACGCCTGCTCTCCCGTCACTCGATCGGACCATCACCGGTCACGGATTATGCGACCCTAGCGCCCGGAAAACCGCATCGGATGCCGTCGAGAGGAGGGAATTCACCGGGACTTCAGCCCGGCGCCCACGAAAGGGGGAGAAACCAGACGATTGCGTATGCCAGATCTGTCGGATTGGACGGTTTGGTCCGGTTGCTCACGCTGCCGGCAGCGGGGAACCGGTCTCCATCAGCGTCTTCAGGCTGGACAGCAGGGCCGGCCAGCCCTGGCTGCACATCGCCATGACCGTGCTGCCGGGCTCGAAACCGTCGTGCAGCACCGTCAGCTTCACGGTTTCCCCCTGCGGTTCCAGCGTGAACGTGACCTTCGAACGGCCTTCCCGCTGCAGTTTCGCGAGCGTTTCCGCGTCGATTCCGTTTCCGTTCGCCCATTCCTCGGTGAACGTGTGCCAGGTGTAGGAAAGGCGGCGGTACGGGTCCGCTTCGAGGACGACCTGCTCGGGGTGGCTCGTTTTCGCGCCGCTTTCCGCCCAGGTCATCGGCGACCCCTTTGTCCAGTCGGTTTCGAACGCGACGCCCCAGTACTGGCGGGTGAACGCCGGTTCGGTAAGCGCTTGCCAGAGCTTTTCCGGGGTCGTGCTGATGTAGGTGGTGTACGCGAATTCGTTCATCGGTTCGGACTCCAGGGCTCGTTTCAGATCGGCGAGCGCGCCGGCCCGCCGGCGGTCGTAGCGGGTCAGCCAGCGCTCGCTGATCGCGTTGATCGGCGCGGCGTCGAGGTAGTGCAGTTTTTCGCGGCCGCGCCAGGTCGTCGTGACCAGTCCGGCCGCCTCGAGCACGGCCAGGTGCTTGCTGACCGACTGGCGGGCCATGTCCAGTCCCGCGCACAGCTCGCGCAGGGTCTGGCCGTTGCGCTCGTTGAGCACGTCCAGCAGCCGGCGGCGGCTGGGGTCGGCCAGGGCCTTGAACACCTCGTCCATCGCGCCCTCTCGTGACATGCAGCCGTTTGGCTGCCTATTCACGATAGGCAGCCAAACGGCTGCATGTCAACCGGGGATCATCGGAAGCGGATCACCGTGATGCCCGCGAGCACGAAGAACACGAGGATGACGAGCGTGCCCGTCTGTCCGCCGGACGAGCGGGTCACGACCTGGTCGACCGCGCCGGTCAGCCGCACGCCGCACTCGGCGACGACGGTGTGCCGCCCCGCCTCGATCCGGGTGAACTGGACCGGCGCGGTGAAGGCGCCGGAGCTGTCGGCGTAGGCGGAGCCGACCTCGGTGCCGTCGGAGGTCAGCGTGACCATCCGGCCCGGCTCGCAGCCCTTCCCGGAGGCCGACAGCTCGTCGCCGGGCTTGACGCTCGGCCGGTCGAGCACCAGTTCGCCCGGCTTCGGCGCGGTGCTGGTGGTCGCCGGGGTGGTGGGGGTGGTCGACGTCGGCGGCGGGGTCGTGGTGGTCGGCGGGGTGGTGGTCGTGCTCGGCGGGGTCGTGGTGGTGCCGGGCCGGGTCGGTTTCGAGGGCACGACCGGCGGGGTCGTGGTCGTCGGGGGCGGCGGGGTCGTGGTCGGCGTGGCGGTCACGGTGAACTGGCTGCTCGCCGTGAGTGGCTGCTTGGTCCGGGCGTTGGTGCACGTGCCGGTGACCGGGTAGGTGCCGGGCTGGGCGCCGGCGGGCACGGTGGCCGCGACCGTGCCGCTGGTCTGCTGCAGCGTCGCGTTCGCCGTCCACATCGGCGTGCCGTTCCAGGAAAAGGTGATCGCCGTGCCGCACGGGTAGAAATTCCAGGAAATGGTGAAGGAACTGCCGGCCTCGCCGGTCGACGGTTTCAAACCAACCGACGAAGTGTATTGTGCGTTGGCGCTGGTCGCGGTGGCGAGCAGAAGCAACGTTCCGGCCACGGCGCCGAAAAACAGCCGAACCACGAATCGCATTGGGACGTCCCTCCCCGGTGTGTGCTCGCTGTAGCATTCCGGACCAGTCGGATAACGCAAGTAGGGGATGCCCAATGGGACGTGTCATCGCGGCGGGGGTTGCGTTGGGTTTGTGCGCCGTACTGCTCGGCGCGCCACCCGCTTCGGCGGACGCCGGCTCGCTCGACGTGCAGGCGTCGATCGACGGGCGGCCGGTCGCGGACGCCACCGTCCCGATCGACCCGGGCCAGCAGGTCGAGCTGCAGGTCGTGGCGACCAACTCCGGCACCGCGCCGGTGAAGGTCCGCAGCGTGCGGCTCTCCGGCGTCGCGCTCGCCCTGACGTTCTTCGCTTACGACACGACGGCGCCCTTCGAAGTGCCGGCGCGGGGCTCGATCAGCCGGACGTTCGTGCTCGACCTCGGCGACCTCACCGGACAGGCGACGGGGCTGCTCCCGTCGTCGGTCGAGCTGCTCGACGCCCAGCGCGCGACGCTCGGCGAAGCGACCACCGTCGCCGACGTCCAGGGCTCCTTCTGGTCGGTCTACGGCGTCTTCGGCCTGGCGATGCTCGTGCTCACCGTGCTCGCGTGGCTGACCGCGCTGCTCGCGCTGGCCCGGCACCGGCTGGCGCCCAACCGCTGGCGCCGCGGCCTGCGGTTCCTGCCCGCCGGGTTCGGCACCGGCCTGGTCGCGGTGATCACGCTGTCGGTGCTGCGGCTGGTTCCGCCGGAGCCGGCGGTCGAGATCCCGGTGGTGCTCGGCGCCGCGGCGATCGCGTTCCTGCTCGGCTACCTGACGCCGCACCCCGCGCCGCCGCCGGTCGTCACCGACAGTGACACCACGGTCCGGATGGCGGTCCCGCCGACGCAGGAATTCACCCGATGAGCGCACCGGCCGAGCTGGTCGCCGCCCTGCCGCAGTACGACATCGGGGCGGAGATCGGCGAAGGCGGCATGGGCGTCGTGTTCGCCGGGACGCACCGGACGCTCGGGCGGCACGTCGCGATCAAGCAGCTGCCGTGGGACGTGCTCAACCACGCGGCGAGCAGCGAGCTGTTCGATCGCGAGGCCCGCGTGCTGGCGAGCCTGGACCACCCGCACATCGTGCCGGTGTACGACTACGTCCGCACCGGGCGCGAGCACCTGCTGGTGATGGAGCGCCTCGACGGCGGCACCGTGCACAGCCGGTTCCACGGCGACGGCGTCAGCGGCGAACAGGCGTGCGCGATCGGCCTGGCGATGCTCGCCGGGCTGCACGCGGCGCACCGGGCGGGCGTGCTGCACCTGGACGTCAAGCCGCGCAACCTGCTGTTCAACCTGCAGGGCGTGGTGAAGGTGGCGGACTTCGGCATCGCCCGGGTGATCAGCGAGGGCGCGACACTGGTCACGCACGGTGGCGAAATCCTCGGCACGCCGGCGTACATCGCGCCGGAGCAGGCGATGGGCAACGCGCTGAGCCCGGCGGCCGACGTGTACGCGGCGGGCACGGTGCTGTACGAGCTGCTGGCCCGGGAGCTGCCGTTCGACAACACGCGCGGCGCGATCAGCATGATGCGCCAGCACATGTTCACCGACCCGAAGCCGATTTCGGGAGTACCGATGCCGATCGCCGGCGTGATCATGCGCGCGCTGGCCCGCGAGCTGGACGCGCGGTACCGCGAGGCGGAGTCGTTCGCGGCTGATCTGGCGGGCGCGGCGACGGCGGTTTACGGACCGGGGTGGCTGGAGCGGTCCGGGGTGCCGGTGCTGCACTTGACGCCCCGGGTGATCGCGGGGCTGAACTCGCCGACGGCGCCGCAGGGGGACGAGCGCACGCGACCGGTGAGAAGGCCGACGGGTCCTAACGCGACACTGGTCGCGACGAGTGGCGGGTTGGACACGGCACCCGGCACCCCAGGCGGCGCGGGTGGCCCCGGCTCCGCGTCCGGCTTTGGTGGCCCGGGTTCCGGCCCGACCGGCGGCACGCTCGCCCCGGACTCCGACTCTTCCAACCGCTCGCGCGCCGCCGTTCTCTGGTTGCGGCTGGCCGCCGCGGCCGCCGCCGTTGTGCTGATCGTCCTTGCGCTGCTCAATCCCGAACGATTGCCCCACGGGGCGTCGCCCACCCTGTTGCTCGGCAACACCCGGGTCACCTCGCCCGTCGAAGTGGACCTCAGCAAGCCGCTCACCCTCGCCGGGGCCGGGAATCCCGGACGGGTCGCGCTCAGCCTGTCCGCCGCCGGGATTCCGCTCGGCTCGGCCGAAACCCTCGCCAAGCCGGCCGGCAACGGCTTCACCGCCGAGCTCACCCTGCCGGCGATCGCGCGGTGGGTGGTCGGCGGGGCGGTCACCGCGACCGTCCAGACCGGGCCCGTCACCCAGACCTTCACCCTGCTCACCAGCCAGCACCCGCTGGCCAGCGCGATGGGCGCGGGCAGCCTCATCTTGGCGCTGTTCGCGCTCGCCTACCTCGAATCCGGGCTGCGGACCATCCGCAACGGCCACCGCTGGCGCGGCGCGGCGGTCGGCGGGCCGGTGCTGGGGCTGCTGTTCGGCGCCGTCGCGTGGCTGTGCATTTCGGTGCTGCGCGTGCACGAACCTTCGCCGGGGTTCGGCGCCGGGTGCGCCGTCGCGGGTGCGGTCGCGGCGGGGCTCGTCGTCGCGGCCGCGCGACGCCGGGCGTCCACTGTGGTCAGTCGACCATCCGGACGGTGACGTGCGGGCTGTAGCTCTTGCGCCGGCTCCACCCGGTTTCGGCGCAGAGACTCAGCTGGATCGCGCGGTCGGCCGGCGCCCAGTAGCCGGTGCGGACGAAGTAACCCTCCATCGTGGTCAGCGCGCCGAGCCGCTTGCGGGCCGAGCACATCTCCCAGCCCCACTGGCGTCCGGACTTCTCGACGCCGTTGCGGCGCACGGACAGGCACGGGTTGCCGACCGCGCGGATGTCTACGTCACCCTCGGTGACGTAGACGACGCCGTCGATCTTGTAGAACCGGTTGTTGTCGAGCAGTGACACCTGCCCGGAGAGCGTGACCCCGACGCGCCCACCTTCGTCGCCCGTGAGCGTCCAATCGAGACAGAATTCCTGGACCGGGAGTTCCAGCGACTGGGTCATGGCGAGTTCCCCTGTTCTAGGCTGAGCGTCCCCCTCAGAAGATAGGGAAAATCCGGACGCCGGGAAGGGGCCGGGACGATCTTCACCCGAAGCGGTTCCCGGACGACGAATGCCTTGCCGTGCACGGGTTTTCAGGCGATGGGGTGACGTCGGGCACGCGAGGTGACATCGGCGCGTCTCTCCGGGTGGCGCCGTCCGTACGGTCGGGTCTGGTCCCGGCTTGATCACGTTCCGTGAGCTAAAGGTAAAGGAACCATTACCTTCGCGAGTGCGTTGGACGGGCATGAGCGAGCCCACGGTCATCGAACTCGGGCCCCGGGACATGGTGGTCGTGGCGGGCCTGCCCGGCGCGGGCAAGACGACGATGCTCGACCACGCCGCGGCCGGCCTGGTGGTGCTGGATTCCGACCAGGTCCGGACGCGCCTGGCGGCGGCGGTACCGGCGGTGCCGTACCGCTGCTACCGGCCGGTGGTCCACGCGTGGCACCGTGCCCGAGTGGTCGGAAGGGCGCTGGCGAGGGGGCCGATCGTGGTCCACGAGCCGTCGACGCGCGCGTCGACCCGGGCGCTGCTGGCGCTGGTGGGAGCGCTGAGCGGGCGGCCGGTGCGGCTGTTGTTCCTGGACGTGACGGCGGCGCAGGCGTTGGCGCGCCAGCGCAGCCGGGGCAGGATCGTGCGGCGGCGGTCGTTCGCCCGGCACGTGCGGCGGGTGGATCGCTGGCGGGAGGGGCTGCTGGCGGAGCGGGTGCCTGCGGGGTGGAGCAGCGTCCAGGTGATCGACCGAGCCGCCGCGCGGCGGACGCGGGTGGTGGCCAAGTCCCTGGTGGGCTGCTGACGCGAGTTGCGGAGACTGCTCGGCGTCGGCGCCTGATGGCTGTCACCCTCAGTTGGTCTGGACATTTTACATATTGGTCTAGACAATATTCCTCAGTCTCCCCGACTGGAGGACCCGATGAGGCGTTCCCGACTGTCCGCAATCCTCGCCGCCGCAATGCTCGCGCTCTCCGGGCTCGCCACCGGGACCGCCGATGCGGCCAACCTCCTCGCCAACCCCGGCTTCGAAGCCGGTTCCCTCTCCGGCTGGACCTGCGCCAACGCCACCACCGTCAGCAGCCCCACCCACACCGGCGGCTACGCCCTCGCCGGCACCCCCGTCGGCGCCGACTACGCCCAGTGCTCGCAAACCGTGTCCGTTCAGCCGAACACCACCTACTCCGTCTCGGCCTGGGTGCGCGGGAACCCCGTCTACCTCGGCGTCACCGGTGGCCCCTCCACCTGGTCCGGGAACTCGAGCGCCTACAACCAGCTGTCCCTCACCTTCACCACCGGCAGCCAGACCTCCGCCCAGCTCTACCTCCACGGCTGGTACGGCGCCGGCACCTACTACGCCGACGACGTCGTCCTCGACGGCCCCGGCGGCAACACCCCCGGCACGCCCACAGCTCCCGGCACCCCGCAAATCACCGCGGCCACGACCAACTCCATCGCCCTGAGCTGGGGCGCGAGCGCCGGGACCGTCACCGGGTACCGCGTCTACGAAGGCAGCACCGTCGTCGCCACGACGACCGGGACCAGCGCCACCGTCGGCGGCCTGACCGCCTGCACCACCCACAGCTACACGGTCGCCGCCTACAACGGTGCCGGGGAGTCGCCGAAGAGCGCCGCCGCGAGCGGGAGCACCTCCGGGTGCGTCGACACCGGCCTGCCCAAGCACGCCCTGATCGGCTACCTGCACTCCAGCTTCGCGAACGGCTCCGGCTACGTCCGGATGGCCGACGTCCCCGCCGCCTGGGACATCATCGACCTCGCCTTCGGCGAGCCGACCTCCGTCACCTCCGGGGACATCCGGTTCACCCGGTGCCCGGCCACCGAATGCCCGAACGTCGAGAGCGACGCCGACTTCACCGCCGCCATCAAGGCCAAGCAGGCGCAGGGCAAGAAGGTCCTCATCTCCATCGGCGGCCAGAACGGCCAGGTCCAGCTGACCACCACCGCCGCGCGGGACAAGTTCGTCAGCTCCGTCTCCGCGATCATCGACAAGTACGGCCTCAACGGTCTCGACGTCGACTTCGAGGGCCACTCGCTCTCGCTCAACGCCGGGGACAGCGACTTCCGCAACCCGACCACGCCGGTGATCGTCAACCTCATCTCGGCGCTCAAGTCGCTCAAGGCCAAGTACGGCTCGGGTTTCGTCCTGACGATGGCGCCCGAGACGTTCTTCGTGCAGGTCGGCTACCAGTTCTACGGCGGCACGAGCGCCGGTGACGCGCGGACCGGCGCCTACCTGCCCGTCATCCACGCGCTGCGCGACTCGCTCACCGTGCTGCACGTCCAGGACTACAACTCCGGCCCGGTCATGGGCCTCGACAACTCCTACCACAACATGGGCGGCGCCGAGTTCCACATCGCGATGACCGACATGCTCAAGGCCGGCTTCACCGTCGCGAACACCGGCCAGTTCTTCCCCGGCCTGCGCCCCGACCAGATCGCGATCGGCCTGCCCGCCGCGGTCAGCGCCGGCAACGGCTACACGTCACCAGCGGACGTCCAGACGGCGGTGAACTGCCTGGTCAAGGGCAGTGGCTGCGGCTCCTACACGCTGCGCGGCGGCACCTCGCCCGCCTTCCGGGGCCTGATGACCTGGTCGATCAACTGGGACAAGTACTACAACTGGGAGTTCCAGAACAGCCACGAGCCGTTCCTGAACTCGCTGCCGTGACGCCGGGCGGTGTGCCCCGCCGAGGTGGGGCACACTGCCTGACGTGGTGAAACGCGACTCCGTGCTGACGCGTGTCGTCCGCATCTTCGAGACCTTCGGGCCGGACACGCCGGCGCTGCGCGTCACGGACATCGCGCGCCGCGCCGGCCTGCACGTCGCCACGGCGTCCCGGCTCGTCGACGAGCTGGTCGGCCACGGCTGGCTGCGCCGCGACCCCGATCGGAGGATCCGCGTGGGTGTTCGGCTGTGGGAGCTGGCGTCGCGCGCGTCGCCGACGCTCGGGCTGCGCGAGGCGGCCATGCCCTTCATGGAGGACCTGCACGCCGTCGTCGGGCACCACACCCAGCTCGCCGTGCTGGAGGACCGCGAGGTGCTGTTCGTCGAGCGGCTCTCGGCGCCCGGCGCGGTCGTCAACGTGACGCGGGTGGCCGGGCGGCTGCCGCTGCACGCGTCGTCGTCCGGGCTGGTGCTGCTCGCCCACGCCCCCGCCGACCTGCAGGAAGAGGTGCTGGCGGGTCCCCTCCGGGCCTTCCGCCGCACGACCTTGACCGACCCGGCGCGGCTGCGGCGGTTCCTCGCCGACGTCCGGCGCAACGGCTACGCGTTCTGCGCCGGGTTCATCGACGAGGAGACGACCGGGATCGCCGTGCCGCTGCGGGGCCGCGGCGACACCGTCGTCGCGGCCCTGTCGGTGATCGTGCCCAACGACCGGAACGCGCGGGCGCAGATCCCGGCGCTGCGGGCGGCGGCACGCGGCATCTCGCGGACGCTCTCTCACTGAATGAGAATGCCGTAGTCGGTGGCTGACCCGCCGGGAGATGCTCGGGGCTCCCCTCGGGAAAGGACGTCTCCAGTGCGCACCCAGGTCGTCATCGTCGGCGCCGGCCCGGCCGGGCTGCTGCTGTCCCACCTGCTCGGGCTCGACGGCATCGACTCGGTGCTGCTCGAACGGCAGACCGCCGAGTACGTCCAGGCGCGCATCCGCGCGGGCATCCTCGAGGCGGGCACGGTCGAGCTGCTGCGGCAGGTCGGCCTCGGCGACCGGCTCGACGTCGAGGGCATGGAACACCGCGGGATCCACCTGCAGACGCCGGGGGAGCGCCACCACATCGACTTCACCGATCTCATCGGCCGGTCGGTGACCGTCTACGGGCAGACCGAGGTGACCAAGGACCTCATGGTGGCGCGGGAAAAGGCCGGCCGCCCGGCGTACTACTCCACTTCGGACGTCGCCGTGCACTACGTGACCGACCGGCCGTACGTGACCTTTGTGGACGGTGACGGGGTCGCGCGGCGGATCGACGCGGACGTCGTCGTCGGGTGCGACGGGTTCCACGGGCCGAGCCGGGCTTCCGTTCCGCAGCCGCGGGTTTGGGAGCGGACGTACCCGTTCGCGTGGCTGGGCGTGCTGGCCGACGTCGCGCCGTCGACGGACGAGCTGATCTACGCCTGGCACCCTGACGGGTTCGCGATGCACAGCATGCGTTCGCCGCGAGTCAGCCGGTTCTACCTGCAGGTGGCGCCGGACGAAGACATCGAGCGGTGGAGCGACGACCGGATCTGGACGGCGCTGTCCGACCGGCTGGGCGTCGACGGCTGGACCCTCGAGACCGGGACGATCACCGAAAAGAGCGTCCTGCCGATGCGCAGCTTCGTGACGACGCCGATGCGGCACGGGAACCTCTACCTGGCCGGGGACGCGGCGCACATCGTGCCGCCGACGGGCGCGAAGGGCCTGAACCTCGCGGTCGCCGACGTCGCGCTGCTGGCGCGTGCGCTCAAGGCGTCGTTCCAGGGCGACGACGAACTCGCGGACGCGTACTCGGAGACGGCGTTGCGGCGGGTCTGGCGGTGCACGCACTTCTCGTGGTGGATGACGTCGATGCTGCACCGCCACGGCGACGACTTCGACGCCCAGCTCCAGCTGTCCCAGCTCCGCCGGACGGTCACCTCGACCGCCGCGATGACCGAGCTGGCTGACAACTACGCGGGCCTGCCGCTGTAGCCCGGGCCGTTCCTGTCCGGTTCTGACTCTTGACGCCCGGCGCGCCCGCGTCGCACCATACCCGCGTAGTAATTCGAATTATCAGCGCCGGGAAGGGCTCATGAGGGAACTGGACACGGAGATTCTGGTGGTCGGCGGGGGACTCGGCGGGGTCGCCGCCGCGCTGGCCGCCGCGTCCCGCGGGCGGCGCGTCGTGCTCACCGAGGAGACCGGCTGGCTCGGTGGGCAGCTCACCGCCCAGGCCGTGCCGCCGGACGAGAACCCCTGGATCGAGCGGTTCGGGTCCACCCGCACCTACCGCGACCTGCGCGCGGGCATCCGCGACCACTACCGCCGCCACTACCCGCTGCGGGCCGAAGCCGCGAAGCACCCGGAGCTGAACCCCGGCGCCGGGCGGGTCAGCAAGCTCTGCGGCGAACCGCGCGTGGCCTTGGCCGTCATCGAAGCCCTGCTCGCGCCGCACGTCAGCGCCGGGCGGATCCACGTCCTGCGCCACCACCGCCCGGTCGAAGCGCACACCACGGGAGACCGGGTCGACGCCGTGGTCCTCGAATCCGGCCAGGGCAAAGTCACCGTCCAGGCCCAGTACGTCCTCGACGCCACCGAAAACGGCAATCTCCTGCCGCTCACCGGCACCGAGCACGTCACCGGCGCCGAATCCCAAGCGGACCACGACGAGCCGCACGCGCCCGGGAAAGCCGACCCGGCCAACCTGCAGGGCATCACCTACTGCTTCGCGGTTTCCCACCACGAAGGCGAAAACCACGTCATCGACCGGCCGGAGATGTACGGCTTCTGGCGCGACTACCAGCCGGCCTTCTGGCCCGGACCGCTGCTCGGCTTCGTCGCCCCGGACCCGCGGACCCTGGAGCCGGTCAAACGCACCTTCGTCCCGAACCCGCCCGGTGACCCCCTCGCGGTGAGCGCCGACCAGAGCGCCGACGCCGGTGACAAGGAGCTGTGGGCCTTCCGCCGCATCCTCGCCCGCAACCTGCACACCGACGGCGCGTTCGACTCCGACATCACGCTCGTCAACTGGCCGCTCAACGACTACTGGCTCAAGCCCGCGCTCACGATTCCCGGCCACACGACCGAAGCCGACGTCGAAGCGGCGCACCACGAAGCCAAACAGCTGAGCCTGTCCGTCCTCTACTGGCTGCAGACCGAGGCACCCCGCGCGGACGGCGGCACCGGCTTCCCGGGGCTCAAGCTCCGTCCCGACGTCACCGACACGAAGGACGGACTCGCGAAGTCGGCGTACGTCCGCGAAGCCCGGCGCATCAAGGCGGTCACGACCGTCACCGAGCACGACGTCTCGGCCGAGATCCTCGGCGTCGACGGCCGGGTGCGCCGCGCGGACGCCGTCGGGGTCGGGAGCTACCGGATCGACCTGCACCCGTCGACCGGCGGGGACAACTACATCGACGTCGCCAGCGTGCCGTACGAGATCCCGCTCGGCGCGCTGCTACCCGTCCGCACGGCGAACCTGCTGCCCGCGGGCAAGAACATCGGCACCACGCACATCACGAACGGCTGCTTCCGGCTGCACCCGGTGGAGTGGAACATCGGCGAGGTCGCCGGGCTGCTCGCGGCGTTCGCGATCGGCGAGGACGTCGAGCCGCGGGACGTCCAGGCCGACAGCAGGCTCTTCGAAGACTTCGCGCGGGTGCTGGACGCCGCCGGGGTGGAACGCCGGTGGCCGGAAGTGCGGGGGTACTGACGGTGCCGCCGGTAGAGTCCAGGCGAACCGCACCGGAGGGAGTCACGGATGACGGCGGGTTCGGGCCGGGTCACGCAGGCCCAGGTGGCGCGCCTGGCCGGCGTCTCGCAGGCCGTCGTGTCCATGGTGCTGAACGGCTCCGACAGCCTGCGCGTCACCCCCGAGACCCGCGACCGCGTGCAGCAGGTGCTGCGCGAAACCGGGTACACGGTGGACATCATGGGCCGCCGGCTGCGCGGCGGGTCCAACCAGATCCTCGGCGTCTTCACCTACGAGTCGGTGTTCCCGTCCGGCGTGGCCGACTTCTACCGGCCGTTCCTGCTCGGCATCGAGGAGGAGGCCGAAGCGCAGGGCTTCGACCTGCTGCTGTTCACCAGCGGTGGCCGCCGCGACGGGCGCCGCCGCATCTACGAGGCGGGCACGAACCGGCTGCGCATCGCCGACGGCTCGATCCTGCTCGGCCGGCACAACGACCCGCAGGAGCTCGCGCAGCTCGTCGAGGAGCAGTTCCCGTTCGTGTTCGTCGGCCGCCGCGAGTCGCCGACCGGGCCGATCAGCTACGTCGGCGCGGACTACGTCGCGGCCACCCGTGAGGTCCACGAACGGCTGTGGGGCCTCGGGCACCGCCGGATCGGCCTGCTCAGCGTGACCGAGGAGAACGAGCCGACGCTCGATCGCCGCCGCGGCTACGAAGCCGCGGCGCGCAAGCACCGCCGGCCGCCGCTGGTCTTCCTCGAGGAAGACCCGGCGCCGGCGTTGCGGCAGGCGCTCGACGAGGGCGTCACGGCGCTGCTCGTCGAGAGCTCGGCGATGGCCGACGGCCTCCTGGCCTGCGCGCGCGAACTCGGCCTGGGCGTGCCCGGCGACCTGTCCATCGTGGTGCTCGGGGACGCCGACCCGTCGCAGCAGCCGCACGCGCACGCCGTGCCCAGCACCGGCACGGACTGGTCGATGTTCCGCATCCCGCGCCACGAAATGGGCGCGCACGCCGTGCGCGTGCTCGTCGGGCTGCTGAAGAACCCCAAGCCCCGCCAGCTGCTCCTGCCGTGCACGATCCACGAGGGCGCCACCACGGCGAGACCCTCCACAACAGACTCCCGCTGAGGCCGAACGGCCTGTTGACAGCTTTGGCGGTGGAACCCTACCGTCGCTGCTAATTCGAATAACCAGGAGGCATCGTGGCCTACCGGAGAATCCGGCTGCTCGCCGCGGCCCTGTCCGCCGTCGCGCTGGCTTCGACGGCGTGCTCGGGCGGCGCCGGCGACGACAAGGACATCGCCCTGCGCATGACCGTCTGGACGACGGACAAGAACCAGCTCGCCCTCTTCGACTCCATCGCCGCCGAGTACCGCACGGCCCACCCGGAGGTCGCGTCGGTCAAGTTCGACGTCGTCCCGGGCGACACCAGCGCCTACTCCGCCGCGCTCACCACCCAGCTCTCCGGCGGCAACCCGCCGGACCTCGCGTGGATCCTCGAGCGCGACGCCCCGGACTTCGTCCAGTCCGGCGCCCTCACCGACCTCAAGCCCACTTTGGACAGTGCCGCCGGGTACAACGCCGGCGAGCTGGTGCCGTCCGCCACGAAGCTGTGGACCAAGGACAGCGGCCTGTACGCCTACCCGTTCTCGACGTCGCCGTTCGGTATGTTCTACAACAAGAACCTGCTCACCCAGGCCGGGATCACCGAGACCCCGGACCGGTTGCTCGCGAGTGGACGGTGGACCTGGGACGCCGCCAAGCGGATCGCCACCCAGGTCGCCGCGAAGGACACCGGCAAGGCCGGGCTGGTCATCCGCGAGTTCGAGTACAAGCAGTGGGTGCTGCTCGCCTCGGTCTGGCGCGGGTTCGGCGCCGACGCCTGGGGCCCGGACGGCAAGACGTGCGGGTTCTCCTCCCCGGAGATGACGGCCGCGATGACGTTCCTGCACCAGGCGATCTTCACCGACAAGGCGCTGCCCGGTCCGGGCACGACGGCGGACTTCTTCGCCGGGGAAAGCGGCCTGACCATCGCGCAGATCAGCCGCGCCGGGCTGCTCAAGGCCAAGCCGTTCGAGTGGGGGATCGTCCCGCTGCCCGCCGGGCCGAGGGCGAACGCGCAGGTCATCGGCCAGGCCGGGATCGGCGTCCCGGTCAAGGGCAAGCACGCCAAGGCCGCCGCGGACTTCCTCGCGTTCTTCACCAACCCGGCCAACTCGGCGAAGCTCGGCCAGTACTTCCCGCCGGCCCGCGACAGCCTGCTCAACGCGGCCACCCGGGCCAAGGCGAACCCGCTGTTCAGCCAGGAGCAGCTGCAGAACGTCGTGGTGAACGGGATCAAGTCCGGCGCGGTACTCCCGTCGCACACCGAAAGCTCGCGGATCGCGTCGCTCGTCCAGTCCGCTTTGGACCCGATGTGGAAGCCGGACGCGAACGTCCCCGCGGCGCTGGCCGGCGTCTGCCAGGCGACCGACCCGGCGCTCAGCCGATGACGTGGACGTCGAGGAAGCGCGACGAGCTGGCGGGGTGGCTCTTCGTCGCCCCGCAGGCTCTCGGGTTCCTCGCCTTCGTCGTCGCGCCGCTGGTCGCGGTGGTCTGGTACAGCTTCCAGGACGTCAACCTGCTGGCCGGGACGTCGACGTTCGCCGGCGCGGACAACTACGCCCAGCTCTTCGACGATCCGACCGCGCCGAAGGTCGCCCGTGCCACGGCGATCTTCTGCGTCGGCCTGGTCGTGCTGAACCTGGCGTTGGCGCTGTCACTGGCGTTGCTGCTGAACCTGAAGCTGCGCGGCACCACGGTGTTCCGGACGGTCTTCTTCTCGCCGGTGGTCGTCACGCTCGTCGCGTGGACGATCGTCTGGAACTTCCTCCTGCAGGACAACGGCGGCATCAACGCGCTGCTGCAGACGATCGGCATCGACGGGCCGAACTGGCTGCGCGGCAACGGCACGGCGATGCTGTCGGTGATCGTGGTGCAGGTGCTGAAGAACGTCGGGCTCAACATGGTTCTGTTCCTGGCCGCGTTGCAGGGCATTGCGGCGTCCATCATGGAAGCGTCACAATTGGACGGTGCCGGGCCGTGGCGGCGGTTCCGGTCGGTGATCCTGCCGATGATCAGCCCGACGACGTTGCTGACGGCCATCATCACCGTCGCCGGCGCGCTGCAGGTGTTCGCCCAGATCCAGGTACTCACCCTCGGTGGCCCCGCCGACAGCACCAACGTCCTCGTCTTCTACTTCTACCAGCAGGCGTTCGCCAACCACGACCTCGGTTACGGCTCCGCGCTGGCCGTCGTGCTGTTCCTCGTCATCCTCGTGCTCACGCTGCTGCAGTGGCGGATGCGGAAGCGGTGGGTGTTCCATGAGTCGTAAGGCCAAGATCGCGTGCTACGCGGTGATGGTCGTGCTGGCCGTGCCGTTCGTGTTCCCCACCTGGTGGATGATCACGGCGTCGCTGCTGCCGGCGAACGAAGTGCTCGCCTACCCGCCGAAAATGTTCCCGGCGTCCCCTCAGTGGGAGAACTACAAGACCGCGTTCACGGACTTCCCGTTGGCGCGGCAGTACTTCAACAGCCTGTACATCGCCGTGCTCGTGACGCTCGGCACGATGTTCTTCTCCTCGCTGGGCGGGTACGCGTTCGCCCGCATCCGGTTCCGCGGCGAGAAGCTGTTCGCGGTGATCCTCATCGGACTGATGGTGCCGAGCGAGGTCACGATCATCCCGCTGTTCCGGCTGGTCGACGACCTCGGCCTGACCAACACGCACTGGCCGCTGATCGTCGTCCCGATCTTCGGCGCGCCGAGCGTGCTGGCGACGTTCGTGATGCGGCAGTTCTTCATCACCATCCCCGGCGAACTCGAAGAAGCGGGCCGGCTCGACGGCCTGTCCCGGTTCGGGCTCTACCGGCGCGTCGCCCTGCCGATCGCCAAGCCCGCGCTCGCCGCGGTCGCCATCTTCACGTTCCTCAACACGTGGAACTTCTTCCTGGAACCGTTGGTGTACCTGACCGACAAGAGCATGTTCACCCTGCCGGTGGCGCTGACGCAGTACGTCGACGTCTACGGCGGTCACCTCTGGAACGTCCAGCTCGCCGCCGCGACCACCACGGTCGTGCCGGTCCTGGTCGTGTTCATCGTCGCGCAGCGCCAGTTCGTCGAAGGGCTCGCCCAGAGCGGCCTGAAGGGCTAGGAGGCAGTTGTGATCGATCCTCGGCGGAGCCACCGCCGCCGCACTGCTGGGAATCGCCGGAGCGGGGACGGCTTCGGCCGCCGTGCCGCCGGCCGCCGGGCCGTTCCCGCCCCTCGCCCCGCTCCCGCCCGGCGCCCCGAACCGGCGGCTCTTCTCACCGCTGGAGCAGCGCGGACCGGCCGAACAGGACACCTCGCGCGGTCCGGGGCACCGCCCCGCTTACCGAACAGATTGGTCCCGCACCCGGGCGATGACGTGCGCTGCGCCGACACGAGCGCGACCGCGTCAGGGCTGACGATCCGCCGCGGCGGTACGACGATCACCCTCGGCTGGGGCACCGCCCTGGCCGTGACCGTCACCGCCGTCACGTTCCTGCGCGTCGCGCATCCCGGCACCCTCACCACGCAGATCCGCCTTCGGTAGCCGGACGGTGAACGTCGATCCACTGTCCACGTCGGACTCGACGGTGACCGTGCCGCCGTGTGCCGCCACCAGGTGGCGCACGATGGCGAGGCCGAGCCCGCTGCCGCCGGTCTGGCGGCTGCGGGACTTCTCGGCCCGCCAGAACCGGTCGAACACGTGCGGCAGGTCCGCCGCGGCGATCCCGGTGCCGGTGTCCGCCACGGCGATCACCACTTCGTCCACAGTGGACGACACGTGGATCGTCACGAGGCCACCGGGCGGCGTGTGCCGGACCGCGTTGGTCACCAGGTTGGAGACGACCTGGCGCAGCCGCACCGGGTCGGCCGCCAGCCCGGTGTCGCCGTGCGCCGAGACGGTGAGCGTGACACCCGCCGCAGCTGCCCGGTCGGCGTGCGCGGAGGCGACGTGGCCGGCCAGCTCGGCCGCGTCCACCGGCTCCGGGTGCAGCCGCAGCCGGCCGGCGTCGGCGGCGGCGAGGTCCTGCAGGTCCTCGACGATGTGCTGCAGCAGCACGGTCTCTTCGAGCAGCGATGTCGACAGCGCGCGGTCGAACGGCAGGTGGCCGTCCTCGGCGGCTTCCAGCCGGCCGCGGATGACGTTGAGCGGGTTGCGCAGCTCGTGGGCGATGTCGCTGACCATCGCCTTGCGCTGCTCCTCGATGCGTTCGCGCCGCGCGGTGAGGTCGTTGAACGCGGCCGCTAGATAACCGACCTCGTCGCGGGACTTCACCGGCGCCGGCCGGTCCTGCTTCGCGGCCTCGGTCAGCGCGCGCAGCGGCCGTGACAGCCGCCGCGCGACCAGCACGGTGATCGCCGCGGCCAGCACCAGCACGCCGCCGGTCACCGCGAGGATCCGGGTCAGGTTCTCCTGCGACAGCGTGAACGTCGGCAGCTGCGACCCGCCGGGGCCGAGCGTGAAGAGCAGTGCGGGCGGCGCGACGTACGGCGTCAGCTGCGCGCGGCGGGCGGAGTCGACGCAGCCCTGGCTGCGGCCCTGGTCGGTCTCGCCGAGCGTTTCGAAGTCGAGCCCCAGCTTCACCGGCTGCTGCTTCTGGGCCTCGAGGCAGCTGTTCACGGCGTCGTTGAGCTTGGCGAGCGCGGCGGCCTCGGTCGGCGTGGCCTCGGCGAGGTCGTAGACCCCGCACTTGGCCGCGAAGTAACGCGCGGCCAGCGGATCGAGGCCGGTGAGCTGCGGGCGCCCGCTCGCCGCGTCCCGCACCTGGCTGGGGAAGCCGAGGTCGGTCAGGCAGGAGGCGACCTTCCGGGCGAGGCCGTCGAGGTCGTTGTGCTCGGCCGCCGACAGCCGGTACGGGCCGACCGCGCGCGGGTCGATGCCGCTGGTCCCGGCCTGGGGCAGCAGCACCGGGTCGACGTGTAGCGGGTCGACCGACGCGGTCGCCTTGACCGGCAGGGTGACCGGCGCGCCGCCGGAGTCGCCGAGGACGCGGCGGTCGAGCGTGGTCACCACGACCCGCCGGCCGGTCTGGTCCGACAGCGCCTTCAGCTTCGGCCCGACCTGGTCCCAGGTGTGGTTGGCCGCGGCGAACCCGAGCACCTCGGTGTAGATCGTCGCGTCGCCGGAGAGCGCCTGGCCCTGCTCCTGCTGGATCGCGCGGGTGGTGGTCTGCACGGCGAGCCACGCGGTCGCGGCGATCGAGCCCAGCGCGATCAGCAGGGAGACCGCCGTCAACCGGACGACGAGACTGCGCCGGAGGGGGAAGCTACGCGTCATTTTCCGCCGTCAGCTTGTACCCCACGCCGAAGACGGTACGCAGGTAGACGGGCTTCTGCGGGTCGGGCTCGAGCTTCTTGCGCAGGTTGAGGACGTGGACGTCGATGATCCGGGTGCTGACGAACCGGTCGTCGCCGCGGGTCAGCTCCAGCAGCTGCCGCCGGGTGAACACCCGCCCGGGCTGCCGGATCAGCGTCTCCAGCAGCTGGAACTCGCCCGGGGTGGTCTCCACCGGGCGGCCGTCGACCGACACCTCGTGCCGGACCGGGTCGAGCCGCAGGGCGCCGGCGCGCAACGCCGGGTCGGGCGGCTCGCCGCGGGCCGACGTCCGCCGCAGCAGCGTGCGGACCCGGGCCATCAGCTCGCGCGGGCTGTACGGCTTGGTCAGGTAGTCGTCGGCGCCCAGGTCGAGGCCGAGGAGCAGGTCCTCCTCGGTCGCGCGGGCGGTGAGCATCAGCACCGCGACGTCGGACTCGCCGCGCAGGATGCGGCAGACGTCGAGGCCGTCGACCTCGGGCATCATCACGTCGAGGACCAGCAGGTCCGGCCGTTCGCGGCGAGCCTCGTCGAGGGCCGCGCGGCCGTCCGCGGCCAGCACCACGGTGTGACCTTCGCTCTCGAGGTAGAGCCGGAGGACCTCGGCCTGCTTCTCGTCGTCCTCGGCGACCAGTACACGTGCGCACACGGCGTCGAGGTTAGGCGTCCTGACCCGGCCGCCACCCGATCCTGACCGGATCTTCATACGTTGAGGGCACGAGCCAGGTCTTTGTCAAAGTGTTGACCGCGGCCCCGGACGCACGCAAAGGTCGGATGACAAGGCTGTCGGCTTCGGGAGGCACCGGGTGCGGTATCGGTTCATGGCGGCGGTGGTCGCGACGGCGGTGATCGGGGCGCCCGCCGTCGTTTCGGCGGCTCCGACAACGTTGTCAGCCCTGGTCGGGGACCCGGCGGCCTACGTCGACCCGCTGATCGGCACCGGCCGCGGCGGGAGCTCGGTCGGCGAGATCAACAACTTCCCCGGGCCGGCGGCGCCGTTCGGGATGATGCAGTTCTCGCCGGACACCCAGGGCGCATACGCCGGCTACCAGTACCACTCCGACCAGATCCGAGGGTTCAGCCTCGACCACGCCTCCGTCGGCTGCAACGCGTTCGGCGACGTGCCGCTCCTGCCGGTCACCGGCGACGTCGGCAGCGCCCCCTGGGACCGGACCGAGCACTTCGGCCACGACGGCGAGCAGGCCGAGCCGGGTTACTACGCCGTGACGCTCGACGGCTCGAACGTCCGGGCCGAGCTGACCGCGACGACCCGCACCGGGCTCGCGACGTTCACCTACCCGGCCGGCTCGACCCCGCAGGTGCTGGTCAAGGGCGGGGCCAGCCTGGCCGGGAACTCCGCCGCCACCTTGAAGATCACCGGCGACCGCGAGGTCAGCGGCTCGGCGACCACCGGCAACTTCTGCGGCAAGCCGAACAAGTACACGGTCTACTACGACATCGCGTTCGACCAGCCGTTCACCGCGCACGGCACGTGGGACGGCTCGTCGGTCAAGCCGGGCACCGACAGCGTCGACTCGCCGCGGGCGGGGGCGTACCTGACGTTCGGTTCCGGGACGGTGCACGCCAAGGTGTCGATGTCCTATGTGGGCGTCGACGGCGCGAAAGCCAACATGGCCGCGGAGGTCCCGGGCTTCGACTTCGCCGCGGTCCGGAAGTCCACAAGGGACAAGTGGACGCAGGCGCTGGGCAAGATCCGCGTAGCCGGCCGTGACACCGCGCAGCTCAAGACGTTCTACACCGCGTTGTACCACTCCCTGATGCACCCGAACACGTTCGACGACGCCGACGGGCGTTACATCGGCTTCGACGACCAGATCCGGACTCTTCCCGCGGGGCGGCACCAGTACGCGAACTTCTCCGACTGGGACACCTACCGCTCGCTCGCGCCGCTGCACGCCATGCTGTTCCCGAAGGAAGCCAGCGACATGGCGCAGTCGCTGACGAACGACGCCGTGCAGGGCGGCTGGTGGCCGCGGTGGCCGATGGCGAACGACTACACCGGCCAGATGACCGGCGACAGCTCGGTCGCGCTGATCTCGAACCTCTACGCCTTCGGGGCGCGCGACTTCGACGTCAAGACGGCGTTGAAGTACCTGGTCAAGGGCGCGACCTCGGTCGACGACACACCGGGGGCGTACCAGGAACGCCGCGGCATCGCGGACTACGTCGCCCGCGGCTACCTGCCGAACAACGACGCCTCACGCGGCGACCACGCCCGAGTCGGCGCGTCGATCACCCTGGAGTGGGCGATCGACGACTTCGCCATCGCCCAGCTGGCGCAGGGGATCGGCGACCGCGACGTCGCCCGCGAGTTCACGAAACGCGGTCAGAGCTGGCAGAACATCTTCAACCCCTTGACGGGCTACCTCCAGCCGCGCGCCCAGGACGGCCGCTTCCCGGACGGCCCGGCCTACGTCCCGCCGCCGCCGGGCAAGTTCGGCCAGGACGGCTTCGACGAGGGCAACGCCGCGCAGTACACGTGGCTGGTGCCGCAGGACCCGGCCGGGCTGGTGACGGCGATGGGCGGCCCGGCTCTTGTTTCGCAGCGCTTGGACACGTTCTTCCAGAAGCTGAACGTCGGCCCGAACGAGCCGTACATGTGGGCGGGCAACGAGCCCGACTTCGGCGTCCCGTTCCTGTACAACCACGTCGGGCAGCCGTGGAAGACGCAGCAGGTCGTCCGCGAGATCGCGACGACGCTGTTCAGCGCGACGCCGGACGGCGAGCCGGGCAACGACGACCTCGGCGCGCAGTCGTCGTGGTACGTCTGGGCCGCGCTCGGCATCTACCCGGCGACCCCGGGCACGCCGGACCTGGTCGTCGCGAGCCCGTTGTTCGAACGCGCGGTGCTCAGCCTGCCGAACGGCCGGACGCTCGACGTCCGAGCGCCCCAGGCGCCCGCGACGTATGTCCACTCGCTGTCGTTGAACGGCCGTGACTGGAACCGGACGTCGCTGCCCGCCGGGGTGGTTCGCGACGGCGGCCGGCTGGACTTCTCGCTCGTGTCCACTCCGGACAAGCACTGGGCCGCGGACTCGGCGCCTCAGTCCTATCGCGACGGTGAGAAGCCGTTCCTGGCCTCGGTGACCAACCAGGTCGTCGTCTCACCCGGGAGCACGGGGGAGGCCACGGTCAGCGGGCAGCGGCTCGGCGGGCACGACCGCGTGCTCGAGGTGACGACGAAGGCGCCGCCCGGGATCTCGGTGACCGGTCCGCGTCAGCTGCGCCTCGACGACCGGACCGGCGGCGGTACCGCGAAGCTGAGCGTGTCGGTGGCCGCGGGGACGCCCGAGGGCTACTACCAGGTGCCGGTGACCGTCCGCGGGGGCCCGACGTCGGTGCCGGGCTCGGTGATCGTGCTGGTCGCGCCGAAGGACGGCTTGGCGGCGGCGTATTCGAACGTCGGCATCTCCGACGACGGCGACGCGGGCTCGGCCGACATCGACGGCGCCGGGAACAGCTTGTCGCGGCAGGCCTTGGCCGCGGCCGGACTGGTGGGCGGTCAGACCGGGCAAGCGGCCGGCACGTCGTTCGTCTGGCCCGCGGCCCCGGCGGGACGGCCGGACAACGTCGTCCCGGCCGGGCAGACGATCCGGCTTTCGGGAACGCGGCTGTCGTTCATCGGCACGGCGTCGAACGGCGACCACCGCGCGTCGGCGACGGTGACGTTCACCGACGGCACCACGGCGGCCGCCGACCTGTCCTTCGGCGACTGGGTGTTCCCGGGCGGCGGCACGGACCCGGTGTTCGGCAACACCCTGGTGGCGCGCACGGACCACCGCAACCAGCCGGGTGGCCGGAGCGGCGGAGCGTCGGTCTACGCGACGACGCCGTTCGACGCTCCGGCCGGGAAGCAGATCGCCTCGGTGACCCTGCCCTCCGACGGCAACCTGCACGTGTTCGCCATCGGCCTCGCCTGAAAGCCGTCGTGAGTGGGAAACCCGGTTTCCCACTCACGACGGGCGTGCGTCAGGCGGCTTGCTGGGCGTTGTAGACGTTGATCGCCGCGTCGCCGAAGTGCGGGCTGCGTTCCTCGTCCGAGTTGTCGTCGGAGTGGTAGCTCACGTTGCCGACGAGGTAGCCCCAGCCGCGGGACAGCTGCAGGTCGTCGAGCCAGGGGCCGCCGCTCGCGCCGTGGCCCTGGTCGCAGTGGATCGCCTCCTGGCCGGGCTGGAACGGCCAGATCCCCGGGCGCCACGTCGTCCCGGTGCAGTAGCGCAGCTCCTGCCCGGTGATGCCGGTGCGGGCCGCGTGCGTGTCGAACGGGTAGCCGAACTCGTAGACGTTCCAGTCGTAGCCCTGGCCGAACTTGTAGCCCTGCCAGCCGGTCACGTTGGCGACGCTGGCACCGTTGCGCGGCCAGAGCGTGATGGCCGCGAAGTCGTAGTCGCTGTCCCTGCCGTCGAAGTAGCCGGTGGGCGTCGACACGGACTTCCAGCTCCACCGGCCCAGCGGCTCACCGGAACCGGCGTAGTCCGGGACGAAGACGAAGTTGCTGTACCAGTGCTTGGCGCCGTCGGTGACGCAGTGCCCGGCGGTCCAGATCATGCTGCGGTTCGTCGAGTTGATGACGCTCGCGGTGCACTGGTGGCCGCCGTCGGGCTCGTCGAAGTACAGCTTGCCGACGGTCGTCGCGGGCATCTGGCCGTGCGCGGTCCAGACCTGCGACTGGCTGAGCGACGTCAGCGCGTCCGGGCGCGGCACCGGCGCGGACTTCGTCACCGCCGCGCCCGGCGCGGACTGCGCGGCCAGGACGTGGGACTGCGGCTCGGCCCCGTGCTGTTCCTTCGGGATGTCGGCCGGCTTGGCCGCCCGCATCCGTTCGGGCGTCCACGAGCTGAGGACGTCCTTCTCGGTCGTCGCCGACCGGAGGACGACCGCGGCGGACGCCTTCCCCGGCACCGCCGGCGTTCCCGCTTGCGCCGTGCCGTGGACCAGCAACCCCCCGAGCACCACGACGGCGGCTGCGCCTGCCCATCTTCTCATCTGGCACCTCCCCTGTTCCGGGCGGCGAACCCGCCCGGCAGCCAGCCTCCCGCCGCGGGCGGGGCGGCGACACTGGACCTTGGGGTTGCGCCGTTCAGGGGAGGCCGGGCGGGGCCGGCCGCGCGTCGAGCAGGCAGGCCACCGACCCGGCTTGCAGCCGCGACTCCAGCCGCAGCTTGATCAGGACGTTGCTGACGTGGAACTTCACGGTGCGCTCGCTGATGTCCAGCCGGCGGGCGATCCCGCGGTTGGAGAGGCCGTGGCCGAGCAGGCCGAAGATCTCGCGCTCCCGCCGGCTCAGCCTCTCGACGCGTTCGAAGACGCCGTCGTTCATCTGTTCCCCCTCTGCTCGCACCGAGAAGAGGGGGAACGCGCGGATGCAGATACTCAGCCGGGGGAGCCGGCGGCGCAGACCCCGATCGGTGCCGCGTGCGCGGGGTCGAGGGCGTTGCGGACGAGGTGCCACACGTTGAGGTCGTAGGCCTCGCCGATGTGGCCCACCGGGTCGAGCGGGCAGAAGTCCTGGACGTACTGGTTCTTGACGCCCGGTTCGCGCACGAACGACGTCTCGGTCGGCGTCACGAGCTCGTCGTAGCGCGAGGTGATGATCGTGTAGCCGATGCCGGGCTGGGCGACCGGGCCGGTGTTCAGGGCGACGATCGCCGCGCCGCCGTCCAGCTCGTCGGCGAAGATCGGGAGGCCGAGGGTCTTGACGATCGTGTCCCACGTGCCCTTGCCGAGCAGGGTGTAGGCCAGCGTCAGGAGGCCGGACGCGTTCGCGCCGTGCGTCGGCGGGGCGATCGCCACGACCTGGCCGATTTCGCTCTGGATGCCCTGCATCTTGGCCAGGTAGAGCGACTGGAGGCCACCTTCGGAGTGCCCGACGACGTCGACCTTGGCCGCGCCGGTGGCCGCGCGGACCTTCTCGACGAAGGCTTTGATCTCCAGCGACGACTCCGCGACCGGCTTCAGCCCGCCGACGAAGGGGAACTGCGGGTAGGCGCCGTAGGTCAGCGAGAACGTGCAGTAACCGCGGGCGGCCAGGTCGGCCTGGAGGAAGTTGAGGTCCTCGTAGTAGGTGGCGAAGGTGCCGTGGAGCAGGACGACGGGGTTCGGGTGGGCCGCGCCCGGGCGGCAGCCGAAGTCGTTGTTCCCGCCGGTGGCCGCCTGGGCCGGGACGGCCGCGCTCAGCGCCAGCACCCCCGCCAGGCCGATCGCGGCCAGCCATCGTTTCGTTCCCCGCGCCATTGCGAAGTCCCTTCGTCTGGTGGTGTGCACAGCATGCGCTCGTTGATCAACGCTGTCTGCTGGCAAAACGCGCAGAAACTTGCCGGGACCGTTTGTGCATGGTGACAATATGGAGGTGGATGCCGTCGAGGCGCTCTTCCCGCGGTCCGGGGAGATCGCCGCCGCGATGATCGCCCGGTGCGCCGCCGAGATCCCGGCGTACCGGCTGCTGCCGGCGAGCGTGCTGGAGGGCGACCTGGTCGCCAACGCGATGGCGGTGTTCGAGCTGTTCCTCACGACGGTCGCGCAGGACCGCCGGCCCACCGAGGCCGAGCTCGCGCTGCCGATCGCGTGGGGTGCCGAGCGGGCCCGGGACGGCCTGCCGCTGGAGGCCGTGCTGCGGATCTACCCGCTGGCGGCGAGCGTCGCGTGGGAGCAGGTGCCGGGCGACCGCGCGCGGCTCGGCGCGCGGATGCTGGACTTCCTCGGCGAGGTGATGCCCCGCGTCGCCGAGGCGTACCTGCGCGAGCGCGACGACCTCGACTGGGAGCAGCGGGAGGACCGGCAGCACCTCACGGCTCATCTGCTCGCCGGCCGGCCGGTGCGTCGCCGCGAGCTGGCCGAGAGCTACGACGTCGTGGTGTTCCACCTGCCCGCGTTGCCGGCGACCGCGGACGCGCGGGCGGCGACGGAGCTGGTCCGCGCGGTCCGGTCCGATTTGGACGGTCAGCCGGGCGTGCTGGTCACGTTCGAGGGGGACGGGGGCGTGCTTCTGGTGCCCGCCACCTCGTCGGCCGACGAGGTGGCGGCCCGGGTGGACCGGGTTTGCGGCCGTCCCTGCATCGCGGCCACCGCCCGCGCTTCGACGCACGCGGACATTCCCTTCGCGCATTCTTCGGCGTTGGAAATCCTCGCGCTGGCGGAAAACCTGGGGCGGCCGCCGCGGCTTTACCGGCTGGGCGACCTGGCGATCGAGTACCAGATCGCCCAGCCCGGTCCGGCGCGGGAAGTGCTGGCCCGGGTGCTGGCGCCGCTGGCGGAGCACCCGCATTTGATCGAGGCCCTGCGTGCTTTCGTGACGTCGGGGTACAACCGCGGCGAAGCGGCGTCAGCGTTGAGTATTCACCGGAATACGCTGACGTACCGCTTGGGCCGGATCCAGCTGCTGACGGGGTACGACGCGACGCAGCCGGCGGACGCGCGTCAGCTGGCTGCCGCGATGACGGCTTACGACATCGTGCGGCGGAACGGCTGATTCCCACGGGATAACGCTTGGGTCGCGTTCTCGGGGATCCGTTGCAGATCGGCCGGGCGCGCCGATTCCTGGGGGCGGACACGGAAGAAGTTGATTTCCATGAAAGCCTCCGGAATTCTCGTCGCCGTCCTGATCGGAGCGGCTGCCGCCGCGTGCGGGGTGCCGCCGGTGGTGGGGGTGCCCGTACCCGTCGCCGTCACGCCGGGCACGACGACCAGCACCGCCGTCGTCGCCGTGCCGCAGACGGTCTACGTTCCGCAACCGCCCGCGTACGTCGCGCCCACGGACACGTCGGAAGCGCGCACGGTCGTCGCGTACTACGACGCCATCAACCGCCGCGACTTCGCCACGGCGTGGTCGCTCGGCGGCAGCCGCATCGCGGGCGGTGGCGGATTCATCAAGTACGTCAACGGTTTTTCGACGACGTCGTGGGACACGCTGACCGTCACCGACGTCCGCGGGAGCACGGTTTCCGTCGTGCTGTCCGCCGTCCAGACCGATGGCAGCGCCCGGACCTTCGCGGGCACCTACACCGTTTCCGGCGGCGTCATCGTCGGCAGCCACATGACCCGGACGAAATGAGCCCAGCCATGCGCCTTTTCCGAGCCACCGCCGCCCTTTCCGCCGTGCTCGCGCTCGCCGCGTGCGGGCTGCCGCGGGCGATCTCCGGGGGCGCCGGCCCGCCCACGGTGTCCACAGTGGTCACCACTGCGCCGAGCACCCCGACCGTCACCGTGGCACCGCCGCAGACCGTGGTCGTCCAGCCGCCGCAGACCGTCCTCGTCGAGCCGAAAGGCACTTCCGGTCAGTGGTACGCGCAGCCGAGCTGGATCAACGCCCAGCCGTGGATCACCATCACCCCCGCGCCCGGCCAGACGCCGTGCCAGTGGCTGCACGCGCGCGGCTACTCCTACGCGCAGGCCTACGCCGCCTGGGCGCAGAACGGCTACCCGGCCAGCTGGTCGGCCACCGGCGACGGCTACCCCTGCCAGAAGTCCTACGGCATGCAGCACTAGGGCCGGCCTAACCGTCCAAACGGGACCAGAACTCGGTCAGGACACGCGCTACCGGGTGCGGGTCCGTCACCGGCCACCAGTGGCCGACACCGGGGAGTTCGGCGATCTCGGCACCGGCGGCCTCGCCCGCGGACCGGTGCTGCGCCGGCGTCCCGCTGGCCTGGTCGACGTCCGCGAGCGCGACCAGGGCCAGGCCGGGCCGCTGTCGCGCCTTCGCGAGGTCGCGGCCCGCGTCGGCCATCACCGGCTGGGCGGCCGACCGCAGCAGCGAGAGCACCGCCCGCCCCATGCCGTCGTCCATCCCGGCGGCCACGCGTTCCGCGGCCGGGCCGGTCATCCCGAGCGCGTGGACGACCTCCAGTCGCTGCGCCAGCGTGCCGCCGAAGATCTCCTTCACCGAGGCTTCGCCCGCCCCTTCCTGCTGCCACACCTGGGCCCGGGCGTGCCAGACGTAGCCCGGGTCGAAGAGGCCGAGCGCGTCCGACGCCCAGCTGCGGACCAGGTCCGGGCGGGTCATCGCGATCCGGGCGACGTGCGCGCCGCCCCAGTCGTGGCCGACGAGGTCGACCGGCTCCCGGAACTGCTCCAGCCGTTCGGCGAGCCATGCGCGGTAGCCCTCGACGGTGGCGGAGAAGCCGTCCGACGCGGGCACCCCGAACCCGGGCGGGGACAGCGTCACCGCGTCGTCCCGGCCGAGTGCCTCGATCAGCGGTCCCCACACGCCGGTGTTCTCCGGATTGCCGTGCACGAGTACCAGGGGAACAGACATCCTCACTCCTAAACTTGCGTGCATGTACGCAAGTAACTGTAGCAGCGGCCGCGGCCGGGGACCACCGCCGGAAGCTACGGCGTGACCGCGAACGCCGCGCGCACCGAGCGCGTCGCCTCCCGGATGAGGGCGGGGACGCCCCGGACCGGGGGCTGGGCGATGAGCTGCAGCCCGGTCCCGCGGACCAGGGCGACGACCAGCACGGCGGCCGCGGCCGGGTTCGCGTCGGGCCGGACCGACCCGTCGGCGACCCCCTGGCGGACCACGTTCGCCAGGAGCAGCCGGAAGTCGGCGTCCCGGCGGGCGAACAGCGGAGCCAGCACCGGGTCGGCGGCGATCGCCTCGCCCCACAGCTGCAGGAACGCGCGCGCCGACGGCGTCCGCCGCACGACGTTGCGCAGGTACGCCTCGACGATCCGCACCAGGTGGTCCAGGCCGTCGCCCTGGTAGGTGGGGACGTCGAACCGCTGAGCCTCGTCGAGCAGGGCTTCCAGCAGCCGCTCCCGGCTGCCGAAGTGGTGGTAGACGATGCCGCGGCTGTAGCCGGCGGCTTCCCCGACCTCGGCGAGCGTGACGGCCCGGGACCCGCTGCGCGCGATGAGCGCCATCGCGGCGTCGAGCACGCGCCGCTCGGTCTCGGCGCGTCGTTGCTCCTGCGTTCGCCTGGCCGGGCGATCGGTCATGCGTGGTGCTCCCTGAACGGCGTCGTGGTCGACGAAGTGTGCCACGGCGGGGGGTTTCCGGCGGGGTGGCGGCCGGGTCAGGCCGTGCCCTGGTGTTCGTCGCCGGTGTCGAAGAAACGGTCCACGTACTCTTCCGGCGGCAACGGGCTGTCACGCAGCAGCGAAAACACCTCGCTGCCGGACACCAGCTCCTCGTTCCCCGTGGCGTAGGACTGTGCGAGCCCCACGTAAGTCGCCCCCATTTCCTGCGCGTACTCCCGCGCTTCGGTCTCGGCCAGCGCCAGCGCCGAGTCGGCGTCGACCGCGTGCCACACCGTGACCCGCTCCTCGTACGACGGTTCGACCGCTTCGGTCCACCGGAAGACGCACCGCACCCCGTACCACTCCGTCATGACTTCGCTCCCTCTCGGCTTCGCGGCAACCCGGACGCGGGAAACATACTGTTCTCGACGCGAATCATGCCGCAGATCCGGTCGTCGGCGAGGGTGATCACGAACAGGCCCGTCGCGTGGTGAGTCCCGTCCGGACCACGCGGGTAGGCCCCGAACGCCGGCCGGCCGTTGGCCCCGGGTCGGCACGAGGTCGAATCGGCAGCCCGCGTCCAGGAGGGTCGCGCAGAAGCGCACCGCGGCCTCCCGGCCCTCGTATTCGGAGGGCAGCGGCGGCATGGACACGAAGACGTCGTCGGTCAGCAGGGCCACCAGCGCGTCGACGTCGGCCTCTCCAGATCGTCCGGGCCGCCTAGCCCACCCAGGCGCGGACGACCTCCTCCAGCACCGTCAGCGGCAGTGGCCCGCCGCCGAGGACGACGTCGTGGAAGTCCTTGAGGGAGAACGCCTCCCCGAGTGCCTCCGCGGCGAACCGGCGCAGGCGCAGGATCTCCAGCCGGCCCGTCATGTACGCCAGCGCCTGGCCCGGGCACTCGATGTACCGGTCGGTCTCCGACTGGACCTCCACCTCGCTCAAGACCGTGTGCGTCCGCAGGAACTCGACGCACTGCCCACGCGTCCAGCCCAGCGCGTGGAGTCCCGTGTCGACCACCAGCCGCGCCGCGCGGACCGAGTCCTCGGCGACCATGCCCAGCCTCATCAGATCGCTGGAAAACAAGCCCATCTCGTCGGCGAGCCGCTCGGAGTACAACCCCCAGCCCTCGCTGTACGCGGTCACCGGCGCGACCCGGCGCAGCTGCGGCAGGTCGGTCCGCTCCAGCGCCAGCGACGTCTCGAAGTGGTGTCCGGGGACGCTTTCGTGGAACGCCACGGACTCGGCGATGAACCGGTCGCGCGTGTGCACCTCGTAGGTGTTCGTGAAGTACATGCCCGGGCGCGAGCCGTCGAGGGCGGGTGGCAGGTAGTACGCCGGAGCGGCGACGGGCCCGTCGGCGTCGGGGACCGCCCGCACGACGCACTCGGCGCGGGGCATCCGGTGGAACCACCCCGGCGCCGCGGCCGTCGCG
This sequence comes from Amycolatopsis sp. NPDC114478, assembly GCF_055633805.1. Lineage (NCBI taxonomy): Bacteria > Bacillati > Actinomycetota > Actinomycetes > Pseudonocardiales > Pseudonocardiaceae > Amycolatopsis > Amycolatopsis sp. NPDC114478. Next base: position 389,895 of record NZ_JBVKDO010000001.1, on the reverse strand, counting down.
CGGGCGACCGCCGCCCGCGCCGTCTCGAGCATCTCCTCGGCGTCGCGCCAGCGGAGGCTTTCGTCGGTCCGCAGCCGGCGGCGCACCTGCTCGGGGTCGGTCAGCCCGAACTCGCGGCCGCCGATCTCGGCGTACTCGGCTTCGAGCCCGGCGAGCACGTCGAGGCCCAGCTGGTGCAGTTCTTCCGGCGTGTGGCTCGTGGTCGTGTGCATGCGCGCCAACGCCGCGTAGTGCGCCGCGCCGTCTTCGAGCCAGCAGAGTCCGGGCCGGTCGTCGGGCCGGCCGTGCCCGACGACGTCGGTCGCGAGGAACTCCCGGTAGCGCGTCAACGCGGGCCGGACCACCTCCGCGACCAGCCGGTCCCGCCGCTCGCCGCGGCCGCCGGTCAGCGGCTGGGCGAACAGCTCGGCCTGGGCGAGGTACCGGTCGAGGAACGCGACGGCGTTGCGCGCGTTGCGGTCGACCGGCGTCCGGCCGGCGCGCAGGCCGTCTCCTTGGCGCTCTGCCAATGCCTCGTAGAACGCCGGGAGCCCGGCCAGCCGGGCCAGGTAGTCCTCTTCCGCCTGCTCGCCGGACGGCGTGAGCTGGGGGAGGAACGCGAGGTGGCTGATGCCGACGGCGAACATCGGGTCGGCGAGAGTGAACTCCACGACCCGCGCGTCGAGCTGGGTGATCAGGGCCTCGGCCTGCTGGACGACCACCCCGAGCGTCACCCGGTCGGGGTCGGCCGAGGCCCGGGCCCGGGTGAGGACACTGGCGGCTCGCTCCCGCAGCCCCCGGTGGGCGGCTTCGGACGGATCGGCCAGCTCGGCGTCGTGGCCGGGGATGCCGACGAAGGACGCTTCGAGCGGGGTCCAGGTGGCCAGCACGTCGAGCAGTTCGTCCGCGAGCGCGGTGGCGGAGGTCATCCCGCCATTCTGTCGGCGCGGCTCAGCCGGGTTCCAGGGGATTTCGCGCCGGGCGAGCGTCGAGGTCGGCGAGCGAGCCGAGATGCACGCGGGCTACACCTCGTCAAACGAGCGGGGCCGGGAGCTGGTCGCTCCCGGCCCCGCCGGTACTAGGTCAAACTCGAACAAGGTCTCGCATCAGGATCCTTCGCCCCGTTGGGCACCCAGCGCACGTTCGCGAACGACGCCTGGAACGCCGCGTCCGTGTACACCAGGAACGGGGTGTTGATGTGCTCGAAGTCCAGCCCGTTGTTGAAGCAGGACAACGGGATCTTCACCGTCGTCTTCGGACCGCCCGCGAGGTCGGTGAACAGCTTCGTCGCGTTCACCTCCGAGAAGCACGGGTAGACGCAGTGCATGCTGATCACCGTCCGGTTGACCGGTGCCTGCTGCACGGTGGTGTCGAACTCCAGCGCGCCGTCCGCGTTCAGGTAGCTCCGGAGATCGTTCGTGCCCGCCGGGTTCTGGAGGTAGAACTGGGCCGCGCCCGTGCCCGTCCAGGTCGCCTTCAGACCGTCGCCCTGCACGTTGACGTCCGTCGGAACGGTGTTGATCTCGGGGTGCGCCGCCGTGCCGGTCGGGCCGATCTCCGTGCCGCCCCAGTTCGACGCCGAGCCGATGAAGCTCTTGTACGGCGCGACATCCGTGCGGTCGTAGAGCGACAGGTCCTCGGTCGCGGTCCCGCCCCCACCGGTCGAGCCGCACGACGCCGGGCCCGGGGTCTCGTCCAGCTGGCCGATCGTGACGCGCTGGCCGCTCTTCAGGCCGTAGCCCAGCTTGAACAGCGGGTCGTAGTCCGGCGACCACGGGTTGAGCGGCGTCTGGCACGCGCTCTTCGGCCACGAGTACGACAGCTTGCCCTGGTAGCCGGTGCCATCCTTGCCCTGGACCAGCATGTCGGCGACGCCGCCGCCCTCGGTGCCGGGCAGCCAGGCCGCGACGAACGCGTCCGAGCGGTTGATCTCGTGGTTCATGTACAGCGGGCGGCCGCCGACGTAGACGGTGACGACCGGGGTGCCCTTGCCGCTGACCTTGTCCAGCAGGGCCGCGTCCTCGGGGTAGAGCTTCGAGGCCTCCAGCGTCTTGCGGGTCAGGTCGCCGACACCCTCGGCGTACGGCGTCTCGCCGATGACCGCGATGACGGCGTCGTAGCCCTTCGGGTCCACGGTCCCGGTGGCGTCGAAGGTGACGTTCGCGTCGCCGAGGTCCTGCTTGATGCCGGACAGGATCGACGTGGCGTTCGGGAAGTCGGCGTTGGTGTTGCCGGTGCCCTGCCAGGTTAGCGTCCAGCCGCCGGTCTGGTTCGAGATGTTGTCGGCGCTCTTGCCGACCACGAGGACCTTCGACTTCGGCTTGAGCGGCAGCACGTTGCCGTTGTTCTTCAGCAGCGTCTGCGACTCGCGGGCCGCGTCACGGGCCAGCCAGTTGTCCTTCAGCGCGTCGTCGGAGTTGGCGTAGGAGCGCTCCGACGGCTTCTGCGACTCGAACAGGCCGTCACGCAGCTTGACGCGCAGGATACGGGTCACGGCGTCGTCGATCCGCGACATCGGGATCTGGCCGCTCTTGACCTGGGCGACGGTGTTGGTGATGAACGCCTTCCAGTCGGCGGGCACCATCACGACGTCGATGCCGGCGTTGATCGCCTGCGGGCACGAGGAGTTGGTGCAGCCCGGGACCTGGCCGATGGCGTTCCAGTCGGACACGAGCAGGCCGTCGAAGCCGATCTTGCCCTTGAGGATCTGGTTCATGGCCTTGTCGCTGCCGGTCAGCTTGCCCTCGTTGATGCCGAGGTCCGGGTTGGTCCAGCTGTTGAACGAGATCATCACGGTCTGGGCGCCGGCGGCGAGCGCGCCGTAGTAGCCCTGGCCGTGGATGTTGATCATGTCGGCCTCGGAGGACGGGTTGACGCCCTGGTCCTGGCCCTTCGCGGTGCCGCCGTCGCCGATGAAGTGCTTGGCGGTGGCGATCACGCCGTTGTAGGTGATGCGCTGGGTGGCGCCGTCCTGGAGGCCGTTGATGGCCTCGTAGCCGTACGAGCGGGTGATGCGCGGGTCCTCGGAGAAGCCCTCGTAGGTGCGGCCCCAGCGGTCGTCCTGCGGGACGGCGAGGGTCGGCGCGAACGCCCAGTCCTGACCGGTGGCGCGGATCTGGCGCGCGGTCGCGTTCTCGACGTCGCGGACGAGGCAGGGGTCGTGGGCCGCGCCGAGCGCGATGTTCTGCGGGAAGACGGTGGCGCCGTAGACGTTGTTGTTGCCGTGCACCGCGTCGATGCCCCAGATGACGGGGATCTTGGTGCGGCTGCTCTTGGAGGCGTCCCAGTAGGCGTCGGCGAGGTTCAGCCAGTCCTGCTGGGTGGCGTGCTTGTTCGCGCCCGGCCACGCGCCGCCGCCGTTGAGGACGGTGCCGATGGCGTACTGGCGGACCTCGTCGGGGGTGATCGAGGTGATCTCGGGCTGCGTCATCTGCCCGACCTTCTCCTCGAGGGTCATCCCGGAGAGGATCTTGGCGATCCGCGCCTCGTCACCCGCCTTGCCCTTCAACTGGCTGTCGACCTTGGGCCAGTCGGCGAGGGTGGGCAGGCTGTTCTCGATCTTGGCGCAGCCATCCTTGTCCTTGGCCGGCTGGCCGATGACGGGCTGCGGCGCTTCGGCGGCTTGGGCCGGGATCGCCTGCGCGGCCCCGCCGAGCAGGCTGAGGCTCATCAAGGTGACGAGCGAACTTCGGCGCGCACGGACCCACGCGCGGGATCTTCTGGCCATGGTCTGGTCCATTCTGCGATGAACGGCGGACCGGCCGATCCTCACCGGGCGAGCGGGCGGCGTCAATAGGTTTCGAGCTAGTTATTTCTCGACATAAAATAAGACTCGCCCGGCGACGGGGTCACGTGGAGTCCTGCTTAGCCGGTACGGGTATCGGCGGGCAAGGTCCTTGCGGGCACGGGTTTTGCCCGTTCGTCAGGCGTGCCGCAGCATCTCGGCGATGGTCTGCACGCGGATCACCGTGATCCCGTCCCGCTGCTCGACGGCGAGCGGGTGCCCGGTCGGCTCGACCTCGACGACGGGCCGTTCGCCCGGCGGCCGCGTGTGCAGGTTGGTCTTGAGGTTCAGGGTGCCGGGTTCGTAGCCGGGCAGCTCGGTCGCGAGCCAGCCGAAGTACGGCGGTTCTCCCGCGCGGCCGGGGTTGTCCCAGAGCTCTTCGGCGCGGAAGAAGTTGTCTTTGCTGACAGAGACCCAGACGCCCCACTCGAAGTCGTCGTCGGCGTCGAGAACGGGCAGGACGAGGCGGCCGCGGAGGCCGGGGCCGGTGCGCTGTAGGCGAACGGCAGGTCCTCGTGGTGCTCGCCGCAGCTGGTGCAGGTGTAGCTCGTCATGCCCGGCAGCGTAGGTCAGCCGAGGACCGAGCCCGGCAGTTCCTCGAAGATCAACCAGGTCCGCGTCGACCGCACCCCCTCCAAAGCCTGCAACCGCTCCAGAACCACGTCCCGCAACGTCTGGTTGTCCGGTGTCCGCACCAGCAGCAGGATGTCGAAGTCGCCACCGACCAGCGCCACGTGATCCACGTACGGGATCTCGTGGAGGTCCGTCGCCATCGTGCGCCACGATGTCTGCTCCACCGTCACCATGATGTACGCCGATGTGCCCAGCCCGGCCCGGCGCGGGTCGATGCGGGCGCCGAAGCCCGTGATCACCCCCTCGGCCAGCAGTCGCTCCAACCGGGCGTACGCGTTCGTGCGCGAAATGTGCAGCTTCTCCGCCAGGGCCCGCACCGCCAGCCGGCCGTCCGCGGACAGCTCGGCCAGCATCGCGCGGTCGACCTCGTCGAGGGCGGGGGCCGTTCGTCCCGGCAGGCCGCCGTGAGCCAGCGCACTGATGGACGTTTGGTCACCCGGAACGCCAGATGAAGGCCGTTTGTCGCTCATTCGGCCAACTCCTTGAACACCCGACCAGTAAGAACCACCATTTCAGCATCATATGTCTGCGAGAGGTGGTGCCCGTGGAAACCCTGCTGCCGTCCACGACGCCGGTGCGGTTCGTCGCCGAGGACGGGACGCGCGTCGACCAGCACGGTGCGTACGCCGAGCCCGCGAAAGACCGGCTCAAGGCCGCCTACCGGCTGATGGTCCTGGGCCGCCGGTTCGACGTCCAGGCGACCGCCCTCACCAAGCAGGGCCGCCTCGCCGTCTACCCCTCCAGCGCCGGCCAGGAGGCCTGCCAGGTCGCCGCCGCGCTCGCGCTCCGCGACCAGGACTGGCTCTTCCCGACCTACCGCGACTCCGTCGCCCTCGTCGCGCGCGGCTTGAAGCCCGGCGAAGTCCTGACGCTGCTTCGCGGCGACGCGCACTGCGGCTACAACCCTGTCGAGACGCGCGTAGCGCCCCAATGCACTCCGCTCGCGACGCAGACGCTGCACGCCGCCGGTCTCGCGCACGCGATGCAGCGACGCGGTGAAGACGCCGTCGCGCTCGCGCTGATCGGGGACGGCGCCACCAGCGAAGGCGACTTCCACGAGGCACTCAACTTCGCCGCCGTCTTCAAGGCGCCCGTCGTGTTCTTCGTGCAGAACAACCGCTACGCCATCTCCGTCCCCTTCGAGAAGCAGAGCGCCGCACCCGCCTTGGCGTACAAGGGGATCGGCTACGGCATGCGCTCGGAGCAGGTCGATGGCAACGACGCCGTCGCGGTCCTCGCCGTCCTCGACGACGCCGTCAAGCACGCCCGCGAGGGCAAGGGCCCGGTGCTCGTCGAGGCCCACACCTACCGCCTCGACGCGCACACCAACGCCGACGACGCCACCCGCTACCGCGACGCGGACGAAGTCGCGAAGTGGCGCGAAGCCGACCCCCTCAAACGGCTCGAGACCTACCTCGCGGACGACCTCACCGCGAACGAGATCGAGCTCTGCCACGCCGAGGCCGAGGAGTTCGCCCAGTCCGTCCGCGACACCCTCAACGCGGACGCCGAGCTCGACCCGATGTCGCTGTTCGACCACGTCTACGCCGAGCCGACCCGCCACCTCGAAGCCCAGCGGGCCGCCCTGCAAGCCGAACTGGAGGCCTGATGACGACCACGATGGCGCAGGCGCTCAACGCGGCCCTGCGCGACGCGCTCAAGGACGACGACCGCGTCCTCGTCTTCGGCGAGGACGTCGGCACACTCGGCGGCGTCTTCCGGGTCACCGACGGCATCACCGCCGACTTCGGCGAAGACCGCTGCTTCGACACGCCGCTGGCCGAGTCCGGCATCGTCGGGTTCGCGGTCGGGATGGCGATGGGTGGCTTCCGCCCGGTCGTCGAGATGCAGTTCGACGCCTTCGCCTACCCCGCGTTCGAGCAGATCACCTCACACGTCGCGAAGCTGCGCAACCGCACCCGCGGCGCGCTGGAACTGCCGATGGTCATCCGGATCCCCTACGCCGGCGGCATCGGCGGCGTCGAGCACCACTGCGACTCCAGCGAGGTCTACTACACGCACACGCCGGGCCTGCGCGTCGTCACGCCGGGCACCGCGCAGGACGCCTACGACCTGCTCCGCGACGCCATCGAGTCGCCGGATCCGGTCGTCTTCCTCGAGCCGAAGGCCCGCTACTGGTCGGGCGAAGAGGTCTCGTTCGCGCGAAAGAGCCCGGCCATGGACAAAGCCGTGGTGCGCAAGACCGGCAAGGACGTCACGCTCATCGCGTACGGCCCGATGGTGGCCACCGCCATGGAGACCGCCGAAGCGGCGAAGGACGAGGGCTGGGACGTCGAGGTCGTGGACCTGCGTTCCTTGAGCCCGTTCGACGACGAGACCGTGACGGCGTCCGTGCGCCGCACCGGCCGGGCCGTGGTGGTCCACGAGGCCGCGGGCTTCGGCGGCTACGGCGCCGAGGTCGTCGCGCGCGTCACCGAACAGTGCTTCCACCAGCTGCACGCGCCCGTGCTGCGCGTGACCGGGCTCGACATCCCGTACCCGGCGCCGAAGCTGGAGCGGCACACGCTGCCCGACGTCGACCGGATCCTCGACACGATCGCGCGCCTGCAGTGGAACGACACCCCGGTGGTGGCCGGTGCCTGACTTCCTGCTGCCCGACCTCGGCGAAGGCCTGACCGAGGCGGCCATCCTCAACTGGCACGTCGACGTCGGCGACACGGTCAAGGTCGACCAGATCGTCGTCGAGGTCGAGACGGCGAAAGCCGCGGTCGAGGTGCCCGTGCCGTTCGCGGGCGTGGTGTCGGCGCTGCACGGCGAACCCGGGCAGCTGCTGCCGGTCGGCGCGCCGCTGCTGTCCGTCGGCGGGTTCGCCGAGCCGGGCGTGACGACGTCGAGCGGCAGCGGGAACGTCCTCATCGGGTACGGCACCGCGCCGACGACCCGCCGCAAGCGCGCCCGCCGTGTCGAGGCGCCCGCGCCGAAGGCCAAGGCGCCCGGCGTGATCTCGCCGTTCGTCCGGAAACTGGCTTCGGACAACGGGATCGACCTCGCCAAGGTCACCGCGTCCGGCGCGGACGGCATCATCCGCCGCGCCGACGTCGAGGCGGCGCTCAAGAAGCCTCAGACCTCGGGCGGCCGCCGGATTCCGCTCACCGGGATCCGCAAGGCCGTCGCGGACAAGCTCACCACGTCCCGGCGCGAGATCCCCGAGGCCACGGTCTGGGTGGACGTCGACGCGACCGAGCTGGTCGCCGCCCGCGCGGCGCTCAACGCGAAGTCCGACCGGCCGGTCAGCCTGCTCGGGCTGATCGCGCGGTTCGCCGTCGCGGGCCTGCGCAAGTACCCGGAGCTGAACTCGCGCGTCGAAGGCGACGAGATCGTCCTGCTCGACGACATCCACCTCGGGTTCGCCGCGCAGACCGGCCGCGGCCTGGTCGTGCCGGTCGTGCGGGACGCGGGGGCGCTGTCGACCCGGGACCTGTCGGCGGCGATCGGCGACCGCGCCCGCACCGCGCGGGACGGCAAGCTCGCGCCCGCGGACCTCACCGGGGGCACGTTCACGGTCAACAACTACGGCGTCTTCGGCGTCGACGGCTCCGCGGCGATCATCAACCACCCCGAGGCCGCGATCCTCGGCATCGGCCGGATCATCGACCGGCCGTGGGTGGTCGACGGCGCGCTGGGCGTGCGCAAGGTGTGCGAGCTGACGCTGGCGTTCGACCACCGCGTCTGCGACGGCGGCACGGCCGGCGGGTTCCTGCGGTTCGTCGCCGACTGCGTGGAGTCGCCCGTCACCGCCCTCGGGGACCTCTGACGGCTCACCGGCCGCGTTGGCCGGTGGTGACGGTGGTGGCACTTAAAGTGGTCGCGTGACGACACCGGCCCAGCACGACCGCGACCTGGCGGAGGGACGCGTCGCCCGGCTCAAGCAGGACCTGCGGGCCGGGCTGGCGACCCCGCCCGCCGACGTCGAGGCGATGGACGAGCTCGTCGCGACGGCCCACCGGCTGCTCGACGCCGAAGTGGCGTTCGACGACGCGAAGCACCGGCTCGCCAACGCCGAGCTCGAGTCCCGGCACGCGGCCACGCAGCGCGCGGTCGTGTACTACGCGGCCGCGCCGGTGCTGGTGCCGCTGGTCGCCGCGGCGCTGGTGCTGTTCGACGTGCTGTCGCCGGTGTGGCTGCTCGCGTTCGTCCCGCTGTTCGCGGCCGGGCTGTGGATCGGCTTCGGCCCGGTGCGGCGCGTCGGCGACGTCATCCGCGAGCGGACGCGGGCGGCGTGGGCGGGCAGTGCGACGGCCGGGCTGCTGGTGGCCGCGCTGATCCCGTGGTCCGGGGCGGTGGTCTGCACGATCCTGACGGCGCTCGGCGTCGCGGCCACGTGCGGGCTGCTGTGGCGGGAAAGCCGGATCCCGTGAGCCACGGCTATGCGACCTACGGCGACGATCCCGAGTTCTCGCAGGAGTACCTCGAGCCGGTCGACACCACGCGGCGCGACCTCGACGAGCTGTTCGCGGCGGTCGACGGGCTGCGCGCGGCCGTCGAGGAGACCGACGACCGCGTGCGCCGGGACGTCGCCGACCTGGCCGAGCGGCTCGAGAGCGGCGGCGCGGACCGGCAGGAGGACCGCCTCGACCTGCTCGGCCGGCGCCTGGACCGGCTGCAGCAGCAGGTCCAGGCCCTGGAGCGCGCGGTCCGCGTGTCCGACGGGGTGCCGCAGGTGAACCTGGACGACGTCGGCGCGGAGACGCGCGCGCTGGCGGCGGAGGCGGCGCGCTGGGACGACCTGCACAAGGAGCTCGTCACGAAGGAGCAGCGGGCGCGGTACTCCGACGAGATCTCGCGCCTGGACGGGGTGCGCGCGGCGTTGTCCCGATGCGACGCCGACCTGCTGGACGTGATGGGGGTCCTGGCGGCGACGGACCGCGCTTCTCGCGCCCGAGGGGACGCGGAGTCGACGTTGCGGGCGTTGTCGACGCGGCGCCGGACGTTGCTGGACGAGGAGATCCCGGCGGCGATCGCGGCGGCGAACCAGGCGAAGCTGGCGTTGCGCGAGGCGGACGCGGTGGAGGCGCGGGTGGTCCCGCAGCTGGAGCGCGCCGAGCGAGCGTGGCACGACCTGCAGGTGCGGCTCCGGACGCGCATCACGGACGCGTTGGGGTCGAACGCTTTGCTGCCGAAGTGGTTCGGTCACGCGCTGGGGGTGGCACCGCCGGCCGGGGCCTCGGGGGACGCGTGGATCCGCACGGCGGCTTCGGTGCTGGCGTACCGGGTGACGTTCGGGATCGTGGATTCGGCGTTGCCGCTGGGGCCACCGCCCGAGAACGTGGACACGACGGAGCGGCGGTGGACCTGGCGGGCGCGCCTGGAGTCGGATCTGGACGACCTCTCGCTGTAGGCACTTTCAGCCGCGCAGCGCCGCTTCCAGCCGGCGGTGCAGCTCGCCCAGGCGCGTCTTGCCCGGCTTGCCCGGCGGGAACCTCCGCAGGATCTCGCCCACCTCGGGCGGGGCGTGCTCCAGCGCCCAGGTGATCTCAGCGGAGGCGGAACCACCCGCCAGTTCGCGGGCCAGCGCCGCCTGCTGGGCCGGGCCCACGATGTGCTTCACCTGGTGCGGCGACTCCAGCGGGTGCAGGTAAGCCGCTCCGGCCGCGCCCACCGCCGCGCGGGCCGCCGCCGCGGCCGCCGGGTCCTGAGCCTCGCCCGCCGCCGCCAGCGCGTCCCAGGCCGCCGCGCGCAACACGCGGGTGCGCGGACCTCCCGAAGCGAACTCCCGCGCCGCCGAGATCGCCGAAGCCGGGCGCGGGTCGTCGGGGACCAACGACACCACTCGAGCGGCACAGTCGGCGGCCCAGCCCGTCAGAGCGCGCAGTTCGTCAAGAGTCAGCTCCATGTGGGTGAAGCGTATCTTTGAAACCCCCGTTGAGACTTTCAGACGGCCGCCGGCCGGCGAAGGGGCCGCCGCAGGCGGTTGAACAGCTTCGCGTTGTTCAGCGCGAACACGCCCACCGTCTCCCGGTCCCGCTGCCACACCGCCGCGAACGACGACGAAGCCGGATCACCGTCGACGAAGGAAAGCGCGTCGGTCGGCAACGGGTGCCCGGCCAGCTGCAAAGTCCCCGAATACTGGTCCGACCACACGTATCCGCTGGGCGTGTACGTCCGCCCGCTGTGCCCGGCCAGCAGGTTCGCCACCGCGACCGGCGCCTGCTCCGACGCGTTCGTCCAGTGCTCGTGCCGCTGTCCGCCGAACCGGGCCACATCGCCCACGGCGACCACGGACGGCAGCGAGGTCACCAGCCCCGCGTCCGTGTGGACGCCGTTGCCGACCTTCAACCCCGAGCCCGCCAGCCACTCCGTCGACGGGGTCATCCCGACGCCCGTCACCACCACGTCGGCCGGCACCAGCTCACCGGACGCCAGCGAAACCCCGGCCGGTGACAGGCCCGTCACCTGGACCCCGCAGCGCAGGTCCGTGCCGTGGTCGAGGTGCAGCCGGGCGCACACCGCCGCCAGCTCGGGACCCAGCACCGGGGCCAGCGGCAACGGCAACGCCTCCAGGACGACCACGTCCAGACCCAGCGACCGGCACGTCGAAGCCACCTCGGCCCCGATGAACCCGGCCCCGACGATCGCCACCCGCACCCCGGGCACCAGCGCCGCGCGCAGAGCCGCGGCGTCGTCGAGCGTCCGCAGCACGAAAGCGCCCTCGAACCCCGGCAGCGTGCGCGCCCGGCCGCCGGTCGCGATGACGACACCGTCCGCGTGCACCGAACCGCCGTCCGACAGCAGGACCCGGCGGTTGGCGGGCTCCAGCGCCGTCGCCCGCACGCCGAGCCGGAAGTCCAGGGCCAGCGAAGCGAGATCCCCGGCGTCGAGCAGCTCCAGTGACGCGGCGGAAGCGGTCCCGGCCAGGAAGCCCTTCGACAGCGGCGGCCGGTCGTAGGGCAGGTGCGCCTCTTCGCCGATCAGGACGATCCCGCCGTCGTACCCCTGCGCGCGCAGCTCCTGCGCCGCGCGGACCCCGGCGAGCGACGCGCCGACGACCGCGATGCGCCTCACGCGGCGTCCTCGCTGGCCTCGCCCCGCACGTATACGACGCCTTCGTCGACGACGACCGCGTACGTGCGCACCGGGTCCTTCGCCGGCAGGCAGGTCGGCATGCCCGTGCGCAGGTCGAACAGCGCCGCGTGGAGCGGGCACTCGACGAAGCAGCCTTCGAGCCAGCCGTCGGCCAGGGAGGCGTCCTGGTGGGTGCACGTGTCGCCGATGGCGTACAGCTCGCCCTCTTCGGTGTGGAACACCGCGATCGCGGGCGGTCCGGGGATCCGGACGGACTCGCCCGGGGGCAGCTCGTCCACCGTGCACGCGCGAATCATGGGTCCTCCGAGACTGTTGCGCATTGGGGAACATGGACTGCGATTCGCAACAAAGTCTGAATCCCCCGGAGGACGTCGTCAAGGGGTACGCCCGGGTAGTTTCCGTTACCTGGTAACGGGTGTTCCGGGCACGTCGAAGGCCCGTACCGAGGATGGCGGTACGGGCGCTACGACGTCCGGGCTAGTTCTCCCCGTGCCGGTAGAACGGCGTCTTGATCGGGGCGAGCGGGGTGTTGCCGAGGATCAGGTCGGCGGCCTTCTCGGCGGTCATCATCACCGGTGCGTAGATGTTGCCGTTGGTGATGTAGGGCATCACCGACGCGTCGACCACGCGCAGGCCCTCGGTGCCGTGCACCCGCATGGTCTGCGGGTCGACGACGGACTTCTCGTCCACGCCCATCTTGGCCGTGCACGACGGGTGCAGCGCGGTCTCGGCGTCCTTGGCGACCCAGTCGAGGATCTCCTCGTCCGTCTCCACCGACGGCCCCGGCGAGATCTCCCCGTCGTTGAACGGGTCCAGCGCGGACTGGTTGAGGATCTTCCGCGCCACCCGCACGGCCTCGACCCACTCCTTGCGGTCGGTCTCGGTCGACAGATAGTTGAACTTGATCGCCGGGTGCTGCCGCGGGTCGGTCGAGGTGATCTTCACCGAGCCGCGGGTGTCGGCGTACATCGGGCCGACGTGCACCTGGTAGCCGTGGCCGCCCGTGGGCGACGAACCGTCGTAGCGGATCGCCACCGGCAGGAAGTGGAACATCAGGTTCGGGTACTTCACCTCGTCGTTGGACCGGACGAACCCGCCGCCCTCGAAGTGGTTGGTCGCGGCCGGCCCGGACCGCAGGAACAGCCACTGCGCGCCGATGTAGGGCCGCTTCCACTTCGCCAGCGACGGCTGCATCGACACCGGCTGCTTGCAGGCGTACTGGATGTACACCTCCAGGTGGTCCTGCAGGTTTTCGCCGACGCCAGGCAGGTCCTTGACGACGTCGATGCCGAGCTTCTCCAGGTCGGCCGCGTTCCCGACACCGGACAGCTGCAGCAGCTGCGGGCTGTTGATGGCGCCGCCGCAGAGGATGATCTCCTTGCCGTACACCTCGGCCGGGGCGCCGCGGCCCTGCGCGTACTCGACGCCGACCGCGCGGGTGCCGTCGAAGAGGATCTGCGACACGAAGGCGTGCGTCTTCACCGTGAGGTTGGGCCGGTCCATCACCGGGTGCAAATAGGCTCCGGCCGCGGACAGCCGCCGTCCGTTGCGGACGTTCCGGTCGAAGGGCGCGAAGCCCTCCTGCCGGTAGCCGTTGACGTCGTCGGTGCGGGGGTAGCCCGCCTGCTCGGCGGCGTCGAAGAACGCCTGGAACAACGGGTTCGACGCCGGGCCGCGCTCCAGTTCGAGCGGACCGTCGTGCCCGCGCCACTTCCCGTCCGGCGGGTCCGCGAGGCAGTTCTCCATCCGGTTGAAGTACGGCAGGCAGTGCGCGTAGTCCCAAGTGGACATCCCCGGGTCGGCGCCCCAGCGTTCGTAGTCCATCGGGTTGCCGCGCTGGAAGATCATCCCGTTGATGCTCGACGACCCGCCGAGCACCTTGCCGCGCGCGTGGTAGATGCGACGGCGGTTCATGTGCGGCTCGGGTTCGCTGCGGTAGCCCCAGTCGTAGAACTTCGACCCGATCGGGAAGGTCAGCGCGGCCGGCATGTGGATGAAGACGTCCCACTTGTAGTCCGACCGGCCCGCCTCCAGCACGAGGACCTTGTTCGCCGGGTCGGCCGAAAGCCGGTTCGCCAGCGCGCAGCCCGCCGAGCCACCGCCGACGATGACGAAGTCGTAGGTATCGGAAGTCATGCGTCCTCCTAGCCGGGCAGGGTGTCCGGGGCGTTGTCGGGCATGTGCTCGGGGCTGGTGTGCGACGAACCCCAGGTGCGGCGCCGGACGTACAGCATGATCGCACCGATGATCACGATCAGCCCGGTGACGATCACCGCGCCCCACTGGAAGTACCAGTGGTCGTCGCCGTAGACCTCGGGGCGCGGCCAGATCAGGTTGACCGTCATCGCGGCGCCGTAGACGACCGCGACCAGGTTCACCAGCGTGCCCCAGCGGCCGAGCTTGAAGTACGGGCCGTGCTCGGGACGCGGCCAGCCGCCGCGCAGGCGCCGGACCAGCATCGGGCCGGTGACCATCAGGTAGGGGATGTAGAACAGGATGATCGCGGTCGAGGTCAGGATGAAGAACGCCCGCTGGTTGCCCAGGTTGATCAGCAGCACCACGATCGTGAGACCGCCGGTGAGCAGCGCCGGCAGCACCGGCGTCTTCGACCGCGGTGACACCTTGGCCATCGCGCGGCTGAACGGCAGGCGCCCGTCGCGGGCCATCGCCCACGTCATCCGGATGGCCGCGGTCTGCACGGCCAGGCAGCACACGGTGATCGCGATCGCCGAGCAGATCAGGAACGCGTCGCCGAGGCCCTCGCCGAGGGTGCTCTTGAGCAGGTACGGCATGCCGGACGTGCTCAGCTCCTTGGCACTCAGGTCGCCGACGGCCATCATGCCGAACAGCATGATCAGCCCGCCCACGATGAACGCCGCCGTGATCGCCCGCAGGATCGCGCGGGGCGCGTGCCGCCGCGGCTGGGTGGTCTCCTCGGCCAGCGAGCCCGCGGTGTCGAAGCCGTAGAAGACGTACGCGCTCATCAGCGACGCCACCAGGAACGCCCCGAGGTACCCGAACGAGTGGCCCTCGCCGGTGCCGGCGGTGTCGAAGACCAGACCGGGACCGCGCTTGATGTGGATGGCCAGCGCGATCACGAGCAGGACGCTCGCGCCCAGCTCCACCGCGACGCCGAAGTTGTTGATCTTGGCCATCAGCTTGACGCCGATGATGTTGACGATCGTGGCGAACACGACCAGCACCAGGGCCAGGATGATGGCGTTCTGCGCGCCGCCCGGGGTCGAGGTCAGGCCGGCGTCGTCGGCGCTGCCGACGATCTGGAACGCGGTCGACACCTGCGGCAGGATGATCTGGTAGGCCACCGCGACGGCCGCCGCCGTCACGATCGCGCCGATGATCATGATCCAGCCGGCCAGCCACGACGTCGCGGGTTTCGCGATCTGCTTCGCCCACTGGTACACCGAGCCGGCGAGCGGGAACTGCCCGGCCAGCTCGGCGAAGCACAGCGCCACGGCGGCTTGGCCGACGAAGACCAGCGGCCACGTCCAGATGAAGGCCGGGCCCCCCGACCCGAAGCCGAAGAAGAAGAGCTGGAACACGCCGGTCAGGATCGAGATGTAGCTGAACCCGGCGGCGAAGCTGGAGAACGACCCGAGCGAGCGCTCGAGCTCCTGGCGGTAGCCGAACTTCTCGAGCTCGGAAGAGTCGTCCGGAGCAGGCCCCCCGCCCGCCGGCTTTTCCTGAATGGTCATGGCAACGTCCTCACGTGGTGGGGGAGGGAGTGTCTAGCCTTTGAACCAGTGCTGCGGAACGGGATCGATGTTCTGGTAGATGTGCTTGCTCTCCTGGTATTCGGCCAGCCCGGACGGCCCGAGTTCGCGGCCGATGCCCGACTTGCCGAAACCACCCCACTCCGCCTGCGGCAGGTAGGGGTGGTAGTCGTTGATCCACACGGTGCCGTGGCGCAGGGCCCCGGCGACCCGCTGGGCGCGGGACGCGTCCGACGTCCACACGGCTCCGGCGAGCCCGTACTCGGTGTCGTTGGCCAGCGCGATCGCGTCGGCCTCTTCGGCGAAGCGTTCCACGGTGACGACCGGGCCGAAGACCTCTTCCCGGACGATCGTCATCTCCCTGGTGCAGTCGGAGAAAACGGTGGGGCGCAGGAAGAAACCGCGTTCGTACTCCGGGCCTTCGGGCCGGTTGCCGCCCGCCCGGAGCTTGGCGCCCTCTGCGAGAGCGCTTTCGATGTAGCTCTCGACCTTGGCGCGGTGCTGCGCCGAGACGAGTGCGCCCGTTTCGGTGGCGGGGTCGAGCGGGTCGCCGACCCGGATCCGGTCGGCGCGGTCGGCGAGGTCGGCGACGAACCGATCATGGATTCCATCTTGGACGATCAAGCGCGCGCCCGCCGAGCAGACCTGTCCCGAATGGACGAACGCGGCCATCAGCGCGTAGTCGAGCGCGGTGTCGTAGTCGGCGTCGGCGAAGACCACGTTCGGGTTCTTGCCGCCCAGCTCCAGCGCGACCCGCCGGACGCCCTTCGCGGCGGCCGTCATGATCTTCTCGCCGGTCGCGTAGCCGCCGGTGAAGGAGACCAGGTCGACGCCCGGGTGCTCGACCATCGCGGCGCCGACGCGGCCGTCACCGAGGAGCAGGTTGACGACGCCGGGCGGCGCGCCCGCCTCTTCGAGCAGGGCGACGAGCTTGATCGTGGTCAGCGGCGTGACTTCGCTGGGCTTGAGCACGACGGTGTTGCCCGCGGCCAGCGCCGGCGCGACCTTCCAGGACATCTGCAGCAGCGGGTAGTTCCACGGCGCGATGAGCGCGCAGACACCGACGGGTTCGTGCACGATCCGGCTGACGACGGTCGCGCTGCCCGCGTCGACCAGGCGTCCGGCGTCCTTGTCCGCGAGGTCGGCGTAGTAGCGGAAGACGTTGGTGACGTCGTCGATGTCGATGCCGCCCTCGCCGAGCGTCTTGCCGGTGTCGAGGCTCTCGGTGCGGGCCAGTTCCTCGCGGTCGCGGACCAGGAGGTCGGCCACCTTACGCAGTAAGGCACCGCGTTCGGTCGCGGTGGTCTGCCGCCACGGGCCCTCGTCGAAGGCCCGGCGGGCGGCGTGCACAGCGGCGTCGACCTCCTCGCGGCCGGCTTCGGCGACGGTCTCGATGACCTCGCCGGTCGCGGGGTTCAGCACATCGAACATGCGGCCCCTTCCCAGATCGGTAGTGGCTGCTTCGCGTCCAGAGTGCGTACATTTGTACGCGAAGCGTGTACAGATGTCCACAAGGGGGTTCGACACCGATGTCGCACACGGAACCGGCCGCGGCCCGGCGCCGCGGTCCGAACGACCCGGAACGGCGGGCGCGGATCGCCCAGGCGGCGATCGAGGTCGTCGCCAAGCGGGGGATCGACGGGGTCACCCACCGTGCCGTCGCGGCGGCCGCGGGGGTGCCGCTGGGCTCGACGACCTACCACTTCGCCACCCTGGACGACCTGCTGGAAGTCGCCCTGCACGAGGCGGCGGAGAAGAACGTCCACGCGCTGAAGGAGTGGGAGTCCGCGCTCCCGCCGGACGCCGACTTCGCCGCGGCGCTGGCCGATCTGGTCATGGGCTACATCAACGAGCAGTACCGGGACACGGTGGTCGAGTACGACCTCTACGTCGCGGCGCTGCACCGGCCGGCGCTGCGCAAGGCGAGCGCGGCCTGGGACGACGCCCTGATCGCGTTCTTCGGCTCCCGCACCGACCCGCTCACCGGCCGGCTGCTGGCGGGGTTGTTCTGCGGACTCCTGATGCAAGCCGCCCTGGCCGACCCCCGTCCCACCCGCGAGGAGATCGAAACGCTGTTCCGGCGGGCGATCGAGGGGCCGTCGGCCCGGACTTGTTGACAGCCGTGCCGGGCGGCAGTCACTCTGTTCCGGAGTGAGCAACAAGACGCGTTCTGCGCAACTCCCGAACTGATCCGCGGAGAGGACCACGCCGGTGACCGCAATCGATCTCCCGCCGAGCCTGCTCGCCACCCTGCCCGGCTCCGCCTACACCGACCCGGCGGTCTTCGCGGCCGAGCAGGCGAAGATCTTCGAGGCCGACTGGTTCTGTGCCGTGCGCGGCGCCGACCTCGCCGGGCCGGGGGCGTTCGAGACCGTCCAGGTCGGCAAGGAGAGCGTCCTCGTCTCCCGGGGCCGGGACGGCAAGCTCAACGCCTTCCTCAACGTCTGCCGCCACCGCGGCGCCCGGCTGTGCACGTCCGAAAGCGGGACGGTGAAGCGCGCCTTCCAATGCCCGTACCACGCCTGGACCTACGGCCTCGACGGCAAGCTGATCGCCGCGCCCAACCTCACCGGCATGCCCGACGTCGACCGCACCGAGTTCGGCCTCACCAAGGTCCACCTGCGGGAGTGGCTCGGCTACGCGTGGGTCTGCCTGGCCGACGAGCCGCCGTCGTTCGAGGAGACCGTCGTCGGCGCGGTCACCGAACGGCTCGGCGGGCCGACCGAGATCGACGCCTACGGCATCGACGGCCTGGCGCTGGGCAAGCGCATCGAGTACGACGTGAAGGCGAACTGGAAGCAGATCATCGAGAACTTCATGGAGTGCTACCACTGCGCGACGATTCACCCGGAGCTCACCGAGGTGCTCCCGGAGTTCGCCGACGGCTACGCCGCGCAGTACTACGTCGGCCACGGCGCCGAGTTCGGCGGCGAGATCAAGGGCTTCACCGTCGACGGCTCCGAAGGCGTCGACCGCCTGCCCGGCGTCACCGACGCCCAGGACCGCAAGTACTACGCGATCACCATCAAGCCGGGCGTGTTCGTCAACCTCGTCCCCGACCACGTCATCTTCCACCGGATGTTCCCGCTGGCCCCGGACCGGACGCTGGTGCGCTGCGACTGGCTCTACCTGCCCGAGGTCGTCGAGTCCGGCAAGGACCTTTCCCGGTCGGTGGAGCTGTTCCACCGCGTCAACCTGCAGGACTTCGAGGCGTGCGAACGCTGCCAGCTCGCGATGGACTCGCGCTCGTACGCCAACGGCGGGGTGCTCGTGCCCAGCGAGCACCACATCGGCGCCTTCCACGACTGGGTGCGGGCGAGGCTGGCGGTCTAGATCAACGCGCGGATGGCGGCCTCGAAGCCGGCGACGTGCGCATGCGTCAACGCGGCGGCCTTCTCGCCGTCGCCCTCGATGATCGCGGTCAGGAGCGGGATGTGCTCGTCGACGTGGCCGGCCATCCCGGACAGCCGGGGTACGAACACGCACCAGATCCGGGTCGCCAGGTTGTCGTACCGGATCAGCGTGTCCTCGAGGAACGGGTTGTGCACGCACGCGTAGATCGCCCGGTGCAGGGCGAGGTCGGTGCGCAGCAGCTCGGCGTTGTCCGCGTTCGGGACACCGGCGTCGAGCTGCGCGCGCAGCTCGGTCAGGGTCGCCCGGTCGGCCGCGGTCGCCCGCTCGGCCGCGGCGGCCGTGGCCATCGGTTCGAGGGTGCGCCGGACCTCGGAGATGTGCGCGAGGTCGGAGATGTTGACGTCGGTGGCGAACGTCCCGCGCCGCGGGTAGGCGACGACCAGCCGCTCGGACTCGAGGCGCTTCAGCGCTTCGCGGATCGGCGTGCGGCCCATGCCGAGCGCGGTGCCGAGCTCCTCCTCGTTGATGGGGGAGCCGGGCCGGATGTCGAGCATGACCAGGCGATCACGGATGAAGCGGTACGCCTGTTCCGCCAGCGATGGGGGATTGACCTGCGGGTGCATGGCGCTTAGCCTACATCGACGATTGATATATCAGAAGTCGACCAGACGGAGTTCCTGATGACCGCGACGATCGACCAGCACGTGCTCAACCGGTCCCTGGCCGACTACGACCCGGCGGTCGCCGAAGCGATCGGCGCGGAGCTGCACCGGCAGCAGTCGACGCTGGAGATGATCGCCTCCGAGAACTTCGCGCCGCTGTCCGTGCTGCAGGCCCAGGGCTCGGTGCTGACGAACAAGTACGCCGAGGGCTACCCCGGGCGGCGCTACTACGGCGGCTGCGAGCACGTCGACGTCCTCGAACAGCTCGCCATCGACCGGGTCAAGGCGCTGTTCGGGGCCGGGTTCGCCAACGTCCAGCCGCACTCCGGCGCCCAGGCGAACGCGGCCGCGATGGCCGCGCTCCTCAAGCCCGGCGACAAGATCCTCGGCCTCTCGCTGGCCCACGGCGGCCACCTGACGCACGGCATGCGGATCAACTTCTCCGGCCTGCTCTACGACGTCGCCGCGTACGAAGTGTCCGAAAAGGACTACCGCGTCGACCTGGCCGAGGTCGAGCGGCTGGCGAAGGAGCACCAGCCGAAGGTGATCATCGCCGGCTGGTCGGCCTACCCGCGTCAGCTCGACTTCGCCCGCTTCCGCGAGATCGCCGACGAGGTCGGCGCGTACCTGATGGTCGACATGGCCCACTTCGCCGGGCTGGTCGCCGCCGGGCTGCACCCGTCGCCGGTCCCGCACGCGCACGTCACGACGACCACCACGCACAAGACCCTCGGCGGCCCGCGCGGCGGTGTCGTGCTGACGAATGACCCGGCGCTCGCGAAGAAGGTCAACTCCGCTGTGTTTCCCGGCCAGCAGGGCGGTCCGCTCGAACACGTCATCGCGGCCAAGGCTGTCGCCTTCAAGATGGCCGCCGAGCCGGAGTTCGTGGAACGCCAGCAGCGCACCTTGCGCGGCGCGAAGCTCCTGGCCGAGCGGCTCTTGGTGGAGGACGGCATCTCCGTGCTGACCGGTGGCACCGACGTGCACCTCGTGCTCGCCGACCTGCGCGACTCCGAACTCGACGGCAAGCAGGCCGAGGACCGGCTGCACGAGGTCGGCATCACCGTGAACCGCAACGCCGTCCCGTTCGACCCGCGCCCGCCGATGGTGACGTCCGGCCTGCGGATCGGCACCCCGGCGCCGGCCACCCGCGGGTTCGGCGACGGCGAGTTCCGCGAGGCCGCCGACGTCATCGCCGAGGCGCTGCGGCCCGGTTTCGACGTCGAAAAGCTCCGGGCTCGTGTCACCGCGCTCGCCGAGGCGTTCCCGCTGTACCCGAGCCTGGGAGAGACCCGATGACCCGCACGCCCGGCGCGGACCTGCCGGACCACCCCGACTTCCTCTGGACCGACCCCGAGCCCAAGCCGGCCTACGACGTCGTCGTCGTCGGCGGCGGCGGGCACGGCCTCGCGACCGCGTACTACCTGGCCAAGGTGCACGGCATCACCAACGTCGCCGTGCTGGAGAAGGGCTGGCTCGCGGGCGGGAACATGGCCCGCAATACCACGATCATCCGCTCCAACTACCTGTGGGACGAAAGCTCCGGCATCTACGAGCACTCGCTCAAGCTGTGGGAAGGGCTCGAAGAGGACCTCGGCTACCCGATCCTGTTCAGCCAGCGCGGGGTCCTGAACCTGGCGCACAGCCTGCAGGACGTCCGCGACAGCGTCCGCCGCGTCGAGGCCAACAAGCTCAACGGCATCGACGCCGAATGGGTGGACGCCGACGGCGTCAAGGAGATCTGCCCGATCGTCAACACCTCGCCGGACGTCCGCTACCCGGTGCTCGGCGCGACCTTCCAGCCGCGCGCGGGCATCGCGAAGCACGACTACGTGGCCTGGGGCTTCGCCCGCGCCGCGCACGAACTGGGCGTCGACCTCATCCAGAACTGCGAGGTCACCGGTATCTCCACAGTGGACGGCCGGGTTACCGGGGTGGACACCGGCAGGGGCCGGATCGCCGCGGGCAAGGTCGCGCTGTGCGCGGCCGGGCACACCTCCGTGCTCGCGAAGATGGTCGGGCTGGACCTGCCGCTGACGTCGCACCCGTTGCAGGCGCTGGTGTCGGAGCTGCTGGAGCCGATCCACCCGACGGTCGTCATGTCGAACGCCGTGCACGTCTACGTTTCCCAGGCGCACAAGGGCGAACTCGTGATGGGCGCCGGCATCGACAGCTACAACGGCTACGGCCAGCGCGGCTCGTTCCACATCATCGAGCAACAGATGGCCGCCGCGCTGGAGCTGTTCCCGGTGTTCGCGCGGGCGCACCTGCTGCGGACGTGGGCCGGGATCGTCGACACCAGCCCGGACGCGTCGCCGATCATCGGCCTGACGCCGGTGGAGAACCTGTTCCTCAACTGCGGCTGGGGGACCGGCGGCTTCAAGGCCACCCCCGGCGTCGGTGACGTCTTCGCGGCGACCATCGCGCGCGGCAAGCCGCACGAGTACGCCGAACCCTTCGCCCTCGACCGGTTCACCACCGGCGCCCTCGTCGACGAGCACGGCGCCGCCGCCGTCGCGCATTAGGAGCCTCAGATGCAACTCATTCCCTGTCCCTGGTGCGGGCCGCGAGAGGAAGCCGAGTTCCACTACGGCGGCCAGGCGCACGTCGCCTACCCCGCGGACCCGACGGCACTGTCCGATGAGGAGTGGGCGAAGTTTGTGTTCTTCCGCGACAACCCGAGCGGGCCGTTCGCCGAGCGGTGGAGCCACTCCGCGGGGTGCCGACGGTGGTTCAACGCCGTCCGCGACACGCGCACCCACAACCTGAAGGCGGTCTACCGCCTCGACGAGCCCCGGCCGGTGATCTCATGACCCGGCTGTCCGGCGTCCCGCTGAAGTTCACTTTCGACGGCCGCGAGCTGACCGGTTTCCTCGGCGACACCCTGGCTTCCGCGTTGCTGGCCAACGGCATCCACCAGGTCGCGACGAGCATCAAGTACGGCCGGCCGCGCGGCATCGTCGGCGCCGGTGTCGAGGACTCGAACGCCCTGGTGCAGATCGAGGAGCCGTTCCCGGAGCCGATGCTGAGCGCGACGACCGTCGAGCTGTACGACGGCCTGGTCGCCCGTGGCCTGCCCGGTCAGGGCCGCCTGGCCACCGAGCCGGACCCGGCGCGGTACGACGCCAAGCACGCCCACTGCGATGTCCTGGTCATCGGGGCCGGACCCGCCGGACGCGCCGCCGCTTCCGCTGCTTCCGGCCGGGTGCTGCTCATCGACGACCAGCCCGACGGCGAAGCTCCCGAAGGCGTCCGGTTCCTTTCGCGCACCACGGCGTTCGGTGTCTACGACGACGGTTTCGTGCTGGCCCTGGAACGCCGGGGCGAGCCCGCGGCCCCGGAGCGCGTCTCGCGTCAGCGCGTGTGGCGGATCCGGGCGAAGCGGATCGTCATCGCGACCGGCGCCCACGAGCGGCCGATCGTTTTCCCGGACAACGACCGCCCTGGCATCATGCTAGCTTCGGCCGCCCGCGCGTACCTGAACCGCTACGGCGTGCTCGCCGGGCAGCGCGTGGTCGTGTTCACCACCAACGACTCCGCGCTCGACGCCGCTTCCGACCTGGCCGAAGCCGGGGCCGAGATCGTGCGGATCGTCGACGCCCGCGAGGGCTACGGCGTCATCGGCACCGACGGCGACCGCGACGGCCACATCGCCGCCGCGCACATCGCTCCACTGGGATCGGTGGAGGGGGAGCGGGTCGAGTGCGACCTGCTGTTCGTGTCCGGCGGCTGGAACCCGGCCGTGCACCTGTTCAGCCAGGCCCGCGGCAAGCTCCGGTACGCCGCCGAACTGGGCGCGTACGTCCCGGACGGCGACCTGCCGACGGTGAGCGTCGTCGGTGCCGCCGCAGGTGAAGGCCTGCCGGAGGCGAAGATCCTCTGGCAGGTGCCCGCGCCGGAGTCCGAAGTGGACACCCGGTTCGTGGACCAGCAGCGCGACGCGACCGTGTCGGACGTCCTGCGCGCGACCGGCGCCGGGCTGCGGTCGCTGGAGCACATCAAGCGCTACACGACGATCGGCACCGCGCACGACCAGGGCAAGACGTCCGGCATGCTCGCCGCCGGTATCACGGCCGAAGCCCTCGGTGTCGACTTGGCGACCCAGCGCCCGACGACGTTCCGGCCTCCGTACACGCCGGTGCCGTTCGCCGCGCTGGCCGGGCGGGACCGCGGTGCGCTGCACGATCCCGTGCGCGTCACGACGATCCACCCCTGGCACGTCGAGCACGGCGCCGAGTTCGAGAACGTCGGGCAGTGGAAGCGGCCGTGGTACTACCCGCGGCCCGGTGAGTCGATGCCCGACGCCGTCCGGCGCGAATGCCGGGCGGCCCGCAACGACGTCGCCGTCATGGACGGGTCCACGTTGGGCAAGATCGACGTGCAGGGTCCGGACGCCGGCTGGTTCCTCGACATGCTCTACACGAACATGATGAGCACCCTCAAGGTCGGCCGGATCCGCTACGGCGTGATGTGCGGCGTCGACGGCATGGTGATCGACGACGGCACGGTCATCCGCGTCGGGGAGAACCGCTTCCTGGTCACCACGACGACCGGCAACGCGGCGATGGTCCTCGAGTGGATGGAGGAGTGGCTCCAGACGGAGTGGCCGCACCTGCGCGTTTTCGCGACGTCGGTGACCGAGCACTGGACCACGCTCCCGCTGGTCGGGCCGCGTTCGCGGGAAGTGCTCGGCCGGTTGGCCCCGGACCTCGACGTCTCTAATGAAGCCTTCGGGTTCATGACCTGGCAGGACGCCGAGGTCGCGGGCATCCCGGCGCGGGTCTGCCGGATCAGCTTCTCCGGCGAACTGGCGTACGAGATCAACGTCCCGTCGTGGCACGGACCCGCGCTCTGGCAGTCCATAGTGGATGAAGGAGCGACGCCGTACGGCACCGAGACCATGCACGTCCTGCGCGCCGAAAAGGGCTACCCGATCATCGGCCAGGACACCGACGGCACGGTCACCCCGCAGGACCTCGGCATGTCCTGGGCGGTGTCGAAGAAGAAGGCCGACTTCATCGGCAAGCGCAGCTTCACCCGCGCCGAGAACAACCGGCCCGACCGCAAGCACCTGGTCGGCTTGCTTCCCGTGGATCCGTCGGTGCTGCTGCCCGAGGGCTCACAGATCATCGAATCGGAGACGGTGCCCGAACCGCCGGTGCGGATGCTCGGCCACGTCACCTCCAGCTACGACAGCGCCGCCCTCGGCCGCACTTTCGCCCTCGCCTTGGTGCGCTCGGGCCGCGCGCGCATCGGCGAGACGCTGTACGTGCCGGTCGGGGACCAGGTCGTGCCGGTGACCGTGACCGAATCCGTGCTCTTCGACAAGGAAGGAGCCCGCCGTGACGGTTGACGCGGTCGAAGAACCGTTCCGCACCCAGCTCACCGTGCGCCTCCGCGACGGCGACACCCTCCTCGGCGTCGCCCTGCCCGGCCCGTGCCGGTACACCAGCGGCAACGGCGTCGACATCCTCTGGATGGGCCCCGACGAGTACCTCGTGCTCGCCGAACCCGGCCGCCAAGCCGAGCTGGAAGCGTCACTTTCCCCGGAAAGTGACGCCGTGGTGGACGTCTCGGCGCAGCGCAATGTCGTGCGGCTGACCGGATCGCACGCGGCCGACGTCCTGGCGCACGGGTGCTCGATCGACCTGGAGGTGTCGCCGCCGGGAACGTGTGTCCAGACCCTGCTGGCCCGCACCGGGATCGTGCTGATGGTCCGGGAAGAGGGCTTCACGATCCTCGTGCGGCAGTCCTTTTCGGACTACTTCCACGCCTGGCTGGCCGACGCGAGTCTGGAGTACGTCTCGTGACCTTCACCCTGACGCTCAAGTGCCCCGAACGCTCCGGCATCGTCCACGCCGTCACGACGTTCCTCGTCGGGCAGGGCTGCGACATCGTCGAGCACCAGCAGTTCGACGACGACGTCCGCGGCTCGTTGTTCCTGCGCACGTCGTTCACCCGCACCGAACAGACCACTGTGGACGACCTGACCCGCGCGTTCGCGCCGGTGGCCGGGGACTTCGGCATGGAGTTCGGCTTCTCCGACGGCACGCCGCCGCGGATCCTCGTGATGGTCTCGAAGTTCGGGCACTGCCTCAACGACCTGCTCTTCCGCTGGCGCGCCGGTGGCCTGGGCGCCGAGATCGCGGTGGTCGTCTCGAACCACGACGACCTGCGGCCGATGGCCGAGGCGGCGGGCGTGCCGTTCGTGCACGTCCCGGTCACCCCGGACACCAAGCCGGAGGCCGAGCAGCGGCTGCTCGACCTCGTCGGGGAGTACGAAGCGGACTTGATCGTGCTCGCCCGGTACATGCAGGTGCTGTCGAACGAGCTGTGCCAGAAGCTCGAAGGCCGCGCGATCAACATCCACCACTCGTTCCTGCCCGGGTTCAAGGGCGCCAAGCCCTACCACCAGGCCTACGACCGCGGCGTCAAGTACGTCGGCGCGACCGCGCACTACGTCACCCCCGACCTCGACGAGGGCCCGATCATCGAGCAGGAGGTGCAGCGCGTCGACCACACGTACTCGCCGCGCGAGCTCGTGACCGTCGGCCGTGACGCCGAAGCCCTCGCCCTCTCCCGCGCGGTCCGCTGGCACTGCGAGCGCCGCGTCCTGCTCAACGGCAACAGCACCGTCGTCTTTCGTTAGGAGCCCGCCATGACCGCACCGCGAGTAGTGATCATCGGCGCCGGCATCGTCGGCGCGAACCTCGCCGACGAGCTGACCGCCCGCGGCTGGACCGACGTCACCGTGCTCGACCGGGGCCCGCTGCCGCGCACCGGCGGGTCCACTTCGCACGCGCCCGGCCTGGTGTTCCAGACCAACGCGTCCAAGGCGATGACGGACTTCGCCCGCTACACCGTCGAGAAGTTCCTGGAGCTGGACTGCTTCCTCCAGGTCGGCGGCATGGAGGTGGCGACCACCCCGGCGCGCTGGGAGGACCTCAAGCGCAAGCACGGGTGGGCGACGTCGTGGGGCGTCGAAGGGTCGCTGATCGACGCCGCCGAATGTGTCGAACGCTGGCCGCTCCTGGACGGTTCGCGGATCTTCGGCGCGCTGCACGTCCCCACCGACGGGCTCGCGCGGGCCGCCAAGGCCGTCGAGGTGCTGGCCGTGCGGGCGGGTTCGCGCGGTGCGAAGTTCATCGGCTCCACGCGGGTGACCGCCGTCCTGCAGGACGGCGGGCGCGTCACCGGCGTCCGGACCGACCAGGGCGACTTCCCGGCCGACGTCGTCGTGTCGTGTGCCGGGTTCTGGGGCCGCGAGATCGGTGCGATGGTGGGTATGGACGTCCCGCTGCTGCCGCTGGCGCACCAATACGCGAAGACCGGGCAGGTCGCGGAACTCGTCGGGCGCAACACCGAAGAGGTCGAGGCGAGCCTGCCGATCCTGCGCCACCAGGACCAGGACCTGTACTTCCGCGAGCACGTCGACCGGCTCGGCATCGGCTCCTACGCGCACCGGCCGATGCCGGTCGAGGAGTCCACATTGGACCCGTCGGTGACGGAGACGGCCATGCCGTCCATGCTGCCCTTCACCGAGGACGACTTCGCGCCTTCGTGGGAGCAGAGTCAGCTGTTGCTGCCCGCGCTGCGTCAGACGAAGGTCGAGGAGGGCTTCAACGGCATCTTCTCGTTCACCCCGGACGGCCAGTCGCTGGTCGGCGAGTCGGCCGACGTCCGCGGGTTCTGGCTGGCCGAG
Source organism: Amycolatopsis sp. NPDC114478 (assembly GCF_055633805.1). Taxonomy (NCBI): domain Bacteria; kingdom Bacillati; phylum Actinomycetota; class Actinomycetes; order Pseudonocardiales; family Pseudonocardiaceae; genus Amycolatopsis; species Amycolatopsis sp. NPDC114478. The sequence continues at coordinate 363,006 of NZ_JBVKDO010000001.1, read as the reverse complement.
GCGATCTGGGTGACGCACTCCGCCGGCATCGCGAAGGCGGTCGCCGAGCTGCTCGTCGACGGGCATTCCGAAGTGGACACCCATGAAGTCGACGTCCACCGCTTCGAAGACGTCCAGCTCGCACCGTCCTATGTGCACGAGACGGCGCAGCAGAACTTCGTCGAGGTCTACGACATCCTGCACCCGTTGCAGCCCAAGCTTTCCCCGCGTGACCTGCGCGTGACGCCGTTCCACGTCCGGCAGCGCGAGCTGGGCGCGGTGTTCCTGGAGGCCGGCGGCTGGGAGCGGCCGCACTGGTTCGAGGCCAACGCGCCACTGCTGAAGAAGCTCCCGCACGACGCGCTGCCGCCGGCACGGGACGCGTGGTCGGCGCAGTTCCACTCGCCGATCGCGGCGGCCGAGGCGTGGCACACGCGCAACGGCGTCGCGCTGTACGACATGACGCCGTTGAAGCGCGTGGAGATCAGCGGACCCGGATCGCTGGAGTTCCTGCAGTCCTTGACGACCAACCAGCTCGACAAGTCTGTCGGCTCGGTGACCTACACGCTGATGCTCGACAACGCCGGCGGCATCCGCAGCGACGTCACGGTCGCGCGGCTCGAACCGGAGGTGTTCCAGGTCGGGATCAACGGCGGCATCGACGTCGACCACTTCGTCAAGCACGCGCCTCCCGGTGTTCAGGTCCGGGACATCACCGGCGGGACGTGCTGCGTCGGCGTCTGGGGCCCGCTCGCGCGGGACCTAGTGCAGCCGCTGTCGCGTGAGGACTTCTCGCACCAGGGCCTCAAGTACTTCCGGGCGCGGCGGGCGCGGATCGCCGGGGTGCCGGTGGTCGCGATGCGACTGTCCTATGTGGGCGAACTCGGCTGGGAGATCTACACCAGCGCGGACAACGGCCTGCGGCTGTGGGACGCGCTGTGGGCGGCCGGGCAGCCCCTCGGCGTCATCGCGGCCGGGCGCGCGGCGTTCAACAGCCTGCGGCTGGAGAAGGGCTACCGGCTGTGGGGCACCGACATGACGACCGAACACGACCCGTACGAGGCCGGCGTCGACTTCGCGGTGCGCCCGGCGAAGGGGGAGTTCCTGGGCTGGGACGCGCTCGAGGGCCGGACGCCGTCGCGGCGGTTGCGGTGCCTCACGATCGACGACGGCCGCACGGTCGTGCTGGGCAAGGAACCGGTGTTCGTCGACGGCGTGGGCGCGGGTTACGTCACGAGTGCGGCGTACGGGTACACCATCGGGCGGCCGATCGCCTACGCGTGGCTCCCGGCGTCGGCGGACATCGGCCGCGGCGTGGAGATCGAGTACTTCGGCCGCCGGGTCGCGGCCACCGTGGCCGCCGAGCCGCTGGTCGACCCCGGCATGGAACGGATCCGGCGGTGAGCCATGCGTGACCTGATCATGAGCGACTTCCTCAAGACCCTCGCCTCCGACGCCTCCCCGGGCGGCGGCGCGACGGCGGCCCTGCACGTCGCCCAGGCCGCGGCCCTGGCCGGCCGGATTTCCGGTGCCCGCGAAGCCGGGGCGCTGAGCATGCACGCGCTGCGCTTGGCGGAGAAGGAGGCCCACGCGGCGGCTGTCCTCGGCCGGGCCCACCGGCTGCCACCGGGCGAGGCGCGGGACTCCGCGCTGGCCGAAGCCCGCCGGCGCGCGTGCGTCCCGGCGGCCGAGGTGATCACCGCCGCGGCGGCGGTGCTCGACTTGGCGGACCGGGTGCCGCCGGACCCCTGGGTGGCCGCGGACCTGGCGGCCGTGGCGGAAGCGGCCCGGGCGGCGGCGGTGACGGCCGGGCTGGGCATCGAGATCCACTCCGGCGTGGCCCCGCCCGGGGTGGCGGCGGTGAGCGAGCGCGCCGACCGCCTGACGGCTTCGATCCGGGAGGCGGTGCCGGCGGTCAGCCGGGGGTAACGTCGGTCACGTCGGCTCGGCTCCGGTCCCGTCCCGGGTACATCCACAGGAAGTCCATGGAAGCGCGCCAGGAAATTCTCAGGAACGGGGCGTTTCCTGGAACGGCCGGAGGCTTGTCGAGGGCTGGAGCTGTGCATGAGCGAGTACGACCGAGGACCGCGGGGCGGCGGCGAGTACCCGTACGGCTACGGCCAGGGCGAGTACCCGCAGGGGCAGGGCTACTACGACCAGCAGCCCTACGACCAGCCCCGCGACCAGTGGGGCCGCCCGTACCCGCCGCAGTACACCCAGCCCCAGGGCTATTACGGCCAGCAGGGTGCCCCCTATGGCTATTACGGCCATGAAGGTGCCCCTCATGGCTTCCCACCGCCCGTTCCGCAGCCGCCGCGCCGGCGGCCCGTCCGCGCGCTGGCGTTCGCCGTCGTCGCGGTGGCCATCGCCGTGGTCGCGGGGCTCGGCATCGGGCACCTCATCTCGGCCTCGACCAGTTCGAACGCCGGCGGCAACCAGAACTTCGGCTTCTCCGGGCAGCCCAGCTCGTCGCAGACGGTGCTCGACGCCGGCGCCGTGGCCGCGAAGGTCGACCCGGCGATCGTGAACGTCAACACCGAGCTCGGCCTGCAGGGCGCGGCCGCGGCGGGCACCGGGATCGTGCTCACCCCGGACGGCGAGATCCTGACGAACAACCACGTCGTCGCGGGTGCGACCAGCATCAAGGTGACCAGCATCGGCACCGGCGACACGTACAAGGCGCACGTCGTGGGCTACGACCGCAGCGAGGACGTCGCGGTGATCCAGCTCGACGGCGCCTCCGGCCTGCCGACGGCGAGCATCGGCGACTCGGGCACGGTCAAGGTCGGCGACCAGATCCTCGGCCTCGGCAACGCGGGCGGCAAGGGCGGTGACCCGGTGCCGGCGCCGGGCACGGTGACCGCGCTGGACCAGTCGATCACGGCGTCCGACGAGTCGAGCGGGTCGTCCGAGCAGCTCACCGGCCTGATCCAGGTCCGCGCGAACATCGAGTCCGGCGACTCCGGCGGCCCGCTGGTCAACGCGAACGCGCAGGTCATCGGCGTCGACACGGCCGCGTCGACGGGCTACCAGCTCAACGGCCGCCGCAGCGGCGGCGCCGGGCAGGGGTTCGCGATCCCGATCAACCAGGCGGTCGACATCGCCCACAAGATCGTCGCGGGCACGGCGACGGACAAGATCCACATCGGCAAGACGGCGTTCATCGGGGTCTCGGTGACGGACGGCCAGGGCGGTGCCCAGGTCCGCCAGGTGGTTTCGCGCGGCCCGGCGCAGCAGGCGGGCTTGACGGCGGGAAGCGTGATCACGGCGATCGACGGCAAGCCGGTCGACTCGGCGACGACGTTGACGAACGTGATGGACACCCACCACCCGGGCGACAAGCTGACGTTGACGGTGACGGCCGCGTCGGGCGGGCAGCAGCAGCTTCAGGTGACAGCGGCCGAGGGGCCGGTCGGCTGACGCTCAGCGCAGCGTCTCGTTGAGCACCTCGCGGTGCGTCCGCTTGGCCGCGAGGTACTTCTCCCGGCCGGCGTCGGTGATCGTCACGAAGATGCCGCGCCGGTCGACCTCGCACAGCGCCCGCTCGACCAGCCCTTCCTTCTCCAGCCGCGCCACCAGCCGTGACGTCGCGCTCTGGCTGAGGTGGATCGCTCCGGTCAGATCGGCCGATCGGCACTTGAAGTCGCACGTCGCCAGGCGCTCCAGGGCTTCGAACTCGTTCGCGCCGATGCCGTGGCGCTCCTGGAGGCGGCACTCGAGCGTGGTGAACACGGCCGAGTAGCGGGCCAGCAACTCGTGCCACTCCTGGACCAGACCCTGTTCAGCGACGTCGCTCACGGCGGCCAACTTATCATGCGCGAGCATCAGATGCAAACGCATTAAATGCATCGACATTAGATGCGTGTGCATGTAGTGTCGCCGCCATGAGCTCTTCCGTGTCCTTGTCCACCACCTCCACGCGGTGGGACGCACGTCTCTGGGGTGTCCTGCTCACCGTTTCGATCGTCATCGGCCTCGACGCGCTCGACGTGTCGATGGTCGGGGTCGCGCTGCCCGCCATCCAGGCCGACCTCGGCCTGTCCACCAACGCGCTGCAATGGGTCGTCAGCGGGTACGTCCTGGGCTACGGCGGGCTGCTGCTGCTCGGTGGCCGCACCGCCGACCTGCTCGGCCGCCGCCGCGTGTTCCTCGTGGCCGTCGCCGTGTTCGCGCTGGCCTCGCTGCTCGGCGGGCTCGTCGACGACGGCGCGCTGCTCATCGCCAGCCGTTTCATCAAGGGCCTCGCCGCCGCGTTCACCGCACCGGCCGCGCTGTCCATCATCACCACGACGTTCCAGGAAGGGCCCGCCCGCAACAAGGCGATCAGCATCTTCGCCGTGTTCGGCGCCAGCGGCTACTCCGCCGGCCTCGTGTTCTCCGGCCTGCTGACCGAGGTCGGCTGGCGCTGGACGTTCCTGCTGCCCGCCCCGATCGCGCTCGTCGCGCTGGTGGCGGCGTGGAAGCTGATCCCGTCGTACCAGCGGGAAGAGGGCCGCGGTTACGACTTCCCGGGCGCCATCACCGGCGCCGCCGGCTCGCTGCTGCTGGTGTTCGGCGTCGTCGAGGCGCCGGAGGTCGGCTGGGCCGCGCCGCGCACGCTGATCACGTTCCTCGTCGCGGCCGCCCTGCTGGTGACGTTCGTGGTCATCGAAAAGCGCAGCAGCCACCCGTTGCTGCGGCTGGGGATCCTGAAGTCCGGTCCGCTGGCCCGGGCGAACCTCGGCGGCGCGCTGTTCTTCGGCGCGTACATCGGGTTCCAGTTCGTCGTGATGCTGTACCTGCAGCGGGTGCTGGGCTGGTCCGCGCTGCAGACGGCGCTCGGCTTCCTGCCGGCGGCGCTGATCGTGGCGTTCGGTTCGCCGCGCATCGAGCCGCTGATCGACCGCGTCGGCACGCCGCGCACGATCTTCGCGGGCGTGGTCGCGCACGTCATCGGCTACGCGCTGTTCCTGCGGGTCGACGAACACTCCGGGTACGCCGCCTACGTCCTGCCCAGCATGATCCTGCTCGGCATCGGCTTCACGCTGGCGTTCTCCTCGCTGAACATCCAGGCCACGGCCGGGATCCCGGACAGCGAGCAGGGCTTGGCGGGTGGCCTGCTGAACACGTCGCTGCAGGTCGGCGGCGCGATCGGCCTGGCGGTGGTGACGGCGGTCCTGACCGCGAACGGCGGTCGTGAAGCCTCGCCGGCCGCGCTGCTCACCGGGTTGACGCCGGCGTTGAGCGTGGTCACCGGGATCGCGGTGCTGGGCCTGCTGATCGCGATCAGCGGCCTGGCCGCCCGGAAGCGACCGGCCGAAGAACCCGTCCCCGAGGCCGATCTGCTGGCCCTGGCGGACTGAACAAAGCGGAAGAGCCACCATCGCGGGGGATGGTGGCTCTTCCGCGCTCGGCCGGCGCCGGTTTTCGTCGGTGCCCGCCGGTAGCGTGGCAACCGGGGGCTGCTCAGGCCGGAACCGGCACCCGCCGCGCGCCGCCGAACCGCAAGGCGGCCACGGCCGTGAGCGCGATTCCCGCCGCGGCCAGCAGCACCGCCGTGCGCAGACCGTCCACTTCGGACGTTCCGGCGTTGGCCACCGCCACGAACACCGCCAGGCCCACCGTGCCGCCGACCTGCTGCGCCGTCGAGGCCACCCCGGACGCGATCCCCTGCGCCGAAGCCGGGGTCCCGGCCGCGGCGGCGCCGAACATCAGCGTGTAGCCCGCGCCTTGCCCCAGCCCCAGCACGACCAGCGCCGGCACCACGTCCAGGTAGGACGCATCCAGCGTCATCGACAGTCCCAGCAGGACGGCCCCGGCCCCGCCGACGACCAGGGACACCACCAGCGTCGGCCGCGTGCCGAAGCGCGTGGCCAGCCGGCCCGCCGCCTGCGAACCGGCCGCGATCGCCACCATCGGCACGCCGAACGCGAGCCCGGTCGCCAGCGCGCCGTAGCCGTGCACGCCCTGGAAGTAGCCGGTGAGGAAGTACAGCAGCGTCCCGAACGTGCCCATGTAGAGGAACGTCACGACGACGCCGGTGCCGAGGTTGCGCTCCCGCAGCAGCCGCAACGGCAACAGCGGGTCGCGGCTACGGCGCTCGATCACCACGAACGCGGCCAGGGAGGCGAGACCGGCGAAAGCCGGGAGCAGCACCGAAGTCCAGCCCAGTTCCGGCCCTTCGACCAGCGCGAACACCGCCAGCGTCGTGCCGAGCGTCGCGGTCAGCGCGCCGGGGAGGTCGAACCGGCGGCCGGGCACCCGGGCCGGGTCGGCCGGCAGCAGGACGAACGCGAGGACCGCGGCGGCCGCGGCCAGCGGGACGTTCACGAAGAACACCGCCGCCCAGCCGAACGCCTGCGTCAGCACCCCGCCCAGCAGCGAGCCGAGGGCCGGGGGCAGTACCCGGCGCACCTTCGAGGTGGCGGCCTCCACGTCGCCGATCGAGGCCGGCCCGGACCCCGGCCGGCCCGTCAGCAGCAGCCCCCAGACGACTGCCAGTGCTTCCTCGTCGGTGAGCATCAACGGAGGCATCCGGTAGTGGCGCGCCAGCCGGTAACCGCCGTAACGACCGCGCACGGAATCCACAGGAATGCCGAGGGCGCGCAGGTGTTCCACGTAGCGGCGCACCGTGCGTCCGTCCACGTTCAGCCGCTCGGCCAGCTCAGCCGAGGTACGGGTGCCGCCGGACTGCAACAACTCGAGCAACGTCAGCACCCGAGCTGTCGGCCGTGCCTCGGCGCGCGCTAGGCGGGCTGCCACAGCTCGACGCGGTTGCCTTCCGGATCGGTGACCCAGCCGAACCGGCCGACACCGTCCATCTCCTGGACGTCGTCGGCCACGTCGGCGCCCTTCTCCCGCAGCTGGGCGAGCATCGCGTCCAGGTCGCCGACCCGGAAGTTCAGCATCGTCTGCTGCGACCGGGAACCGAAGTAGTCCGTCGACGCCTCGAACGGCGCGAACACCGTCGGGCCCGGCTGCTGCTGCCACACACCGGTCGCGTCCGTGTCCAGGCCGAGGCAGTCCCGATACCAGGCGCCCAGCGCCTCCGGGTCCGCCGCGCGGACGAAGTACCCACCGATGCCGAGCACGCGTTCCATGCCCCGATCCTGCCAGCGCCGTGACAAGACCGGGGCACGCGACACGTCAGCCGACGATGTCGATCTCGAACGGGTCGGCCGCGCTGTAGTTGATGTCGGCCCACACCGCGCCCGGCAGGTCGTAGCGCCGGTGGGACGTCAGCTTGTTGTCGTAGCCCGCGACCTGCGTCGGGTTGTGGCCGACGCCCTGGTGGTCGTTGCCCCAGGCGAAGATGTCCCCGACCCACATCGGCTTCGAGAAGCCGTCACCGCCGAGCCGTGGCCGGACGATGACCGCCGCGCCGGGACTGCCGGACAGGAACACCCGCACCGTGTTCTGGTTGGCGTTCGGCGGGGTGACGGTGATGCGCTCCATGATCTCCACTCCAGTCGAGGCGGAACCTTTTCCGTCCACTCCGGGCCAGTAGTCCACGACGGACGAGACGTCGTAGCCCGGGGCGACGTCTCCGCGGTACTGCTTGGCGATCGCGCCGTCGGGGATGGTGGGATCGCCGTTGTAGTGGGCGATCCAGTAGTGCGGCTCGGCGACGCCGGCCGACGAGAACGCCGAGCGCACCGCGGGCCAGGTCGAGAGGTTGCAGTAGACCGTGGGGTCGGCGCCCGCGGCGCGGCGCATCCGGACCCAGCCCGGCGCCTCGCCCGGCGACGCGTCGCCGGGTTCGACGTCCAGGACGTGACCGTCGTTGGTGCTCGCCTTCTTGACGATGGTGACCTTGACCGCGTTGGGGAACCGGGCCCAGTCTTCGGCCGACCAGGGTTCGAGCGTGATCCTGTCGATGTATCCCGCGACCATCTCCGCGCCGGCGGGGATGTTCGCGGCCGTGACCGCGTCGTACATGGTGCGCACGGGTTGCGTCTCCGTTCGGTGCCGTTCGCCGTTTCGGGGACGGCGGAATCGTCATCGCGATCCGCCATCGTGCTGTTACCCATGTGGGACGGGCGTCAAGCGGAAATGTTACGCAGTTCCGGACCGTCACCAATACGGCCGCGGCGCGCAATTCCCTCACCTCGGTTTGACACCTCCGTCGTCACTTTCCGCTGCCGGGTCTGGCTTCCCGCTCACCCGGCTGGCAAGCTGCCAGGACTCCACGACGGAAGGCGAGGGCATGGCGGCACACCCGGCGCGGGCCCGGCGCGTCGACGCTCGGGTCGTCGTCCTGAGCGTGTTGCTCGTGGTCGCCCTGCTCGCCTGGGCCGGCGTCGACTGGCTGCGCGACCGCCTCGCCGCCGGGGGCTGCGACACGACGACGCCGGTGCGCATCACCGCGGCGCCGGACCTCGCGCCAGTGCTGGGCGCGCTCGCCCGGAGCGTGCCGGGACCCGACTGCTACACCGTCGAGGTCACCGCGGCCGCGTCGACGGCCACCGCGGCGGCGCTCGAGGCCAACGGCGCGAACGGCCCCGACGTCTGGGTGCCGGAGTCGAGCAGCTGGCTGCTGCAGGCCCGCGACCTCGGCGCGTGGAACCTGCCCGAGTCCGGCCAGTCGGTGGCGAGCTCGCCGGTCGTGCTGGCGCTGACCGACGACGTCGCGAAGCAGGCGGGCTGGCCGGGGAAGTCACCGTCCTGGTCGGACGTCCTCGCGGGCAGCCCGGTCGGCCTGCCCGACCCGAGCCGCGACCCGGCCGCGATCGCCGCGCTGATCGGCCTGCAGCAGCTGACCAAGGACGCGCCCGACCCCGCGGCGGCGTTCACCGAGGAGATCCGCAAGGTGTCCGTGGTGCGCCAGCCGTTCACCGCGTCCCCCGCGTCGGAGCAGTCCGTGCTGGCGCGCAAGCTCGTCGCCGCGTACCCGGCGGCCGGCGTGCCGAGCTTCGACTACCCGTACGTCGTGCTGCCGCGCGCGTCCGAGGCTTCGCGGTCGGCGGCCGAGCGGTTCCTGCGGCTGCTGCTCGACCAGACGGCCACGAAGACGTTCGCCGACGCCGGGTTCCGCACGCCGGCCGGGCAGCTGCTCGGCGACCGGCCCCGGGACACGCGCACGGACGCCGCACCGCGTCCGGCCGGGCCGCCCGCGCCCGACGCGATGTACGGCGTGTTGCAGGCGTGGGCCGGGGCGAACCTCAGCGCCCGCGTCCAGGTGCTGCTCGACGTCTCGGGCTCGATGGCCGCCACCGTGCCCGGGACCGGCCGCAGCCGGATGGCGCTGACGCTGGAAGCGGCGACCCAGGGCCTCGGGTTGTTCAAGCCGACGACGGAAATCGGGCTTTGGCTGTTCTCGACCAAGCTCGACGGCGACAAGGACTACAAGGAACTGTTGCCGATGCGGCCCATCTCCCAGCAGCTCGCCGCGGGCGGGGTCGCGACGCTGCAGGCGGTCAAGCCGAAACCCGGCGGCGCGACCGGGCTGTACGACTCGATCCTCGCCGCCTACCAGAACGCCCGCCAGAACTGGCAGCTCGGCCGGATCAACGTCGTCGTCGTGCTCACCGACGGCCGCAACGAGGACAGCGACTCGGTCGGCTTGCCCGGCCTGCTGGCCGAGCTGGGCCGGCTGCAGGACCCGCGGAAGCCGCTCCCGGTGATCGGGATCGGCATCGGCCCGGACATCGACGCGAGCGAGCTGCGCCGGGTTTCGGCGGCGACCGGCGGCGACTCGTTCACCACGCCGGACCCGCGCAAGATCTCAGACGTCTTCTACCAGGCGCTGAGCAAGCTCATGTGCCAACCGCCCGCCTGCAAGAATTGAGGACGCCCGTGTTGGTGGAGACCGCGAAGCCCGCCCCGCGGGTGACGCGAAGACCGTCCACTGTGGTCTTGGCGGCGTTCGTCGCCGGCGTGGTGCCGTTTGCGTTCCACGCCTGGGCGGCCTTGCACGGGAGTTTCGCGCAGGACGACTTCGTCGTCACCTACCGGGCCGCCGCGGCCGGGCCGTTCGACCTCGGCTACCTCTTCCAGGACTACCACGGCCACCTGCAGCCCGGCGGGTTCTTCCTCGCCGCGGTGCTGACGTGGTGGGCGCCGCTGAACTTCGCGCTGCTCATGGCGCCGCTGCTGCTGATGCGGGCCGTCGCGACGGTGCTGTTCTGGTGCGTGCTGGTGCGCTGCTTCGGCCGCCGCTGGGCGATCCTGGTGCCGTTCACCGTGTTCACGGCCTCGACGCTGCTGCTGGTCCCGACGCTGTGGTGGTCGTTCGGCGTCCAGCTCGTGCCGGTCGTGCTGGCAGGCGCCGGGGCGCTGCACGCGCACGTCCGGTACCTCGACGGCGGCGGCCGGTGGTGGATCGGCGCGTTCGCCTGGACGCTGTTCGGTCTCGCGTTCTACGAGAAGGCCGCGCTGATCCCGGTGCTGTTGGCCGGCGTGACCGTCCTGCTCGGACGGTCCTTCCGGGACCACCCCCGCTACTGGGCGGGGCACGCCGTGCTGCTGGCCGCGTTCGTGGCCGGCTACTTCGCCGTGACGGCGAGCCAGGTTGGCACGGGCACGCAGCCGGTGTCCGCCGGCACGGTCGCCGACCTGACCGGCCGGATGCTCGGCGACACGCTGCTGCCGGGCCTGGCCGGCGGGCCGTGGTCGGGCGCCGGGGCGGGCGCGACCTGGGCGGCGTCGCCGTTCGCGGTGGGCGCCGTGCTGCTGGTCGCGGCGATCGCCGTGGTGGTCGCGGGTGTGCGCGCCGGCGGCCGGCGCGCGTGGGGTGCGTGGGCCTTGCTCGCGGCCCTGTTCGCGGTGGACGTCGGGCTGCTGGCGCTGACGCGGCTGCGCGAAGTCGGGCCGTCGGCGGGCGACGATCCGCGGTACATCGCCGATCTCACGCTGGCGGCCGCCCTTTGTGGAGCGTTCGCTTTCCTGCGACCCGGCGAAGTTGCGCCGTCCGGCGGAAAGCGTGAACGACCGATCGCGCTAACCGTCTGCGTGCTTTTGCTCGTCAGTTCCGCGATCGGGTTTTCCGGGTTGGCGCCGGCGCTGCGGTTCGCGCATTCCGCGCAGTACCTGGGCAACGTCCGCGCGGCCGTCGCCGAGGACCCCGCCCTCGTTTTCTTCGACACCTTCGTCCCGTCCGATGTGGTCCACGAGTGGTTCGGTGCGGACTCCCGGGCGTCGCGCGTGGCCGGCCTGATCCCCGGCACGCACTTCGACCAGCCGACGAACCGGATGCACCTGCTCGACACCACCGGCACCCCGCACGCGATCACCGGGGTCGACGCGGTTTCCCGCGGGCTGCCCGGGCCGGTGCCGAACTGCGGGTACACGGTCGGCGAGACGCTGGTGCGCGTCCCGCTGGACAAGCCGGTGCTCGGCCGGCAGCTGCTGAAGCTCGACTACTTCACCTCGGACGGCGGCGAAGGCCTGGTCGACCGGACGCCGGTGTGGTTCCAGGCCGGCCTGCATTCGCTGTACCTGCCGGTGGACGGCCTCTTCGACCACATCGACGTGCAGCTCTCCAGCCCGGGCGCGCCGGTGTGCCTGGCGAAGGCCGAGGTCGGGAAGCCGGTCGCTCAGTAGGGGTCGTACGGGCTGTGGTGGCCGAGCAGCCGCGTGAGCGGCCGCAACCGCAGGCGCAGCAGCACCTTGAGCACGACGTTGCGCAGGAACCACGGCAGCTGCGCCAGCACGCGCACGCGGTCCGCCGTGGACGGTGGCGTGAGCTTGAACCGCGCCAGCGACGTCGCCCGGTCCACATAGGTGTACCGACGTCCGAAGAGGACTTTCGCGATCGTGCCGAGCGTGACGCCGATCGAGGAAAAGCAGTCGTGCACCAGGATTTCCGCGCCCGGCGGCAGGTGGTCCGACCAGCGCAGGTCGTCGGTGTAGGTCCAGTAGTCGTGCTTGCCGTCGATGTAAAGCAGCTGTAAGGGGCGGTCCCAGTCAGGGCGCAGTTCCGTGCTGTAGCCGGCGACGAGCTCGACGACGTCGTCCAGCCCGGCCTGGCGGATGTTGCGCTCGAACAGCTGCCGCGTCGGCGATCCGCCGAACAGCCGGCCGTCGACGAAGGGGTCGACGGCGATCACCGTGGCGCCGACCGTGCGGGCCGCCGCGCCGAGGACGATCGTGGATCTGCCCTGGTGGCTGCCGATTTCGAGGACGACGTCGCCCTTCTCCAGGCGGCACACGGCGTTCCACAGCGCTTCGCCCTGCGCGCGCGTCATCCAGCCCTTGACCGGCTCGGCCAGAGCCCAGGCATCTTCGAACGAGATGGCGCACCTGCCAGGAGTTCGGGGACTCAAGAAAATCGTCGGCACATGGTAGCCAGGTTTCGGCCTAGTATCTACCGGATGGTAACCGCCACCCGCGAACGGTCCCGGGACGACGCCCCGCCCTCGAGCGGTGCCCGGAAGTTCTCGGTGGGCGCGTTCTTCCGCCGGCCGAGCACCTGGATCGTGCTGGCGCTGACCACGTTGTCATTCCTGCAGATGCCGGGGAAGACGACGTTCGACACCAAGCTCGACCTCGCCGTCGACCCGCTCGCGTTCCTCGGCCGCGCGCTGCACCTGTGGAACCCCCAGGCGACGGCGGGGGAGCTGCAGAACCAGGCGTACGGCTACCTCTTCCCGATGGGCCCGTTCTTCGCGCTGTGCCAGGCGGTCGGCATGCCGGCGTGGATCGCGCAGCGGCTGTGGGGCGCGATCCTGCTCTCGGCCGCGTTCGGCGGCGCCCTGCTGCTGGCGCGCGCGATGAAGCTCGGCACCGAACGCACGCGGCTGATCGGCGCGCTCGGGTACGCGCTCGCGCCGCGCATGCTGACCGAAATCGGCGGTCTGTCCGCGGAAATGCTGCCCGCGGTGCTGCTGCCGTGGGTGCTGGTGCCGCTGGTCCGGGCCGGGACGATCGGCTCGCCGCGGCGGGCCGCCGGGCTGTCCGCGGTCGCCGTGCTGTGCATGGGCGGGGTCAACGGCGCGATGGTCGTGATGGCGCTCGTCCTGCCGGGACTGTGGCTGCTGACGCGCAAGTGGACGCGCCACCACGTCGAGCTCGTCCTGTGGTGGTTCGTCTTCGTCGTCGGCGCGACGCTGTGGTGGATCCTGCCGCTGCTGCTGCTCGGCGAGTACAGCCTGCCGTTCCTGGACTACATCGAGTCCGCGACGAACACCACCGCGCCGATGTCGCTGTTCGAGGTGCTGCGCGGGACCAACCAGTGGGTCGCCTACGTCGTGCAGGGCACGCCGTGGTGGCCGGGCGGCTGGTCGCTGATCGACAACCCCGTGCTGATGCTCGCGACGGGACTCGTCGCCGGCGTCGGCCTGCTCGGCCTGACCCGCCGCGGCCTGCCGGAACGCCGGTTTCTGGTGCTGGGCGTCCTCGCCGGCCTGACGCTGCTGACCATCGGGTACGTCGGCACGCTCGACAGCCCGCTCGCCGAACAGGTCCGGCACCTGCTCGACGGCCCGCTCGCGCCGCTGCGCAACGTCCACAAGTTCGAGCCGGTGCTGCGGCTGCCGCTGATGCTGGCGTTCGTGCACGGGATCGCCGGCCCGGTGCGAGTGCGGTCGCCGCGCCGGTTCCTGCGGCCCGCGCTGGGCTTGCTGCTGGTGCTCGTGATGGCCGCGCCGGCGTGGCTGCTGAACCTGCGCTCCGGCCCGGGCTGGGACGAGGTTCCCGGCTACTGGTACGACGCGATGGGCTACGTCGCCAAGGCCGACCCGAACGCGCGGACGCTGCTGCTGCCGGCCACCGGGTTCGGCGAATACGACTGGGGCCGCACGGTCGACGAGCCCGCGCAGGCCATCGCGAAGAGCCCGTGGGCGGTGCGCAACCAGGTACCGCTCGGGTCCGAAGGCAACACGCGGCTGATGGACTCGGTCGACGCGGCCCTCGCCGACGGCCGCGGCGACCCCGGGCTCGCCGCGTTGCTCGCGCGGTCCGGTTACCGGTTCTTGCTGCTGCGCAACGACATCGACCGCGACCGGACCAACGCGCCGCCGATCGCGACGCTGCGGGCCGGGCTGGCCGGCTCGCCCGGGATCGGCAAGGCGGCGGAGTTCGGGCCCCTCGAGATCTACGAGGTGCGCAAGGCCGTGCCGCTCGCGACGGCGACGGCCACCACCGACGTCCCGACGGTGAGCGGTGGCCCGGAAAACCTGCTCCCGCTGATCGACTCGGGCCAGCTCGACCCGTCGACGCCGACGGTGCTGACCGGCGACGGCGGTTCGGCCGGCGGCCCGCGGCTGGTGACCGACGGCCTGCGCCGCGCCGAGCGCAACGTCGGTGGCGTGCGGGACAACCTCAGCCAGACCCTGACCGCCGGCGAGGCGTTCCGGCAGCAGCGCGCCGCGGGGGACGTGCTGCCGTTCCCGGGCGAGGAGCACCAGACCGTCGCGGCCTACCGGGGCATCCGCGCGGTGACGGCGTCGACGGCGGCGTCGTTCGCCGACGCGTTCGGCGGCTCCGACCCGGGGCACCAGCCCTTCGCGGCGATCGACGGCGACCCGCGCACGTCGTGGCGCTCGTCGTCGTTCACCGGGCCGATCGGCCAGTGGCTCGAGGTGGAGCTGGACACGCCGCGGCTGGTGAACTCGGTCGACCTGGAGATGGTCGACGACCTCCGGGTCGGCTGGCCGGCCACGCGCGTCCGGATCACCACCGACAACGGTTCGGTCGACCAGCAGGTGATCCGCGGGGCCGGGCCGCACACCTACGCCGTGGCCGCCGGTGTGACGCGCAAGGTGCGGATCACGCTGCTGTCGCTGGTGGTCGGGCGCCAGGACGGGAACGTCGGCATCGCGGAGCTGAAGATCCCCGGCACCGAACCGCAGCGCGCGCTGGAGGTTCCGGCCGACCTGCCCGCGGGTCCGGCGCCGGGGTTCGCGTTCACGCGGGGCGCGTCGCCGCGGTTCGCCTGCCTTCCCGCCGACGGCGCGGTCCGGTGCGACGCGTCCGCGGCCCGGGACAGCGAAGAACCCGACGGCATCCGGCGGCTGTTCAGCACCCCGGCCGAGCAGACGTTCCTCGTCGGCGGCACGGTGCTGCCCGCGGGCGGCGGCAAGAACCCGGTCGCGCTGCCGGGGGTCACGGTGGCGTCGACGTCCCAGCTGGCCGGCGACCCGGCGGCGGGCGGGTTCGCCGCGGTGGACGGCGACGCGGGCACGACGTGGCGCCCCGACGTCACCGACCTGCGCCCGACGCTGACCCTGAACTGGGGCGCCCCGAAGCGGATTTCGGGGCTGCACATCGGGGTCGCGCCGGCGAGCGGCGCGCGGGCACCCCGGCAGGTGGAGCTGGTGGGGAAGTCGGGGTCGCGCACGGTCCAGCTCGACGCGGGCGGGTCGGCGTCGTTCGAACCGCTGGACACCGACCAGCTGCAAATCGTGCTGCCGGGCGATGACGACGACCCGGCCGCGCGGGCCGTGGTGGGTATCGGGAGCCTGGAGCTGTCCGGCACCGAAGGGCTGCTGCCCGGGCCGGACCCGGCGTTCACGGTGCCGTGCGGGTCCGGGCCGAACGTCCACCTCGACGGGCTCGACTACCGGACGTCGGTGCAGGGGACGCTGGCGGACATCACCGCGCACCGGCCCCTGGAGCTGCGGATGTGCCGGGACTCGGAGGGCGGGATCTCGCTGCCGGCCGGCGGGCACGAGCTGCGGACGGACCGGTCGGACTCGTTCGTCGTCCAGGACCTGTGGCTGCGCCCGGCGGTGGCGGCCGCCCCGCCGGTGCACCGCGCGGTGCAGGTGGGCAAGTGGGACGCGGCTTCGCGGTCGGTGACGGTGGCGCCGGGCGCGGAGGCGGTGCTGGCGGTCCCGGAGAACGCTAACGCGGGCTGGGTGGCCACTTTGGACGGACGTGAGCTGACCCGCACGCGCGTCGACGGCTGGCAGCAGGCGTGGATCGTCCCGGCGGGCGCGGGCGGGGTGGTGTCGCTGTCGTTCACGCCGGACTCGGCGTACCGCATTTCGCTGCTGGTCGGGGCGGCGGCGGTGGCGCTGCTGCTGGTGGGTGTCTTCTGGCCGGCCCGGCGGCGGCCGTTCGCGGTGCTGCCGGGCGGTGCTTTCGTGCCGGTGGTGCTGATCGGACTGCTGGTGGCGCTGGGCGGGATGCTGCCGGTGGTGCTGCTGATCGCGTGCCTGCTGACCCGCCAGTTCCACGACCGCGCGCCGAGGTACCTGGCGTTCGGCGGGATGGCCGTGGCGGCGGTGGTGTCGGTGACGGGCCGCATCCTGGGCCACGGCCAGGAGTGGGCGTACGGCCCGGTGACCCAGGCGGCCCTGCTCCTCGCGGCGGCCGCGATGGTGGCGACGTGCGTGGACTGGTTCACCCGCAAGGAGAACCCGACGGAACCGGCGAGCTAACCGGGGAAACTGTCAGTGCCTCCCGGTAGCGTGGAAAACGGGGGCTGCTCAGGCCGGGGATGACATGAAAGGGTCGTTCATGTCGTCTGGCGCCAGGGTCCCGGCAAAGTCGGATCGGCGCGGCCGAAACGCCTCTTCGGCCCGCCGTTCCGCGGGCGGTGGTGCCAGGCGGAGCATCGCCCCGCCCGGCTGCTGGAGCCCTGGCGTCAGGTGACTTGAATGGGTAATTCATGGCGTTTGGGGCGGGGGCGGGGCGAGTGAGGTCGAGTGGGGCGGGGACAGCTGTCCTGCCAAAGCGCCTTCCGGCACCCCGAAGCTGTCATTGTGACTACGGCCGGCAACACCGCGTCAAGGCGGGAAAGATGCCTTGACCCGGCGCTGCCGGCCGTGTTCTGGCTTCGGATCGGGGTGCGGGGGAGTCTGGGTTCTCGTCGGTGTCTGTTCTCGGGGGCCTCTCGCCTTTGGCGTCGGCTTTTGTGGCGAGGCGGTGGGCAGTCAGTCGTCCAGGCGGCCGTCGGCGGATGGCATGAACGAGTCGTTCATGTCGTCCCGGCCAAGCTCAAGAAACCCGGCGCGCCCGCAGTTCGAGAACCGCGCCCGCCAGCGCCAACCCGCCCGCGCAGCACGCCGCGACCGTCACCACCTGCGTCGCCGATCCGTGCAGCCACGTCGTGATCAGCACCGCCTCCACGACCACCGACGCCCACATCAGCACCGCCACCCGGCGATCCCCGTCGGCCAGCCGGGCGTACAGCAGGATCTGCACCAACGCCAGCATCGACCCGGCCAACGCGAACGGCCACACCGGCATCGTGCTCCCGGCGTACCGCGCGCCGCCGATCACCGCGAGCAACGACGGCCCCAGCACCACCGACGCCAGCACCACGAACGCGTCGAGGAAAGCGCACACCGCCAACGCCACCGGCAGCACCCGCCGACGCCCGGACGACGCCGCGAACCGGGGCAGCACGAGCACCCCCACCGCCTGCGGCAGCCAATACGCGATCTTCGTGACGATCGCCCCGAGCGCGTACTCCCCGGCGGCAGCCGACGGCAGCGTGTGCCGCGCCAGCACCAGGTCCAGGTTCACCAGCAGCACCAGCGCCAGCATCGCCTGCGCCGTGTGGAGTACTTCCGAACCGTGCCGGTCGGCCCAGCGGGGACGCGGCCGGCCACAGACCCACCAGCCCGCCACGACCACCGCCAGCGACCCGAGCGCCGTCCCGGCCAGCGCGCCCGTGGGAGAACCGGACACCAGCAGGCCCACCAGGGAACCGCCGACCTTGCCCAGCCCCTCCAGTGCGATCAGCCCGGCCAGCACCGCGAACCGGTGAGCGCCCTGCAGCAGCCCGTGGAACACCCCCAGCAGCGTCAACGGCCCGAGCGCGGCCGTCACCAGCAGCGCCGGCGTCAGCGACCCCAGGTGCAGCAGGAGCACCAGCAACGGGCTGAGCGTCAACCCCGCCGTCGCCACGATCCCGCTCGTCACCAGCCCCAGCGCGAACAGCGAACCCTGGGCCAGCGAAGGCGAGCGCGCGACCCGCAGCGCCACCACCGTCTGCAGCCCCATCGCCGGGACGACGCCGATGACCAGCACCGCCAGCAGCGAGCTCAGCTCCCCGAAGGCCCCCGGCGCGAGGATCCGCGCGGCCGCGAGGCTCAGCACGTAGCTGCCCGCGTTGTTGCCCGCGAGCGCGAGCGAGACGAGGATCGCCGCGACCCGGTTGCCGGTCCGGGCCGGCACTTCGGTGGCTACGCTCAACGGCGGGCTCCCATTACCGGCGGGTAATTTCCAGGGACCCTAACCGCGTGGACACCGGAAAGGAAGGGCAGTGGACGCACCGGGCAGACGGCTCGCGCTCCCCGTGGTGTCCGCCCTGCTCGCGTTCGCCGTCTGCGCGCCGCTGCTCGGACGCGGGTTCGTCCTGAGCTACGACATGGTTTTCGCGCCCCGCCAGTACTTCGTGCCGGACGCGTTCGGGATCGGCAGCACGCTGCCGAGATCCGTCCCCGCGGACGCCGCCGTCGCGCTCGCCACCACCGTGCTGCCCGGCGACCTCGTCCAGAAGATCGTCTTGCTGCTGGCCATTTTCGCCGCCGCGTTGGGCGCCGGCCGGCTCGTCCCGACCGAACACCTCGGCACGCGGCTCGTCGCCGCGACCGCGTACGCCTGGACGCCGTACGTCGCGGAGCGGCTCTTCATCGGGCACTGGCCGCTGCTCCTGACGTACGCGTCGCTGCCCTGGATCGTCCGCGCCGGGCTCGCCGCGCGGAAGCACGAACCGAACGCGCTGCCGAGACTGGTGATCGCCTGCGCGCCCGCCGTCCTGACGCCGCCGGGTGGCGTGCTCGCCGCCGTCGTCATGGCCGTCGCCGCCGGTTCCCGCCGCCTCTGGCAGACGCTCGCCATCGCGATCGTGCTCAACCTGCCGTGGCTGGTCCCGACGTTCCTGAACGCCGGCGGCACGTACTCCGACCCGGCCGGCGTCACGGCGTTCAGCGCCCGCGCGGAAAGCTGGGGTCCCGCGCTGCTCAGCGTCCTCGGCCTGGGCGGGATCTGGAACTCCGAAACGGTTCCCGGTAGCCGGGCCATGCCGCTCATCCCGGTGCTGACGCTCGTCGTCGTCGCCATCGCGGTCGCCGGCCTCAAGCCGCTCACGCGGCGGTGGGGGAAGGCGCCGGCGCGCTCCTTGTTCGCCCTCGGTGTCGTGGGCGTGCTGCTGGCGTCACTGGCGACGCTGCCGGGCGGCGACGCATTGCTGGGCGCCGCCACGCGCCACCTGCCCGGCGCGGGACTCCTGCGGGACGCCCAGAAATGGGTCGCCTGGTGGGCGTTGCCGCTCGCGCTGGGCTTCGCGCTCGCCATCGAGGTGGCCGCGGCCAAGCTCAAAACCGAGCGCGGGCGCGTCGCGCTCGTGACCGCGGCGGCCGTCTTCCCCCTGCTCACCCTGCCCGACCTGGCGTGGGGTGGCTGGGGCCGGCTCGCCACCGTGCGCTACCCCGCGGATTGGCAGGCAGTGTCCGAAGTACTCGGTGACCGCCCCGGCGACGTGCTGACGCTGCCGCTCTCGGCGTTCCGCGGGTTCGCCTGGAACGACGACCGCACGCAGCTCGACCCGGCGCCGCGCGTCCTCCCGAAACCTGTGCTGATGGACGACACCCTCCAAGTGGGAGCGGACCGCGTCGCGGGGGAGGACCCGCGCATCGGCGACGTCCGGGCCGCGACGTCCGCGCGCGAGCTGACGGAGGCGGGCATCGGCTGGATCCTCGTCGAGCACGGGACACCCGGCGACGTCGACAAGCGGTTGCTCGCCGACGCGACGCCGGTGTGGTCGGGTGACTGGCTGACGCTCTACCGGACCCCGGGTGTGCCCGCGGTGAAAGCGATCTCGTGGACGCCCGCCTTGGTGGCAAACGGAGTAGCGCTCGCGTCGCTGTGCGTCGCACTGTTGTGCCGCATGTTACCGATGCGTACATTGAGCCGCGGCAGGAATCTCCCGCCGCGGAAGGAGTGACACGTGGGCACGGTCATCGGCGTGGTCGCCGCCGTCATCCTCGGAGGCGGTCTCGCGACCGGAGCGGGCTTCGCCCTCACCAAGGGCGCGGACCCGGACAGCTCCGCCCAGGTGCAGGAAAAGCTGAACGCGCAGGTGAAGTACAACCCCGCCGACCACCCCGGCAAGATCTACGGGAACCGCTGACGCGTGACCCGGCTCGCCTCCGACCACGCCCACCGCGTCGTCGGGCTCTACGGCGACCCCACCGTTTCCTGGAGCATCCTCCTCGAAGCGGAACTCGGCACGGCCGCACCCGACCCGGAGAAGCTCCGCGCCCGGCTGGCGGCCGCCGTCCAGCAGTACCCGCACCTCGGTGCGTTGCCGGACATCGAGGCGACCACGGACTTGCCGGCGACGCGCGACCGGTTCGCTTCGGCGCCCTACGAACGCGGTGCGCCGCTGCTGCGGGTCACTGTCGGAGAGTCGACGCTGCTCGTGGCCGCGCACCACGGCGCCCTCGACGGGCTCGGCCTGCTCTCGCTGCTCGGCATCCTGCTCGACGTCCCGGTTTCCTCGGGGGCGAGAGGGATCGGCGAACGCACCGGCGGGAAACCCTTTGCCGTTTCGGCCCTCCAGCGGCTCGCTGAGGCGCTCTTCGCGCCACCAGGACGGATTACGCCGGACCGGCGGGCCGAAGCCGCGGGAGACGTCTTCGCCGCCCGGCACGAGCCGCGGCAGCGCTTGGGCGCGGCGGGGTTCGTCGCGGCGGCCGCCCGCGCCACCGAACGCTGGAACCGCGCGCACGGCGCCCGCACCGCGCGGGTCGTGGCCGCGCTGGGCGCGTCGTGGCGGTCCGGGGCCGCGCCGGAACCGGTGCACGACAGCGCGTTCTTCCGCCTGCGGCTGCGTCCCGGCGCCGATGTCGCCGCGGTACTGGCGGCCCAGCCGCCGGAACCCGACTTCCCGGCCCGCAGCAGCAGGCTCGCCCGGCTGGGCACGCGGCTGCTGGCGAGCCGGCTCGGCTCGACGTTCCTGGTGTCCAACCTGGGAGTGGTGTCCACCGGGGACACCGTGCGCTCGCTGGCGTTCTACCCGGCCGCGAGCGGCCGGTCAGGCGTGGCGTTCGGCGCGGCGACCACGGGGGAGGTCACCACGGTGACCGTGCGGGCCCGCCGCCGGGACTTCGACGCGGTCGCCGCCGGCCTGTTGCTGGAGGAGTTCCGCACCGCCGTTCGCGAGGCCAGCGCTTCGCCGCGCGCCACCTGACCCAGCACCCGCGGCCGGGGCGCCGGCCGTCCGGAGACGTCCCGCACCAGCGCCTCGAACCGCCCGGCGCTCGCGTCCCAGCTGTACGTCCCGGCCCGCTCGGCCCCGGCCAAACCCATCTCCGCGCGCCGCAGCCCGTCGGCCAGCAAGCCGTCCACCTGGGCCGTGAAGTCCTCGAAGTCCTCCGCCAGCAGGCCGGTCCGGCCCTCCACAATGGATTCGGCCACGCCGCCCGCCGCGCGGTAGGCGACCGAGGGCACGCCGTGCGCCGCCGCCTCCATGATGACGATGCCCCAGCCCTCCTTGACCGACGGGCACAGGTGCAGCCACGACCGCGCGAGGATCTCGTGCTTGGCGTGCTCGTCGACCCAGCCGTGCAGCACCACGCGGTCGGCGACCCCGCGCGAGACCGCGTGCGCGCGCAGGACCTCGTCCCACGGCCCCTGCCCGACGACCTCGAGCCGCAGCTCCGGCCACCGCCGCGCCAGCCGCGCGACCACGTCGATGGCGTGCTCGATCCGCTTGTGGGGCACCAGCCTGCTCACCGCGACCAGCGTCGGGGTGGTGTCCCGTTCGGACGCGCACACCGGGGGCGCGTCCAGCCCGTTCGGCACCACGGTCACCCGTGACCGCTCGACGCCCAGCCCGGCCAGCTCGGCCTTCGTGACCTCGGAAACCGTGACGTACCGGCACTTCCGGAACAGCCGCGGCGCCAGCCGCGACTCGATCCACCAGCCGACCCGGCCCAGCGCCTCGCCGAGCGCGCTGATCCACTGTTCCTTGTGGACGTGGTGCACGAGCACCAGCACGGGACACCCGGAGACCAGCCGGGCGAAGAAGGGCATGCCGTTCTGCACGTCGACCACGAGGTCGGCGCCGGCCCGGCGAATCGCGCGCAGCGCGTGGACGTACACGCCGAACTTGTTGCCGCGCCGCCGGTAGCGGACGCCGTCGCGCCACTCGCCCGCGGTCGCGCCCGCGTAGGCGGCGCACTGGATTTCGACCCGGTACCCGGCTCTCGCGAGCCCTTCGGCCATCCGCTCGACGTACCGCTCCGACCCGCCGCCTTCGGGGTGGCCGGTGTCGCGCCAGTTGACGAGGAGCACACGAGGTCGTTCCATCGGGTTATCCAAACTGTAGCGACGATGCTAGGTTACCGGTGCGTACACAGTAGAGGAACGTAAACGGGAAAGCGACGGTTCAATGGTAGGTAATTCTGTTGTCGACCGGCCGCACCGGGCCACGCTCGGCCGTTCCGTGACGCTCTTCCGCACGTTCCTCACCGAGCAGACCGACCCGGACGGCTTCTATTCCGCGCTGGCCGCCGACTCGGTCCGGCAATTGGCGGCGCACACTCCGCTGTCCGGGTGCACGGTGCTCGACGTCGGCGGCGGCCCGGGGTACTTCTCCGACGCCTTCCGCGCGGCCGGCGCGGTCTACCTGGGACTCGACCCGGACGTCGGCGAGCTGTCCGCGCGCGGCGAGCCCGGCGAGAACATGATCCGCGCCAGCGGCACGGAACTGCCCGTGCGCAGCGGATCCGTCGACGTCTGCTACTCGTCGAACGTGCTGGAACACGTCAGCGAGCCGTGGGTGATGCTCGAGGAGATGTGCCGGGTGACCAAGCCCGGCGGCACGGTCTTCGCGTCGTTCACGCCGTGGCTCTCCCCGTGGGGCGGCCACGAGACCGCGCCGTGGCATTTCCTCGGCGGGTACTACGCCCGGGAACGCTATTCCCGGAAAGAGGGGAAGCAGCCGAAGAACAAATTCGGCGAAAGCCTGTTCCCGGTTTCGGTCGGCGCCGCACTCCGGTGGGCGAAGACGACGCCGCTGGCCGATCTCGTCGCCGGGTACCCGCGTTACCACCCGAGCTGGGCGATGTGGATCGTGCGGATTCCCGGCCTGCGTGAGATCGCTTCGTGGAATCTGGTCCTGGTCTTGCGGAAGAAGTGACTCAGCTGCCGGCGAAGGCCACCTGGCGCCGCCGGTGCGTCGTCGGGGGCTCCGGCGGGCGGCGGCGGGCCAGCAGGACGATCGCCACGATGATCAGCACGCCCCCGCCGATGCCGAGCCAGAGCGGCCCGGTGCTCGACAGGAACTCCAGCTTGCCCTTGTTCGCGTTCACCTGGTCGACCATCTGCGAGATGGTCTTGCCGTTGTAGGCGAGCGTCCCGTCGAACACGACCGTCGGGGTGCCGCCGGTGCCGACGCGCAGCTCCTGGTGCTGCTGTTGCTGCTGCTTGACCTCGATCCCGGTGACCGGCTCCACCCACAGCGTGTTCACGCCGCGGTAGTAGAGGTCGGCGTCCACAGAGGATTGGTCGGAGCCGACGAGCGAGCCGGGCACCTTCTTCGAGTCGAGCTTCGTGTCCGGGATGTCCTGGACGAACTTGTAGGTCTCGATCCCGTTCACCGTCTCGGTGCCGGTGTAGCGCGCGGTGACGGCCGCGCCGGTGTTGTCGTCGTAGACCTTGTAGTCCTTCTGCTCGGTGCCGAAGGGGAACTTGAAGTTCAGGCCCGGCTGCGCCTTCTCGATGTTCGTCTCCGGCGGCTTCTGGCCGTCCTTGTCGGCCTTGTCCTTCAGCTCGGTGACGTAGCTGCTGCTCGCGGCGCACATCGGGTCGGTCGCGCCGCGCGGGTCGTAGCCCTCGCCGGTGCGCCGGTCGAAGCAGACCTGCCGCTTGCTCGCGCTCAGCACCGTGTCGTCGGCGTCGTCGGTGACCTTCACCGCCAGCAGCCAGACCGCGTAGTCGGTGTCCTGGTGCATCTCGGGTGCGGAGAAGTTCGACTGCACGTGCGCGACCGCGGTCAGCTTGACGTTCTCGCGGATCTTCGAGACCGGGCCGGTGCCGTCGTCGGTCACGGCGAGGACCTTGCTCGCGGTGCCCTCGAGCACCGACGTCGAGTCCTGGTCGAGCGGCACCTTGGCGAGCTTCGGGTAGATGTACGTGGGGAGGAGCACCGCCCCGGCGGCGGCGAAGACGCCCAGTGCCAGCAAGATCAGGCCGAAAGCACGTCGCAACGGTCCTCCTGGGTCGTCTTCGTCGACAGCGCAAATTACCCGGCGGTAATCAGTGCTGCGGATAGTGGCCCGCGCCACGCCGCGCGTCAAAGTGTGACCGGCGGTCACAGACACCCGGTGCCACCGGAAGGTCGCATGTGCGCGGCCGTTCGGACCAGGCGACCAAACATGTTTGTTCCCGGGCACAACGGGCACGGGCCCACCATCGGACGATCCTCACTCCGCCGCGCCGGACCGCAAAGGAGAGACTCCCTTTTGCCCCAGGATCCTTCGATGGTGGCCATCGCGGCCACCGCGCGCTGGCGGGCCCGGATCGTGGCGGCGGCCGCGAGCGCCGGAATCACGCTGACCGACCCGCTGGCCGGCGTGCCCGGCATCCGGCCGCTCGCCTGCACTTTGGGCGATCTCGGCGTGATCGTGCCGAGGCTCGGCGGCGAGCCCTCCCGGGCGGCGATCGGCGCGCACTCGGACTCGATCGCCGACCGCGAGCTGCGCGACGCCGTCGCCGACGTGGCGGCGCTGCTTTCCCTGCACGGCAACGTGGTGCTGGACCTCGACGCGGGCGGCCGCCGCACGACAGTGCGGCCGGACGTGGTCGTCTCGGCCGCCGTGGACCGTCCCCAGTGGACGGAGCCGGCGGTGACGCTCCCGGTGGGCACGGACCGGCGCGGGGTCCCGCTCACGGTGGCGCTCACCGCCGGTCCGGGCTTCGAGGGGACGCTGCTGGAACTGGCCCGCCTGGTCGAAGCGGACGCGGCTTAGCGGGGTCCGTCCGCGGCGGGTTACTCGTCCACCCACTCCAGCAAGTCGCCGGGCTGGCAGCCGAGGACCCGGCACATCGCTTCCAGCGTGCTGAACCGCACCGCCTTCGCCCGCCCGTTCTTCAGCACCGCCACGTTGGCCGGCGTCAGCCCGACCTTCTCGGCGAACTCCCCGACGCTCATCTTGCGCTTCGCCAGCTCGACGTCGATGCGCACGACGATCGCCATCAGATGACCGCTTCCATGTCCGACCGCAGCGTGGTGGCCTGGCGCAGCAGGGCGCGCATGACCACCATCAGCAGCCCCAGCACGGTGATCCCGACGGTCACCAGGAACAGCACCATCGGCATCCCCGGGTCGTCGGCGTTGAAGCCGACGAAGATCAGCATGCCGGCGAACACCAGCCACGCGGCCGCGATGGCCCAGACGATCAGGTCGACCCACTTCAGCGACGCCGTCGTGAAGATCCGGTCCTTCTTGACCAGCGTGAGCAGCTGCCAGGTCGCGACGAGCACCACCTGGACGCACAGCACGAGGAACACCGCGATCGCGGTCAGCGGCCACCGCAGGTTCGCGTCGTGCGGGTTCTGGCTGGTCGTGTAGGCGATCCCGCCCGGCAGCGACAGCGTCTGGAACACGAGGAGAACGCCGAACAGCACCACGAGGAACACTCTGAGCGCGCGAACGGCCCATCTCTCTGAGATCATGCGACGAATATCGCTCGATATCTATCGAAAGTCAATCGGTCGCGTCGGGATCGAGACGTACCGACTCCAACGCCACGTACAGCTCGCCGATGTCCACGGGGTCGGTCAGGTCCCTCTTGGTCAGGTCCTGCACCCGGCGCAGCCGGTACCGGACCGTGTTGGGGTGCACGAACAAGCGGTCCGCGGCCTCCTTCGCCGAGCCGTGGCCGGCGAACCACGCGAGCAGCGTGTCGAGCAGGACCTTCCGCTCCGCGCCGGGCAGGGCGAGCACGCCCGCCAGCGCCGACCGCACGACGTCGCGGGCCATGCCCGGTGCCGCGGCGACCAGCGTCGTCACCGGCGAGTCGCCGAACACGACCACCCCGGCCGTCCCCGACGGCAGCGAGCGGCGGGCGATCCGGGCCCGGTGCAGCGCGTCCGGGACGTCGGGGAAGCCGCTGAACGGCCGGCTCATCCCGGCCGCGACCGGCAGCGAACCCAGCACTTCGCGCAGCCGCCGGAGGTCTTCGACGCGGTCGATCGCGACCAGGCCGGCCTCGCCGCCCGGCCGCCACGCCGACCGCCAGCGCCGCGCTCGCAGCAGCGCCTCGACCGTGTCGTGTTCGTCGGGCTCGACGCGCTCGGTGACCACCGCGACGAACATGCCCGCGGTCGGCAGGCCCAGCTCCCGGGCAGCGGACTCCATGTCGGCCTGGCTCGCGAGCCGGCCGCGGAGCAGGTCGTCGAGCAGCCGCGCGTTCGCGTGCGACGGCTCGGCCGCGACCTGCTCGTACGCCGTGGTCAGCGCGTCGGAGTAGAGGTCGATCGCCTTCCAGACGTAGGAGTTGATCTCGATCGTCCGGGTGGGGTTGAGGAACTCCGGGCCGGCCAGCTCCAGCAGGGACTCGTAGACGAAGGTGCCGCCGATCCGGAACGCGCGCAGCACAGCGGGCAGCGGGATGCCCTGCCGCGCCTGGACGAGCCCGGTCTTGCGGGCGGCGTCGAGGGCGAGGCCGCGGCCCTCGGCCAGTGCGGAGAGGGCGCGCTCGAGGTTGGCGTGGCAGACCTGCCGCAGCTCGTCGGGCGCGACGTGGTCGACCTGCCGGTAGAACTCGTCCTCGGTGCTGAGCAGCCGGGCGAGGCGGTCGGCGAACTCGGGCAGCCTGGCCAGCATCTCGCGCACGAGCTCGCGGTGTTCGCGAGGTACCGGCTTGGCCAGAGCTTCGATGCCCATTCCTCACTTTAGCTCGGGTCAGCGGCCCGGGACATGCACGAACTTGAGCAAAATTCATGTCCGCCGGGTGATCGGCCCGGTGAGGGGTTGACGCCACGATCGACTCACGAAGGGCGGCGCGCGACGAGGTAGACCTGGTCTTCCGGACGGACCGCGGGATGGGGGGACTCGTACCGGACCTGTTCCTGGTACACGATCTCCAGCCCCGCCGACGCCAGCCGGGCGGCGAATGTTTCGGCGGGGTAGCTGCTGGCGCGGATCGGGTGCCCCAGGAAGGCGAACTCGACCCCGTCGGCGTCGGCCGCGACCGTGCCCAGCACGAAGTGGCCACCGGGTGCCAGCCACGACGCGGCCTTCGCCAGCACCGCGTCGATCTCCGCCCGGGTCATCTGCAGCAGGGAGAAGAAGGCGGTGACCACGTCGGCGCTGCCGGGCGGCCGGGTCAGTTCGCGCAGGTCCGCCTGGGCGAACCGCGCGGCCGGGACCTGTTCGCGGGCGATCTCGACCATCTTCGCCGACACGTCGTACCCGGTCACGTCGTGCCCGGCGGCCGCGAAGGTCTCGGCCACCGGTCGCCCGGTGCCCGAGCCGAGGTCGACCAGCGTGGCGCGTCCGGGCAACCGGTCCAGCACCCACGTCAGCACGGCCCGCTGACCCGGCTGGTCCGGGAAGGCGGCCTCGTAGTCCTTGCCCAGGGCGTCGAAGACTTCGGCGGCGGTTTCGGGACGCGTCATGCGCCCACCTTGCCAGACGTCCGCTTGCGCAACTTCCGTATCGAAACGCGCAAGTACAGAGTAAGTTCACGAAAAACCTTGTGGGACGCGCCGGACGCGACCTACTCTTCCGCGGCACTCCTTCGAGAATCGAGGTCCGCGATGGCGCGTCGCACCTTCGGAACCGTGCTCGTCGCGGTCGTCACCCTGCTTTCGGTGGCGACGCCCGCGTCCGCCGCCACCCGGCCGGTGGTGACGCGGGCCGCGCTCGACCCGGCGCTCGTCGCCGGCCGCGGCGCGGACGTCCGGTTCCTCGAGCAGGAAGCGGAGAACGCGCGCACCGACGGCGTCGTGATCGGGCCCGATCGCTCGGCCTACACGCTGCCGTCGGAGGCGTCCGGGCGCCGGGCGGTCCAGCTGACGCCGAAGCAGTACGTCGAGTTCACGCTGCCGGCCGCGGCGAACGCGATCACCGTCCGCTACAGCATCCCCGACGCCCCGCACGGCGGCGGGATCACCGCGCCGCTCGACGTCACGGTCAACGGCGCCCACCGGCAGCGGATGACGCTGACCTCGCAGTACTCCTGGCTGTACAACCAGTACCCGTTCACGAATGACCCGGACGCCGACCTGCTGCACCCGGACTGGTGGATCACCGAGTGCTCGTGCGTGCCCGCGGCGACCACGCCCGCACCGGTGATCGCGAAACCGTTCCGGCCCACCCACTTCTACGACGAGCAGCGGCTCCTGCTCGGCTCGTCCTACCCGGCGGGCGCCAAGATCCGGCTGACCGTCCCGGCCGGCAGCGCCGCGGCGTGGACGGTCGTCGACCTGCTCGACTCCGAGCTCGTCGCGCCACCGCGCGTGGTTCCCTTCGCCGCCAACGTCCTGCTCTTCGGCGCCGACCCGACCGGGCACCGCGACTCGGCCGACGCTCTCGACCGGGCGATCGCCTTCGCGCGGCGAGCGCACCTCGAGGTGTACCTGCCGCCCGGCACCTACCGGGTCGACCGGCACGTCATCGTCGACGACGTCACGATCGAAGGCGCGGGCAGCTGGTACACGATCGTCAAGGGGCACGGCGTCGGCATCTACGGGCGAGAAGCCGCCGCGGGTGGCAGCCACGACGTCCACCTCGCCGGCTTCGCGATCGAGGGTGACGTCCGGGAGCGCGTCGACACCGACCAGGTCAACGCGGTCGGCGGCGCGCTCAGCGACTCCACTGTGGACTCCCTGTACCTGCACCACACCAAGGTCGGCCTGTGGTTCGACGGGCCGATGTCCCGCACGAGGATCACGAACAACGTCGTCGCCGACCAGATCGCCGACGGCCTGAACTTCCACACGGGAGTGACGGATTCGGTGGTGGCGAACAACTTCCTGCGCAACACCGGCGACGACGGCCTGGCCATGTGGTCGGAGAAGGCGCAGGACGCGCGGAACACGTTCGACCACAACACGGTCCAGACGCCGGTGCTGGCCAACGGGATCGCGCTCTACGGCGGGGTGGACAACGTCGTCTCGGCGAACCTGGTCGCCGACCCGATCCGCGAGGGCAGCGCCATCCAGGTGGGCTCGCGGTTCGGCGCGGAAGCGTTCGGGGGCGGCTTGCGGATCGCGGACAACACGACCGTGCGCGCCGGGACGTTCGAGCTGAACTGGAAGATCGGGCTCGGCGCGATCTGGTTCTACGCGCTGGAGAAGGACATCGCCGCCGACATCTCGGTGACCGGCGACCACTTCCTCGACTCCACCTACAACGCGATCATGCTGGTCAGCGACTTCCCCGTGAAGGACAAGTACTCGATCAGCGGGCTGCGGTTCGCGGACCTGCGCGTCGACGGCACCGGGACGTCGGTGCTCAGCGCGCGGTCGGCGGGTTCGGCGTCGTTCCGGAACGTGGCCGCGCGCAACGTCGGCGCGGTCGCGGTCAACAACTGCGGGTCGTTCAACTTCCCGGCGACGGGTTCGGAGTTCGCGCTGACCGACCTCGGCGGCAACGAGAGCTGGCTCGCGCCGTGGCTCCTGCCCAACACGATCACCTGCGACGACCGGCCGCCGGTCGTGCCGCCCCCGGCGCCCTCGGGGTGGTGACCGCTAGGGTTTCGCCGTGGCTGGTTTGCGAGGTGTCTTCGCCGGGTTCGGCAAGAGCAGGGCGTTCGCGGTGCTCGGGCGGGCGCTCGTGCCCGCCGACCGGGTGCTGCTGCGGGTCACCGGCGGCCGGGTCGGCGTCGGTGCGGCCGTCGGGCTGCGGACGCTGCTGCTGACCACCGTCGGCCGGCGCAGCGGCGAACCCCGGCAGGTGCCGCTGCTCTACGTCGAGCGCGGCGGCGGGTACGTCGTCATCGGCTCGAACTGGGGCGGCGAGGCGCACCCGGCGTGGTCGGCGAACCTGCTGGCCCGGCCGGCTGCGACGGTCGCGATCGGCGGCCGGACCGTCGAGGTCACCGGCCGGCTCCTGACCGGCGAGGAGCGGCAGGAGATGTGGGACGCGGTCGCGTCGTACTGGCCGGCGTACGACCGCTACGCCGTGCGCGCCGGCGACCGCGAAATCCGCGTCTTCCTGCTGGAGCCGGTCAGATGAGGTCGGTCTGCCGGATCCGGTACACCTGCAGCCGCAGGTTGTAGTACTTCTCGGTCTCGCCGACCCACTGCATGCCGAGCCGCTTGGCGACGGCGATCGCGCGCGTGTTGTTCGGCCGTGCGACGGCGAAGAGCTCTTCGGTGTCCTGGGTGAACGCCCACTCGATCAGCGCGGTCGCGGCCTCCGACGCGTAACCCCGGCCCCAGACGCCGGGGGCGAGCTGCCAGCTGAGCTCGAGGTCCTCTTCGAACGGCGGCAGCAGCCGGATGCCGAGGCCGCCGATCACGACGCCGTCTTCCTTGCGTTCGACGGCCCACCGCCCGCGCGGCGGCGGCAGGTTCGGCTGGGTCTCCTGCCAGGCGTGCAGCACCGAGCGCATGGCGCCGATGTCGCCGACGCGCTCCATGGCCGGGGTCAGCCAGTGCGTGACGTCTTCCGCGCCGTAGATGGCGTACGCGGCTTCGGCGTCGTCGACCGTCCAGTCCCGGATCACGAGCCGGTCGGTGCTCAGCTGGGTCTCCATACCAGGACGCTACGCCCGGCGGCCCGCGATTGTTCCCGGCTCCGGCGGATGTCACTTCGGCCTACAGTCACGTCGTGGACGAACTGCGTGATCTCCTCGCCCGCGCCGCCGAGCTGGCCGCCGAGCACCGCGGCAGCCTGACCGGCCGCCCCGTCGCCCGGCCCGTCGACCCGGACGCCCTGCGCGCGGGGTTCGGGCAGCTCCGCGACGCCCCCACGCCGCCGGCGACCGTCCTCGAAGAACTCGCGGCAGCCGCCGAGCCCGGGCTGGTCGCCACCGCCGGGCCGCGGTTCTTCGGCTTCGTCGTCGGGGGCGCGCTGCCCGCCGCGACCGCCGCCGACGTCCTCACCGCCGGGTGGGACCAGAACGCCTTCAACGCCGTGCTCTCGCCCGCCGCGGCCGCCGCCGAGCAGGTCGCCGGGGACTGGCTCAAGGAGCTGCTCGGCCTCCCCGCGACCGCGTCCGCCGGCTTCGTCACCGGGGGCCAGGCCGCCAACACCGTCGGGCTGGCCGCCGCCCGGCACCACGTGCTCGCCGAAGCCGGCTGGGACGTCGAGCACGACGGGCTCGCCGGCGCCCCGCGCGTCCGCGTCGTCGCGAGCGAGGAACGGCACGCCACCGTCGACCGCGCCCTGCGGCTGCTCGGGTTCGGCACCCGGGCCGTCGTGCCGGTCAAGGCCAAATCGGACGGTGCCATCGACATCGACGACCTCGCGGCCAAAGTCGACGGTCCCACCATCGTCTGCCTGCAGGCGGGCAACGTGAACACCGGCGCCTGCGACGATATTCGCGCCGCTCGCGCGGTCGCGGGGAACGCCTGGATCCACGTCGACGGCGCGTTCGGGCTCTGGGCCGCCGCCAACCCGGACACCCGGGCGCTGCTCGACGGCGTCGAGCTGGCCGACTCCTGGGCCTGCGACGGCCACAAGTGGCTCAACGTGCCGTACGACTCGGGGTTCGTCTTCTGCGCGCGCCCGGACGTCCACGCCGAGGCGATCGCCTACCGCGCCGCCTACCTGACCGGCGCCGGCGAAGTGTCCGGAATGGGCGACCTCACGCTGGAGTCGTCGCGCCGCGCCCGCGGCTTCGCGGTCTGGGCCGCGCTGCGCGAACTGGGCCGCGACGGCGTCGCCGAGCTCGTCGGCCGCTGCTGCCGGCTGGCCCGCCGCTTCGCGCGCACCCTCGCCGAAGGCGGCGCCGAAATCGCGAACGACGTAGTCCTCAACCAGGTCCTGGTGTCCTTCGGCGACCACACCGACGCGGTCGTCGAGCGGGTTCAGCGAGACGGAACCTGCTGGCTCGGCGGAACCACCTGGCGCGGCCGCCGGTACCTGCGGATTTCGGTGTCCAACTGGTCGACGACGGAGGCCGACGTCGACCGCTCGGCCGCGGCGATCCTCAGGCTGGCCGCTCAGTAGCCTTCGCGCACCGAAAGGGCGTCCGTCCGCCAGCCGATCTGCTTCTCCGCGCCGGTCGGCCAGCTCGACGACAGCCGCCGCCGGACGCTGCCGAGCGCGCCCAGCCGGACGAGGTCGACGCGGGAACCCTGCGCTGCCAACGACGTCACCTCGGTGGGGGTGATCGGGACGAAATCGAAGTACTGCGCGTCTTCGCCGCCGGACCGGTCGACGAACTCCGTGAAGATCGCCGCGAACCCCTGGCGGCACTCCGGACATTCGCGCAGCGAAATGCCGAAGTGGGACTGTTCGACCAGGCGGTGGGTTTCGCGCAGGCGGGTCGTGCAGAACGCCAGCGCCGTGAGGGCGTCTTCGCCGGAGCAGCGGGCGCAGCCGAACTCGGTCATCGGCCGATCATGCCACGCCGTGAATTCGCGCCGGGCTGCGGTGTCATCGCGAAACCTTTGACCACAACGTTTCGCCCTGGTCCGCAGTGGTCTGGACCTGTTAGCCTCAGCGCGCCACCCAGTCCGCAGGCCGGAAGGGAAAGTCGTGCTCCGCATGAGAAAGAGCGTCGCCGTCGCCGCACTGGCGCTGGCCGCCGCCGGCGTCGTGGCGCCGTCCGCCGAAGCGAGCCAGCCCTCGGGCAAGGTGATGGCCTACTTCGCCGATTGGGACGTCTACGCCCGCAACTACCACGTCAAGGACATCGAGACGTCGGGTTCGGCCGCGAAGCTGACCCACATCAACTACGCGTTCGGCAACGTCACGGGCGGCGGGTGCGCCGTCGGCGACCCGTGGGCCGACCACGACATGCCCTACGACGCCACCACGAGCGTCAACGGCCAGGCCGACAGCGGTCCGCTGCACGGCAGCTTCAACCAGCTCCTCGAGCTGAAGAAGCTGCACCCGAAGCTGAAGGTGCTCTGGTCGTTCGGCGGCTGGACCTGGTCGGCCGGCTTCCCGGAGGCGGCCAAGAACCCCGAGGCCTTCGCCCAGTCCTGCTACAACCTGGTCAACGACCCGCGCTGGGCGGGCGTCTTCGACGGCATCGACATCGACTGGGAGTACCCGAACGCCTGCGGCGCCACCTGCGACACCAGCGGGCCGAAGGCGTTCACGGCGCTGGTCAAGGCGCTGCGGGCGAAGTTCGGGCACCAGCTCGTCACCGCCGCGATCACCGCGGACGGCTCGAAGGACGGCAAGATCGACGCCACCGACTACGGCAGCGCGAGCCGGTACCTCGACTGGTACAACGTGATGACCTACGACTACTTCGTCGCCGGCGGCCAGCCGACCGGGCCCACCGCGCCGCACTCGCCGCTGCGGTCCTACCCGGGCATCCCGCACGCCGGGTACTACGCCGACGCCGCGATCCAGAAGCTGCGCCACCAGGGCGTTCCGTCGGCGAAGATGTTGCTGGGCCTCGGGTTCTACGGCCGCGGCTGGGACGGCGTGACGCAGAAGCAGCCCGGCGGCACCGCCACCGGGCCCGCCCCGGGAACGTACGAAGCGGGCGTCGAGGACTACAAGGTCCTCAAGACGACGTGCCCCGCCAACGGCAGGGTCGCCGGTACGGCGTACGCGAAGTGCGGTTCTCAGTGGTGGAGCTACGACACGTCCGAAACGGCGTCGGCGAAGGCGGGTTACGCGAAGTCGCAGGGGCTCGGCGGGATGTTCGCCTGGGAGCTCTCGGGCGACACCGCGAACGCGGAACTGCTGCGGGCCATCGCCGGCCGCTGCTGAAGCTGGAGGGCCCGGGCGCGAACCCGCCCGGGCCCTTCGTCCACTCAGGATCGAACCGGGAACCCGTGCCGCCGGGCGCCCAGCACCACGGCGAGCACCGGCAGCAGGAGCACCAGCAGCGTCCAGGGGAACGACGCCGGTCCGGCGGCGTCGAGCAGGACGCCGCCGAGCACGCCGCCCGCGGCCATCGCCGCGTTCCACAGCGTGACGAGCATGGCCTGCGCGTTGTCCGCCGCTTCGCCGCCCGCGTTGCCGGCGGCGGTCTGCAGCAGCGTCGGGACGCCGCCCCAGCCGAGGCCCCACAGCGCGACGGCGGCGTAGACCAGCGCCGGGCTGCCCGACGCGGTCGCGAGGATCGTCGCGGCCACCGCGACCAGGATCGTGCTGAGGACCGTCAAAGTGCGCAGTGCGCGGTCGATCCGCGCGCCGACGACCCAGATCCCGGCCATCGACGCGACGCCGAAGACCAGCAGGACGACGTCCACCGCGTCGCCCATCCCGGCGTGGCCGAGGAACGCGGCGACGTAGGTGTAGAGCACGGTGTGGGCCAGCACGAACACCAGCGTCACGGCCAGCACGGGCGCGACGCCGGGCACGGCCAGCGTGCGCAGCACCGGGACCCGGCCGCCGGTCTGCCCGGGCCGGTCCGGGACTTTCACGGCGATCCAGGGCAGCAGCGCCACGGCGATCGCGGACATGACGCCGAACGCCGAGCGCCAGCCGAGCAGGCCGCCGAGGAACGTCCCGGCCGGGATGCCGAGCGACAGGGCCAGCGGGATGCCCGCCATCACGATCGCGATCGCCTTGCCCTGGTTCCCGGGGACGAGCCGCCGGGCGTACCCGGCCAGCAGCGCCCAGACGACGCCCGCGGCCACGCCGGCGACGAACCGGGCGACCATGGTCAGCGGGTAGCTCGCGGACAGCGCCGTCACGGTGTTGGCGACGGCGAACCCGGCCACCCCGGCCAGCAGCAAGCGCTTGCGGGACCAGGTCGCGGTGGCCGCGGAGAGCGGGATCGCGGTGAGGGCCGTGCCGAGGGCGTAGATCGTCACGGCCTGGCCGGCCGCGGGCTCGCCGACGCCGAGGCCGGCGCTCATGCCGGGCAGCACGCCGGCGGGCAGCGCCTCGGTGAGCACGGTGACGAACGCGGCGGTGGTGAGGGCGAGGAGGGCGGCGGTCTGCCGGCGGGTTTCGGTGCTCGTCATGCCGCTATGCTCGAACCCTCACATACGTGTGAAGGTCTACGTGAGGTGGGGCACATGCGGATCGGCGAGCTGTCGGAGCGCACGGGGACGTCCCGGCGGCTGCTCCGGTACTACGAGGAGCAGGGCCTGATCATCGCGTCGCGCGGGGCGAACGGCTACCGCGACTACGACGAGCCGACGGTCGACCGGGTGATCCAGGTCCGCGGGCTGCTCGACGCCGGGCTGCCCACGCGGATCATCAAACAGATCCTGCCCTGCCTCGACAAGCCCCGCGCGATCTACTTCCCGGACGCGACCCCGGAGATGATCGCGACGCTCGAGGAGGAGCGCGACCGCATGGCCCGGCGGGCGGAGTGCCTGCTGCGCAACCGCGACGCGATCGCGGAGTACCTCGACGCGGTCCGCGAGTACAACCGGGTCTAGCCGGCTTCGTCGGGGTTCCGCACCCAGTGCAGAGTGTCGGCTTCGGGCCACCAGCCGGCGGGCTCCGGCCGCGGACGAGCCCCTTCCTCGGCCCACCAGCGCGGGGGCGCGTCCTCACCCATGGGGCCGACGGTAAGAGCGGAAGACGGTCCGCACACCGGTCGACGGCGGCCAACGTCCGGTTCCGGCCGGTTCGGGCCGGCCGGAAGCGGACAGTGGCCGAACCCGCCCCTGCCGCCGCGCGGTGGTCCGGCTTTAAGTTGGTCCCGGAAGATCACTTCGGGGAGGACAGCCATGATCAAGCGAGCGCTGGCGGGCTTGGCCGCGGCGGCGGCGATCGGCACGCTGGCCGCGCCGGCGGCGGCCGCGGCGACGGGCAACGGCGACCCGGCGGTCCGGCCGCCGGGCGTGTGCGTGTGGATCTGGACCGACGGCCCGCCGGAGTGCCGCAAGCTGGAGTAGGCCGCGGCAAGCGGTGACCGACCGGCGTCGCGAACGATGGGTCGTTCGCGACCTCGCCGAGCGAGCCGGCCGCCGCTCAGCCCAGCCAGCCCAACCGGGTCGCCGCGAAGACCGCCGCCACCCGGTTGTCCGCCTGCAACGCCTCCAGCAACCCCTGCACGTGCCTCCGGACCGTCCGCTCACTGACGTCCAGGTGCCGCGCGATGGCCCCGTCCGTCATGCCCGTCGCCAGCAGGTCCAGCACCTTCGCCTGCGTCGGCGTCAACCCGTGCCGGGGCGGGGCCGCCGGCCCGTGCACCGCCACCGCCTGCGCCCACACCAGCTCGAACAGCATCCGCAGCGCCGCCACGATCGTTGGGCTCCGCACGAACAGCGCGCCCTCCATCCCGCTCGGGTCCAGGGGGACCAGCGCCGAATGGCGGTCGGCGATCACCATCTTCATCGGCAGCTCCGAGGCCACCCGCATGGTCCAGCCGGCCTCGACGCTCGCGGCGACGACCTCCTTCGCCCCCTCGAACTCCAGCGCCGCGCGCTCGTAGACGTTGCGCAACGCCACTCCGCGCTCGGTCACCGCCTCGGGCAGGCGCATCACCGTGCCCGCGTCCGGCTTGCGCTTGAAGTGGTGCGTCGTGAACGTCAGGAACTCCTCGCGCGCGGACAGGCACAGCTCCAGCGACAGCGAGCCGATGCGCCGGGGGTCCGTCAGCACCTCGACGGCCGAGTCGCCGCCCGCGCCGTTCGCCGCCCGGTACACCGCCTGCAGCACGTCCAGCTGCTGGCGCGCGGCGACGATCTGCCGCTGCTGCTCCAGCAGCTGCTGCTGAGCGCCGAGGATGGCGTGATCGACCGCGCGCACGGGCTCCATCGGCGCGATCACCGGGTCTTCGCGGTAGTCGCGGCGCACGAACCCGCGGTCGAACAGCTCCCGCATCTCCGGGCTCTCGGCCCGCGGGTCGTCCAGCGGTAGCGGCCCGGTGCGCACCATCGCGTCGTACAGCGCGCCCGCGCCGGGTGTCAGCAGCCCCTCGAGCATTCCGCGTCCCTTTCCGGCAGCGCGAGCGAACCCGGCCGGATCCGGACACGACCGCTCTGCCGCCTACCCCACGCGCCGGACGGGGGAAAGGATTAGGCCGGTCGCGAAAAAAGGGCCGGACCCGTCGAGGGGGCGGGTCCGGCTAGTCACCACCGCCGGGACGGGTCGATCACGTGGACTGCCGCTTCCTCCGCCGAGGCCGCGCCGCCGTCGACGCCGGCGTCGGACGCGTACAGCTCCTCATCGGAGTCCTCGCCGAAGCCCTCGTCCGTCGCCACCAGGCGGCCCGCGCGGACGTCGCCGACCTCGTCGTCGATCAGCTCGCCGTCGGTGTCCTCGCTGTCGCCGAGGCCGTCACCCTCGTCCGCGGCCAGGTCCGGGACCTCGCGCGCCAGCCGGCCTTCCCAGCTCTCGCCCTCGGCGGTCTCACGCGCGGTCGTGCCCCACTCTTCCGTTTCCCGCGGGCGTTCCGGCGGGGAATAACCCTCGGCCAGCTCGTCGCGGTCGACCAGGGTGTCCTCGGGGTCGAGGATGCCTTCGTCGGCGTGGTCTTCGATGTCGTCGTCCATGCGTCCATCCTCGCTCAACTCCTTGGCCCCGCGCGGCTCGGGTGATATCACCGAGCAGGCCGCACCGTACGGGCGGTGTTCCGGTGAAAGGTGATCCCCAATGCCGATGAGACGCAGGGTGCTGGCCGCGGGCCTGGCCGGGGTGTTCGGCGCCGCGCTGTCCGGGCGGACCGCCCAGGCCGCGACGGCGCCGCCGGTCCGGCTCGACCAGCTGAACCTGGTCAACCTGTCGCACGTCAACGACCCCGCCACGACGAACGTCTTCCCCGGCGACCCGGCTTTCGAGCTGGAAACCATCGCCACCATCCCGAACGACGGCTACTACCTGCAGTTCGTCCGCGAAGGCGAACACACGGGCACGCACTGGGGCGCGCCGGGCCACTTCAACACGGGCGAGCCCCTCGCCGACGACATGGACCCGGCGGATCTATTCCGGCCCGCCGTCAAGATCGACGTGAGAGCGAAGGCCGCGGGCAACCCGGACTACGCCGTGACGATCGACGACCTCAAGGCGTGGGAGAAGCGCCACGGCCGCATCCCCGACGAGTCCGTCGTGGTGCTCTGGACCGGCTGGGACGCGAAGTGGGGCACGCCGGCCTACCCGAACACCGGCGCCGACGGCGTGCTGCACCAGCCCGGGTTCTCGATCCCGGCGGTGAAGTGGCTGATCGACACGGGCCGGCTCGGCCGCCGCGGCGGCACGGGCACCGACACGTTCAGCCCGGACGTCGGCACCGACGAGACGTACACGGTGTCGAAGCTGGTCTACCGGCGCCACCGGATCAGCCTGGAGATCCTGGCGAACCTGAAGGCCTTGCCGACGACGGGGGCGTGGGTCCTGGTGGGTGGGCCGATCAACCGCCGGGGCGCGGGCTCCACGGCGACGATCTACGGCGTCCTCCCGCCCGGAGTGCACGCGGACTGACGAGTGCCCGGCCCCGCTCAACCCGCCGAGATCGCCGACAAGCGCAGCGCGGACAGCGGGGCCGGGCGGCCGTACAGGTAGCCCTGCGCGGTCGTGCACCCCGCCCGCGTCACGAGCGACGCCTGTTCGGCCGTCTCGATCCCCTCGGCGACCACGTCCAGCTCCAGCTCCGCGCACAGCCCGACGAGCGACCGGCACAGCGCCGCGTCCCGCTCCGGCTGCACCCCCGTCGTCAGCGCCCGGTCCAGCTTGATCAGGTCGACCGGCAGCGCGTGCAGCACCGTCAGCGAGCTGTACCCCGCCCCGAAGTCGTCCAGCGCCACCCGGACGCCCAGCTCCTGCAGCCGCCGGATCGCCGCCGCGCCCGCGGCCAGGTCCGGGACCGGGACCGTCTCGGTGATCTCGACGACCAGCCGGGACGGCGGCAGCCGGTAGCGCTCCAGCGCGGACCCGACGCTGCGCTCCAGCGCCGCCGCGCCGAGGCGGCTCGCGCACACGTTGACGTGCACCGTCAGGTCCAGCCCGGCCGTCGTGATCTCGCGGCACGCCAGGTCCAGCACCAGCGCGTCCAGCTCGGCACCCAGCCCGGCGCCCTCGGCCGCGCGGACGAACGTCTCCGGCGACACCACCGTGCCGTCGCGCGTGGTCCAGCGGGCCAGCGCCTCCACGGCCACCGGGACCTCGCCGGCCAACCGGACGATCGGCTGGAACACCAGGCCGAACCCCTCCGGGATGCCACCCGACGCGCGCCGCAGCGCGGACGGGAAGTCCGGCGGCCCGTCCTGGGACGGGCGGTAGACGACCGTCGTGTCCTTGCCCAGCCGCTTGCCCGCGTACATCGACGTGTCCGCGCGGCCCAGCAGCACGTCCGACGTCACCAGCGGCTCGGCCGGGTCCGGCACGACCAGGCCCATGCTCGCGCGGACCGACACGAGCGTGCCGTGCACCGCGAACGGCCGCCGCAGCGCGCCCTGGATCCGGTCGGCGACGGCCTGCGGCGCGTCCAGCTCGCCCTCCAGCAGGATCGCGAACTCGTCGCCGCCCAGCCGCGCGACGGTGTCACCCGCGCGCACGCAGCTCAGCAGCCGCTGGGCGACGGCGTGCAGCAGGACGTCGCCGCCCGCGTGCCCGAACCGGTCGTTGACCTCCTTGAAGTCGTCGAGGTCGACGAAGATCAGCACGAGCGGCCGGTCGGGGGCCTCGACGGCCCGGTCCAGCCGGTCGGCGAACAGCGCGCGGTTGGCCAGGCCGGTCAGCGGGTCGTGGTAGGCCTGGTGGGTCAGCTGCTGCTGGCCCTCGTACACCCGCCGCAGCAGCAACCGGTTGTCCAGCAAGGAAAGCAGCTGCCGGGCGAGCACGAGGAACACCACGAGCACGCCGACGAACACCTCGACGCCGTCCGGGCCCGCGCCGGCCACCAGCTGCACGGTGATCAGCAGCGCGACGGCGGTGACCGGGACGTAGGGCAGCGCGAGCTGCCACCAGTCGACCCCGGCGGCCGGGCCCGCGTCCTCGCGGCGTCGCGAACCGGGCGTCACCAGCAGCGCGAACGCGATGAACAGCGGCCCCAGCACGAACCCGCCGTCCGACCACGGCTTCATGCTCTCCGCGCCGATGCTGACGAGGTAGGCGAACACGCTGTCGGAGCAGGCCAGCGCCACGATCCCGACGGCGGCGAGCAGCAGGTTCGCCCGGTAGGGGCGGTCCACCCGGTCGAACACGACCAGCAGCACCGCGACGACCACGATCACGAGGTCCGACAGCGGGTAGGAGATGGCGACGGCCCAGGTCAGCTTGTCCGGAGCGGTGGCCCGGACCAGCTGCCCGAGCGCGGCGGTCCAGGTGAGGATGAACAGCGAGCCGGTGACGATCAGGCCGTCGAGCACCACCGCGACGCCGAAGTGCGCGGTCCACTGGGCCGGCTGCCAGCGTTCGCGGTCCGGCCGGACCCGCGCCCGGGCCAGGACGAACAGCGCGGCGAGCGCGAACAGCGGAAAACTGAGGTAGCCGACGTCGGCCAGGGACGGCGACGGCAGCCCGCGTCCGTCGACCAGCTGGTACCACGACCACGCGCACTGGCCGAGCGACCAGCCGGCCATCCCGATCGCGACGAGCACCCGCCACCAGCGCTGGTGCCCGCGGACGCGGCGCGCGGCCACGACGCCGCAGACGACCGCGCCGACCCCGGCGCTCAGCTGCATGGCGTCGTCGATCCAGAGGGCGACGGTGTCGCCCCAGAACGCGAAGCCGTTGACCACGACCAGGGCCACCGTGAGGAAGACGAGCAGGGCCGCGACTGGGTACCGCCGCACTGTCATGGCACCTCACGTGGGTCACCCGCCGGTCGGACCGGCAAACACTACACCGGACGGACGCGCGCCCCGGCTCACCGCACCGGTGGCCGGTACCCCGCGTCAGGCGATGTCGCGGCGGTGCAGCAGCCAGCCGCCGAGCACGGCGAAGGCGACCAGGTACGCGGCCAGCACGACAGCGGCCTGCCCGGACCCCACGATCGGGTCGACACCCGGCGCGCTCGCCCCGAACGCGGCCGCGAGCGCGCCCGCGTTCGGCCCGGGCAGCGCCTTCTGCAGCTGCGCGACCCAGCCCAGCAGCGGCGCGGCGATCGACGCGAGCAGATTCTGCACGGCGAGCAGCCACACCAGGCCGAGCCCGATCGGCAGCGCGACCGAGCGCAGCCCGACGGCGAGCAGCACGCCGAGCGCGCCCCACATCGTCGTGACGAGCCAGCCGGCGCCGAGGCCGAGCAGGACGTCGGAGACCGCCGGCCAGACCACCGGCTGGTCCTTCAGGGACGCGACGAGCACGCTCGCGCCCGCGGTCGCCGCCAGCAGCGCGAGCACCACGGCCAGCGCGCCGACCGCGACGGTGACCAGCTTCGCGGCGAAGACGGCGACGCGCGACGGGTGCTGCACCAGCACGGTCTTCCACGTGCCGTAGCCGTATTCGCTCCCCGTGACGAGCACGCCGAAGATCAGCGCGAGGGCGCCGACGAAGATCGGCAGCCCGCCGAGGGCGCTGCCGACGAACGCGCCGGGCAGCAGCGCGTCCAAGCCGCGCGCCGGGCCGGGCGGCCCGGCGGCGCCGTTCAACCCCGCGTAGGGGACGGCGTAGCCGAACGTCAGCGACAGGACGAGGGCGACGGCGAGCAGCAGCCAGCTCGCCGGGCGGCGGGCCTGCTTGGTCAGTTCGGCGCGGATGTCACGCAGCACGGCCGGTACCTCCGGTGAGGGTGAGGAAGGTCTGTTCCAGGTCGGGTTCGCGCCAGCGCAGCTCGGTGACGGTCAGCCCGGCGCCGACGAGCTCGGCGTTGACCCGCCCGGCCTCGCCGCGGTCGACGTCGAGCTCGAGGGCGTCACCGTCGACGCGGACGGTGTCGTAGAGCCGGCGCAGGTGGTCACGGGCCTCCTCGAGCGGGTCGGCGACGACGCGCAGCGCGCCGCCCGCCCGCAGGTCCGCGACCGTCGTTTCGCTGACCAGGCGGCCGTGGTCGAGCACGCCGACGCGGTCGCAGATCTGCTCGACCTCGGCCAGCAGGTGGCTGGACAGCAGCACGGTGCAGCCGTCGGCGGCGAGCTTGCGGAGGGTCACCCGCATGTCGGCCATGCCGGCCGGGTCGAGGCCGTTGGTCGGCTCGTCGAGCACGACCAGCTCGGGCTCCTTCAGCAGCGCCGCGGCGAGCCCGAGCCGTTGCTTCATGCCGAGCGAGTACGCCGAATACCGGTCCTTCGCGCGGCCGGCGAGGCTCACGACGTCGAGCACGGCGTCGACCCGGCTGCGCGGCACGCCGGCGTGGTCGGCGAGGACGCGCAGGTTGGCCCGGCCGGACAGGTAGGGGTAGAAGGCGGGGCCTTCGATCAGCGCGCCGACGCGGGCGAGGCTGCCGGGCCCCGGTTCGGCGCCGAGCACCCGGACGCGGCCGGAGGTGGGCCGGATCAGGCCGAGCAGCATCCGCAGCGTGGTGGTCTTGCCGGCGCCGTTCGGGCCGAGGAAGCCGTAGACCTCGCCGGCGCGCACCGTCAGGTCGAGCCCCTCGACGGCGGCGGTGGGTCCGTAGCGCTTGGTCAGGCCGGTGGTTTCCACGGGCTGGGTCATGGGTGCCTCCTTCGTGGCGCGTCCCATGGTCGTGCGCCGGGCGGCCGCGGTCGTCCCCCGCCGTACGGCAATCGCCCCTACGCCGGCGGACGTACGGCGAGAACTGGCGCGGTAAAGCAGCTGGTCAACGGCCCGATAGAATGAAACCGGCAGCCCACGACGTGACGGACGGTGCAGGTGACAGAGGCGAAGGAGCGGACCCGCGACCGGATCTCGCGCCGCGGGGTGGACAAGTTCGCCGACCGCCGGGCCCAGCTGGCCGAGTCGGCGCTGCAGACCCTGGCCGAGCTCGGCTACGCGCGCACCAGCCTGCGGGAGATCGCGCAGGACTCGGAGTTCTCGCACGGCGTCCTGCACTACTACTTCGCCGACAAGGTCGACCTGCTGACCCACTGCGTGCGCCGGTTCGAGGAAGTGTGCGTCACGCGGTACGACGAGATCGTGGCCCGCGCGCGGACGGCGGCGGAGCTGGAGCGCGACTTCGCGGTGGCGATGGCCGCGACGCTGCGCGCGGACGCCAAGATGCACCGGCTCTGGTACGACCTGCGCAACCAGAGCCTGTTCGAGGAGTCCTTCCGCGCCGACGTGCTCGAGATCGACCGGCGCCGCGAAGAGATGATCGACCACGTCGTCGCGCGCTACGCCGAACTGGCGTCGGTGCCGGCGAGCGTGCCGCGGTCCGTCGCGTACGCGCTGTTCGACGGCCTGTTCCAGCAGGCCCTGCTCCGGTACCTGGCCGGCGGTGAGGACGCCGCGGCCGAGCTCGAACGGGCGGTCCCGGCCGTCCTGGCGCGCGTCGTGGCGGCCTAGGGGTCCAGGCGCTGGTGCGGCGTCCGCGGCGCCGGCACGACGAACGCGATCACCGTCGCGACCACCCCCACGAACAGGGACAGGTGCGCGGCGGCCGGCACGGCGCTGATCAGGAACAGCCGCAGCGACCCCGAGATCAGCAGGCGCCACACCTTCGGGTTCATGATCAACAAGTACCCGGGTCCACCCACGGCCACTCCATGATCACCCGCCGGGGTGGCGCGTGGGCGTTCGACGTTTTCGACGCGCCGGCGTTCGGCCGCCGGGTGAGGGCCGGTGCTTTTCCGCGCGAAATCGGTGAAGCCCGCCAAGAATGCGGCGGATAACGATCCGTTTGCCGCCGCTTGATCGACTGGACATCGGCGTCGGCGCTGACGAATATTGATGCCCGGCGGGAAGGGCGAGGGAGGAACGGTGGACCTCAGTGCGGCGGACGTGGTCGGTGAGTTGAAGGTTCTGCGCAAAGGGCGGGGAATTTTCACCACACCGCTCGCGGATCGCGTCGGTCCCGCTTTGCGCGCCACCTGTGGCATTTTGGAAGATGACGACTCGGTGGAGATGC
This sequence comes from Amycolatopsis sp. NPDC114478, assembly GCF_055633805.1. NCBI lineage: Bacteria > Bacillati > Actinomycetota > Actinomycetes > Pseudonocardiales > Pseudonocardiaceae > Amycolatopsis > Amycolatopsis sp. NPDC114478. Next base: position 319,195 of record NZ_JBVKDO010000001.1, on the reverse strand, counting down.
GGCGTAAACTCACCGACCGATTGCGGCCGCTCGTCGAGTCGTTGCCCGACGACCTGAAGATCGCTCTGCGGGCGGCGTTCGCGCTGGACGAGCGAGCCCGAAAACCGTTCTACCAGGAACGGGTGCATTGGGCGGCGATCACGCTCGACCGCGACGACCGGACGGTCCGGCGCCGGATCGACGAAGGAATCGAGCAGGTCGCGGCAATGGCCGTCGCGGCGGGCGGACCGGATCCGCGGCCGCGCTATCCGAGCCGCAGTTGGCACACCGAAGAACTGCGCGTGACGCTCGCACTCGACCAGCCGGTGGCCGAGGCGTTCGAATTCCGCCGGGTCGTCGCCGACGCCGACGAAATCGCCGAGCTCGACCTGGCCTTGACGCTCACCGCGGGCGCCGAATCCGGTGATTCGGTGCGCGAGTCGGATCTGGAGGTCGACGTGTTCCACGGCGGCGCGCTCGCCGGCCGCGCGATGGAGTCGAGTGACCGGATCGGGCTGGCGTTGCGGCTGCCGGAGCCGCTGCGGCGCGGTGAGCGGCACGACATCGGGCTGCGGTTCCGGGCGAACATGCGCCAGCCGCACTACATCTGCGTCCCGCGGCGCCCGTGCGACCTGTTCGACCTGCACGTCCGCTTCGGCGACCGGGTGCCGGCAAGGATCATCCTGCTGGAGAAGGCGTTCCAGAACGACACGCGATCACCGCGCGGCGAAGAGCTGAAGCCCGACGCGGCGGGCGAGGTCCACGTCCGGTTCCGCCACCTCGCGCCGGGCTTCGCGTACGGGATCCGCTGGCAGAACGAGTGAGGGGTCAGGGGGCGTCCCGGCCGGCTTCGGCGAGGTAGAGGGCTTGAGCGACGACGGACGCGGCGGCTTGGTGCCCGCCGGCCAGGGCCCGACGCGCGTGGGCGAGGGCTTCGGCGACGAGCCCGCAAGCGAGTTCGACCCGGGCCGCGGCGCCGAAGTCGGCGGGGGTGGCTTCGCCGCTCGAGAGGATGGCGGCGTGGATCTCGCCGGCGGTGGCGGGGTCGCCGTGGGTTTCGTGCGCGGCCGCGACGGGCCGAAGCAGGGCGACCCGGTGGGCTGGGCTGTGTTCGGCGAGCACGCGGGCGTGCTGGATGAGGTACGTGTGGGTGACTGCGCTCGGGCGGCCGCCGGATGCGGCTGCGTTGGGTTGGGCCTGCGCAGACCTGGTGGGTGCCTGCTCGGCGGCGCTTGCGCGGCCAGGAGCGGATTCGCCCGCGCCAGCCGGTCCAGCGGCGCTCCCGTGCTCCAGCGTCGAGGCGTCAGCCGGTCCAACCGCGCTCGGGCGGCCGGTTGAGCCACTGGCCAACCCCCTCAACACCGCCTCCGCAGCTCCACCGGCGGCCGGCTCCCCGAAGATCCGGCAGGCCACCTCCACCGCCAGCCCCTGAAGCCGCAATCCACCCGCCACCCGCCACGCGAACCCCCGCGCGACCAGCTCCTCCACCGCCCCCTCGAACTCCGCACCCGCCACCGCGCAACGCGCCACCTCGACCGGGATCGGCGCCGGCGCCAGCACCGATCCCAGCCGCATCAGCTGGCACGCCGACCGGCCCAGCCGGAGGAGCACCTCGCGGATCGCGTGCGGTGCCGTGTCCGGCAGCTCCTCCGGCGACGGCGCCGGCAACGGCTCCGGCCGGCTCAGCCGCAGGAGCACCTCGCGGATCGCATGCGGGGCCGTGTCCGGCAGCTCCGACGGCGACGAACCCGCCCGCTCCCGCAGCAGGAACGCCGCCGCCCGGAGGGTCATCGGGTGGCCGTCGCAGCGGGCGATGAACTCCGCCCCCGACGGCAGCAGCCGCAGACCCTCGGAAAGCGTCAGCCCCGGCACCTCCACCGTCGCCCCGGGCCAGTGGGCCGCTCGGCTCGTCAGCAGCGTGCGGACCGCCCTCGCCGGCAGCAGCACCCGGTCCAGCTCGCCCGGTGGCACCCCCGCCGGGACGTCGTCGACCAGCACCAGCACCCGCGCACCCGCCGCGTCGATGCGGGCCGCCAGCCGCTTGCGCAACCGGTCGAACCCGTCCTCCACCGTCCCCGCGGCCGCCGCCAGCGCGAGGTGGAACTGGGGCAGGAAGTCGTCCGGGGCGAGGTGGCCGAACGGGCCCGTCCGCAGCACCCGGGCGCCGAACCGGCCGGCCAGGCACGCGTACTGCTCGGCCAGCACCGTCTTGCCGGCGCCCGGCAGGCCGCGGACCAGGACCGCCCGCCGCGCGACGAGTTCACGGTGGACAGTCCACAGCAGCGGAAAACCGAGACCGCCGGCGGCCCTTTCGCGCACCCGCCGGACGAGGTCCGGCAGCGGTTCTCCCGGAACGAGCGTCAGCACGCGGTCCGAGAAAATACCCTCCGAATGCTCGGCGAGCAGCACGCGGGACGCCGCCAGCTCCGGCGCGATCATGTCGAAATCGTCGATGGACGTACTCCGGAAAACGCGCAGCCCCGCGGCGCGCAGCCCGGTTTCCACGCTGCCGGACGCCTCGGGACACAGGAAGACGTCGAACCGGTCGGCGGTCAATGGGTGATCATGGCTTCGGTTCCCGGGAGGTCGGATTCGGTCACGCGCCAAGGATCGGATCGGCCGGTCGTTTCGCTACGCGCGGCAGGATCTGTCCACTAATTGTCCCGCCCGGCGGGCATGACCGCCGGGTAAGCCCGGTGGGCCGTTTGTGGTTAACGGACAATATCTGGACAAGAACCACACCCTTGCAACGTTGCTGGTCAGCGCCTCGATTACTCCGATTGTCGGACCGGGAACCGAGGACAGCGGACACGGGCCAGTGTGGTCCATTGTGGACGACGGGTACCCGGTGGCGGTCCGGTGGACGATGCGAGGAGGGAACCCGTGGACACCATGATGGCGGAGACGGCGGTCGACGGCTACGTCGTGCTCGAGGAGCTGCCGCGCCCGGACGGGAAGCTGACGACTGAGCAGCTCGACCCGTTCGTGGCGGCGGCCCGCACCGGCGACGCGGACGCCGTCCAAGCGCTGCTGCGCCTGATCAAGCCGACGGTCGTGCGCTACTGCCGCGCCCGGATCGGCGGGCGCGACCTGTCCTACCTGTCGGCCGACGACGTCGCGCAGGAGGTGTGCCTGGCCGTGCTGAAGGTGCTGCCCGGCTACCAGGACCGCGGCGGCTCGTTCCTCTACCTCGTGCGCGCCATCGCCGCGAACAAGGTCGCCGACGCGTTCCGCTCGGTGGCGCGGGACCGGTCGAAGCCCGTGCCGGAGCTGCCGGACCGGCCGCTCGGCGGCAACGAGCCGGAGACCCACGTGCTCGACCTCGACCTCGGCGCCCGGCTGGGCAAGCTCATGGCGTCGCTGCCGCCGCTGCACCAGGAGATCCTGTCGCTGCGGATCGTCGTCGGCCTGTCGGCGAACGAGACGGCGGAGGCGCTGGGCATCTCCGCCGGCAACGTCCGCATCACGCAGTACCGCGCGCTGACGAAGCTGCGCGGCATGATCGGCGAGGGCGGGTTCTGAGCGTCACTCCAGCCATTCGGTGATGAAGTGGTCGCTTTCGTGGATGTGCACGGCCTCGTAGACACCGGGGCCGAGCACGGCGAACTTGTGCGGCGTGCCGGCCGGGACGACCAGCACGTCCCCGGCGCCGCCGTCGCGTTCGGCGTCGCCGACGGTGAACCGGGCCCGCCCCCGGATGATCACGAACGTCTCGGTGTAGGGGTGCCGGTGCAGGCGCGGCCCGGAGCCGACGACGTCGCTGCTTTCGCGGATGACGGAGATCCCGGACCCGACATCGCGTCCTTCGAAGTTCTCGCTGTCGCTCACAAAACCAGCGTAGCTCTAACCGCCGACCAGTTTCCGCAGCTGGCTGAGTGCCCGGTGCTGCGCCACCCGCACCGCGCCCGGGGTCGACCCCACCACCTCCGCCGTCTCCTCGGCCGACAGCCCGACCGCCACCCGCAGCACGACGATCTCCCGCTGCTTCTCCGGCAGCACCTGCAGCAGCTTCGCCATCCGTTCGCCCAGCTCGCGGCGCAGGGCGTAGTGCTCGGGATCCAGCGACGCGTCGACCTCCTCGGGCAGCTCCGCCACCGGCTCGTCCCACTGCCGGGCCGCCGCCTTGCGGGCCGCCGCGACCTTGTGGCGGGCGATGCCGCACACGAAGTTCGGGAACGGCCGGTCCGGGGGCCGGCCGGGCAGGGCCTTCAGCAGGGCGACGCACACGTCCTGGGCGACGTCGTCGGCCGAGCGCCAAGCGTCGGGCCGCGCGCCGAGACGGGCTCGGCAGTAGCGCACCACCAGTGGCCGGGCTGCGGCGAGCAGGCGGTCCGGGGCTTCTTCCGCGGTTGTCATCGTTCCCCTCCATCCGGCGGGGGGACTACCCGTTTTCGCCCGGAACCGACCCGCGCCGGGCGAAGTCCCCGTTATCCGCGGCGAATCCCCGCGCGCGACGGCGATAACTAGGTCATCACGCGGAATGACCATCGGCCGGGTGGCACCCTGGGGGCATGACCTTCGGACTGCACCACGTCCAGCTCGCCATCGAGCCGGGCAGCGAGGACCGCTGCCGCGCGTTCTACGTCGGCGTGCTCGGCCTGACCGAGATCCCGAAGCCGCCCGCGCTCGCCGGTCGCGGCGGGCTCTGGCTGCGGACCGGCGGCCTCGAACTCCACCTCGGCGTCGAAGAGGACTTCCGCCCGGCCCGCAAGGCCCACCCGGGCATCCTCGTCGACGACCTCGACGCGCTGGCCGACCGGCTGCGGCGGCACGGCGCCGACGTCGACTGGGACGACGGCTTCCCCGGCCACCGCCGCTTCTACACCCACGACTGCCTGGGCAACCGGCTGGAGTTCCTCAGTCCCGCGTAACCCTCGCGCATTCATCGGCCCGGCCGAATCACTTCGGTCTTGTTGCGATCGTCCCATTTCGGAAATGGTTCGATCGCAACAAATCAGAACTCCTGCTGCCGGAATGCGTCCAGCACGCGGCGCTCCCTTTTGGTCGGACGCCCCGCGCCGCGGTCGCGCCGGGCGACCGGGATCGCGGTTTCCGGCGGCGGCTTCGGCGTCCGGTCCACGTAGCACGTCACCGCGTCCGGCGCGCCCACGCGTTTCTGGATCACCCGTACCACGTCGAGGATCCTGGTCGTCCCGCCGACGCGCAGGCGGACTTCGTCGCCCGGCACGACGGTCGTCGCGGGCTTGGCCGGCTTGTCGTTGACGCGCACGTGCCCGCCCCGGCACGCGGCCGCGGCGTCCGGACGCGTCTTCGTCAGCCGGACCGCCCAGAGCCAGCGGTCCACTCGGGTCGACTCCACAGTCGTCCATCATGGCCCATTCAGCGGAATCCTCGCGCAACCCGGGGAGGTTACTCGCGGGTATATGTCGACTTGTCTGCACTGCTGAGTTATAACCTGTTCTAATATACCTCAACGGTGAGGACTATCACATGCGCGACGAATCCGTATGGAGAACGGCTTCTGGGCAAGTTTCCCGTCGTCTTTTCATCGCTGGAACTGGTTCTATCTTGGCGGCCGCGGCTGTGGGGAGCCGGGCGGCCGCCGCCACCATCGCCGACGCCGCGCGCGTGCCCGCCTTGGTGATCGGGTCGGGCTACGGCGGCTCGGTCGCGGCCCTGCGCCTGGCCCAGGCCGGCGTCGACGTCCAGCTCGTCGAAATGGGCATGGCCTGGGACACGCCCGGCTCGGACGGCAAGATCTTCGCGAACACGACCAGCCCGGACCAGCGCTCGTTCTGGTTGCGCACCAGGACGAAGCAGCCGCTGTCCAACTTCCTCGGGTTCCCGATCGACAAGGACATCCCGAAGTACACCGGCATCCTCGACGCGGAGGAGTTCGGCGGGATCATCGTGTACCAGGGCCGCGGCGTCGGCGGCGGTTCACTCGTCAACGGCGGCATGGCCGTCACGCCCAAGCGGGAGAACTTCGGCGCGATCCTCCCGACGGTCGACGCCGACGAGATGTACGGCACCTACTACCCGCGCGCCAACGCCGGGCTCGGCGTCGGCCTGGTCGACCCCACCTGGTTCGACTCCGCCGAGTGCTACCAGTACGCGCGCGTCGGCCGGAAGCAGGCGCAGCGGTCCGGGTTCCCGTTCGTCTTCGTCCCGGACGTCTACGACTGGAACTACATGCAGCAGGAGCAGGCCAACACCGTGCCGCGGTCGGCGCTGGCCGGGGAAATCCTGTACGGCAACAACTACGGCAAGAAGTCCCTGCAGAAGACGTACCTGCCGCAGATCAAGGCGACCGGCCGGGTGACCATCTCGCCGCTGCACCGGGTGACGTCGGTGACGCCCGCGGCCGGCGGCGGGTACGCGGTGACGCTCGAGCAGCTGAACACCTCGGGCGCGGTGATCGCGACCAAGGGCGTCACCGCGGACAAGGTGTTCTTCGCCGCGGGCAGCGTCGGCACGAGCAAGCTGCTCGTCAAGCTGAAGGCCACCGGCGCTCTGCCCAACCTCAACGGCGAGGTCGGGAAGGGCTGGGGCGACAACGGGAACGTGATGGTCGGGCGGGCCAACCAGATCTGGGACCCGACCGGCAGCCTGCAGTCGTCCATCCCCTGCGGCGGCATCGACAACTGGGCCGCGGGCGGCGCGTTCGCCGAGGTGGCGCCGCTGCCGACCGGGATCGAGACGTGGGCGTCGTTCTACCTGTCGATCACGAAGAACCCGAACCGGGCCCAGTTCACCTACAACCCGGCGACGGGGAACGTCGACCTCAACTGGCAGACGGCGTGGAAGCAGCCGGGGATCGACATGGCGAAGACCATCTTCGACAAGATCAACGCGAAGGAGGGCACGATCTACCGCACGGACCTGTTCGGCGTGTACAAGATCTGGGGCGACCACCTGACGTACCACCCGCTCGGCGGCGCGGTGCTCGGCAAGGCGACCGACAACTACGGCCGCCTGGCCGGCTACCCGGGCCTGTACGCGATCGACGGCTCGCTGATCCCGGGCAACACGAGCGTGAACCCGTTCGTGACGATCACGGCGCTGGCCGAGCGCAACATCGAGAAGATCATCGCCACGGACTTCTGACCCGCGGGTCGTGAGGGGCGGATCCGCCCCTCACGACCGGTGGGACGGCAGGACGCAGACGGTGTCCAGGCCCAGGACGTGGTTGAGGCGCCCGAAAGCCAGCCACGAACCCAGGCTCATGCTCAGCTCGACGATCTCCTTCTGCGTGTAGTGCTCCGACATCCGCTTCCAGAACTCGTCGTCCAGGTTGTGGTGGTCGGTCGCGTACCGCTCGGCGTACTCCGCCGCGAGCCGCGTGCGCTCGTCGAAGAGCTCGGTGGTGCGCCACTCCGCGACGGCGTCCGCGAACTCCGGCTCGACCTTGACGCCGTCGCGCTCGGTGCGCCAGTCCAGGCAGAAGACGCACCCGTTGATCTGCGCGATCCGCAGCCGCGCGGCCTCGAACTCCCGCAGTCCCAGCGTGGTGTGCGAGTACACCGCCAGCGAGAACTGCGACGCGGCGATCCCGATGCCGGGCACCATCTCGCCCCACACGTACCCGATCGGGTCCTTGCCCTCGGGGATGTCGATGTTCACGAGCGCCTCCTTCCGAGCTTGCCGGCTGCCGGGCGCAGCGGGACGTCGAGTGCGTCGTAGAGACCGGGTTCCGCCTCGGCCAGCCAGTCGATCGCGCCGACGAGCCGGCCGACGGCGGTGGCGTTGCCGCCCGCCGAACGGTTTTCGCCCTCGTCGCTCGCTTCGACGCTGACCTCGATGCGCGGCCGGCCTTCGATGATCACGCGGTGGGCGCCGTCGCCGCTGGGCGGCGTCGGCCAGTCCGGCGCGCACGACGGGTGGATGCGCGTCACGTGCTCGATGACGATCCGCGGTTCGCCGCCGACGATGCCCAGCACCTCGAACCGGACCGCGCCCTGCGTGCCCTGCTCGAAGTCGCCCATCGTCCGCGTCGAGACGGTTTCCTCGAGCGGACGCCGTTGCAGCGTCTCGCGGAGTTCTTCGACCTCGACGCCGAGGCCACGCGCGATCAGCCGGACCTGCCCGCCCCAGACCATCGACGGCACGCCGGTCATCAGCATCGGCGGGTCGTAGTCCATCGGCTGGCCCATGCCGACCAGGTACCGGACGGAGTCGGGCTGCTCGTAGGTCGAGTAGTCGAAGATCTCCTGGCAGCGGATGACGTCGACGTCCGTGCCGAGCCCGCTGATCAGCAGCGGCAGCACGTCGTTGCCCCAGCCGGGGTCGACGCCGGAGACGAACAGCGAGCCGCCGCCGTCCTTGATCGCCGCGAGCACCGGGTCGCGCAGTTCCGGAGGCGCGTTGCGCTGGTCGTAGAGCGGGTAGAGCGCCGGCGTGACGACGACCGCGCCCGTCCCGACCGCGCGGACGATGTCGGCGAGCGCGTCGTCGAACCGGACGTCCCCCGAAGCGGCGTAGACGACGGCTCGCGGGCTCGCGGCCAGCACGGCGTCGATGTCGTCCGTCGCGGCGACACCGAGGTCCCCGACGCCCGCCAGCGCGCCCGCGTCCTTGCCGACCTTCGCCGGGTCGTGGACGAGCACGGCGGTGAGTTCCAGCGCCGGATGGGCGTCGACGGCCCGGATTGCCGCACGGCCGACGTTGCCCGTGCCCCACACCACCGTGGCGATCATTTCGCCGAGTTTTCGCCGGTTCGCCCGGGTCCGGGAAGGGATTCGTTCCGGCCAGCGGACCGCGCCGGGCCGAGTAGGCTGCAGTGCGTCCGAACGTCGTACCGGAGGGCCCCGCGATGACGATCGATCCGAAACCCCGCAGCCGCACGGTGACCGACGGGATCGAGGCCGCGCCCGCCCGCGGCATGCTCCGCGCCGTCGGGATGGGGGACGGCGACTGGCGCAAGCCGATCATCGGCGTCGCCAGCTCGTGGAACGAGATCACGCCGTGCAACCTGTCCCTCGACCGGCTGGCGCAAGCGTCGAAGGAAGGCGTGCACGCGGCCGGCGGCTACCCGCTGCAGTTCGGCACGATCTCCGTCTCCGACGGCATTTCGATGGGCCACGACGGCATGCACTTCTCGCTCGTGTCCCGCGAGGTCATCGCCGACTCCGTCGAGACGGTCATGCAGGCGGAGCGGCTCGACGGCTCGGTGCTGCTGGCCGGCTGCGACAAGTCCCTGCCGGGCATGCTGATGGCGGCCGCCCGGCTCGATCTCGCGTCGGTGTTCCTCTACGCGGGCACGATCGCCCCCGGCTGGGTGAAGCTCACCGACGGCACCGAGAAGGACGTCAGCATCATCGACGCCTTCGAGGCGGTGGGCGCGTGCCGGGCCGGCCGGCTCGGGACCGCCGACCTGGACCGCATCGAACGGGCCATCTGCCCTGGTGAGGGCGCCTGCGGCGGAATGTATACCGCGAATACGATGGCGTCGGCGGCCGAGGCGATGGGGATGAGCATGCCGGGATCGGCCGCGCCGCCGTCCGCGGACCGCCGTCGCGACCACTACGCGCACCTTTCGGGTGAAGCCGTCGTCGGGCTGCTCGAACGCGGCATCACCGCCCGCGACATCCTGACGCGCGAGGCGTTCGAGAACGCGATCACCGTCGTCATGGCGCTCGGCGGCTCGACCAACGCCGTGCTGCACCTGCTGGCGATCGCGCACGAGGCGAAGGTCGAGCTGACCCTCGACGACTTCAACCGCGTCGGCGACCGCGTCCCGCACCTGGGCGACCTCAAGCCGTTCGGCAAGTACGTCATGCAGGACATCGACCGCCACGGCGGCATCCCGGTGCTGATGAAGGCGCTCCTGGACGAGGGGCTCCTCCACGGCGACGCGCTGACCGTCACCGGCCGGACCGTCGCCGAGAACCTCGCCGAACTCGACCCCGACCCGATCGACGGCGAGGTCCTGCGGAGGCTGGACAACCCGCTGCATCCGACCGGCGGCATCACGATCCTGCGCGGGTCGCTCGCGCCCGAAGGCGCGGTCGTGAAGTCGGCGGGCTTCGACACGGCCAACTTCGAAGGCCCGGCCCGCGTGTTCGAGCGCGAGCAGGAGGCGATGGCGGCGCTGAACGAGGGCCGGATCTCCGCCGGCGACGTCGTCGTCATCCGCTACGAAGGGCCCAAGGGCGGCCCGGGCATGCGCGAGATGCTCGCGATCACCGCGGCGATCAAGGGCGCCGGGCTGGGTCGCGACGTCCTGCTCTTGACCGACGGGCGGTTCTCCGGCGGGACGACGGGGCTGTGCATCGGCCACGTGGCGCCCGAGGCGGTCGACGGCGGCCCGATCGCGTTCATCCGCGACGGCGACCGGATCGCCGTCGACATCAAGGGCCGCAGCATGGACCTGCTGGTCGACGCCGCCGAGCTGGCCCGTCGCAGGGAAGGCTGGGAGCCGCTGCCGAACAAGTTCCCGGACGGGGTGCTCGGCAAGTACGCGAAGCTGGTCCGGTCGTCGTCCTACGGCGCCGTCACGAGCTGAGCGAGCGCGCGTTTGTCGACCTTGCCGACGTCGGTGAGGGGGAGTGCGGCGACGAAGTCCACTTTCGCCGGGACGTAGTGGTCTTGGTCGAAGATGGCTTTGGCGTGCGCTTTCAGGTCATCCTCGGTCACTTCGCCGGTGGTGACGACGACGGCGTGCAGCAGGTCGCCCTGGCCGAACACGGCCGCGCTCCGGACCGCCGGGTGCGTCTCCAGCGCGTGCTCGACGACGGTCGTGGGGACCTTGGTGCCGTGCTCGCCGGTCACGACGACGTCGTCGGCGCGGTCGAGCAGGTAGAGGTAGCCGTCGTCGTCGAAGCGGCCGAGGTCGCCGGTGCGCAGCCAGCCGGCGCCGACGTCCGGGCCGCCGAGGTAACCGTCCATCATGGACAGTCCGCGCACCTCGACTTCGCCGTCGGTGGTGATGCGGGCTTCCATGCCGGGCACGACCCGGCCGACCGAGCTTCGCAGCCCGGGGCGCGCGATCAGTTCGGCGGCGGAGATGCTCGCGATCATCGGCGCTTCGGTGAGGCCGTAGCCCTGGCCGACGACCGGGCCGAAGACGTCGAGGGCCTGGGCGAGCCGGTGCGGCGGCAGCGGCGCGGCGCCGAGGGACAGCGAGCGGACGCTGCTGAGGTCGGTGTTCTTCCGTCCGGGGTGATCGAGGACGGCGGCCAGGCGCGGCGGCGTCAGGGAGAGCGTGTCGATCCGGTGTTCCTGGATCGCGTCGAGGACGGCGCCTGCGTCGAAACCGTCGTGGATGACGACGGTGTCGCGCCGGAGCAGCGTGCCGAGGACGGTGGCGTTGCCGGTCATGTGCGTCATGGGCGCGACGAGCAGTGTGCGGCCGGGGGCGTCCGGGTTCGGCGTGAAGATGTGCGCCATGCCGTCGTAGATGCCGCTGTGGCGGATGAGCTTGGGGGTGCCGGTGGTGCCGCCGGTGGGGAAGAGGAGGTGCACGGTCTCCGGCAGGTCCAGCGGTTCGGGGTCGCCGTCGAGGTCGTCGGGGGTCCTGGTGTCGGCGCCGGGCCAGTCGTGGGGGCGATCGGTGACGACGGTGGCGCCTGCGGCCGCGGCGAGCCGGTCTCGCGTCGGCGCCGAGGCCGGGACCATGAGCGCGGTCGCGCCGCGCAGGAGGGCCGCGAGCTGGACGAGGACGGTCTCGGGCCGGTTCCGCAGGTCGACGGCGACGGTTCCCGTTTGGCGGAGGCCGCCGTGCAGCCGGCGGAGGCGGTCGCGGGCCTGGTGGTAGGTGGTGACGCCGTCCCGGTCGTCGTGGAAGAGGGGGCGGTCACCGCCGTCCTCGAGCGCGGCGAGGACCTTCGTCAGGAAGAAGCTCACCGCGTGGACGGTACTCAGTCCTGGTAGGAGAGCTTCGCGAGTTCCTGGTCGAAGTCGAACCAGCCGGTCTCGCCGCCGGCGGGGATGACCTCGTAGGTCCGGTCGAGGAAGGCGGCGACGTCCTTGGCGGGCGCTTCGAGCACGGCGGCGCCGTCGGGGGAGGTCAGCTCCACGACGATCAGGGCGGGATCGCCGGCCGGCCCGACGCGGACGTCACCATCGCCGCAGCGGGCGAGCAGGCCATCGGCGAGGAGGTCCCGCCCGAAGAGCCACCGGACGGCGCTCGGGCCGGCGTGCAGCACCACGGCGACCGCATAGGGGTCGCGGGTGTCGTACTCCAGCTCGGCGGGCACCGGCCGCGGCCCGGCGCCGAAGGTGCGCAGGGCGAAGTCGATGCTGGCGCTGGTCACGCTGTGCGGGTCGGCCATCGGGGCTGCCTTTGCTACTCGTCGGTTAACTTCGTCTTGTTCCAGGGATAACCCATGGTGAGTTCAACGCCCAGCGTTCCGAAAAACTTTCACACTCTGGGGTGATCAAGAAGTGTGCGTGGTCACCGTCGGCGTGGCCGAACGGGCAGATTTCTCACGCTGGGTGATTGGGCGATCTGGAGTGGCTGTATAAGTGAAGTAACTCAACTTTCGCAGCCGATGCAGGTCTGAGGTCACTGCGCGACATCCCCGGCCAACTCCCCACGAGACCGCCCGACCCCCGGCGAACCGACCTCGACACCAGACTTTCGGAGCCCGCCCACCCCTGGATGGGTCCCACCCCCCGAGTTGCACCGTCCGGGTGGGAAGCCTCACTGCACACCAGTCCGCTCGACCTCCCAGCCGCGAACGCCCCACACAACCAGGGTGAGGCGGAGGGTGCCGGGCATGGGTGAGCGTGGGCGGCTGCGGCTGCAACCGGACGGAGCGCCGGTGCCCGCGGCGAACGCCGAAGAACTGCTGCGGCGTGTCGCGGCGGGAGACGAACCCGCTTTCGCGGCGCTGTACGACGTCATCGCCGGTCCGGTGCTCGGACTGGTGACTCGCGTGCTGCGCAACCACGCCCAGGCCGAAGAAGTGGCGCAGGAGGTGCTGGTGGAGGTGTGGCGCAAAGCCGCTCGTTACGTCCCGGACCGGGGGAGCGCGCTGTCGTGGGTGCTGACCATCGCCCACCGCCGGGCCGTCGACCGCGTGCGGTCGCACCAAGCCGTGCTCGACCGGGAGGACAAAGCCGGCCGGATGGATGTGCGGCGCCCCTTCGACGAGGTCACCGAGTCCACTTTGGCCACGCTCGACCAGCAGCGCGTCCGGCAGTGCCTGGCGCAGCTGACCGATCTCCAGCGCGAGTCGATCGTGCTGGCGTACTACAACGGCTACACCTATCCCGAGGTCGCCGAGGTGCTGAAAGTGGCACCCGGGACCGTCAAGACCCGCATCCGGGACGGTCTGATCCGGCTGCGTGACTGCCTGGGGGTGGATCGATGACCGCCGAGCTGCACACGCTGACCGGGGCCTACGCGCTGGACGCACTGTCCGATGTGGAGCGCGCCGGGTTCGAACGGCACCTCGGCCAGTGCGCGGCGTGCCGCCAGGAAGTGGCCGAGCTGCGCGCGACCGGCGCGCGGCTGGGAGCGGCCGCGTCGGTGACGCCGCCGGCCGAACTGAGGTTGCTGGTGCTGGCCGACGTCGCCCGCACGCGGCAGCTGCCGCCGCGGATCCCGGTCCAGCGGGGTGGAGAACCCAAGCGCGGCAAGGTTTTCCGGCTGCGCTTGGCGCTGGCCGGGGCCGCCGCGGCGGCCGTCGTCGCGGTCGGCGTGGGGGTCGTCACCTCGACTCCGCCGGCTCCCGTCGACTCCGTGCTGTCCGCGTCCGACGCCTCGGCGATCCAGGGCACCGGCGAGGGACACGCGACGCTGGTCGTCTCGCGTAGCCGCAACCAGGCCGTGCTGCTCGCCTCGGACCTCCCCGCGCTCGACGCCGGCCACGTCTACCAGGTGTGGCTCATCCGCGCCGGCGAAGCGCACTCGGCCGGGCTCCTGCAGCCGCGGATGCTGATGTCCGACATCCCGCCCGGCACCGACCGGATCGGCATCACCGTCGAGCCCGCGGGCGGGTCCGCGGGCCCGACGACCCCGGCCGTCACCCGGATTTCCCTTGCCTAGCGATCGGATGCGCACGCGATGAGCACCTCCACGGCCGAACGGCCATCTCCGACGGCACCCGCGCCGAAGCTCCGCTGGTGGGTCGCCGCCCTCCTGGGTGTCCTGGCGCTCGCGGCCGCGCTGGCGGCGGGCCACCTCGTCGCCGGGTTCGTCGGCGTCAACGCGTCGCCCTACCTGGCGGTCGGCAACGGCGCGATCGACCTGACGCCGGTGCAGCTCAAGGACTTCGCGGTCCGCACCTTCGGCACGTACGACAAGCTCGTGCTGCTCTCCGGCATGGCCGTCGTCATGGTGCTGGCCGCGGCGGTCGCGGGGCTCGCCTCCCGGCGCACGCCGTGGCCGGGGCTCGTCGTGGTCACCGGGTTCGGCCTCCTCGGCATGGTCGCGGTGTACGCGCGTCCCGACCTCTCCACCGTCGCCCTGCTCGCCCCGCTGGCCAGCCTGGTCGCCGGCGTCGCGACGTTCGCCTTCCTGCACCGGGCGGCCCGGCGCGACGTCGTGGCCGACTCCTCGCGCCGGACGGTGTTGCTGGCCGGCGCCGGCGTGGTCGTCGGCGCGGGCGTCGCGGGCCTCGGCGGGCAGCTCCTCGCCGGCACCCGGGACGCGGCGTCGTCGCGCGCCGCCGTCGGGCGGCTGGTCCCGGTCCGCACCGCGCCGATGATCCCGGCCGACGCCGACTTCGCGAAACTGGGCACGCCGACGTTCGTCACCCGCAACGCCGACTTCTACCGCGTGGACACCGCGCTGTCGGTCCCGCAGGTCCGGACCGAGGACTGGAGCCTGCGCCTGCACGGCATGGTCGACCGCGAACTCCGCTACCGCTACGGCGACATCCGCAATCGGCCGCTGGTCGAACGCACCATCACGATGACGTGCGTCTCCAACGAGGTCGGCGGCACCTACGTGTCCACGGCGAACTTCATCGGCGTCGACCTGGCGGACCTCCTCGAGGAGGCCGGGGTCCGGCCCGGGGCCGAGCAGCTCTATTCGTCCAGTGTGGACGGCTGGACGTCCGGCAGTCCGGTCGCCGCGGCGACGGACCGCGAGCGCGGCGCCATGCTCGCCATCGGGATGAACGGGGAACCGCTGCCGATCGAACACGGATTCCCGGCGCGGCTCGTGATTCCGGGGTTGTACGGTTACGTGTCGGCGACGAAATGGGTCACCGATCTCGAAGTGACGACGTGGCAAGCCCGTCAGGCCTATTGGCTGAAACGAGGCTGGAGCCGCGAAGCGCCGATCAAGACGGAATCGCGGATCGACACGCCGAAGGGTTTCGAAACCGTGCCGTCGGGAAAGGTGCGCGTCGCCGGCATCGCGTGGGCGCAGCACACCGGCGTCGAGAAGGTCGAGGTGCGCCTCGACGACGGCCCGTGGCGCGAAGCCATGGTCTCACACGAGGTGAACCTCAACACCTGGCGCATGTGGTGGATCGAGTTCGACGCCGCGTCCGGCGGCCACCAGGTCGTCTGCCGGGCGACCGACAAAAGCGGGTACACGCAGACGGACATGCGCGCCGGAACCGTGCCCGACGGAGCCACCGGGTGGCACAGCATCAATTTCACCGCCCGGTGACCTGCATCACTCGATCGGGTGCCAATCCGCTTTCCGAGTAGTTCCGAATGCCGAGTAAGAAGAAGTTCACAGCCGCTTTTTTGGAGTGATTTTCGTGACCAAGCTTCGTGTCGCCGGAATCGGTTTCGCCGCCGTGGCCGCGCTTTCGCTGACCGCGTGCAGCGGCAGCGACACCGCTTCCTCCGGGAGCTCCAGCAGTGCCCCGGCCCCCGCGCCGTCGTCGTCGATGGCCGCGCCGTCGTCTTCCGCCGACTCCGCCGCGTCCAACGGCGTGACGACCAACGCCGACGTCTTCGGCCCCGCCTGTTCGCAGCTGCCGCAGGGTTCCGCGCCCGGTTCGCTGGACTCGATGGGCCCGCAGCCGGTCGCTTCGGCCGCGTCGACGAACCCGCTGCTGACCAAGCTGGTGGCGGCGGTCAAGGCCACCAACCTGGTCGACACCCTCAACAGCCAGCAGGCCATCACCGTGTTCGCGCCGGCCGACCCGGCCTTCGCCGCGCTGGGCGACGCGAAGTTCAACGAGCTGGCGGGCAAGCCGGCCGAGCTGGCGCCGATCCTGCAGTACCACGTCGTCGGCAAGCGCTACGACGCCAAGGGCCTCGCGGCCGCCGGCACGCTGGACTCGCTGAACACCGCGGGCGGGCCGCTGAAGATCGAGGGCTCGGGCGACAACCTGACCGTCAACGGCGCGAAGATCCTGTGCGGCAACATCCCCACGAAGAACGCCACGGTCTTCGTGATCGACAAGGTGCTGACCCCGGGCACCAACAAGTAAGTCAGCTCTTCCGGCCGAGCTCCGGGCCCAGGCGTTCCGCGATGTCGGTGAGGATCTGCACGTAGTCTTCGTGTTCGAAGGTGAACGGCAGGGCGAAAGCCACCTCGTCGACCTCGCGGAACGCCGCGTGCGCGTGCAGGCGCTCGGCGATTTCGGCAGAGCTGCCGACGTAGTCGGGGGAGAACAGCATCCGCGCCGGGCCCTGCGGTACCGCGGTGCGCGGCAGCCGTTTCTCGGCGTAGGCCTCGTACTTCGCGCGCTGTTCCGGCGTCGCCGTGTCGGTCGGGATGACGACCAGGCCCTGCGAGATGCGCCCGGCCGGGTGGTGCTCGCGGAAGGTCCGGATGTGCGAAAGCTGGATCTCGGCGAAGTCCGTGCTCTCGCCTTCGGCCTTGACCACGCTGCTGGTCAGGAAGTTCATCGCGTGCTTGCCCGCCCACTCCGCCGAACGCAGGCTCGCGCCGCCGTACCACAGGCGCTCGCCGAGCCCGGGTGACTGCGGCTGGACGCGGTCGGAGAAGACCTCGAAGCCCTCGGTGCCGCTGAACCCGGTGGCCGGCTCGCCGCGCACGAAGTCCAGCAGCCGCCGCACGCGCTCGTAGGAGAAATCCTCGGCGTCCGCGGTGTCCGGGTAGAGGGCGCGCTTGACCTCGTCGTAGCGCATCGGCGGCCCGACGCTGATCCCCGGGTTGAGCCGGCCCCCGGAAAGCAAGTCGACGGTGGCGAGGTCCTCGGCGAGCCGCAGCGGGTTCTCCCAGCCGAGCGGGATGACGGCGGTGCCGAGCTCGATCCGTTCGGTGCGCTGCGACGCCGCGGCCAGCACGGCGACGGGTGATGAGATGCCGTGCTGCAGGTGCCGGTGCCGCAACCAGGCGCTGTCGAACCCCAGCCGCTCACCGAGCTCGATGATCTCCAGGGTCGACTCGTGCCCGCGCCGCGGGTCGGCGGGGTCGAAGAGGCCGATGGTCAGGAAGCCGAGCTTCCGCAGTGGTCGCGACACACCGCCGATTCTGCTCCGCCGGGCGGCGGTGTCCCACGTGCTGGACTACCGGTCCCGCAGCAGGTCCAAGCCGGCGAGGATGAGGTCCAGCCCGAACTCGAACTCCGCCTGGTCGTCGCACCAGCCCAGCGTCGAGTCCGGGTCGTCGTGGGCGATTTCGCTCAGCATCCCGACCAGGTTCGGCAGCTGCGCCGCCAGGTCCGCCGGGATCTCCGCCGACGCGCCCGCGTTCGGGTCGAACACCTCGTGGCTGAACCCCAGGGCCCGGCTGCCGAGCGCGTGCAGGGCGTGGTGGATCCGGTCGTGCGAGAACCCGCCGTCGCGCATCACGCCGACCAGGCCGTCGTAGTACTTCAGCACCGCGAGGCTCGTCGACGACCGCGTCTCGAACAGGGGCGGGGCCCAGCGGTGGCGGAGGAACACCTGACGGGCCGCGAGGATGCGCCGGCGGGCCGTCCGCCGCCAGTCCGGACCGGGTTCCAGCCGGGCGACGGCTTCGTTGATCTCCTGCGCGACGACGTCGACGATGCCGTCGAGCACGTCGTCCTTCTTGGCCACGTGGTAGTAGAGCGACATCGCCTCGGCGCCGAGCTCCTCCGCGAGGCGGCGCATCGTCACCGCGCGCAGACCGTGCTCGTCGGCGAGCGCGACGGCCGTTCGCAGCACGCGCTGCCGGCTCAGCGGGATCCGCGCGTCGGTGGTCACGCCGAAGATCGTACAACGTAAGGCTCCTTGACCCCGCGTCCGGACCGCCGCTACCGTACAACGTACGACTTACAACGTAAGGGAGGCGCTGTGAAGGCTCTCGTTCAGCGTGTGTACGGCCCGGCGGAGACTCTGACCTGGGAAGACGTGCCCGACCCCGTCCCCGCGGACGGTGAGGTGCTGGTCCGCGTGCACGCCACGTCGGTCAACCCGTACGACTGGCACTTCATGAGAGGCGAGCCGTACGTCGCGAGACTCATGACGGGCGGGTTCGGTCTGCGCCGCCCGCCGGTGGGCGTCCTCGGCTGCGACCTGGCCGGCCGGGTGGAGACCGTCGGGCGGCGGTTTTCGCCGGGGGACGACGTCTACGCGTTGCTGCCGCGCGGGGCGTACGCGGAGTACGTCTGCGTAAGTGAGGACCTGCTGGCACCCATGCCCGCGAACCTCACCCACGAGCAGGCGGCGGCAATGCCGATGGCGGCCGTCACCGCGTGGGTCGCGCTGGAGGGAGTGTCTGCCGGGCAGCGCGTGCTCGTCAACGGCGCTTCGGGCGGCGTCGGCACCTTCGCCGTCCAGCTCGCGAAGGCGCTCGGGGCGGAGGTCGACGCGGTGTGCGGCGCGGCGAACGCGGACCTCGTGCGATCCCTCGGGGCGTCGCACGTGGTCGACTACCGGTCTGCCGACTTCACCCGCACCGGACGGCGGTACGACGTCGTGCTGGACATCGCCGGCGGCCGATCGCTCTTCGGCTGCCGCCGGGTGCTGGAGCGTTCGGGCCGGTTCGTCGCGGTGGGCGGGCCCGCGGGGCGCTGGCTGCAGCCGGCCGGGCATGTCTTCGCCGCGCTGGCCGCCGGGCCGTTCGCGCGGCGGCGGGTGGTGCTCGCGGACGCGGTCGCTTGCCCGGACAAGAAGGCGGTCCTGGGCGAGCTGGCCGCGTTGGTGGAGCGGGGTGCGGTCACGCCGGTGATCGACCGGAGCTACCCGTTCGACGACCTGCGCACCGCGATCGCGTACCAGGAAGCCGGGCACGCCAGGGGCAAGGTGTCGGTCACCCTCGGCGTGTCCGGCTGACCGGTCAGCCGTTGTGCGGGCAGTTGCCCCGGTAGTCCGAAATGGACAGGTCGGGGCTCGGGATCGGGCAGAGGAACTGTTCGTAGCGGGTGTCGTTGTCGATGAACCGCTTGAGCCAGGCCAGGGTGTACTTCGCGATCGTCGTGTTCGGCGAGTTGGGGGCGAAGTGGCTGGCGCCGCGCAGTTCGAGGTACGCCTTGTCCAAAGAGGACGGCAGGCTGGTGTAGAACGGGATCGAGTGCGTGGCCACCGGGGCGACGGTGTCCGCCTGCGCGCCGACGACGAGTGTCGGCACCTGCAGGGTCGACCAGTTCTTGGTCAGGTCCCAGCCGGTCAGCGGGATCGCGGCCTGCAGCGACGGCCGGGAGCGCGCCGCCTCGAGCGTGCCGCCGCCGCCCATCGAGTGCCCGACCACGCCGAGCCTGCTGCTGTCGATGCGGGACCGGACGCTGCTCTGCTGGGTGAGGTAGTCGAGCGAGGCCAGCAGCTGCCGGCCCCGGCTGTCGGGCTGGTCGCTGGTGGTCAGCGTGTCGATGGTGAACACGACGAACCCCTGCGACGCGAGCCGCGGGCCCAGCCAGGCGATGCTCGACTGGAGCGCGGTGAAGCCGGGCGCGATCGAGATCGCCCCGAACGTGCCGGCGGTCGTGGTGGTGGGGTAGTAGATGGTCCCGCCGCCGAAACCCGAAACGGCCAGCCGCGACACGGTGACGGTGCTGGTGGCGAAGCTGCCAAGGCTCGCTTCGATGCTGGCGGTGGTCGGGTCGGGCCCCCGTTCGTAGGGGTTGTCGGCGGCGGGCGCCGGCGAGGCGACGACGGTGGTGACCGTCAAGGCGGCCACGAGGACCCCGGCGGCCTTGGCCCGCCAGGAGCGGCGGCGGGAAATTTTCTCACCCGAGCCAGACGACGTCGGCGGGCTGGTGAGTACGGACATGGATCGCTCTCTTTCCCCGGGCAGGCGGAAGCGCGCCCGGACACGGAGGGGCGGATCGACAGAACCGTTGCACGGCAACGAAGGGCGTGCCGCGTGCGGGATGCGGGGTAACCGCTTTCCCGTCGCCTTATGAAACACTTCGGTCAAATGTTCCACAACACCCGAACGGGTGAGCGGCTGACCGACTGTGCGCTTGCTCAGCGATTCGGGGGTGGAAGGCACTCACGCCGGTGAGCAAAGTGGGCCGGCGGGGCCCCGGCTTCCGGCCGCCGTGGCGAGTTCGGCGGCGGTGGTTGCGCTGCGCCGCCGTGGCCGCTCCGGACGCGGCGGCTGCTCCGGATACGGCGGTCGCTCCGGGCGCGGGGGCTGCTCCGGTCCAGCGGCTGCTCGGGGTGCGTCGGCTGGTCGGGGCGCGGCGGTCGCTCTGGGCGTGGCGGCTGCTCCGGGTACGGCGGTCGCTCCGGGCGCGGCGGCCGCCCCGGGTAGGGCGGCTGCTCGGGGCGCGGCGCCGCTCCGGGTACGGCGGCCGCCGATCGGCCGCCGCATCGCGCAGGCGTGCGGCAGCGAAGCGGGCAACCGCGTCAGTGGGCCGCGGTCGGCTCCAAAGCTCCGCGCACCAACGTGTCCAGCAGCGTCGTCGCCACCTTCAAGTCCACCGTTCGCGCCGCCAGCACGTCCGAATACAAGAACGACTCACCTAGCCGCACTACCGCGAACGCCAAGTCCGGCAACCCCACCAGCGGCGTCAAACCCGCCGCCGACGCGTCCGCGCGGAACAGCTCCACGTGCGCGTCGACCAACGCCGGCTGGACCGCTCCGCGCGGGTCGGTCAGCACCCGCAACGCCACCGTCGACTCCGCCTCGATCAGCTTGCGCATGCCCTCGTTGCCCGCCACCTCGCGGCGGTACTCCTCCATCACCCACAGGCACCGCAGCCGTCCCTCGGGGTCGCGGACCGCGGCACCGTGGGCGGCGTGCCAGTGCTCCAGCGCCCGCTGCCACGTGCGGTCGGACAGCAACCGCAGCCCGGCGCCCATAAGGTCGTCGCGGTTGCCGACGCGGCGGAAGAACGTCGTGCGGGAGATCCCCAGCTCGGCCGCCATCCGGCCGAGGTCGAGGCGGGTTCCGGCGAACAGCAGCCGCGCCGCGTGGCGGACGATGTCGTCGGTCGAAACGGTCACCGGGCCACCCTATCCGCAGGTCGCGCTCGGTTACCTTGAAGTGCGTGCCACCGGCCGGGTTAGCTTGGTTTCGTGCGTGTTGACATCTGGTCCGATCTCGTGTGTCCCTGGTGCTACCTCGGCAAGCGCCGCTTCGAACGGGCGGTCGCCGAGCTCGGCGCCGACGTCGAGGTCGTGCACCACTCCTTCCAGCTCGACCCCTCGTTCCCGCGCGGGACGTCCCGGCCGACGCGCGAGGTGCTCGCCGAGAAGTACGGCCGGACGCTCGAAGAAGCCGACGCGATGGAAGCGCAGATGGAGCAGCGCGCGGCCGCCGACGGTCTCGAGTACCACCTCGACGGTGTCCACATGGGAAACACCGTCGACGGCCACCGCCTGGTCCACCTCGCGGCCGAGCACGGGCTGGCCGACACCGTCGTCGACCGGTTCTACCGCGCGCACTTCACCGAACGGCGGTCCCTGTTCGACCGCGAGTCGTTGGTGGAGCTGGCCGCCGAAGCCGGGCTCGACGCCGGCGACGCCCGCGCGGTGCTCGAGTCGGACGCCTACGAAGCCGAAGTCGCGTCGGACGGCGAAGAAGCCCGGGCGCTCGGCGCGACCGGGGTGCCGTTCTTCGTGATCGACCGGCGGTTCGGCGTCGCGGGCGCCCAGTCGCCCGAGGTGTTCGCCCAGGTGCTCCAGCGCGTCAGCGACGCCGCCGCCGGCTGAACCGCGACCGGTCCGTCGCGACGCCGGCCAGGTGCAGCGCGACGCACAGCAGCCCGGCGGTGGTCAGCGTCCCGGTCGTGACGACCGGCCCGAGGCCGAACCCGGCCAGTTCCATGAGCAGGGCCAGCCCGAAGAGGACGGCGGCGAGGATGGCGAGCATGACGGCCTCGTTTCTGCTGCGGTGCGGCCGAATGGTCCACACCACTGCGACGTTCGCGGGACCGGCAGTCCCGGCTTGGTGGCCGGTAATGCCCCGGCTTCCGCGCGGTGAAACGGAGTTCGTCACCGCACCGGCACGAAGCCGTCCGTGCTGAGGCCGGCGTGCGTGGACGCGCTGGTCCGGAAGCGACCCCGGACGACGCGGACGTAGGAACCGTCCAAGGGGAAGTCGAGCACGAGTTTCGCCCCGTCGGTCCCGCGCAGCAGGACTTCCCCGCGCAGGTTGCCGAGGAACTCGATGATGTCCCGCTCGATCTCGTCCGCGAACGCGCGTTGCTCGTCGCGCGAGATGTCGTACAGGTCGGTGTCGATGTCGTAGGTGACGCGCTTGCCGGTGGCCGGATCCCGCGCCTCGAACTCCAGCCCGAGCCAGCGCGGCTCGACGACCACAGTGGCCTGCCACGTCGACCCGGCCAGCCGCCAGCACGCCTCGTCGGCGACGATCGTCCACGTGGTGGTGGCCTGGAGGTCGCGGAGGAAGTCCCGAAGCCGGTCGCCCACTGCGGATGTCATGCCCTCACCAGTTCCGCCCGACCGAGCCTGCCTGACGGCGCCCGCCCGACCGAGCCCGCGGGGGCGCCCCCCGTCTTCTACTCTACCGGCAGGCACCGACAGTTCCGGACCGTCGCCGCGGGCCCGCAGGTCAAGCCGGGGGCGGGGCCGTGCTCGAACGGACGATCAGCTCCGTCGGCACCGACACCGGCTCGCCGGCCTCCGCGCCCGTCTCGATCTCCGCCAGCAGCGCCTCGACCGCGTGCCGGCCGACCGCCTCGAACGACTGGCGGATCGTCGTCAACGGGGGCCAGAAGTGGGCCGACTCCTCCATGTCGTCGAACCCCACCACGCTCACCTCGTCCGGCACCCGGCGGCCCGACTCGTGCAACGCCCGCAGCAACCCCAGCGCCATCTGGTCGTTGGCCGTGAACACCGCGGTCACCGACGGGTCGCGGGCCAACGCCAACCCGGCCTCGTAGCCCGACGACGGAGACCAGTCACCCGTCAGCACCGGCGGCACGAACGCACCCGCCAGCTCCAAAGTGGCCCGCCACGACTTGCGGCGCCGCTCGGCCGAGTACGACTGCGGGGGACCCGCGATGTGCCACACCGTCGCGTGCCCCAGCTCCAGCAGGTGGCGGGTCGCCGTGGCCGCGCCGTCGGCCTGGTCGGTGTCCACCACCGGGTAGTCGTAGCGGGCGCTCGAGTCGATCACCACCACCGGGAGCCCGTGCGGCAGCTCGATCTCGCTCTGGTCCAGCTGGTGCTGCTCGATCAGGATGATCACGCCGTCGACGGCCTGCTCGTTCAGCTTGCTGAACGCGCCCGTCACCTCGCCCTGCGTCGGCCGCGTCACCGGCATCAGGATGATCGAGAACCCCTCCGGCACGACCGCCGCCGCGATCGCGTCGAGCGTGCGGCTGTTGCCGAACGTCGGCAGCGCCGAAATGATCACGCCGATGCTGCGGAACTTGCCGTTGCGCAACGCCCGCGCCGCGCTGTTGGGCCGGTAGCCGATGCGGCGCATCGCGGCGAGGACGCGTTCGCGGGTGGCGTCATCGACGTTCGTCTTCCCGTTCGCCACCCGGGACACCGTCTGCCCCGACACGCCCGCCTCGCGGGCCACGTCCGCCATCGACGGTCCACGACGGGGGGATGCAGCCGGCACGAGTGTCTCCTCGGGAGTGTCCTGGACATGTTTACGTCAACACGTTACCCTTCGCCGCGAGAATGTTGACGTAAACATCGGCACGAAACTCCCGGAGGGACGATGACGTCCACAGCGGCACCGCCCGTCGCGGCCCCGGCTCGCCCGGCGCCCGCGGCCCGCCGCCCGCGGCGGAACTGGCGCGGCTGGCTCTTCGTCGCCCCCTTCATGCTGGTGTTCGCGCTGACCTTCGTCGCGCCGGTCGTCTACGCCTTCGTGCTCAGCCTCTTCCGCGACCAGGCTTTCTTCGGCGGCACGGTGTTCGTCGGCGGTGACAACTACGCGCAGGTGCTCGCCGACCCCAAGTTCTGGGAGGCTTTCCGGCGGGTGCTGGTGTTCCTCGCCGTGCAGGTGCCGATCATGCTGGTGCTCGCGCTGATCGCGGCGCTGGCGATCGACAGCGCCCGCCTGCACGCCGCCGGGTTCTTCCGGGTCGTCATCTTCCTGCCGTACGCCGTGCCGGCCGTGGTCGCCGCCCTGATGTGGGGCTTCATCTACGGTGACCACTTCGGACTGGCCGCCGACCTCAACCACCTGCTCGGCACCGACGCGATCAAGCCGCTGTCCCAGAACTGGCTGCTCGCCTCGATCGGCAACGTCGTCACCTGGGAGTTCGTCGGCTACAACATGCTGATCTTCTACTCCGCGCTCAAGGTGATTCCCCAGGAGCTGTTCGAAGCGGCCTCGATCGACGGCGCCGGCGCGTTCCGCACGATCCTGTCGGTCAAGCTCCCGGCGATCCGCGGGGCCATCGTGATCGCGACGATCTTCTCGATCATCGGCAGCTTCCAGCTGTTCAACGAGCCGAACATCATGCGCAACCTGGTGCCGAACGTGATCGGCACGTTCTACACGCCGAACATGTACGCCTACAACCTTTCCTTCGCGGGCCAGCAGTACAACTACTCCGCCGCGGTCGCGATCGTGATGGGCGTGATCACCGCGGTCATCGCCTACGTGGTGCAGCTGCGCGGCTCCCGGAAGGGGATGTGACGTGGCGACCTTTTCGGTGACGCGGCCGCGCAAGTCCCGCGTCCTCACCGCGGTCATGGCGCTGTACCTGCTCTACACCCTGGTGCCGCTGGTCTGGCTGCTGATCAACGCGTCGAAAACCCAGGACGCCCTGTTCTCGACGTCGGGCCTGTCCCTCGGCGGCACCTTCGCGCTGTTCGACAACATCGGCCAGACGTTCACCTACAACGGCGGGATCTTCTTCCGCTGGCTCGGCAAC
The DNA here is from genome assembly GCF_055633805.1 of Amycolatopsis sp. NPDC114478. Taxonomy (NCBI): domain Bacteria; kingdom Bacillati; phylum Actinomycetota; class Actinomycetes; order Pseudonocardiales; family Pseudonocardiaceae; genus Amycolatopsis; species Amycolatopsis sp. NPDC114478. The sequence goes on along the minus strand of NZ_JBVKDO010000001.1, from coordinate 294,161 downwards.
ACGCTGCTCTACGTCGTGGTCGGCGCCGGCGGCGCGACGGTCCTCGCCACCGCGGCGGGCTACGGCCTGGCCAAGTACCGCTTCCCGGGTCGCCGCGCGGTGTTCGCGGTAGTCCTCGGGGCCGTGGCCGTCCCCGCGACGGCGCTCGCCGTGCCGACGTTCCTGATGTTCAGCAAGCTCGGGCTGACCAACACACCGCTGGCCATCATCATCCCGTCGCTGATCAGCCCGTTCGGCCTCTACCTGATCTGGGTCTACGCCGCCGACGCGATCCCCGACGAGCTGCTGGAAGCGGCGCGGATCGACGGCGCGGGCGAGCTCCGGATCTTCCTCACCGTGACGCTGCGCCAGCTCGTCCCCGGGATCGTCACGGTCGCGCTGTTCACCATGGTGCAGACCTGGAACAACTACTTCCTCCCGCTGATCATGCTCAGCGAGCCCAAGTGGTACCCGCTGACCGTCGGGCTCAACCAGTGGAGCGCACAGGCCAACGGCGCCGGCGCCCAGCCGATCTTCAACCTCGTGCTCACGGGGTCGTTGCTCACGATCATCCCCCTCGTCCTCGCTTTCCTGCTCATGCAACGGTTCTGGCAGTCCGGGCTGAGCGCGGGCAGCGTCAAGCAATAGCCGCCGTCACACCGTCGTGAAGGGACACTCGATGTCACGCATCCGCAGTCGCGCCAAGGCGTTCGCCGCCGTGGCGCTCGCCGCCGCTCTCGCGGTCGGCTGCTCGTCCGGGAGCACGTCCGGCCCCGCCGCCGCCACCGGCACCCAGGACTCGGTCGACGCCGCGCTCAAGGCGGGCGGGACGATCACGTACTGGAGCTGGACCCCCTCGGCCAAGGACCAGGTCGCCGCGTTCGAGAAGGAATACCCGAACGTGCACGTCAACTACGTCAACGCCGGGACGAACAAGGACGAGTACACCAAGCTGCAGAACGCGATCAAGGCCGGCAACGGCGCGCCGGACGTGGCGCAGATCGAGTACTACGCGCTGCCGCAGTTCGCGCTGACCGATTCACTGGTCAACCTGGATCAATACGGCTTCGGTTCGTTCGAAAAGGACTACAGCGCCTCGACCTGGGCGCAGGTGAAGAACAGCACCGGGCTCTACGGCCTGCCGCAGGACTCCGGGCCGATGGCCCTGTTCTACAACAAGGAAGTCTTCGACAAGAACGGCATCGCCGTGCCGAAGACGTGGGACGAGTACCTCGCGGCGGCCAAGAAGCTGCACGCGGCCGACCCGACGAAGTTCATCGCCTCCGACACCGGCGACCCCGGGTTCGCGCTGAGCATGATCTGGCAGGCGGGCGGGCGCCCGTTCAGCGTCGACGGCAAGAACGTCAAGATCAACTTCGCGGACCCGGGCGTCAAGAAGTGGACCGCGAACTGGGACCAGCTGATCCAGGGCAAGCTGCTCGCCCCGGTCAAGGAGTGGTCCGACGACTGGTTCCGCGCCCTCGGTGACGGCACCATCTCGTCCCTGGTCACCGGCGCCTGGATGCCGGGCAACTTCATGTCCTCGGTGCCGGGCGGCAACGGGAAGTGGGCGGTGGCGCCGATGCCGACCTACGACGGGCAGCCGGTCACCGCGGAGAACGGCGGCAGCACCCAGTCCGTCGTCAAGCAGAGCGCCAATCCGGCGCTGGCCGCGGCGTTCGTGCGCTGGCTCAACCACGGCGGCGGCGTCCAGCCGTTCATCAAGAGCGGCGGGTTCCCGTCCACTACGGCCGACCTGACCTCGCCCGCGTTCGTCGACGAGGCCGTCCCGTACTTCGGCGGCCAGAAGATCAACCAGGTGCTGACCCAGGCGTCGAAGGACGTCGCGAAGGGCTGGACCTACCTGCCGTACCAGACCTACGCCAACAGCGTCTTCAGCGACACCGTCGGCAAGGCCTACCTGAACGGCACCGGGCTCGACGCCGGACTCGCCGCCTGGCAGCAGGCGCTCGTCGACTACGGCAACCAGCAGGGCTTCACGGTCAGCGCCGGATGACCGTCCACATCGAAGGCGACGCGGGTCAGGTCATCGGCCCGGTCCCGCGTCGCCTCTTCGGCTCGTTCGTCGAGCACATGGGCCGGTCCGTCTACACGGGACTGTTCGAGCCCGGTCACTCCACTTCGGACGATCGCGGGTTCCGCGGCGACGTGCTGGAGCTGGTCCGGGAGCTCGGGCCGAGCGTGCTCCGCTACCCCGGTGGCAACTTCGTCTCCGGCTACCGTTGGGAGGACGGCGTCGGCCCGGACCGGCCGGTCCGGCTCGACCCGGCCTGGCACAGCGTGGAGTCCAACCGCTTCGGCCTGCACGAATTCGCCGCGTGGGCCGAAGCCGCGGGGGCCGAGGTGATGTACGCCGTCAACCTCGGCACCCGCGGCATCCAAGAGGCCACCGACGTCCTGGAGTACTGCAACCACGCGGGCGGCACGGAGCTGAGCGAGCGGCGGCGCGCGAACGGCGCCGACCGCCCGTTCGGCTTCAAGCTGTGGTGCCTGGGCAACGAGATGGACGGCCCGTGGCAGATCGGCCACAAGACGGCCGAGGAGTACGGCCGCCTCGCCGCCGAGACCGCGCGGGTCATGCGGATGATCGACCCGGACGTCGAACTGGTCGTCGCCGGCAGCTCGCACGCGGACATGCCGACGTTCGGGTCGTGGGAACGCACGGTGCTGCGCCACACCGCCGAGCTCGTCGACCACATCTCGCTGCACGCCTACTACCAGGAGCTGCACGGCGACACCGACAGCTACCTGGCCAGCGGCGCCGCGCTCGACCGCTTCATCGGCACCACCGCGGGGATCATCGACGAGACGCTCGCCGAACTGGGCCTGGACAAGAAGATCGGGATCAGCGTCGACGAGTGGAACGTCTGGGACCTGCGCCGCTGGAACGAGGTCGACCAGGCGCGGCTCGCCGAGGGCGGCTGGCGGGAGCACCCGCGGATCATCGAGGACGACTACACCGTCACCGACGCGGTCGTCGTCGGCTCGCTGCTGAGCTCCTTGCTGCGCAACGTCAACCGCGTCACCATGGCGAACCAGGCGCAGCTGGTGAACGTGATCGCGCCGATCCGCACCGAGCCCGGCGGCCCGGCGTGGCGGCAGGCGACGTTCTTCCCGTTCCAGCGGGTGGCCGCGCTGGCGAGCGGGGCGAGCCTGCGCCTGTCCGTCGAGGGCGACCGGATCCGCACCGCGCAACACGGCGAAGTCGACCTCGTCGACGTCGCCGCGACGGCGGGGGAATCGGGGCGCGGGGCGGTGTTCCTCACCAACCGCGCCACGGCGTCGCCCACGGAAGTCCACATCCGCCTGCGCGGCGCGCGGTACGGCGTGTACGCCGCCGAAACGCTGACCACGCCCGACGGCGGGACGCGCCACACGACCAACACCGCCACCGCGCAACCGGTCCGGCCGGTGCCGTTGCCCGGCGCCGCCGCGACGTCCGACCCAGGGGGGACGACCATCACCGTGACACTGCCACCGCTGTCCTGGACCGTGCTCCAGCTGAGCCCGGAGGCGGCTCCGCATGCCTGAGTTCGCCATCGGGGAGACCGACTTCCTGCTCGACGGGCAGCCGTTCCGGATCCTTTCGGGTGCGCTGCACTACTTCCGCGTGCACCCGGACCTGTGGGCCGACCGGATCGACAAGGCCCGGCGGATGGGTCTCAACACCATCGAGACGTACGTCCCGTGGAACGCGCACGCCCCTTCGCCGGACGCGTTCGACCTGTCCGGCGGCCTCGACCTCGACCGCTTCCTGCGGCTCGTCGCCGAAGCCGGGATGTACGCGATCGTCCGGCCCGGCCCGTACATCTGCGCGGAGTGGGACAACGGCGGCCTGCCGGCGTGGCTGTTCCGCGACCCGGCGGTCGGGGTCCGCCGGTACGAGCCGCGGTACCTCGCGGCCGTGCGCGAATACCTGACGCGCGTCTACGAAGTCGTGGTGCCGCACCAGGTCGACCGCGGCGGGCCGGTGCTGCTCGTCCAGGTCGAGAACGAGTACGGCGCCTTCGGCGACGACAAGCAGTACCTGCGGGCGCTGGCCGACCACACGCGCGCGTCCGGGATCACCGTGCCACTGACCACAGTGGACCAGCCGGACATGCTCGAAGCCGGCAGCCTGGAAGGGTTGCACCGCACCGCGTCCTTCGGTTCCGGCGCGCGCGAGCGGCTCGCGATCCTGCGCGCGCACCAGCCGACCGGCCCGCTGATGTGCAGCGAGTTCTGGAACGGCTGGTTCGACCACTGGGGCGCGCACCACCACACGACGCCGGCCGCCGACGCCGCGGCGGAGCTCGACGCGCTGCTCGCCGCGGGCGCGTCGGTCAACCTGTACATGTTCCACGGCGGCACCAACTTCGGCCTCACCAACGGCGCGAACGACAAGGGCGTCTACCAGCCGCTGGTGACGTCCTACGACTACGACGCGCCGCTGGACGAAGCCGGCGACCCGACGCCGAAGTACCACGCGTTCCGGGACGTGATCGCGCGCTACCACAAGGTGCCGGACTCCGTCCCGCCCCCGGCCCGGCCCGCGCCGGCCGCGCACGCGGTCCTGCGCAACCCCGTCCGGCTGCTCGACGCCCCGGACCGCTGGGGCACCTGGGAGTTCCACGAGGAGCTGCCCGCGTTCGACGACCTGACGCCGATGCCGCGCCTGGCGCTGCTGCGCACGACCGTTGCCGGCGACCGGCCGGGCGTCCTGACCTTCGGCGAGGTCCGCGACCGCGCGACGGTGTTCTTCGACGGCGACCCGGTGGGCACGCTGCAGCGCGACCACCACGAGCGGGCGATCGCGCTGCCGCGGGCGCACGGCGAGCTGCTGGTGCTGGTCGAGGACCAGGGCCGCGTCGACTACGGCCCGCGCATCGGTGAGGCGAAGGGGATCATCGGCGGGGCGACGCTGCACGGCGAGCCGCTGACCGGCTGGGATGTGCTGCCCGTGGAGCTGGACGCGCTCCCGGAGCTGCGCCCGGCGGTGCCGTCGCTGGTCGCCGGCGCGGTGGCCGGGCCGGTGCTGCTGCGGGCTTCGGTGGACGTCGACGCGTCCGCGGACCTGTTCCTCGACACCGGCGAGTGGGGCAAGGGTCTCGTGTGGTTCAACGGGTTCCCGCTCGGCCGGTACTGGCGGCGCGGGCCGCAGCGGACGCTGTACGTCCCGCGCCCGGTCGTCCGCGCGGGCGGCAACGACCTCGTCGTGCTCGAACTGGGCACGATGCTCGACCCGGCGGCCCGGTTCGTGCCGCGGCCGCTGCTGGGCCACACGGAGGCCTGAGGAAGTCCCCACCGAACGAAGGGCAGTTCGACGATGAACCCGCGGCGTTTGCTGACCGTCCTTTGTGTACCGATAGTGGCAACGGGGGTGGCCGCGGCACCCGCTTCCGCGGCCACTGCCGTCACCGTGCGGCCCGATCCCACCTATCGCCAGCAGCCGTTCGAAGGCTGGGGCTCGAGCCTGGCGTGGATGGCCGAGGCGACCGGCGGCTACCCCGACTCCGTCCGGAACCGCTTGGCGGACCTGGTCTTCGGGCCCGACGGGTTGAACCTCAACATCGCGCGGTTCAACATCGGCGGCGGCAACGCCCCGGACGTCCCCGCGTACCTGCGTCCGGGCGGTGCGGTGCCCGGCTGGTGGAAGGCGCCCGCCGGGACGACCCGCGCCGACAAGGACTGGTGGACGCCGGGGGACCCGGCCGAGTTCGACAAGTCCGCGGACCCGAACCAGCGCTGGTGGGTCGACAAGATCAAGAGCCGCGTCACGAAGTGGGAGGCGTTCAGCAACTCGCCGCCGTACTTCCAGACGGTGTCGGGGTACGTCTCGGGCGGCTTCAACGCCACCGACGAGCAGCTGCGCCCGGACAAGATCGGCGACTTCACGGCGTACCTGGCGCAGGTCGTGCGCACGCTGGAACGGGCCCACGGCATCAAGTTCGCTTCGGTGGACCCGCTGAACGAGCCGAACACGAACTACTGGAAGACCACCCTCGGTGCCGACGGGAACCCGGCCGGCGGCCGCCAGGAAGGCGCACACATCGGGCCGGCCGTCCAGGCGCAGCTGATCCCGGCGATGGCCGCGGCGCTGCCCGGGAAGGTGGTCTCCGCGCCCGACGAGACCAACCCGGACATCTTCGCCGCGGACTGGGCGGGCTGGTCGGCCGAGGCGCGGGCGGCGGCGGGACGGCTGAACGTGCACACCTACGGCACCGGCAACCGGCCGATCCCGCGTGACCTCGCGAAGGGCGCGTCGAAGCCGTTGTGGATGAGCGAGGTCGGCGGCAGCTGGCTGGACCGGCAGGACTTCACCAGCATGGACCCCGGGCTCGGGCTGGCGTCCCAGATCACCGACGACCTGCGCCTGCTGGAGCCGAACGCGTGGGTCAGCTGGCAGCCGATCGAGGACTACGACAACATGAAGCCGGGCGGGGAGTCGGCGGCCGGGATGAACTGGGGCGAGATCCAGGTTCCGTTCGACTGCACCACTTCGGACTGTCCTATCCGGACCAATACGAAGTTCGACACCGTGCGGAACTTCACCCACTACATCCGTCCGGGTGACCGGCTGATCGCGTCGAACGACACCGCCTCGACGGCCGCGCTGCGCGGCGACGACCTGTCGTCGGTGGTCCACGTCAACTCGGGGACGGCGGAGCAGGACGTCACGCTCGACCTGTCCGGTTTCGGCTGCGTCCGGCCGGGTGCCTCGGTGACGCCGGTCGTCACCGACGTCACGGGCGCGCTGCGCCGCGGCAAGCCGGTGCGGGTGACGTCGGCGCGGGCGACGCTGCGGGTCCCGGCGCGGTCGGTGACGACGTTCCTGGTGAACGGCGTGTCGTCGACGGCCGCGGGCACGGGGCTGGGTTCCGGCAAGCCGTTCGCGTTCACCGGCGTGCAGAGCGGCAAGTCGCTGTCGGCGGAGAACGGCACGCTGGTCCAGCGCACGACGGACGCGTCGGCGGCCGCGCAGCGCTGGACGTTGACCGACCGCACCGGCCGCTACGGCAACCGCGACCGGTTCTCGATCACGTCGGCCGCGACGGGCGAGGTCCTGAGCACCTCGGGCGGCGCGGTGACGCTGGCCCCGCCGGGAACGCCGGACGCGTCGGCGCAGTGGACGCTGTCGACGACGGGCGACGGGACGTGGACGTTCGTCAACGCGGCGAGCGGTCAGCTGCTGGACGTCACGGGCGAGTCCCGCGACGACGGGGCCCGGATCGGGCTGTACCGGCCGACGAACGGGCCGAACCAGCGCTGGCAGGCCGTAGCCCGTTAGGGCTGTGGACAACCCCGGGCAGCCGCGCGCGGAGGGCGCCGATTCCGTCGGTGCCCTCCGCTAGCGTGGAAACCGGGGGCTGCTCAGCCGGGCCGTCAGTCCGCTGAGCCGTAGGGACGCTGCGACGCGCCCTTGTGGCCCTCGGCTTCACGGCCTTCGTCGGCCGCGATCTCCTCGGCCCCGCGGCGGCCGCTGTCGCTCGAGTCCGGAGCCATGTCGGTCGGGGACGTCGTCCCCTCGGACGCGACTCCGGAACCGCGTGAACCGCTCGCCTCCCGGGCCTTGTCGCCGGCCACGGCCGCCGTCGGGTCATCGCCCGAGACGTCCGGTGCCCAGCCGTGGTGGTTCTCCTGTTCGGCCATGACGGCCTCCTCACCTGCCCCCTGTGCCGGACGCGTACCCGGCGGAAGGGGCGACAAACCCGCGCCGGTGCGGTTCGCCCGCCCCGCCACCGGCACCGGGTGGCTCGTCTGCGGGGCGGCCTCGTCGCGCCCGGGTCGCGCGCAGTAAGTCGGCGGGCTCGCGCGGGCGCCGGTGCGGTTCACTCGCCGCGCCGCCCGGCACCCGGCCGGCTAGGCAGCCTCGCCGGGCCTGCTTCGCGCGTGCGCAGCGAGTCGGCCGGCTCGCGCGGGCGCCGGTGCGGTTCGCCCGCCGCGCGGCCGGCACCCGGCAGGCGGGCCGGCCCCGCCGACCCCGCGTCGCGCGCGCAGCGAGTCGGCCGGCTCGCGCGAGGTCGTGTCCGCCAACCGGGGGAACTCCGGCCGCCACCCGTCGCGTCCGTGATTCTCCCGGGCTGCGCGGCGCGGCCCTCGCCGAACCGCACGCGCGCGGCCGGTAGAGTTCTCCCGGACCCGTTGAAACGCCAGCGGTGGTCTCGGTTGACGCTGCTGGCGAGCTCTTTCCCATTGCTCGCCGCTTGACGCATGGGAAGGGGTGGATCTTGCCGACCACTGGCGACGCCATGGCGGAGCGGGTCGACGAGCTGAACGCCGTCCTGGCCGATCTCGTCGGGGTCCTCGAATCGGTCTCGGACACGCCAGGCTTGCTGGACGCGGTGTGCGGCGAAGCGGTCCGGGTGGTGCCCGACGCGGACTTGGCGAGCATCGTCGTGGTCCGCGACGGCGTGACGCAGACCGCGGCCTTCACCGACGAGCGAGCCCGGCGCATCGACGACGTTCAGTACGCGGCGGGCGACGGGCCCGGGCTGTTCGCGGCGCTCACGGGCGAGGTCGTGCGGGTCGCCGTCGGCGACACCGGCGACCGGTGGCCCGAGTTCGTCCTCGCGGCCAAGGAGCTCGGAGTGGGCAGCTACCTGGCCGTCCCGCTGCGCGTCGACGACACGCTCGTCGGCGCGATCACGCTGTTCGGCTTCGGCGCGCACGGCTACCACGAGTTCGACACGAAGGTGCTGCGGCTGTTCACGTTGTGCGTGGAGACGGTCCTGCGGCTGACCCGCCGCTACCGGGAGGCCCGCCGGCTCGCCGACGAGCTCCGCAACGCGATGGAGACGCGGGCGGTGATCGAGCAGGCCAAGGGCATGCTGATGCTCATCCACCGGGCGAGCGAGGACGCGGCGATGCAGCGCCTGATCGTCGAGTCGCAGCACACGAACACGAAGCTGCGCGACGTCGCGGCCCGCTTCACGAAGAGGATGAGCACGCCCGACAGCGGCCGCTCCTAGGTACGGCGTCCCGGCCGGAATCGCCGCCGGCCGGGACCCGCCGGATCATGGCCGCCCGGGCTCTCCGGTGAGCGTCGGGGCCGGGCCGAACACCGGGACCAGCGTGGCGTCGTTGAACGCCGTGATCCGCGCGATCCGCTCGCCGACCACCGTCAGCACCTGCACCCCGTGCGCGGCGAACCGGCCGTCGGCCGCCTTCTCGTACTCCAGCAGCGCCGGCTGGCCGTTCGCGCGCGTCGGCACCAAGCGCCAAGCCCCGGGCCGCAGCACGCGGTGGCTCAAGAACCCGGCCACCGCGTCCCGGCCGGTGAACCACGTCGGGATCGGCGGCATCTCCAGCTCGACGTCCGCGCGCAGCAACGTCACCAGCGCTCCCGCGTCGGCCCGGACGAACGCCTCCACGTAGCTGTCGAGCAACCGGCCTCGCCCGGCCGGCTCGGCCAGGTCCTCCTGCACCGGGCCCGCCTCGGCGAGCCGGCCGCGGGCCCGGCGCAGCGCGCTGTCGACCGCCGCCGGGGTCGTGCCGAGCATCTCGGCGACCTCGGCGGTGCCGAACGCCAGCACGTCCCGCAGGGTCAGCACCGCCCGCTGCCGGGCGGGCAGCAGCTGCAGCGCGGCGACGAACGCCAGCCGCACCCCGGCGCGCCCGGCCACGACCGCCGCCGGGTCGAGGAGCGCGTCGGGGATCGGCTGCAGCCACGGCACCGCCGGGTCCGCGGCCGCCACCGCGACCCGGTGGTCGTCGGCCGGCGCGCCCAGCCCCGACGGCAGCGGCCGCCGGGCCCGGGTTTCCAGCGCCGTCAGGCACGCCGTCGTGGCGATCTTGTACAGCCAGCGCCGCACCGACGAGCGGCCCTCGAACCCGCCGAACGCGCGCCACGCCCGCAGGTACGTCTCCTGCACGAGGTCCTCGGCGTCGTGGATCGAGCCGAGCAGGCGGTAGCAGTGCGCGAGCAGCTCGGGCCGGAACTGCTCGGTGCGCGCGGCGAAGTCGGTCATGGCAGTCAGAGCGTACGCAGGCCGCTGCCGCTGACCTGGTACTCCGCGGCGTCGCCGTCGATGACCTCGAGGACGGCCTTGGCGACCTGCTCGGGCGTCAGGACCGACTCCATCTTCGCGACGAACGCGTCGCGGTCGACGCCGGAGCGCGCGGCGTAGCCCTCGACGCCCACCGTGCCGAGGCCCGTGGTCGGCGTCAGCTGCGGCAGGATCGTGGCGAACCGGAGGCCGAGCCCGGCGCGTTCCGACTCCTCGGCGCCGTACGCGCGCAGGTACCGGATCGCGGCCTTCGCGCTCGCGTACCCACCGCTGAGCGGCGACCCGCCGAGGGCGGCCCCGCTCGACATCGAGACGACGACGCTGCCCTTTTCGAGCGGCTCCCGGAGTGCGGCGCGCGTCCAGGCGAAGACGTGCCGGGTGTCGACGTGCCAGTTGCGGCTGAAGGTGTCCCAGGTCTGTTCGTGCACGGGCGCCATGTGCGGCACGGCGCCCGCGTTGAGGACGAGCAGGCCCGGCCGGTGCTCGCGCAGGACGCTCACGGCGAGGGCGTCGTCGGTCGCGTCGGCGGCGACGGGGACGAACCGCGCGCCGAGCTCGTCGCGCACGGCGTCGAGCTGGCTCGAGGTGCGCGCGACGCCGACGACGGTGCGGCCGTCGGCGACGAGCGCGGCGGCGATGGCGCGCCCGAAGCCGCGGCCGGCCCCGGTGACGACAGCGGTGGATGGAGTGGACATGGGCTCTCCCGAGGTGGTCGATGCGGACCGGATCGAGACCACCGGGGGAGCGGAAAACCGTCGCTGAGTGACCCAGGTCACACGGACTTGGCGGACGGGCGGCGGTGCAGCAGGTCGAACCGCGACCACATCGCCTCCGCGGCCTCGATCGACTCGCTCGTCCGCGCCGGGTCCACCGCCGCGAGCTGGGCGACGATCGCCTGGACCAGCGCCATGCCCGCCGTGAGCGACGGGAAGAACGTCACGCCCTCGGCAGGCACCATCAGCACCTGCTCGACCGCGCCCGCCAGGGCCGGGCTGGCCGCGTCCGTCACGGCGAACACGCGCGCGCCGCGGCTCTTCGCCTCGTTCGCCGCCAGGACCGTGCTCTCGTACAAGCGCCAGAAGCTGATCGCCACCAGGACGTCGTCGGACGTCAGTTTCGCCGTCTGGTTGGCGAGTTCCGCGTCGCCCGCCGTCACCGCGTGGACGTCGTAGCCGGCGAGACGCGCGTTGTGCGCGAAGGCGATGCCGACCGCCGCGTAGCTGCCGTCGGCGATCACCAGCGTCCGGCGGGCTGCCGCGATCGCGCGGGCGACCTCGCGGATCACCTCTTCGTCGAACCGCCGGTTCAGCAGCGCCAGGCTGTCGAGGTCGCGGCGCAGCGACGCCGAGCCCGGCGAGTCGACGCCGCGGTGCTCCTCGGCGACCTGCGGCGCGCTCAGCGACGACATGTACCGGGCCCGCAGCTCCTGCTGCAACGCCGGCCAGCCGGCGAAGCCGAGCGCCTGCGCCGTGCGCGTCACGGTCGCGACGTTGACGCCGGCGAGCTGCGCCAGCTCGGCCGTCGAGCCGAAGGACGCCCGCCTCGGCTGGGAGACGAGGACCTCCAGCACCGCGGCCGACTTCGGCCGCAGCCCGCGCTCGGGCAGCCGGTCCCGCAGCCACGCCTCGAAACCGTCGTCGGTCTCCGCCACTCGTCCCTCCCTCGGGGTCGGGTGAACCGTAACGCAGGGGTGTCGACGTGCAATGAACATTGCAAAACTGCGAAAACGCAGTATACGTTGTCCGCACTCCCCGGCGCCCGGACACGGAAGGCGTTCCCCCATGACCCTGCTGGCACGACTGGATCGGCTGCCGCTCAGCCGGCCCCACTACAAACTGCTGCTCATCGGCGGGCTCGGCTACACCTTCGACGGCATGGACTCGGCGGTCGTCGCCTTCCTGCTGCCCAGTGCCAAGGCGGCGTGGGGACTCGACAACGGCCAGCTCGGCCTGATCGGCTCCGCGACGCCGTTCGGCTTCCTCTTCGGCGCGATCGCCGCCGGCCTGCTCGGCGACCGCATCGGCCGCAAGAAGGTCATGATGTACGCGCTGGCGTTCTACGCGCTGTTCTCGGTCATCGCGTCCTTCTCGCCCAACTACGAGGTGTTCCTCGGCGCCCGGGTGCTCGCGGGGGCGGGCGCCGGCGCCGAAAGCGCGATCATCGCGCCGTTCCTGTCCGAGTTCGTGCCGGCCAAGCGCCGCGGCTGGTTCGTCGGCGCGCTCGCCGGGTTCTTCTCCTTTGGGTTCGTCGCGGCCGCGCTGATCGGGCGGTTCGTCGTGCCGTCGTTCGACGAGGGCTGGCGGGTCGCGCAGCTGGTCACGGCGCTGCCGATCGTGATGCTGCTGTGGTGGCGGCGGTCGCTGCCCGAGTCGCCGCGGTTCCTGCTCGCGCAGGGACGGGTCACCGAAGCCGAAACCGTCGTCGCCAAGATGGAACGGGACGTCGAGAAGGCCACCCGCGCGGCGCTCCCGCCGGTGCCGCCCGCCGACGCCCAGCCGGCCACCGAGACGCCGAAGGTCAACCTCTTCAGCGCGCTGAAGTTCCTGTGGAGCCCCGCGATGCGGCGCCGGACGGCGGTGATCTGGGTCGTCTGGTTCGTGATCACGTTCTCCTACTACGGCTTCTTCTCGTGGATCCCGACGCTGCTCGTCGAACGCGGCATCACGGTCACCAAGAGCTTCGAGTTCTCGATCATCATCTACCTGGCCCAGGTGCCCGGGTACTTCTCCGCCGCGTGGCTGTCCGAACGGCTCGACCGCAAGCAGACCATCGCGCTGTACCTCGCGGGCTCCGCCGTGAGCGCGTTCTGGCTGAGCCAGACGAGCGCGCCGTGGTCGATCACGCTCGCCGGGGCGGTGCTGTCGTTCTTCCTCAACGGCACCTACGCCGGGGTGTACTCCTACACGCCCGAGGTCTTCCCGACCTGGATCCGCGCCAGCGGCACCGGCCTGTCCAGCGCGTTCGGCCGGGTCGGCAGCATCCTCGCGCCGACGATCATCGGCCTGTCCTCGGCGAGCCTCGGGTTCGCCGGCGTCTTCGGCATGACGACGGCGGTGCTGGCGGCCGGGGTGCTCTGCGTGCTCGTCTTCGGCCTGTCCACCGCGGGCCGGTCCCTGGAAGAACTGACCGAACACGGCGCGCCGAAGGCCGTCGCGAAGGAGATGACGAAGTGAGTCTGTCCACTGTGGAGGAACGGGTGCGCGACGCGATCGGCGTGCGGCTGTTCACCGTGCTCGCGTGGGTTCCCGAGCGCAACGCGCTGCGCCGCGTGCACAGCAGCCACCCCGCGGAGTACCCGGTGGGCGGGGAGAAGACGGTCGAGGTCGCCGCGGGCTGGCTGGAGAAGTGCATCGCCGCGCAGAAGCCGTACTTCGGGCCGGACCGCGCGGCGGTGCGCGAGATCTTCGCCGACCACGACCTGATCGAAGGCCTCGGCTGCGGCTCGATCATCAACGTGCCGGTGATCGCCGACGGCCGGACGCTCGGGGTGCTCAACATCCTCGACGCGGAAGGCAGCTACGACGACGATGCGGTGGTGGTGGCCGAATCGCTCGCGCCGCTGGCCGTGTCCGCCCTGCTCGACCTGGAGAAGGAGAACCGGTGACCGGATCCCTGCTGCTGCGCAACGCCCGGCTGCTCGACCCGCTGTCCGGCGAATACACCGAAGGTGACCTCCGGTGCGCTGACGGCCGCATCGTCGAGGTGGGGCCGGGTCTCGCCGCGGCCGACGTGCCTTCGATGGACGTCCGCGGCGCGGTCGTGCTGCCCGGGCTGGTCGACGCGCACGTGCACGTCACGGCGTCGACGGCCGACCTGGGCTTGCTTTCGTCGTCGTCACCGTCCTATGTGGCCGCTCAGGCCGCGCGGACGATGAGCCGGATGCTCGACCGCGGGTTCACCACGGTCCGCGACGCCTCGGGCGCCGACTACGGGCTGGCCGACGCCCAGGCGGACGGGCTGTTCCGCGGTCCGCGGCTGCTGTTCTGCGGGCGCGCGCTGAGCCAGACGGGTGGCCACGGCGACAGCCGCACCCGCGGCACGCACGTCAAGGACGACCACCCGTGCTGCGCGGGGCTGGGCCGGGTGGCCGACGGCGTCGACGCGGTCCGCGCGGCCGCCCGCGACGAGCTGCGCAAGGGCGCCCACCACATCAAGGTGATGGCCTCGGGCGGCGTCGCGTCCCCGACCGACCGCATCGACTCGACGCAGTACTCGGCGGAAGAGCTGGGCGCGATCGTCGAGGAGGCGTCGGCGACCAACCGGTACGTGGCGGCGCACGCGTACACCGCCCGGGCGGTCAACCGCGCGCTGGAACTGGGCGTCCGGTCGATCGAGCACGGCAACCTGCTGGACGACCGGAGTGTTTCGCTGTTCCTCTCCCAGGACGCTTACCTGGTCCCGACGCTGGTGACGTACTGGGCGTTGAAGGAGGAGGGCCGCGAGCACGGCCTCCCGGAAGCGAGCTGGCGCAAGGTCGACGAGGTCCTGGGCGCGGGCCTGGCGGCCCTGGATCGAGCGGCCCGCGGCGGCGTGAAGCTGGTCTACGGAACGGACCTCCTGGGCGGCATGCACCGCCACCAGAACCACGAGTTCCGCCTGCGCGGCGAAGTCCAGCCACCGTTGGAGGTCATCCGTTCGGCGACGTCGACAGCGGCCGACCTGCTGAACCTGACGGGTGAAATCGGGACCTTGGCCGTGGGCGCGCACGCGGACCTGCTGGTGGTGGACGGAGATCCCCTGGCGGACATCGGCGTTTTGGCCGAGCCGAAGCACTTCCGCCACATCATCCAGGGCGGCGAGGTGGTCTCCGGCACGGCCGTCTGAGATCCGCGCTGTCGGGCAATTCACGTACCGGCCCACTGACTTTTCCGTGCGCACCCTGTAGACAGGGAAGTTCCGGGTACGTCGGGGGGTGTTCGGGTGAACGGCGTCAGCGAGGGTGGGCGCGGGGCGGCGACGGGGGCGGACGGCCACGACGCCGCCCGCTCGCCGGGGACGGCGCGGTTGCCGGGCGTACCGTCCCAGCACGGTGCGGTCGACCCGGAGCCCACCGGCGCGGTGCCGGGTGCCGAGAGGTGGGGTCGGCGCGGTGCTGCCGACCCGGAGCGCGGCGGCGCGGTGGGGCAGGGCCGGCGCGAGGCCGGTGACCCGGAGGCCGCCGCCGCGGTGGGGCCTGGCTGGCGCGAGGCTGGCGACCCGGAGCGCGCCGCTGCGGTGGGGCAGAGTCGGCGCGAGGCTGATGACCCGGAGCCCGCCGCAGTGCCGGGCAGCCCTCGCCAGCTGCCCCCTCCACCGGCGCACTTCGTCAGCCGCGTCGACGAACTCTCGAACCTCGACGCCCTCACGGACTCCGGCGGCGGTTCTCGCGCGCAGGTGGTCGTCGTGGTCGGGCCGGGCGGGGTGGGGAAGACCGCGCTGGCCGTGACCTGGGCGTCCGGCCACGCCCACCGCTACCCCGACGGGCAGCTCTACACCGACCTGCGCGGCTTCTCCCCGGACACCGCGGTGGCCCCGGAAGAGGTGCTCGGCGTCTTCCTGCGCGCGCTGGGCGTCGCGCCGGAACGGGTGCCGGCCGGGCTGGCCGAGCAGGTCGGGCTCTACCGGACGGTGACCGCCGAGCGCCGGTTGCTGGTGGTGCTGGACAACGCCGTGTCGACCGCCCAGGTGCGTTCGCTGATCCCGGCGTC
Organism: Amycolatopsis sp. NPDC114478; assembly: GCF_055633805.1. Classification (NCBI taxonomy): domain Bacteria; kingdom Bacillati; phylum Actinomycetota; class Actinomycetes; order Pseudonocardiales; family Pseudonocardiaceae; genus Amycolatopsis; species Amycolatopsis sp. NPDC114478. Next base: position 278,488 of record NZ_JBVKDO010000001.1, on the reverse strand, counting down.
GGCCGGATGCGCGGTGGTGGTGACGAGCCGGCTGCGCCTGGACGGGCTGCTCGCCGACGGCGCCCGGTTCGTGGACGTGGCCCCGCTGCCGCGCGAAGACGCGATCGCGTTGCTCACCCGGACGGTCGGGCCGAGCCGCGCCGACGCGGAGCCCACTGCGGTGGCGGAGCTGGCAGACCTGTGCGGCCGGTTCCCGATCACGTTGCGGGTGGCGGCGGCCCGGCTGGCCGCCCGGCCGCGCTGGCCGGTGTCGCGGGTGGTGGCGCAGCTGCGCGACGAGCGTTCGCGGCTCGCCACGCTGTCCCGGCTGGCGGGCGCGGAGGATTCGGCGACGGCGGCGTTCGACTGGTCCTACCGCGAGCTGCCGGAGCACGCGGCGGTGCTGTACCGGTTGACGGCGGAGGTCCCGGTGCCGGAGTTCACCGCGGAGCTGGCGGCCGCGGTCACCGGCCTGCGGGAGCACGACGTCGGCGACGCGCTGGAAGTGCTGGTCGACGCGAGCCTGCTCGAGGAGGCCGACCTCGACCGCTACCGCTTCCACGACCTGGTCCGGCTGCACGCGCGCGCCCAGCGGGACGAAGACCGGTTCGAAGCGGTGCCCCGCGCCGCCCGGTGGTACGTGCGGGAGCTGACGCGGGCGAACCTGGTCGTGATCCCGTCGCGCTGGCGCGTGAGCCCGGTCGCCGAGGAGGTGCGGGCCGAGCCGGCGCCCTTCGCCGACGACGGCGCGGCCCTGGACTGGCTGGCCGGCGAGCTGCCGAACGTGCTGCCGCTGCTGGAGGAAGCGGTGGCCGACCGGCACGACGAGGTCGCGTGGCAGCTCTGCGAAGCGTTGTGGGAGCTGCTGCTGTACCGCAAGCACTATCCGGAGTGGCTGCGCTCGCACGAGCTGGGCATCACCGCGGCCCAGCGTTGCCGCGACCGGGTGGCCGAATCACGGCTGCGGTGCCAGCTCGGGCGTGCCCACTTGGACCTCGGGCAGCTGGAACCGGCCGAGCGCGAGACGCGGTGGGCGGCAGATCTCGCGCGCGAGGCGCGGGACCGGCGGAACGAGTCCGCGGCGCTGGAACAGCTGGGAATGGTGGCGCAGGGCCGCGGGGACGTCGACGCGGCGGTGGTGCTGTTCGCCGACAGCCTGCGCATCGAGGAGGAGCTGGGCATCGAACGCGGCGTGGCGGCGCGGCACCGCCGGATCGGCGAGGCGTTGCTGCAGGCCGGTCGCGAGGCCGGCGCGGCGCGGCACCTGGAAATGGCATCGCGGCTGTTCGAGGAGCTCGGCGACGACAAGGGCGCGGCCCGGGTGGCGCTCGGGCTCGCCCGGATCGACGCGCGATCCGGGCGGCCCGAGGCGGCGGTCCGCCGGCTGGAGCGGGCGCGGTCGGTGCTGCGCCGGTCGGGATCAGCGGTGTACGAGGCGGAGGTGCTGCTGGCGCTGGCCGAAGTCACCGAGACCGATGACCAAGCCCGCGCCTACCTCACCGCGGCGGTCGAGCTGCTGGCCGACGTCGGCGGAGCATCGCTGGACCGTGCCCGGGCGGCGCTCGAGGCGGCGGATGGCGGCGAGGGCGGCTAATCGCCGTCCGGTGCTCAGCCAGAGACAGGTGGCGGCCGCGGCGAGTTCGCCGTCGCCGGAGCGGACGAGCGTGGTGTCGCCGGTGCGGTCGCGGAGAAGCAGGTAGGACGCGCCGATCGGGACGGCGGCCACCGTCAGCCCGGGCAGCTCGTCGAAGAGGGCGGCCAGCGCGACTCGGGAGGGGCGGGCTTCGGTGAGGACCGCGTCGGCGAGCGAAAGCCTGCCGGTCACCAGTGTGCCGCGCGTACCGGCGACCGCTGTGCCGCAACAGTGTTCCCTGTCGGCGTGGCGCGGGCGGGCCTCGGCGAGCGAGACCCGGCCGATCCGCGCGCCGGTAACCACCGTGCTGCGCCGCCCTCCCCAACTGCAGCACCAGCGCGTGAGGCTCATGCCGGCACCGGCTTCGGCAGCGGCACCGGCGAAACCGGCACCGCGCGGGCCGGCTCCGGCAGCCCCAGCAACCGGTAGCAAGTCCGGCGCAGGATGTGCCCCGCCCGCCCGGGCCGGGACGTGAGCAGCTCCCGCACCATCCTCGGCAGCCCCACGGCGTCGCGCGCTTCGGCCGCCGCGCGCAGCTGTGGCGGCAACGGCTCCTCGGGCTGCCACCGAGGAGCGTGCCGGGCCAGAACCTCGCTCGGCGTCCCCGGCAGCAACGGCCGATCCTGGCTTTCGGCGAGCAGGATCGCCGCGCCCGCCGCGGCGCCGTAGCCCGTCACCGAGCCGTAGTCGCCGAGCACGTGGTCGGCCGCAGCCAATGCCGCACGCCACCCCTCGTCCGGCGGGACGAGTGTCAAACCTTCTCGGACGGCGTCGGCGAGCCACGTCCCGACCTGCCAAGCCCCGTGGTGGGCCCAGATCTGCGGGTGCAGCGCGCCGACGACGTGGTAGCGGTCGCGGGGCAGCCGGGCCAGCACGCGGTCGAACAGGTCCGGGTGGCGGCCGAACGCCGACTGCGGCGACCAGGTGGTCGAGACCACGACGACCTCCTGCCCCGCGGTGGCGCCGAGGGCCTGCCGGTACCGGTCGCGGAACGGCAGGCTGGCGGTGAGGCGGTCGAGCGCGATGTCGCCGGCGACGACCGCCGCGGGCAGCGCCGCCGGGCAGACCTCCGCGAGGAGCTCGTGCTCGCGGTCGTGGACCAGGACGATCGCGTCGGCGCGGACGCGCCCTTCGCGCATCAGCTGGTCGGCGCCGAGCCCCGTCTGCGGCCGGTGGGGCCGCGTGGTGGCCGGCGGCCGCCACGGCCGGTACTGCCCGAAGCCGCCGCCGTGCGGCACCAGCACGGCCGGCGCCCTCAGGTCGTCGAGACCGCGGGTGCTGCCGGCGAGCACGAGGTCGACGTCGGCGCGGCGCGCCTGGGCCCAGGGGAGCACCGCGCCGCCGTGCGCGCGGAGGAAGTCGTGCGTGGCCGGCCAGCCGTCGCCGTCCTCGGGGTCGGTGAACACGACCTGGACCCGGTGGTCGGCTTCGAACAGCGGCAGCAGGTCCAGCAACCGGGTGCCGGCCACGATGTGCGGCACGAGCACCAGCACGGATTTCGTGCCGCGCCGGGTCGCGAAGTGCGCGTCGGCGGCTCCGATGGGGCTGCGTACCCAGGTGCTCTCGGCCATCGCGGTCCTCCTGAAGTCGTGTCCAGTTGTTGTCACGAATGTCGGGGACGCCGTTGAGAAATGGCTTTCGGCCTGTGCTTTCACTGCTTGACAATGGATCAACAATGATCGTCAACGCGCTTTCGCCGGTGCTCTGACGTGGTTCTTCGGTGCGATCAATGGGAAGGTGATCGAGGAGGAGCGGGCGGTGGACGGCGTGCACCGTGGGGGAAGGGGGGGCGGCGTGGAATTGGTGTTCGGAATTCTCGGGCAAACGGCTTTGCTGCTGCACGGGAAAGTGGATGTGAAGTGGGCCCAGCCCCGGTCGAGGCAGGTTCTCGCCGCTTTGCTGACGTGGCCGAACCACCGGTTCTCCGTCGACGACGTCGTCGAATGGGTGTGGGCCGACGACGAGAGCGTGCCCCGCGGAGCGCTCGCGACCCTGCACCAGAACGCCGCGCACCTGCGGCACGCGTTGCAGGCGAAGGGGATCGACGCGCGGGTCGGCGTCGGCAAGACCGGCTGCGTGGTCGAGATCGACCCCGGGCTGGTGGACCACGTCGCGTTCGCCCGCCTGCTGGCGCCCGCGCGGCAGCTGCGGGACCAGGGCGACCACCACCGCGCCCACGTCGAAGCGCAGGCGGCGATGCGGTTGTGGCGTGACGAACCGCTTTCCGACTTGCGGACGCGGCGGGCCGCGGACTGGCGCGCGCAGTGGCTGCGCAGCCAGTGGCTCCCGGCGAACGCGTTGCTGGTCGCCGAACTGCTCGCCGTCGGGCAGGCCGACGTCGCGCTCGGCAGGCTGATGGAGCTCGAACAGGCCCACCCGCTGGAGCTGAGCCTCGCGAAGCTGCGGATCCGCGCCCTGGCCGCGGCGGAGCGCCCCGGCGAGGTGACCGAGTTCTACCTGACGATGCGCCGGCAGTACCTCGAAGCGGGCGAGCTGCGGGCCGCGGACGAACTGCGCGCGGTGCACGAGGAGGTGCTCGCCGGCGGCGGAGCTTTCCCGCGCCAGGTGGTGAAAATCCCCGCCGTGGCGGAACCCGAAGGCTCGCCCGTGTGGCACGTCCCGCCGGACTGCGACGAGCTTGAGGGCCGCGACGGACTGCTCGCGGAGCTCGACGCGTTCACCTCCGACTCGAGCGGCGCGCCCCGCCCGGGCGTGGCCGTGGTGACCGGCGGCCCGGGCGTCGGCAAGTCGACAGCGGTGGTGCGGTGGGCGCACCGGGCGCGGCGGCGGTTCCGCCACGGCGTGGTGCTGCTGGACCTGCGCGGGGACAGCCAGGCGACGGCCGCGGACGGCGGCGAGGTCGTCGACACGCTGTTGTCGCTGCTGGACTTCCCGGTCGACCAGGTGGTGAACCCCGTTGCGCGGGCGGCGAAACTCGAGGCGCTGCTGCGGCGGCGTCCGCTGGCGGTGGTGCTCGACAACGTCCGCAGCCGCGAGCAGGTCGCCCCGCTGCTGGGCGTGCTCGCCCCGTGCACGGTGCTGGTGGTGTCGCGGTGGCGGCTGCCGTCGCTGGCCGCGACGGTGTCCCCGCCGGTGGTCACCGTGCAGCCCTTGGCCGTCGCGGACGCGACGTCGATGCTGGAGCGCCGGATCGGCCGGCGCGCGCGGGACGACCGCCGGGGCGTCGCGGAACTGGTGCGGCTGTGCCGGGGCAACCCGCTCGCGCTGACCCTGGTGGCCGACCGGGCGCTGGCGCGCACGGGCATGGTCTTGCCGACGCTGGCCCGGCTCCTGCGCGACGCCGACTTGCTGCTGGACCTCGGGCACGAGGGCGACTGGCCGCAACGCAGCCTGCGCGCGGCCTTCACCGTGTCCTACCAGGCCTTGGCGCCGGACGAGCGGCGTGCGCTCGCCGTGGTCGGGCTGCACCCCGGGGCCGAGGTGACGGCCGAAGCCATCGCGGCGGCGGACGGGCGGCCGCTGCCGGCGGTGCGCCGCTCGCTCGACGTCCTGGTCGCGGCGCACCTGCTCGAGCACCCCGGCGACCTCGACCGCTACCGCGTCCACGACCTCCTGCACGCCTACGCCGCCTCGGTCGCGGCGCAGCTGGACGACGTCGACGCGGTGCGGCGCCGGCTGTTCGAGTTCTACCTGCTGATGGCCCGCGACGCGCACCGCCTGGTGTTCCCGCACAAACCGCCGCCACCGCTGCCGGCCACGACGCTGGCGTGGGCGGGCGCCGGTTTCGCCGGCGCGGCAGCGGCCCGGCAGTGGGTGATCCGGGAGAAGAGCCTGCTGGCCGAGGTCGTCACCGGCGCCGCCGCGGTCGGGCTGCACGAAATCGCCTACCACCTCCCGGCGCTGTTCGCGGAGCTGTTCGTGGCGAAGGGGTACTTCGCCGACGCGATCAGCTGCCTGACGACCGCGGTCGGCAGCGTCGAAGCGGCGCTCGCCGAGGCCGGCGGCGACCAGGCGCGGCTGCGGCAGCTGCTGGGGTCGCACCTGAACGACCTCGGCGTCGTCCTGATGCACCGCGGGGAGGAGAAGCAGGCGGAACAGCACCTCCGGCGGGCGCTGGAGCTGGCGGAGGCGGACGGCTTCCCGCTGGGCCGGATCGCTTCGACGCTGAACCTGGCCAGGTGGCACCTGCGGTCCGGCCGCGCGACGGAGGCCGCGGTGCTGGGCCGGCTGGCCCTGGAGGTGGCCTACGAGCTGGGCGAGCCGTCGTTGTGCGCGGTCGCCGCGCACCGGCTCGCGAACGCGCTGGTGGCGGCGGGCGGGTTCGAGCCGGAGGCGGCGCAGCTGTACGCCGAGGCCCTGGCCGACCTGCGCGACACCGCCGACGTGACGACGCGGCTGGAGATCCACACCGCGTGGGCGTCCCTGCTGACCGACCAGGGCCGGCTGACCGAGGCCGACGACCAGTGCCGGCGCGCCTCGGAGCTGACGTCGGCGAGCCTGAGCCTGCCGTCGGTGATGAAGCTGAACACGGTCCTGGCCCGGCTGCGGCACGAACAGGGCAACGCGCGGGCGGCGCTGTGGTACGCGTACCGGGCCGTCGAATTGGCCGACCGCACCGGCCACGCGACCGGGCAGGCCAGGGCGTTGTCGGCGCTGGCGGCGATCCTGCGCGAGCGCGAGAACCGGGCGGACGCGCGGGCGCTGTGGCTGCAGGCGGCGGAGCTCTACCGGGGCCGGGAGCGTGGCATGCGGGTGGCTGAGCTTGGTGAGTTGATCGCCGAGCTCGACGCGGAAGAGCCGGCCATCCCGGTCGCGCGCGACGGCGAGCGCGACACAGTGGCGATGCTTCCGCCGCCGTTGCAGCAAGAGCGGTGATCCGGGAATCCCACTCGGCGGGATCGGGGTTTGCGCCGCGGCGGCGATGATCCGGGGCGTGACTGTCTACAGTGGAGGATTCACCCCCTGTGACTTCGGTGTCTACCGGCCGGAACACCGAAGCTGGGGGTCGTGTCGTCCGTTACAGAATCCCCGACCCGCGTCATCATTCCCGGCCGCGGTCGTTCCACCAGGGCAGCGAGGGGAGCGGCCATGAGCAGGGAGCGACCGGAGCACCACACTCGCGGCGGTTTACGCGCCCGCCGCGATGCCGTTCGCTGGGTACGCAGGGTGTGCTCACCCGGACCAGCGGGGCGGTTGATCTCGTGAGCGAGGACCACAGAGCCGAGCCCGTGCCCGACGACGTGGTGCGGGAGCTGGTGGAGCACTACGCGGCCGGGGAGACGATCGAAGGGCTGGTCGCGCGGTACCCGTACAGCTACCGCAAGATCCGGACGGCGTTGCTCGACGCCGGGGTCACGTTGCGGCCGCCGCGCATCCCGCTGCCGCCGACCCCGCCCGGCCTCGTCAACGCCTACCTCGACGGGCGCTCGATCCGCCAGCTCGCGACTACGTACGGCATGTCGTACAACCAGACCCGGAACGTCCTGCTCGCCGAGGGGGTCGAACTCCGCCGGCGCGGTCAGCCTTGACGCTCGCCGGGCTCCGCGAGAACCGCGAAGCCCGGGCGCCGTGCGGTCGCCGATCAGGCGGCGCCGCTCATGATGATCCACCACAGGGGCAGCAAAGCGTGCATCAAGGACTCCTCCTCACATCGGTCGGGGACCGCTCGCCGCGCACCTTCGCCGCGCGGATCAGGTAAAATCTTTGCTCGCGCGGGTCCGCTGGGGTGGATGCGGGTGGGCTCTCTTTAGGCGGTCACACTTTGGTGTTGCGAGCACCGTACTCGCGACGGATGGGGTCCCATCAACCGGGTGGGCTATTCGTCGGTGAACCCGTTCGTGGAATGTGTGTCCAGGGTCTGAGCAGGATAAATACGCTGCGAATTCAACGGGTAGCGGCGGCGTGGTCGCTCCACTGTAGAGCTTCGCCGACCCGTCGATCCCTGCCTCCGCAGAGGATCCCGCTCGGACAGAGCAATGCGGCCACCCGTCCGGGTGGCCGCATTTCCATCATGTCCTCGGTCGCCGACAAAAAGCGAGAAATCTTCACTCGAAAGAGTGGAGCTACCAGTTTCGCACCGCGGGCGCGTACCCCGCCGGCTTGTCGCCCACCTTCGTTTCCGGTGTCACGATCCAGTTCTGGTACTGCGCCGTGAACATCCGGTACACCGACGCCGGCGGGAGCGCGCTCGCCTCGTCCAAGATCGCGCGCAGCTCGGGCGGGATCTCGAAGTCCAGCGCCGCCATGCTCGCTTCCAGCTGGCCCGCGCTGCTCGCGCCCACGATCGCCGATGCCATGCCCGGCTGCGTGGCCACCCAGTTGATCGCCACCTGGGCCATCGTCACGCCCAGCTGGCCCGCCACCTCTTCCAGTGGCTTGAGCAGCTGCCAGTCGCGCTCGGTCCAGGGTTGCTCAGAGGGATCCGAGAAGCGGCCCGAACCGCCGTCGCGGTACTTGCCCGTCAGGAAGCCTCCCGCCAGCGGGCTCCACGCCGTGACGCCGAGGCCGAGCTCCTGCCCCATCGGGATGTGCTCGGTCTCGATCTGGCGCTGCACCAACGAATACGGCAGCTGCAGGTTGATCATCGGGCTGAGCGAGTTCGCCTCGGCGACGCTCTGCGCGCGAGCCGCGTACCACGCCGGCACGTCGGACAGGCCCGCGTACCGGATCTTGCCCGCCCGGACGAGGTCGTCGAGCGTGCGCACGACCTCCTCCACCGGCGTGAGCCGATCCCACGTGTGCAGCAGGAACAAGTCGACGTAGCCGGTGCCCAGCCGGCGCAGCGACGCCTCGAGCGCGCGGATCAGGTGCTTGCGGCCGTTGCCGCCCGCGTTGGGGTCGCCGGGGTCGACGCTGTTGGTGAACTTGGTGGTCAGGACCACCCGGTCGCGCAAGTTCGCTTCGGCGATCAGGCGGCCGAGGATCGTCTCGCTTTCGCCGGCGGTGTAGAAGTCCGCCGTGTCGACGAAGTTGCCGCCCTCGTCGAGGTACTTGCGGAAGATCGGGCGGGCCTCGTCTTCGGTCTTCCCGTAGGCGGCGTGGAAGCCGCCGGTGCCGAAGTTCATGGTGCCGAGCGCGAGCCTGCTGACGCGCAGTCCGGACCGGCCGAGGAGGTAGTACTGGTCGAGTGCCATGACTTCAGCGTGCCGAGCCGTTTTTGGACCCGCAAGTCCAATCGCCGTGGGTGCCGGAGGGAGGCCGGCACCCACGGCGGGGACTCAGCGGCAGCGGTAGCTCGACGCCACGGCGGGGTCACCGTGGCCGTCGTAGCGCGAGACCGACGGGTACGGGCACAGGTTCCGGGTCTTGCCGTCCGCCGAAGCGGCCGTCAGGGTGGCCGGGGCCTTGCCGTGCTCGACCCAGTCGACCAGCTGCCCGAGCGCGTTCGTCGGCTCCGGGCCGCCACCGCCGAAGCAGTGCTCGACGCCCGGCGCCGAGAACAGCCGGTAGAAGTCGTTCACCCGGTGCGCGCCACCCATGGTCCGCTCCACTTCACGGCGGTAGGACAGCGTGCCGCCCGGCGGGATCAGCTGGTCGTTCGCGCCCACGAACGTGATCAGCTTGCCGCCGGCGCGGCGGAAGGCCGACAGGTCCGGGTCGGACGTGCCGATGACGTCGTCGTACTCCCGCACCGACTGGCGGAACACGTCGGCGAACTGGGCGTAAGTCAGCTTCGACGTGTCGAAATCAGCCTGCTTCTCCACGAACGACTGCACCCACTTGACGGCCACCGGGAAGCCGGGCGCGACGAGCGTGCCGTCGGGGCCGGGCGTCGTGCCGGCCAGCCAGGTGAAGTCCGCGCCCTTGGGCAGGCCGGACCACAGCTTGCGGCCGCGCTCGTCGGTCGGGCCGGCCCAGATCTTGCGCATGACCTCGGCGTCCGCCGCCGTGACGGTGAACTCCCGGCCGTCGCAGACGACCTTCGTCCCGACGAGGCTGCGCGGGTCGTAGCCGCACTCGTCCGGCCGGTCGACGATGCCGTTGGTGACGCCGTCACGCGCGTCGCACGCCTGGACCGCGGCGGTCCGGAACGCCGAAAGCACGCAGGTGCTGGGGAAGTCGTGGCTCTGGTTCATGACGATCTGCGGCCAGAGCGTCGCGACGGCGAACTGCGTCCAGTCGACGGCCGGGGCGTTGGCGAGGATGCCGTCGAAGTCGTCGGCGTAGTTCTGAGCCTCGGAGTAGCCCTGGCGGCCGCCGGTCGAGCAGCCGGTCCAGTACGAGTACGTCACCGGGCGGTGGTAGTACCGCTGCGTGACGGCCTTGCCGATCAGCGTCTCTTCGTGCACCGAACGGGTGGCGAAGTTGGTCAGGAGCGTCTGGTCGACCTTGCCTGGCGCGGTCAGCGCCCACGACGTGTCGAGCCCGTCGAGGGACACGCCGGCGTCGGTCGTGACGCCGGCGTAGCCGTCCTTGACGGCCTGGGCGAGCCCGTCGAAGTTGCCGGCGGCGTAGGCACTGCCGCCGAGGGCCTGCAGGCGTCCGGTCCAGCCGGTGTCGGGCAGGGCCACGGCGACCTTGACGTGGTCGCGGCCGGAGTGGGTCAGGGTGACGGTGAGCTGGCAGTAGGCGGCCTTGCGGTCCGCCTGTACCGACTCGATCTTCGCGCCGGCCGGCGCCTCGACCGGCACGGCGGCGCAGACCGGCGTCGCGGCCGACGCGCTCGGGGCGAGCGGGACCAGGCCGGTCAGCAGGAGCGGCACGGCGGCCGCCAAGAACTTGGGGATGCGTCTCATCGGTTCCTCGGGTCGCTTGCGTGGACGCTGCGACGCTATTGGGCGGTCGGTGGTCGCCGCGCCCGTCGGATGACGCTGCCGGTGTACGTCACTCGGCCTTGAGCTGCGGAAACACCGGTTGGGTAAGGTCGGTCGCATGGCGTTGCACGGGCGGGAAGCCGAGCTGAAGGAGCTGGGCGAGCTCGTCGACGGCCCCGAGGACCGCAGTGGTGTGGTCATCCGCGGCGAAGCCGGCATCGGCAAGTCGGCGCTGGTGGCGGAGACGGCGCACGCGGCGTCGGTCGCGGGGCTGCGCGTGCTGCGGACGACCGGGGCGGAGGCCGAGCAGAACCTCGCGTACGCGGGGCTGCACCAGCTGCTGTACCCCGTCCGGGCGGGGGTGGCCGAGCTTCCGGCGCCGCAGCGGGACGCGCTGCGCACGGCGTTGGGCTTGGCAGACGGCGCCTCGCCGAGCGCCTACCTGGTCGGGCTCGCGGCGCTGACGCTGCTGGCCGAGGAGGCGGCGGCGAAGCCGTTGCTGCTGGTGGCGGAGGACGTGCACTGGCTGGACCGGGCGAGCGCGGACGTGCTGGCGTTCGTGGCGCGGCGGATCGAGAACGAGCCGATCGTCCTGGTGGCGACGCTGCGGGAAGGGGCTGCTTCGCCGCTGCTGGACGCGGGCCTGGCGCCGATGGTCCTGGACCGGCTGGCGGCGGACGACGCGGCGGACCTGCTGGACGCGGTCGCGCCGAGGTTGGCACCGGCGGTCCGGACGAGGTTGCTGACGGAGGCGGCGGGGCATCCGCTGGCGTTGACGGAGCTGCCGTCGGCGGACTTCGACGGGCTCGACCCGGTGCTGCCGCTGACGGAGAGGCTGGAGCGCACGTTCACGGCCCGGGTGGCGGGCTTGCCGGAGGCGACGCGGACGGCGCTGCTGGTGGCGGCTTTGAACGAGACGACGGCGCTGGCGGAGACGTTGACGGCAACGGGCGCGCTCCTCGGTGGGGCCTGCGATGGCGGCGCGGGGTGGGCCGGTCCGGCAGGTGGGTCGCGTGGCGGCCGGGCGGGGTCGGCTTTGGGGGGCGATGGCGCCGCGCAGCAGGTGGCTGGTGGCCGCGGGGAGCCCGCTTCAAGCGGCCATGCCCACCAGCCGTCCGCCGAAGCGACCCTCGCCGTCGAACCTGACGTCCTTGCTCCCGCCGTCGAGGCTCGGCTGGTCGAACTCTCCGCCGGGACCGTCACCTTCCGGCACCCCCTCATGCGCTCCGCCATCCCCGCCGCCGCCACGGCAGCCGAGCGGCGGCGGGCCCACCTCGCCCTTGTCGAAGCCCTGCGCGACCAGCCCGATCGCCGGGCCTGGCACCAAGCCGCCGCGACCGCCGGGCCCGAGGAAACCGTTGCCGCCGAACTCGAACGGACCGCCGAACGCGCCCGTTATCGCGGCGGGGCCGCTGCCGCCATCGCCGCTCTCGAACAGGCCGCGCGGCTCAGCGAACGGCCCGAAGCGAGAACCGATCGGCTGCTCCAGGCCGCTGAACTGGCCGTCGAGTCCGGGCGGCGCGAGACCGCCGAACGGCTCGTGCGCGCCGCCAACCCCGCCGGCAAACGTCAGCGCGCCACCGCGAGCCGGCTGCTCAGCGAGTTCGAAGACGGCGTTCGCGAAGACCCCGCCCGCGTCGCCGAGCTGGCGGCCACCGCCGGAACTGTCGCCGCCGACGGGCAGTACGACGCCGCTCTGCGGATCCTCTGGAGCGCCGCCATGCGGTGCTTCTGGACCGAGCCCGGGCCGGCCGCCCGGCGGGCGCTGCTCGACGTCGCCGACGCGCTGCCTGTCCCGGCCGATGATCCGCGGATCGTGGCCGTCACCGCGTACGTCGCCCCCTTCGAACGCGGCCGGGGCGTCTTGGAAAAACTGAAAGAGCTGGCCGCGCGGACCGGCGCCGATCCCGAGGTCGACCGCTACCTCGGCAGCGCCGCGCTGCAGGTCGGGGCCTTCGACCTCGCCGCCCGCTTCTCCGCGGCCGCCGCGCCGGGCCTGCGCGCGCAAGGACGGCTGGGGGCGTTGCCGCGCGCGCTGGCCGTGCTCGCGTGGAGCCGCGTCCGGCTCGGTGACCTGGCCGGCGCCGTGCCCGCCGCCGCGGAGGCCGTCCGGTTCGCGCACGAGACCGGGCAGCCGTTCATGGCCGGGCTGGCCACGGCCGTCCAGGCCGAGATCGCCGCCCTGCGCGGCGACCACAAGCAGGCGAAAACCCTCTGCGCCGAGGCCGAACGCACCGGGCTGGCCGCCGGGGCCCGGCCGGTGCTCGCCACCGTCCAGCTCACGCGCGGGCTCACGAACCTGAGCGAAGGCCGCTTCGAGGACGCCTTCGCCGACCTGCGCCGGACCCTCGATCCCGGCGACCCCGCCTACCAGCTGGCCTTGCGCGCGTACTGCGTCGCGGAGCTGGCCGAGGCCGCCGTCCGGGCCGGGCGGACCGACGACCTGCGGGACGTCCTCGCCGAGCTGGAGTGCCTCGACTCGCCGTCGCCCGCGCTGCACATCGGGCTGCGGTACGCCCGCGCCGTGCTCGATCCGAGTGACGAGCGGTTCGCCGAAGCCCTCGGAGCCGATCTGAGCGGCTGGCCCGCCGAACGCGGCCGCGTCCACCTGGCGTTCGGCGAGTGGCTGCGGCGGCAGCGGCGGGTCGTCGAGTCGCGGACGCACCTGCGGACCGCGCGCGAGACGTTCGACGCCCTCGGCATGACGGCGTGGGCCGAGCGGGCCCGGCGCGAACTGCGCGGCGCGGGCGAGTCGAGCCCGAACCGCGGCCCGGACGCGCGCGAGAAGCTGACCCCGCACGAGCTGAGCATCGCCCAGCTGGCCGCGGAGGGGCTGACGAACCGCGAGATCGGGCAGCGGCTGTACCTTTCGCACCGGACCGTCGGCACCCACCTGCACCGGATCTTCCCCAAGCTGGGCGTGAGCTCCCGCGCCGACCTCGCCGCGACGCTGAAGAACCTCGAAGGGTGACGTACACCCGCTGCGTCACCTGACGGGCGCGAAGGTCACCGAACCGGCTCTAACGTCGTGAAAGTCCCACGGTCTTTCGCACAGGAGTCACGATGATCAGCAGGAGAAGGTTCGGGCAGGCGTTCGCGGCCGGACTGGCGGCGACGTCCTTGGCGGCCTGCTCGTCGAACGCGGCCGCCCCCGCCGCGGCGCCGTCGACGACCCCCGACCCGCGGGCCGGCTCCGGCGAGCACACCTCGCTCGGCGAGGTCAAGCACGCCGACGCCGGGGTGCTGACCATGGCGTACCACGAGTCCGGGCCGGCGACCGGGCAGCCGGTCGTCCTGCTGCACGGCTGGCCGTACGACCCGTACAGCTACGTCGACGTCGCGCCGATCCTGGCCGCGGCCGGCTACCGGGTGATCATCCCGTTCCTGCGCGGCTACGGCCCGACGGCGTTCAAGTCGGCGCAGACCGTCCGCAACGGCCAGCAGGCGGCGGTCGCGCTCGACGTCGTCGCGCTGATGGACACGCTCAAGATCGATAAGGCGGTGCTCGGCGGGTACGACTGGGGCTCGCGGACGGTCGACGTCATCGCCGCGCTGTTCCCGGAGCGGTGCAAGGCGATCGTCGCCGTGAGCGGGTACATCGTGACGAACCTGGCGGCGAACCAGAAGCCGCTGGCCCCACAGGCGGAGCTGGGCTGGTGGTACCAGTACTACTTCGCGACCGAGCGCGGCCGCGCGGGCTACGCGGCGAACCGCCACGACTTCAACAAGCTGATCTGGAAGACGGCGTCCCCGGCGTGGCACTTCGACGACGCGACGTACGACCGCAGCGCGGCGGCGTTCGACAACCCGGACCACGTCGACATCGTGATCCACAACTACCGCTGGCGGCTGAGCCTCGCCCCGGGCGAGCCGCAGTACGAGGCGTACGAGCAGAAGCTGCAGGCGGGCCCGGCGATCCCGGTGCCGGCGATCACGATCGCCAGCGACTTCGACGGCGCGGCCAAGGACGGCACGGCCTACCGCAGCAAGTACACCGGCAAGTACGAGCACCGGATCCTGGACGGCATCGGCCACAACGTGCCGCAGGAGGCGCCGAAGCCGTTCGCCCAAGCGATCCTCGACGCCGCCCGCATGTGACACTCGTCAGCCGCGCACCTCGCCCCCTTCGAGCCGCAGCCGGCGGTCGATCCCGATGGCGTCGAGGAACCGTTCGTCGTGGCTCACCACCACGAACGCGCCGCGGAACGCCGTCAGCGCGCTCTCCAGCTGTCCCGCGCTGACCAGGTCGAGGTTGTTCGTCGGCTCGTCCAGCAACAGCAGCTGCGGCGCCGGCTCGGCGAACAGCACGCACGCCAGCGTCGCGCGCAGCCGTTCGCCACCCGAGAGGACGCCGACCGGCAGGTGCACCCGCGAGCCGCGGAACAGGAAGCGCGCCAGCAGGTTCATCCGCTGCGCGGGCGGCAACGCGGGCGCGGCGGCCGCCAGGTTCTCGGCCACCGTGCGGTCGTCGGCGAGCAGGTCCAGGCGCTGGGACAGGAACGCGATCCGGCCCTCCGCACGGGACACCGAACCGCCGTCCGGGGCGAGGTCGCCGTGGACCATGCGCAGCAGGGTGGACTTCCCGGCGCCGTTGGGCCCGGTCAGCGTGATCCGCTCCGGCCCGCGGATCGCCAGGTCGACGCCGTCCGGGAAGAGCCCGCGTGCCCGCAGGCCCTCGCCGAGGAACAGCGTGCGGCCCGCCGGGACCTCCGTCTGCGGCAGCTCCAGGCTGATCTTCTGCTCGTCCCGCCGCGCGCGTTCGGCCTGTTCGAGCTTGGCTTTCGCCGCGCCGACGCGGGCCGCGTGCGTGCCGTCCGCCTTGCCCGCCGACTCCTGGGCGCTGCGCTTCATGGTGCCGGCGAAGATCTTCGGCAGCCCGGCGTTGCCCAGGTTGCGCGACGCCGTGCTCGCGCGGCGGGCGGCGCGCTCGCGGGCCTGCTGCATTTCCCGCTTCTCGCGTTTGACCTCCTGTTCGGCGTTGCGGATGTTCTTCTCGGCGACCTCCCGCGCGGCTTGGACGGCCTCTTCGTACGCCGTGAAGTTGCCGCCGTGGAACCGGATTTCGCCGCGGTCGAGCTCGGCGATCCGGTCCACCCGGTCGAGCAGCGCGCGGTCGTGGCTGACCACGACCAGGCAGCCGGACCAGTCGTCGAGCACCGCGTACAGCCGGTGGCGGGCGTCGAGGTCGAGGTTGTTGGTCGGCTCGTCGAGCAGCAGCACGTCCGGCCGCTTGAGCAGCTGCGCGGCCAGTCCCAAAGAGACGATCTGGCCACCGGACAGCGTGCTCAGCGACCGGTCCAGCGCGACGTCGAGGCCGAGCCGGTCGAGCTGGGCGCGCGTGCGTTCCTCGATGTCCCAGTCGGTGCCGATGGTGGTGAAGTGCGCTTCGGCGGCATCGCCGGACTCGACGGCCGCGATGGCCGCCAGGACCGGTGCGATGCCGAGGACTTCGGCGACGGACGGCTCCCCGCTGAGCGGCAGGTCCTGCGGCAGGTAGCCGAGGACGCCGTCGGCGGTCACGCTGCCCGCCGACGGCCGCAGGACGCCCGCGACGAGCTTCAGCAGCGTCGTCTTGCCGGAGCCGTTCGGGGCGACGAGCCCGGTGCGGCCGGCCGGGAAGGTGGCGGAGAGGCGGTCGAAGACGGGGGTGTCGTCCGGCCAGGAGAAGGACAAGCCGGACAGCACGATTTCGGACATGGTGAAGACCTCGAAGTGGTGCGAAGCGAAAGGGGGACGTCGAAAGCGGCCCGCACCGGCACTGCCGGGGGCCTGCACACTCCGGAGCTATCCGGAGATGTCGACGTCACCTGCCACGATGGGTCTCCTCCAAAGGATCTTCCCTTCGAAGATAGCAGGGCGGCCCGCCCCTAGCCGCTGGACGGCGCCTTGCTGAGGTCGACGACGCAGAAGCGGTTGCCGTCCGGGTCGGCGAGGACGACGAAGTCCGGCTCCGCGGGGTAGCGGTCCCAGCCGACTTCGGTGGCGCCCAGGTCCAGCAGCCGGGCGACCTCGGCCGTCTGCTCCGCCGTCGTGTCGACCAGCAGGTCGAGGTGCACACGCGGGTACGGCTCGACCGGCGACTCGCTGAGCATCAGCCCCAGTGCGTGCCCGGAGCCGTCCGAGTGCTCCAGCGTGCGCCAGCGGTCGCTGGCCCACTCCTCGGCCACGACCAGGTGCAGCGCCGCCGACCAGAACGCGGCGGCGCGGTCGACGTCGGAAACGCCGAGCACCGGGAACCCGAGCCTGAGCACGGTCCGAGCGTAGTGCCGGGGCGAACCCGGCGCCGCCCGATCGGGTGGTTGGCGCCGGTCCCCGCGGGGTAACCGCCCGGTTCGCCGCTGACGAGGAGAGCCCATGACCACCGAAGTCGCGCTCGCGCTGCGGGTGGACGGGACCGCGCGCCGCGTCGCGGTCGACCCGCGGCGGACCCTCCTCGACCTGCTGCGCGACCAGCTCGGCGTGTACAGCCCGAAGAAGGGCTGCGACCACGGGCAGTGCGGCGCCTGCACGGTACTGATCGACGGCCGCCGCGTGCTCGCATGCCTCGTCCTCGCGGTGACCTGCGAAGGCGCCGAAGTGACGACGGCGGCGGGCCTGGCCCCGGACGGCGAGCTGCACCCGGTTCAGCAGGCGTTCCTCGAGCACGACGGCTTCCAGTGCGGCTACTGCACCCCCGGCCAGATCTGCTCCGCGGCCGGGCTGTTGACCGAGTTTTCCGAAGGCGCGCCGAGCCACGTCACCGCGCCGGTGACGGAGGCTCCACAGTGGACGGACGACGAGATCGCCGAGCGGATGAGCGGGAACCTCTGCCGCTGCGGGGCCTACGCCGGGATCGTGGCGCCGTCCGGCAGGCGGGAGGGAACTCGTGAAACCGTTCGCGTACGGCAGGCCGGCCACGGCGGCGGAGGCGGTCGAAGCCGTCGCGGCCGATCCGGCTGCGGAGTTCCTGGCCGGTGGCACCAACCTGGTCGACCTCCTGAAGCTCGGCATCGCGGCACCCGGCCGGATCGTCGACGTCACGGCGTTGACGTCGACGGAGATCCGGGAGGACGCCGACGGCGGCCTGGAGATCGGCGCCGGCGTGCGCAACAGTGACCTCGCGGCCGACCGGCGGGTGCGCGAGCGCTTCCCGGTGCTGGCCCAGTCCCTGCTCTCCGGTGCGTCGGCGCAGCTGCGGAACATGGCCAGCACCGGCGGCAACCCGTTGCAGCGCACCCGGTGCGTGTACTTCCAGGACGTCACGACGCCGTGCAACAAGCGCAACCCGGGTGAAGGCTGTTCGGCGCTCGGCGGGGCCACCCGGCACCACGCGATCCTCGGCGCGTCCGAGCACTGCGTCGCCACCCACCCGTCCGATCTGGCGGTGGCGCTGGCCGCGCTGGACGCGCGTGTGCACGTGCTCGGGCCGGAGGGCGACCGTGAAATCCCGTTCACCGACCTCCACCGCCTGCCCGGCGACCGGCCGGACCGCGACACCGCCCTCGAGCACGGCGACCTGATCACCGCGATCACCGTCCCCGCGCTGCCGTGGGCCCGCCGGTCGGCCTACCGCAAGGTCCGCGACCGGGCGTCCTACGCGTTCGCCCTGGTCTCCGTGGCCGCCGCCGTGTCCATTGTGGACGGCGTGATCGAGGATGTCCGGGTCGCGCTCGGCGGCGTCGCGCCCAAGCCGTGGCGCGCCCACCGCGCCGAAGACGTGCTGCGCGGCGAACGGCCGGCCGAAGCGCTGTTCCGCGCAGCGGCCGAAGCCGAGCTGGCCGAGGCTCGTCCCCTCGACGGGATCGACGGCGGGAACGGCTTCAAGGTTCCGCTCGTCACCCGCACTCTGACCGCCGTCCTGCGCGACCTGACCGCCGAGGAGCCGGGCCGATGACCGGACTGCTGGAACCGCAAGCCATCGGCCGCGCCCTCACCCGCCGCGACGGGCCGGCGAAGGTCACCGGCACCGCGCCGTACGCGTACGAGGCGCCCGTCGAGCACGCCGCTTACTGCCACGCGGTGCAGGCGACGATCGCGCGGGGCCGCTGCACGCGGGTCGGGACCGTCGAGGCAGAGTCGCTCGACGGCGTTCTGCGGGTGCTGACGCCGTTCACCGCCGAACGGCTGGCGGACACCGAGGACGCCGAGCTGGCCGTGCTGCAGGACCGGGAAGTTCCGTTCCGTGGCCGGGTGCTCGCCCTGGTGATCGCCGAGAGCCCGGAGATCGCCCGGCACGCTGCGGACCTGGTCGAAGTCGACTACGAACGCGACGAGGCCGACGTCGAACTCCGCGCCGACCGCGATGATCTCTACAAACCGGAGAAGGTCAACCCGTCCTTCGAGACGGACACCGACGAGGGTGACGTCGACGCCGCCCTGCGCGACTCCGACGTCACCCTCGACCGGACCTACTCGACGCCGATGTACCACAACAACCCGCTCGAACCGCACACCACGACGGCACTGTGGGAGGACGACGAGTTCACGCTGTGGGATTCCACGCAGGGCGTCCACTCGGTGCGCGGCACCGTCGCGAAGGTGTTCGGCCTGCCGGAAGAGCAGGTGCGGGTGATCTGCCCGTACGTCGGCGGCGGGTTCGGGTCGAAGGGGACCGCGCACGCGCACGTCGTCCTCGCGGCGCTGGCCGCGCGGGCCGTGCCGGGCCGCCCGGTGAAGCTCGCGCTGACGCGGCAGCAGATGTTCAGCCTGGCCGGCTACCGCACGCCGACGATCCAGCGCATGCGCCTGGGCGCCGGCCGCGACGGGCGGCTGAGGGCGCTTCGGCTGGACGTCGTCGAGCAGACGTCGCGGATCAAGGAGTTCGCCGAGCAGACCGCGCTGCCCGCGCGGATGATGTACGCCGCGGCGAACCGGCGCACGAGCCACCGGCTCGCCGCGCTCGACGTGCCGGTGCCGTCGTGGATGCGCGCGCCGGGGGAGTGCCCCGGCATGTTCGGGCCCGAGGTGGCGATGGACGAACTCGCGTACGAACTGGGCATCGACCCAGTCGAGCTGCGCGTCCGCAACGAACCCGAGCGCGACCCGGAGACCGGGAACCCGTTCTCCAGCCGCAACCTCGTCGAGTGCCTGCGCACCGGCGCGGCCGAGTTCGGCTGGGCGGACCGCGATCCGCGCCCGGGCGTCCGCCGGGACGGCCGGTGGCTGGTCGGCACGGGCGTCGCCGCCTCGGTCTACCCGGCGAAGCGGATGCCGGGCTCGACCGCGGCCGTCCGGTTCGAAAACGGCCGCTACACGGCGGAAATCGGGGCCGCCGACCTCGGCACCGGCGCGTGGACGATCCTGCCGCAGATCGCGGCGGACGCCCTCGGCGTGCCGGTCGAAGACGTCGACGTCCGCATCGGCGACACCGAGCAGCCGAAAGCGACGGTCGCCGGCGGGTCCACCGGGACGACGTCGTGGGGTGCCACCTTGGTCGCGGCCGCCGAGGCGTTCCGCGCGAAGTACGGCGACGACCCCGGCGACGGGGACGAGGTCTCGGCGGATACGCCGGAGAACCCGGACGAGGACCGGTACGCGATGTACGCGTTCGGCGCGCAGTTCGCCGAGGCCCGCGTCGACGCCGACACCGGCGAGGTGCGCGTCTCGCGGCTGCACGGCACGTTCGCGGCCGGCCGGATCGTCAACCCGCGTACCGCGCGCTCGCAGTTCCTCGGCGGCATGACCATGGGCCTGTCGATGGCCCTGCACGAGCACAGCCTGCTCGACCCGCGGTTCGGTCACGTCGTCAACCACGATCTGGCGGAGTACCACATCGCGGCCAACGCGGACGTGCTCGACCTGAAGGCGGACTGGCTCGACGAGGTCGACCCGCACGTGAACCCCAGGGGCAGCAAGGGAGTCGGCGAGATCGGCATCGTGGGGACGGCGGCGGCGGTGGCCAACGCCGTCTTCCACGCCACCGGCGTCCGCGTGCGTGACCTGCCGATCACCTTGGACAAGCTGCTGCCGGGACTGCCCTGAGATCAGTGCCCCTGGATCTCCGGTTCGGGGTACTGGCCGCGGCGGCGGTCGATGGCCGTCGTCGTGATGCCGAGCGCGATCATCGCGACGCCGAGGCCCAGGTGCAGCCAGTCGTCGGCGTCGTCGACCGGGATGAAGTTGGCCGGGGTGTCGTGGTTCATCGCCAGCCCGAACACGAACAGCAGGACGTACACCCCGCCGCCGATCATCAGGAACGCCCGCGACCCGCCGTTGCCGCGCGCGGCCAGCACGCCGAGCACGCCGAAGAGCAGGTGGACCAGGTTGTGCAGCACGGAAACGGTGAACACGCCGAACAGCCGCGCCCCCGATTCGTGCCCGGCGAAGTGCAGATCGCCGTAGCCGGCGGTGATCCCCGGCACGAACCCGAGCACCCCCACGACGAGGAACGCGATGCCGACCGCCAGCGCGGCCGTCCGCGCGGTGCTCCGCCGCGACCGGATTTCCGTTGTCATGACACCTCCGCATGAGTGGGTAGCCGCGTGGCTACCCGGCGGGGGCGCGGACAAACCGCCTCACACCTCGACGGCGGCGCGCACCTCCTCCAGCACCCGGCGCAGCGGCTGCCCGGTGGCGTCCGCGGCGGCCTTGACCTCGTCGTACTCCGGCTGCGCCGTGACGACGGACCCGTTGAGGAACCCGCGTTTCACGCTCACCGCGTGCCCGCGGTAGTCGACGGTGACGCGGTCGCGCGGCAGGGACCGCCGCTCGACCGGGGACAGCCGCACGCCCAGCGTCGACGTGTGGGCGAACACCGCCGCGCAGACGCCGTCGACGCGGTCGTCGGCCGCCAGCGCCGTCAAGACCATGCCTGGCCGGCCCTTCGGCGCGGTCACCGGCGCGCACCACGCGTCGGCGGCGCCCGCGGCGCGCAGGGTCGCGAGGACTTCGGGCCACAGCCGGGGATCGAGGTCGTCCACCGTCGTCTCGACGACGGTCATCTTCGCGCGCACCCACCCGCGTTCTTCCGAAGCCGCGCCGACGACCACCCGGACGATGTTCGCGTGCCCGGGCGGATCGGCCGTGCCCGCGCCGACGCCGACCTTGACCGGGACGCACGCCGGCATCGGGCCGTAGGCGTCCGCCAGCGTGACGAGCAGCGCGGCGCCGGTGGGCGTGCACAGCTCGCGGGCGGCCGCGTGCGCGGCGACTGGCGCGCCCGCGTCGGTGAGCAGCGCGAGCACCGCGGGCGGCGGGACGGTGAGCCGGCCGTGCGCCGCGGTCACCGTGCCCCCGCCGACGGCGATCGGCGAGACCGTCACGGTCGCGTCCAGCAGGCCGAGCGCGTCCAGGCCGAGGGCGCACCCGACGATGTCGGCGATCGCGTCCAGCGCGCCGACTTCGTGGAAGTGCACGTGGTCCCGGCCGATGCCGTGCACGGCGGCTTCCGCGTCCGCCAGCCGGTCGAACACCTTGGTGGCAAAGCGTTTCACGGCACCGGACAGTTCGGCTTCGGAAATGAGCTCGAGGATCTCCGGGAGGTGGCGGGCGTGCCGCGTCTCGGGTGCTTCGACGACGACGTGCCGCGCGCGCAGGCCGTGGCGCCGCACCACCCGCTCGGTCAGCCGGATGCCCTCGACGCGCAGCCCGGCCAGGCCTTCGGTGATCGCGGCGAAGTCCGCGCCCGCGTCGACCAGCGCGGCCAGCAGCATGTCGCCGGCGCAGCCGTTGCCGGCGTCGATCCACGCGACGGTCACGGGGCCACCGACTGCCGGGCAACGCGGGCGGCGGCGACGCCCGCGCCGAAGCCGTTGTCGATGTTGACCGTCACCACGCCGGGGGCGCAGCTGTTGAGCATGGTCAGGAACGCGGTCAGGCCGTCGAGGTGCCAGCCGTAGCCGACGCTCGTGGGCACGGCGATCAGCGGCTTCCCGCACAGTCCACCGAGGACGGTCGGCAGCGCGGCCTCCATGCCGGCGATCGCCACGACGGCGTCGGCCGCGGCGATCCGGTCGCGTTCGGCCAGCAGCCGGTGCAGCCCGGCCACGCCGACGTCGACGACGAGGTCCGGCTCCGCGCCGAAGACCGCCACCGTGGTGGCGCACTCCCGCGCGACCGGCAGGTCCGATGTCCCCGCGCACACGACGGCCACGTTGCCGCGCGGCGGCGGCACCGCACCCAGCGTCACCGTCCGGCCGGCGTCGTCGATGTCCGCGCCGGGCAAGCGATCCCGGCACAGGCTCCGGGCTTCGCCGCCGACCCGCGTGGCGAGCACCGCGCGGTCCGGATGGGCTTCGTGCAGCCGCGCGAGGGCGGCCGCGATCTGCTCCGGGGTCTTCCCCGCGCCGAACACCACTTCCGGATCCCCGGTCCGGGCGGCCCGGTCGAGGTCCAATCGCGCAAAACCCAGATCGGCGGTCGCCGCCGTAACCCCAGTCGATACCACCTTCGACACGTTAGCCTTCTCGCGCGTCGTATGTAAACTGCTCCCGGGGGATAGCGCACGAATACGGCAATGGGTTGACTGGGTGGACCCGCCGCGATCGACTTACCGCACGCAAGACGCCTCGATCGGAGGACAAGTGCCGTTCTATTGCCGAAATCGGAACACCGTGACCGAGCCACCAGCGGGGACGCCGTAATGGACACCGGAATCGAAGATCGACTGCTGGCGCGGGTCCGGGGACTCGGCGCCGTCGCCGTCGCGTTCTCCGGCGGGGTCGACTCGGCGCTCGTGCTGGCCGCGGCCGTGCGGGCGCTGCCCGCCGGGCGCGTGCTGGCGGCGATCGCCGACTCGCCCAGCCTCGCGCGGGCGGAACTCGCCGCGGCGCGGGACATCGCGGCCGGCCTCGGCGTCGAGCTCGCCGAGGTCCCGACCGCCGAACTGACCGTGCCCGGGTACCGGGACAACGCCGGAGACCGCTGCTACTTCTGCAAGCGGACGGTGCTCGACGCGATCGCCGCGCTCGCGCTGCGGCGCGGGTTCGCGCACGTGGCGACCGGGACGCACGCCGACGACCACCGCGCCCTGCACCGGCCCGGCCTGCGCGCGGCCCGCGAGCTGCGCGTCGTCGAGCCG
Organism: Amycolatopsis sp. NPDC114478; assembly: GCF_055633805.1. Lineage (NCBI taxonomy): Bacteria > Bacillati > Actinomycetota > Actinomycetes > Pseudonocardiales > Pseudonocardiaceae > Amycolatopsis > Amycolatopsis sp. NPDC114478. Next base: position 255,165 of record NZ_JBVKDO010000001.1, on the reverse strand, counting down.
CTGGCCGATGCCGGGCTGGGGAAGGCCGAGGTCAGGGCGCTGGCGGCCGCGTGGTCGCTGCCCGTGGCGGACAAGCCGTCGACACCTTGCCTGGCGTCACGTATCTCCGTGGGCGTACCGGTCTCTTTAGGGAGGTTGGGACTGGTGGAACGCGCCGAGATCGCGGTGGGCGCGCGGCTGGCCGAGGCGGGGATCCGCCCGCACGACCTGCGCGTCCGCTTGCTCGGCCGGGGATTCCGGGTGGAGGTGGATGGCCCTGCGCACGAGGCTGTCGCAGCGCGGCCGGGGCTCGCCGTGGCCGTGGTCGGCGAACTCGCCGATCTCGGGCTGACCGGCCCGGGCGAGGTCGGGGCCTATCGCACACCCGCACTCGCACCACCGCCGTAGGCATTCGCCCGCGCGGTGATTTGTGCCGTCGCCGAACGGGCTATGAAAAAAACACACGCCCGTCCGAAGCTATCGCGTCGGACGTATTCGTCAGCGAATTGCGACGATTCGAGTACGGTCCGAGTCGATCATTCCCGGGTATCGCCGTGCCGAAAAACCGTGTCGGTTGTCCCGTGTTGCCGAGCGCATTTCTCGGCTATGTTTCCCGCGTACAGTGGGGGAGGATCGCATGAACTTCGAGCTGCTCGGCACCTTGCGGGTCCAGCGCGACGGGGAGCGGGTGGACCTCGGCGGCCTGCGCCAGCAGCGGCTGCTGGCGATGCTGCTGCTGAGCGTGAACAAAGTGGTCGGCGCCGACCGGCTGCTGGAGGCCATGTGGGACGGTGAGCCGCCGGTGACCGCGCGAAGACAGCTGCACAACGCGGTCGCCGCGCTGAGACGCAGCTTCGGGGCGGCCAAGCACATCGTCGTCAAGGACGGTCCCGGCTACCGGATCACGGCCGACCCGCAGGACGTCGACGCGCACCGGTTCACGACGCTGGTCGCGTCGGCCTCGGCGGCGGCCGCGGCCGGGCGCGCCACCGCGGCCGTCGAGCACCTGGAAGCGGCGCTCGCGCTGTGGAACGGCCCGGCCCTGTCCGGGCTGAACAGCCCGGTGTTCGAGATCGTCGCCGCCCGGTTCGAGGAGAACCGGCTGAGCGCGACCGAACGGCTCATCGGGCTGCGCCTGGACGGCGGCGAGGCCTCGGCGCTCGTGCCGCAGCTCGGCGAGCTCGTCTCGCGGCACCCGCTGCGCGAGGAGACCCGCAAGCTGCTGATGCTGGCCCTGCACCGGTGCGGCCGGACGGCCGACGCGCTCAACGCGTACGAACAGGGCCGGCGGATGCTGCGCGACGAGCTGGGCGTCGACCCGGGGGCGAGCATCCGCGAGCTGTACGAACGGATCCTGCGCGACGACCTGCCGAAGCGGCGGCCACCCGAGCCCGCGGCGGGCCGGTCCTTCCTGCCGTACGACACCGCGCACTTCACCGGCCGCGCCGAGGAGCTGCGGTTCCTGGCCGGCAGCCGGCCCGCCGGGACCGCGTTGAGCATCCTGGCCATCGACGGGATGGCCGGCGCCGGCAAGACGACGCTGGCGGTCCGGCTCGCCCACCAGCTCGCGCACCGGTACCCGGAGGGCCACCTCTACATCGACCTGCACGGGCACACGGCCGGCCAGGAGCCGCTCGAACCGGACGCGGCGCTGGAGCGGCTGCTGCTGGACTTCGGGCTCCCGCCGTCCCGGATCCCCCGCGACGCCCGGCAGCGCGCGGCCCGCTGGCGCGCGGAGGTCGCCGAGCGGCGCGTCCTGGTGGTGCTGGACAACGCGTTCGACGCCCGCCAGGTCCGCCCGCTGCTGCCCGGCACGGGCAAGGCGCAGGTGATCATCACGAGCCGCCGCCGGCTGGCGGGTCTGGACGGGGTGACGTCCCGCTCCCTGGACGTGTTCCCGGCGCCGGACGCGGCGGCGCTGTTCACCCGGATCGCGGGCCCGGGCCGGACCGCGGACCGCCCGGACGCCGTCGCGGAGATCGTGGCGCTGTGCGGCAACCTGCCGCTGGCGATCACGATCGCGGCGTGCCGCTTCCACAACCGGCCGGCCTGGTCGCTGGACGACCTGGCCTTCCGCTTGCGCGACCGCGTGCGGCGGCTGGCCGAGCTGAGCTTGGAGGACCGGAGCGTGGCGTCGCGGTTCGAGGTGTCGTACGAGCGGCTGACGGCGGCGCAGCGCCGGCTGTTCCGGGCGCTGGGAGCGTTCGCCGGCGAGGAGTTCGACGCGGCCGACGCGGCTCTGGTGCTGAACCAGCCGGTGCCGGAGGCGGAGAGGTTGCTGGAGGAGCTGTTCGACGCCCACGTGCTGCGCCAGCGGAAGGCGGGCCGGTACCACTTCCACGCGCTGGTGCGCGAGCACGCGCGCGAGAAGGGCGAGGAGCACGAGGCGCTGCTGTCGACGTTCGGCCGGACGACGTTGGCCACGGTCGGCGAGCTGGAGTGCAGCCTCGGCTGATCCGGGCAGGACGCACTGAGTAACCCCGCGCGAGCCCACCGGCTCCGCGGGGTTCTTCCTGTCCTTCCGTGACAGCTCCGGTACTCACCGCAAACCCTTGCCGCGCAATGCATCCGTCCCGATGCACCACCGATGCACCGGCAAGGCCGCGCCGATGGTCTCACCCGGCATCCTCGGTCCCGGAGTCAAAACCGTGGTCCCGCAGCAGAAAGTGATGCCATGGAGTTCACGCACAAGACCGTCCTGAGCCCCGAGCTGCGCGCCCGGGTGCTCGCCGACCCGAGCATCGGCGGGGGGAACCTGCTGCCCGCGATGCTGGAGCTCAACCCCTTCCCGGACGAGCCCTTCATCCACTCGCTCACGCCGATCCCCTACACCGACGGCGAAACGCGGCACTGGTTCAGCCTCCGCGACCTCGACCACCTCGTGCAGAGCTGGTCGGTCTGGTACCTCGAGCGGGGCGTGCGGCCGCACGACCGGGTCGCCGTCTTCCCGCCGGACTCCATCCAGTACTTCCTGCACCTCTCGGCGCTCGCGCGGATCGGCGCGATCTCCATGCTGATCAACAGCAACGCCAAGCGGGACAGCGCCGTCGCCCTGATCGAGCGCAGCGGGGCCATCGGCCTCTACACCGACTCCGAACGGCTCGGCCGGGTCGCCCCGGACCTCGACCGGCTGAACCTCGAGTGGGTGCACACCGACCAGGACGGCCCGCCGTCGGCCGTGCTGCCGGAAGCCGACCGGTTCCGGCACCACCCGGACGACCCCGTCGGCCTCATGCACTCCTCCGGCACCACTGGCCTGCCGAAGCCCGTCATCCACACGCACAAGACCATTTTGGACGGCCCGAAGTGGCGTGCGGTGAACTACCAGGAAGAGCCCGACGCGCTCATCCTCAACGCGCTTCCGCAGTCGCACCAGGGTTGTGTGTCGTTCAACGCCTACGCCGTGCTGGGCGGGCAGCCGATGGTCGTCCACCGGGACGTCTCCGGCGCCGAGCTCGCCGAGGCCGTCGAGACGCACCAGCCGACCATGGTGATGGCCTTCGGGCACGCCTACCCGGAGCTCGCGGCGATCGAGACGCCGCCGGGCGCGCTCGACTCGGTCAACATCTGGGTGTCCATGGCGGACGCCATCCACGAGCGGCACCTGAAGAACATCCTCGGCCGCCGGTCGCCGGAACGGCCGCCGGCCGCGTTCCTGGACCGGCTCGGGACCACCGAGCTCGGCTGGGGCGTGCTCATGCAGCCGCGCACCCTCGCGACCGAACGCAACGACCGCTGCGTCGGCAAGTCGGTCGGCTTCGCCGAGGTCGCGATCGTGCGGGAGAACGGCACGCTCGCCGAGCCCTACGAGTACGGCTTCCTCGGTGCGAAGCCGCCGTCGATGACCGTGGGCTACTGGGGCAACCAGGACACCTACTACCGCAGCAAGCTCGCCGGCTACTGGCTGACCGGGGACGTCGCCTACCGCGACGAAGAGGGCAACTTCTACCAGGTCGACCGCGCGGTCGACGTCGTGCACACCGCCGACGGCCCCGGCTACTCCGTGCTGATGGAGGAACTGATCCTCAACGAGGTCGCCGGCGTCGAGGACTGCACCGTCGTGGCCGGCGGCTACGGCGGGGAGAAGGTGGCCGTGGCCGTCGTGACCGGCCGGGACGTGGACGCCGAGAAGGTGCTGTTCGCGGCCAACGAAGCCCTGCGCGCCAACGGGAAACCCGAGCTGTCGGTCGTCGAGGTCGCCACCGGCGACGACGACTTCCCGCTCGGCGTGACCGGGAAGTCCCTCAAGCGCTTCCTCCGCGACAAGTACAAGGACCTCGCCGTCCACGTCCGGGACCGCCGGGGCAAAAACCTCGCGACGAGCGACGCGCTCGCGTGACCTGCCGAGAAGAGACGATTGCCGTGACCCACCAAGACCAACTGCTCGTGTTCGACGAGACCGTGACCCGCGCCCGGGTCGACGGCTGGCTGCGGTACCTGGAGTCCGCCGGCACGCCGACGCAGGTGTACCGCCTCGGCGCGAGCCACGTCCTCCCGGTGTCCGGAGTGGACAACCCCGAGCTGCTCGCCGCGGCGGCGGACCTGCCGTCGCCGACCCGGCGCGTGCCGCGGGGCGGCGAGGCGTGGCTGGGCCGCCGGGAGCTGCGCCCGGCCGGGACCGAGGTCACCCTCGGGTCCACGACGATCGGGGACGGTTCGGTCGCGGTGATCGCCGGCCCGTGCGCGGTCGAGACGCCCGAGCAGATGCTGGCCACGGCGGAGGTCGTGGCCGAGCACGGTGCCGTCGCGCTGCGGGGCGGGGTCTTCAAGCCGCGGACGTCGCCGCATTCGTTCCAGGGGCTCGGGTTCTCCGGGCTGGAGCTGCTCGTCGAGGCGCGGAAGCGGACGGGCCTGCCGTTCGTCACGGAGGTCGTCGACGCGGAGCACGTCAAACGGCTGGCCGAGGTCGTCGACGGCTTCCAGATCGGCGCGCGGAACATGCAGAACTTCGCGCTGCTGAGCGCGGTGGGCCAGAGCGGCCTGCCGATCGTGCTCAAGCGCGGGTTCGGCTGCACGGTCGAGGAGACCCTTTCCGCCGGGGAGTACCTGCTGCTCGAAGGCAACGACCAGGTGGTGCTGTGCGAGCGCGGCATCCGCACGTTCGAGCCGTCGGCGCGGTTCACCCTCGACCTGACGGCGGTGGCGCTGTGGAAGCAGCGCACCCACCTGCCGGTCATCGTGGACCCGAGCCACTCGGGCGGGCGCCCGGAGCTGGTGGAGCCGCTGTCGCTCGCCGCCATCGCGGCCGGGGCGGACGCGCTGCTGATCGACGTGCACGTCCAGCCGGAGCAGGCGCTGTGCGACGCCAAGCAGGCCTTGCGGCCGGAGCAGTTCGCCGCGCTGATGACCCGGCTCGCCGGCGCCGCGGCCGGCCTGGGCCGCAGCCTGCAAAAACGCTGACCAAGTCACCAGTACGGGAGTGGGAGACAGTGTTCGGGGAGACGTCGGAGATCGCCGTGGTCGGGCTCGGCCCGCGCGGGCTGTCGGTCGCGGAACGGCTGAGCGCCAACGCACACGCGCTCGTCCCGCGGGGCCGGCGGCTCGTCGTGCACCTGGTCGACCCGCGGCTGGCCGACGGCGGCCAGGTGTGGCGCAGCACGCAGGACCGCCTGCTGCTGATGAACACCGTCGCCTCGCAGGTGACGATGTTCGTCGACGACACCGTCGACTGCGCGGGGCCGGTCGTGCGCGGCCCGAGCCTGTACGAGTGGGCGCGGTCGATCGCCCTGCTCGGCAGCCCGGCCGTGCCGGACGCCGTCCGGGCCGAAGCCGAGGAGCTGGGCCCGGACGACTACCCGTCGCGCGCGTTCTACGGCAGCTACCTGCGGTGGACGCGGCGGCGGATCACCCGGACCGCGCCGCCGTCGCTCGAGTTCGCGGCGCACCAGGCGCGGGCGGTCGACGTCCGGGACACCGGCGGCGGCCGGCAGGACGTCGTCCTCGACGACGGCACGACCCTCGGCGGGCTGGCCGCCGTCGTGCTCGCGCTGGGCCACCAGCCGCACGAGCTCACCCCGGCCGAAGCGGACCTGAGCCGCTACGCCGACCGGCACGGCCTGCGGTACCTCGCGCCGGGCAACCCGGCCGACGCGTCGCTCGACGACGTGCCGGCGGGGGAGCCGGTGCTGCTGCGCGGGATGGGCCTGAACTTCTTCGACCACCTGGCTCTGCTCACGCTCGGGCGCGGCGGCGAGTTCACCCGCGAGCCGGGTGGCGCGCTGACGTACGTGCCGTCCGGCCGGGAGCCGCGGCTGGTCGCCGGGTCGCGGCGCGGGGTCCCGTACCACGCCCGCGCCCGGAACGAAAAAGGCGCGTCCGGGCGGCACGAACCGCGGTTCCTCACCACGGCGGTGATCGGGCGGCTGCGGGCCGGCGCCGACTTCCGCCGGGACGTCTGGCCGGTGATCGACCAGGAGGTCCGCACGGTCTTCTACGCGGCGCTGGTGCGGGAGCGGGGGTGCGCGTGCGACGTCGAGGAGTTCACCGAAGCGTTCGCGGCGGCCGGGCCGGCGGAGGTGTCCGCGGATCCCTTGGCGATGCGGGAGACCGAGGCCCAGCGGATCGTGCTGGCCAAGTTCGGGCTCGACCGGACCTGGGACTGGGGAAGCGTCGCGACGCCGTACTCGGCGGCCGACCTGGTCTCGACGACGACCTTCCGCGCGTGGCTGCGGTCCTCTGTGGACACCGAGCTGGCCGAGGCGCGCAAGGGCAACGTGACCGGGCCGCTGAAGGCGGCCACCGACGTGCTGCGCGACCTGCGCAACGAGATCCGGCTGGTCGTCGACCACGGCGGTATCTCCGGCGCGTCCTACCGCGACGACCTGCGGCGCTGGTACATGCCGCTCAACGCGTACCTGTCGATCGGGCCGCCCGCCGAACGCGTCGAGCAGTTCGGCGCGCTGCTGGACGCGGGCGTGCTCGAAGTGCTCGGGCCGGACCTGCGGATCGAGGCGGCCGGCGGCCGGTTCGCCGCGCGGTCGGCGGCCTGCCCCGACGTCACGGTCCGCGCGAAGACGCTGATCGAGGCGCGCCTGCCGGACACCGACCTGCGGCGCACGACGGACCCGCTGCTGCGCGCGCTGCTGGCGCGCGGCGAATGCCGCCCGTACCGCATCGGCGAGTTCGAGACGGGCGGCCTCGCGGTGACGCGCCGGCCGTACCACGTCCTGGACGCGGGGGACCGGCCGCACCCGAGCCGGTTCGCGTTCGGCGTGCCGACCGAAGCGGTGCACTGGGTGACGGCGGCGGGCATCCGGCCCGGTGTCAATTCGGTGATCCTCGGCGACGCGGACGCCATCGCGCGTTCGTGTCTGCGGATCGCCGCCGACCAAGACGATCTGGGGAGGACCGCGTGAGCGAGCTGCTCGCCCCCGCGTGGGCCGGGACCGGCGCCGGTGCGCTCGTCGACGACCACGCGCTGCTGACCGCGATGCTCGGCACCGAGGTCGCCCTCGCCGAGGCGCAAGCCGAGCTGGGCGCGATCCCCGAAACCGCGGCGAAAGCCATCCGGGCCGTCACCGTCGCCGACCTCGACGCGCGGGCCATCGCGGCGGGAGTGCGCGAGACGGCGAACCCGGTGGTCGCCTTCATCGCCGGGCTCACCGCCGCGGTCGACCCGGCCGCCGCCGAGTACGTCCACCGCGGCAGCACCAGCCAGGACATCCTCGACACCGCCCTGATGCTGCTCTGCGCGGCCACCCTCGACCGCGTCACCCGGGACCTCCTGACGACCGCCGCGAGCCTGGCGGACCACGTCCGGACCCACCGGGACACGCCGATGGCCGGGCGCACCCTGACCCAGCACGCCGTGCCGGTCACGTTCGGGCTCAAGGCCGCGACCTGGCTGCACCTCGTCCTCGACGCCGTCGAGCGGGTGCGCCGGGCGCGCGCGGACCTGCCGGTCTCGATCGGCGGCGCGGCCGGGACGCTCGCCGCGTACGAGGAGTACGGTCCCGGTTCGCTGGAACTGCCCGACCGGGTGGCGGAGAAGCTCGGCTTGGCTCCGCAAGTCCTGCCGTGGCACGGAATTCGCACCCCGATCGCCGACGTCGCCTCGGCCCTGCTCGTCACCACGGGTGCGCTCGGCAAGATCGCCGCGGACGTCCTCGTGCTGGCGCGCACCGAGATCGGCGAGGTCACCGAGGAGCGCGCGCCGGGCCGCGGGGCGTCCTCGGCGATGCCGCAGAAGCACAACCCGGTGTTCGCGACGCTCGTGGCGACCGCAGCCCGGCAGCTGCCGCCGCTGGCCGTCGTGCTGTTCGGCTCGATGACGGCCGAGGACGAACGGTCGTCGGGCGGCTGGCACGCCGAGTGGCAGCCGCTGCGCGACGCCCTGCGCATCACGGGCGGGGCCGCCGCCAACGGCGTCCGGCTGGCCGAGACGCTGCGGGTGCACCCCGAAGCGATGGCGGCGAACCTGCGGCTGACGCGGGGCGCGATCGTCTCCGAGCGCGTCAACGCCGTCCTGGCCCCGAAGCTGGGCAAGGCCGCGGCCAAGCGCCTGCTGACCGAGGCCACCGCCGAGGCCGAGCGCACCGGCGCGGACCTGGCCGGCCTGCTCGACGTTTCCCCCGGCCTGCTGGACCCGGCGGGCTACACCGGGCTTTCCGGCCCGCTGGCCGACCGGGCCCTGGCCCGCTTCGAACGCGAGGAGCGACGATGACGACCCTGGACTTCGCCCACGAGCGGACCGACCCGATGCCCGCCGACCAGCGTGAAGAGCTGCTGCGGATGCCGGGCTTCGGGTCGCTCTACTCCGACCACATGATCACCGCCCGGTGGACCGCCGATCGCGGCTGGCACGACGCCCGCAGCCGGCCCCTTGCCGAGCTCTCCCTGCACCCCGCCACCATGGCGTTCCACTATGGACAGACGATCTTCGAGGGGCTGAAGGCGTTCTGGCGCCCGGACGGCCGGCACGTCCTGTTCCGGCCGCGCGACCACGCCGCCCGGTTCGCGCGGTCGGCCCGCCGGATGGCCATGCCCGAGCTGCCGGAGGCGGACTTCCTCGCGGCCGTGACGGCGTTGCTGCGCGTGGACGGCGACTGGGTGCCGCGGTCCCGCGGGCACAGCTTCTACCTGCGGCCGTTCATGATCGCCAGCGAGACGCACCTGTCGAACCGGCCCGCCGAGGAGTACCTGTTCGCGGTCATCGGCAGCCCCGCCCGGCCCGCCACGGTCGAACCGGCCCCGATCCGGCTGTGGGCGTCCCCCGAATACGTCCGCGCGGCCGACGGCGGCACCGGCACGATCAAGTGCGGCGGCAACTACGGCGGCTCGTACGTCGCACAGCGGGAGGCCGCCGAACACGGCTGCCACCAGGTCGTCTGGCTGGACGCGCGTGAGCGCCGGTTCGTCGAAGAAGTGGGCGGCTCCAACCTGTTCTTCGTCGAGGGTGACCGGCTCGTGACGCCGCCGCTGAGCGAAACGCTGCTGGCCGGCGTCACGCGCGACTCGATCCTGCGGCTGGCCGGACGGCTCGGCCTGGCGGTCGCCGAAGAGCCGGTCACCCTCGACGACTGGGAACGCGGCTGCCGGTCCGGGCGCGTCACCGAGACGTTCGCGTGCGGCACGGCCCGCGCGCTGGCCCCGGTCGGGCACGCGGTCACGCCGGACCGCGAGTGGGCCGTCGGCGACGGCACCACCGGCCCGGTCACCCGGCGTCTGCTGAACGCCTTGCTGGACATCCAGTACGGCGAAACCCCCGACGAGTTCGGCTGGCTGCACGCCGTCACCGGGAGGACTTCGTGAAGATCGACTTCTACTTCGACCCGGCCTGTCCGTTCGCTTGGATCACCTCGCGGTGGATCCTCGATGTCGAACGGCACCGCGAGGTCACCCTGCGGTTCCGGGTGATGAGCCTCGGCGTGCTCAACGAGGACCGCGAGATCGAGCCCTGGTACCGCGAGTTCTGCGACCGCTCGTGGGGCCCGGTCCGGGTCTGCGTCGCCGCCGCGCAGCAGCACGGCGAGGACGTCCTGCGTGACCTCTACACCGCGCTCGGCACCCGGATCCACAACGGACGCAACAAGGACTTCCCCGACGTCGTCGCGCAGGCGCTGGCCGAGGTCGGCCTGCCGGCCGGGCTCATCGACGCGACGGAGAGCACCGAGTACGACGAGGCCCTGCGCAAGAGCCACGCCGAGGCGCTGGCCCCGGTCGGCGCGGACCTCGGCACCCCGGCCATCCACGTCGACGGCACCGGCTTCTTCGGCCCGGTGCTCAACGCGATCCCGCGCGGCGAGGACGCCGTCAGCCTCTTCGACGGCGTGGTCGCGCTCGCGCGCAACCCGCACTTCTTCGAGCTGAAGCGCGCCCGGACGCCGGGCCTGAGTTACGAGTGAGGGAACGGACATGAGACGCATCGGGTTCGTCGAGTCGAACCGGTCCGGATCCGGCTTCGACGCCCTGCGGGCGGCGCGCGGGCTGGGCCTGCACGTCACCTTCTTCAGCTGCGGGCTGGACCGCTACCACGCGACGCCGGGCGGCACCGAGGTGCTCGAAACGTGCGTCGACGAGTTCGTGTCCTGCCCGACCCACGAGCTGGAACCGCTGCTGGAGGCGGTCAAGGCCGTCGACGCCGCCAAGCCGCTCGACGCGCTGCTTTCGGTGGCCGAGTACGAGGTGATCCAGGCCGCCGAAGCGGCCCGCCAGCTCGGCCTGCCCGGCCCCGACCCGGCCGCCGTCCGGATCGCCCGCGACAAGGCCGCGCAACGACGTCGCTGGGCCGAACGCGGGGTGCCCGTGCCGGAGTTCCGCGTCGTCACCACGGCCGAGCAGGCCGTACGGGCGGCCGGCGAGATCGGGCTGCCGTGCGTGGTGAAGGCGGTCGACGAGACCAGCGGCGCGCACGTCGTCCGCTGCACGACGCTCGACGAAGTCACCGGGACGTTCACGGCGATCCGCTCCGCGACGACCAACCGCCGCGGCCAGGCCCGCTCGCCCGAGGTGCTCGTCGAAGAGTGCCTCGTCGGGTTCGAGGTCAGTGTCGAGGTGCTGGCCGAGGCGGGCGCGGTCCGCGTGCTCGGCGTCACCGACAAGGTCCTCGGCGGCCGCAACCGGTTCGTCGAGCTCGGGCACAGCTTCCCGACGGCGCTGCCCGGCGACGTCCGGCGCGAGCTGGAGTCGGCCGCGGTGGCCGCCACCGAGGCCGTCGGCTTCGACCTGGGCATCGCGCACGTCGAGCTCAAGTACACCGGGGACGGCCCGAAGCTGATCGAGATCAACCCGCGGCCGGCGGGCGACCGGATCACCGAGCTGATGGACGCCAGTTTCGGGTGGTGCACGATGGAGCTGCTGATCCGCCAGTACCTCGGCGAGCCCGCCGGCGACGTCGTGACCGAGCCGGCGCGCGGCGCCGCCATCCGGTACCTCACCGCCGACCCCGGGATCGTGACCGCCGTGACCGGCCTGGACATCGCGGCCGCGGTGCCCGGGGTCCGCGAAGCCGGGGTGTCGGTCGGGCCCGGCGGGCGGGTCGACCCGTTGCGGGTCAACGAAGACCGCGTCGGCCACGTCCTCGCGACGGCCGCCGACGCCTACCTGGCGGGCCGGATCGCCGAGGCCGCCGCCCAGCAGATCGTGGTCGGAACCCGGGCCGATGCGCCGCCGATGGTCCGCTGATGGCCGCGTCGGCGAGGCTGGACCCCGGCCGGACGGAGGAAGAGAAGACATGCCGAACCTCGTGATGGTGATGCCCTACAAGGCATACCTCGGCAAGGCGCGGACGGAGGGCTTCCGGATCACGGCGATCTGGGACCCGGCCGAGGCCACGCGGCTGTTCGGCGCGGACGCGCCCGCGTACCTGAAGGAGGTCGAGAGCCTCGCCGAAAGCCTGTGGCTGGTCGACTTCACCGACCGGGCCGCCTACGCCGAAGCGATCCGCGCGGCCGTGCGGGACACCGGCGCCGGCCACGTCTGGCACGTCGGCAGTGAGGAGAGCATGCAGCTCGCCCACGAGGTCGCCGACGAGCTGGGCGCGGCGGTCAACTCGCCGCGCTCGGTGTTCCTGCTCAACGACAAGCTCGCCATGCGGACCCTCTTGCGCGACAAGGGCATCTCGACGGTCCGGTTCGCCACCGCGGACCGCTGGCAGGACGTCGAACCGCTGCTGGCCGGCTTCACGCTGCCCGTCGTGGTGAAGCCCGCCGCGCTGTCGGCCAGCCGCGGGACACGGCTGCTCACCGACCCCGCCGAGCTGCCCGCCTGGGGCGACGAGCTGGCGGCGCTGGCTTACTCCGGGCCGTTGCTGGTCGAAGAATACCTGCGCGGCCCCGAGTTCAGCGTCGAGACGATGACCGTGCGCGGCGAGCACCACGTCATCGGCGTGACGCGCAAGCTCCTCGGCCCGCTGCCGCACTTCGTCGAGCGCGGCCACCTCTTCGGCGAGCCGGAGACGGCGGAGACGCGGGCGGTCGCCGCGCTCGCGGTCGAGCTGCTCGACGCCGTCGGCTACCAGTGCGGCCCGGCGCACACCGAGGTCATCCTGACCGCCGACGGCCCGCGGATCGTGGAGTCGCAGGCCCGGCTGGGCGGGGACAAGATCCCGGACATCATCCGGCACGCGCGCGGGTTCGACGTCAAGCGCGCGATGTTCGCCGCGCTTGCCGGGCGGACGTCGTTGCCGGAACCGGCCGGCTCGGTCGGGCACATCGCGTACTTCTCCTTCCCCACCGGAGTTCTGCGGTCGGTCACGGGTCTCGAAAAGGCGCGAGCACTGGACTATGTGGACACCCTGAGCTTCCCGTTCGTTCCCGGAGACGTCCTGCCGGAGACCGTCAGCTCCAAGACCCGGCACGGTTTCGTGATCCTCACCGGTTCCGAAGACGCGGAACAGGCCCAAGCCCGCGCGGACCACGTCCGTTCCCTGATCGAGGTGGAGATCCGATGAGGAGCTACTTCGCCCTGCACCGCAACGTCCGGGTCCGGATCGGCCTCGCGTTCGTGCACAAGCTGATCGACGCGATGATCCTCACCTTCATCGCGATCTACCTCGCGGCGCACGTCGGCGTCGCGGTCGCCGGCGCGCTGATCCTGGTGTTCGCCGCGTTCGCGGTGGTCGGCATGCTGGTGGGCGGGCACCTGTCCGAACGCTGGGGCCGGCGTCCGGTGCTCGTCATCGGCGACCTGGTCGGCACCGGCTTCCTCGCGGTGATGGCCGTCGCCTACTACTCGGAGTGGGGCGCGCTCGCGGTCTACTTCTCCTACGCCGTCGTGAAGTTCGGGACGAACCTCGCGCTGCCCGCCAACGACGCGACGATCATCGACGTCACGCCGCCGGCCGAGCGCAAGTTCGTCTACACGGTCAACTACTGGGTGATCAACGTCGCCCTCGGCACCGGCGCGCTGCTCGGCGCGTTCCTGTACAGCGCCCACTTCGGCGCGGTGATCCTCGGTGGCGCCATCGGCATGGCCTTCGCCCTCACGATCACCGTGACGATGGTGGCCGAGACCAGGCCGGAGATTCCCCGGCCACCCACCAAGCTCACCGGGCTCGCGCAGTTCGCCCAGGGCTACAAGGTCGTGCTCGCCGACTCGACGTTCCGCCGGCTGATCATCGCCGCCACGCTGATCCTGACCCTCGAAGGGCAGCTGAGCACCGCGATCGGCATCCGGCTGTCGACGGACTTCCCGACACAGCCGGTGTTCCCGTTCGGCGCGGTGACCGGCGTGGAGATGCTCGGCGTGCTCAAGGCGGTCAACACGATCCTGGTCGTCGCGTTCGCCCTGGTGGTCAACACGCTGCTGAAGCGGATGCCGGACCGCGCGCGCCTGTACGCGGGCATCACGTTGTACGCGGGCGGGTTCGCGGTGCTGGCCGTCACCGACGACGCGTGGCTGCTGCTCGTGGCCGTCGTCGTGCTGACCGTCGGGGAGCTGATGAACCTGCCGGTGCAGCAGGCGCTGCTCGCCGAGCTGGCCCCGGACGACGGGCGACCGCGGTACCTGGCCGCGTACTACCTGCACATCCGGTTCGGCCAGATCGTCAACTCGATCCTGATCAGCCTGAGCGCGGTGGTGAGCATGGCCGGGATGGCCGGGATCTACCTGGCCTTTGGCGTCGTGATCATCCTGCAGTACCGGGCGATCCTGGCCCGGCGCGAGACGCGCGTCGCGGTCTCCGCCTGAACCCCCTGGGAAGGTAACCATGTCGGCACGGTCCGAGCGGATCACCAAGGCCTACCTCGCCGGGTGCGAGGAGGCGGACAACCCGCTGCGCCACGCGCGGGAGAGCCTCGAGCTGTCGGAGACCAAGCGCCGGTCCTGGCCCCGGCTGCTGCCGCGGCCGATCGTGGTCGACGAGGCGGAGTACCGGGCGTTCGGCCGCGACCTCGTCACGGTCTACGAGCTCGTCGGCAGCCTGCCGCGGCGCCTGTTCGACGGCGACTTCGACCGGTTCCGCCGGTCGCTCGGCATCGACGACCGGCACGCCGCGCTGATGACCCGGCTGCTCGGCGAGGAACCGCCGCCGCTGTACGGCCGCGCCGACGTCTACTACGACGGCACGGCGTTCAAGCTGCTGGAGTACAACATCGGCAGCGCGCTCGGCGGGCTGGACATGGTGGGCACGCTGCCCAAGGCGTACCTGCGGGTCCCGGCGGTCGCCGAGTTCGCCGCCGAGCACGGGCTCGGGTTCCTCGACATGGGCTCCGACCTCGCCGAGGCGCTGCGCAACGCGGGCAAGACGATCGGGGCGGGCGAGCCGGTGGTGGCGATCCTCGAAGGCCCCGGCGGGATGACGACGTACGGCCACCAGCGGCGGGCGATCGCCGAACTGCTCGAGGAAAACGACGTCGTCTGCCGCGTCGGGGAGATCGGCGACCTGGAGTTCCGGTCCGGCAAGCCGTACCTCGAAGGCGCGGGCGTCGACGTCATCCTGCGCTACTACGGCCTCGAGGAAATGCTGGAGCACCCCGACTGCGACGCGCTGCTGGAACCCGTCTTCCGCGCCCACGAAACCGGCCGGGTCGTCGTCTGGACGCCGACGAACGTGTTCAGCAACAAGGGAACCCTGGCGATGCTGTCCGAGTTCGCCGACACCTTCGAGCCGGCCGAGCGGGCGGCGATCGAGCGCGTGCTCCCGTGGTGCCGGATGCTCGGCCGCCCCGGCGCCGGCCCGGACGCCGGCCGCATCGACGAGTGCATCGAGCGTCAGGACCAGCTGGTGTTCAAGCCGACCGGCCTCTACGGCGGCCAGGGCGTCGTCATCGGCCCCGAGGTCGACGCGGCGACCTGGCGGGAGACGCTCGAAGCCGGTTCGCGGACCGGCTCGCTCGTCCAGGAGATCGTGCGGCCCAACCTGGAGACGGTGATCGACCCCGACACCGGCGAGCGCTCCGAGTGGTACGCGCTGTGGGCGGCGTTCATGACGCCGGCCGGGCTCTCCGGCGGCGGCGTGCGCGCGATCCCGCCCGGCGGCACCACCGTCATCACGATGATCAACAACCCCGACGTCCGCAACACCTGCCTCTTCACCTGCTGAGCAAGGAGAACCCCGGTGCCCCGACTCGTCGACCTCACCCACGGCTTCTACGACGGAATGCCGTCCTACCCCGCCGACTGGTTCCCGAAGTTCGTCAGCGAACGCTCGATGACGCCGGAGACCGACCCGTACGGCACCAAGCGCACCTTCTCGTACCTGCACGTGTTCCCGCACAACGGGACGCACATGGAGTACAAGCTGCACTTCTACCCCGGCACCGAAGGCATCGACGAGGTCCCGCTGCAGACGTTGATCGGCCGCGCCTGCGTCGCCGACCTGTCGCACAAGGGCGAGCTGGACGAGGTGACCGGCGAAGACCTGGAGAAGGCGCTGCGGCCGGTGTGGCGGCCCGGCGACCGGCTGCTCATCCGCACCGACTGGCTGCGGCACAACTGGGGCCGCTCCGACTACTGGGACCGCCCGCCCTACCTGACGCCGTCGGCCGCGCGGTGGGCCATCGACAACGGCGCGTGCCTCATCGGCTTCGACTGCCTGACCGAACGGCCGGGCGACGCCGAGTCCCCGGTGCACCACGCGCTGCTCGCCGCCGGGATCCCGCTGCTGGAGTACGTCACCAACATGCACGAGCTGACCAAGCAGGTCGTCCAGCTGATCGCACTGCCGACCAAGGTCGCCGGCGCCGAAGCCGCGCCCGCGCGCGTGATCGCCGTGGAGGACACTGATGACTGAACAGGTCGCGCTCACGGCCGTCGGCGGTGACGCCGGCGTGCCGGACGGCCTGGCCCGGCTGCTCGACCTGCTCGGCGAACCGCTGTCCGCGCTGCCGCCCGGCGCGCAGGTGCTGATCAAGCCGAACCTCTTCCAGACCGCGCCCGGGTTCCACGTGCGGCCGGCGCTGCTGGCCGCGATCGCCCGCGCCGTCGCCGAACGCGGGGCGCGGCCGGTGATCGCCGAGCGCACGCACGCGATCTACGAGATCCTGCGCGACCACGAGGCCGCGAAGTACGCCCGCGTCGTCAGCTTCGACGACCTGCCGCTGCGCATCACCGGCATCCCCGGGGCGACGTCGCTGCGGGTGCCGATCGCCGTCCCCGAGCTGATCCTGGACTGCGACTACTTCATCGGCGTCCCGCAGCTGCGCACGCACGCGAGCGTCGTCTACTCGAACGCGATGAAGAACCTGGTCGGGCTGCTGCCCGGGTACACCACCCGGATCGTGCACATGGCGGGCGTCGACGAGTCCACTGTGGACCTGAACCTGATGCGCCCGCAGGACCTGGTCGTCTGCGACGGGACCACCGTGATCGAAGGCAACTACCCGATGGACGGGCAGGCCCGCGAGGTCGGCTTCCTGGCGGCGAGCCGCAACGCCGTCGCGCTGGACGTCGCCGTCGGGACCCTGGCCGGCTTCGACCCGGACAGCGTCGCGTACCTGCGGGACGCGCACGCGCGGGGGATGGGACCCCTTTCCCTCGACGACATCCAGCTGCTCGGGACGCCGCTCGAGGAGCTGGCGTTCGACATGGTGAAGGCGCCGGTCGAGATCGTCGTGCCGCGCGAGGGCATCCACGTCTACGCGGACAACGCGTGCCCGGCGTGCAGCCGGTTCGTCGCCGGGGCGATGCGGGCGCTGGCCGGGGAACTGTGCGAGTGGGACGGGGAGATGACGGTCATCTCCGGGCCGCAAGTCTCGCTCCCGCCGTTGCGCGGGGAAGTGCTGCTCGTCGGCAACTGCTTGTACGAGAGCCGGGACCTCGGCATCTTCGTCGAAGGCTGCCCGCCGCGGGCGATCCAGCTCGCCGCGTTCCGCTACGCCATGGGCAAGCCCGTCGGCGACCACGAGCGGACGCAGTTCCGGGTGCCGGCGGTCGCGCGATGATCACGTCCGCGCTGTCCCCGGGCGCGCGGCTGCACCGCTGCGCCGTCCCGCTGGCGTCCACAGTGGACCCGGTGGCCGCCGCCGCGGCCCTGCGGCCGGCCGGGCGCGTCATGCTCACCGCCGGGCCGGGCGGCCGGGACGCGGTGCTGGCCGCGGGCGAGCTCGCCGTCCTGTCGCACCCCGGCGGTGACGGACCCGCCCCGCTCACTGCGGCGGTGGACCTGCTGGCCGGGCTGGACCTGCCGCCGGACACCACCGACGCCGAGGCGGCCTGGTACGGCTTCCTGGCCTACGACGCCGCGCGCGACTTCGAGCGGCTGCCCAGCCGGCACCCGGCGAACGGGCGGCCGGTGTACGAGTTCTTCCTGCCCGAGGTGCTGGTCATCGACGGGCGGGTGATCGGCCGGGGCACGACCCCCGCGGCGGCCCGCAAGGCGGCCGAGCAGGTCGCCCGGACGCTCGACCGGCTCGTCGTCGCCCCGCTCGGTGCCGTCGCGGTCGGGACCGGGACGTTCGGGTTCGGCTACGACGAGTACGTCCACGCCCTGCGGCGCGCCCAGCAGCACATCCTCGACGGCGACGTCTTCCAGCTCGTGCTGTCCAACCCCTGGACCGCGCCGGCCACTGTGGACGGCTTGACCGTCTACAACCGACTGACCGAGATCAACCCGTCCCCGTACCACTTCTGGCACGGCGGGCCGGAGTTCGAGGCCGTGGGGGCGTCGCCGGAACCGTGCCTGACGCTGTCGGGTGGCCGGGCGCTGATCCGCCCGCTGGCCGGCACCCGGCCGCGGGGCCGCGACGGCCGCGCCGACCGGCTCGCCGAGGACGACCTGCGTTCGTCGGTCAAGGAGTTGGCCGAGCACCGGATGCTGGTCGACCTGGCCCGCAACGACCTGGGCCGGGTGTGCCGTCCCGGCACGGTGTCGGTGGAGCGGCTGATGGCCGTGGAGCGGTATTCGCACGTCATGCACCTGACGTCCGACGTCTGGGGCGAGCCCGCCCGGGAGCGCGGGACGGCGGAGCTGATCCGGGCGACGTTCCCGGCGGGCACCATGACCGGGACGCCGAAGGTGCGCGCGATGGAGATCATCGATTCTTTGGAGCCCGCGCGGCGCTGGCTGTACTCGGGCGCGGTCGGCTCGTTCGGGGTGTCCCATGTGGACCTGTACCTGACGATCCGCAGCATGGTGTGGTGTGACGGCGAGATCCGGCTGCAGGCGGGCGGCGGCATCGTCCACGACTCCGACCCGGCCGAGGAGTACGCGGAGTGCCTGGCGAAGCTCGGGTCCGGGGCGCGAGCCCTCGGCGTGACGGTGGAAGGGGCGGCGGCGTGATCTGCGTGCTCGACAACTACGACTCGTTCGTCTACAACCTGGTGCAGTACCTGGGCGACCTCGGCGCGTCGTGCCAGGTCTACCGCAACGACGAGGTGTCGGTGGCCGACGTGGCCGCCCTCGACCCGGAGCTGGTGCTGATCTCCCCGGGCCCGGGCGCCCCGGCGGACGCGGGCATCTCGGTCGAGCTGGTCCGCGCGCTGGCGGGGCGCGTGCCGATCCTCGGTGTGTGCCTCGGCCACCAGGCGATCGGCGCGGCGTTCGGCGCCCGGGTGGTGCACGCGGCCGAGCCGATGCACGGCAAGTGTTCACCCCTGGCCCACGACGGCCGCGGCGTCTTCGCCGGGCTGCCGAACCCGCTGACGGTGGCCCGGTACCACTCGCTGGTGCTGGACCCGGCGTCGCTGCCGGCGGACCTGGTCGTGACGGCGTGGTCGTCGACGGGCGAGGTGATGGGCGTCCGGCACCGCGAGCTGCCGATCGAGGGCGTCCAGTTCCACCCGGAGTCGCTGTTCACCGAGGGCGGGATGGCGATGGTCGCGAACGCCATGCGCCCCCGCACCCTGGTGCGCAGTTAGGCGAGCTCCGCCGAGACGACCGACGCCAGCCCGCGCAGCCGGTCGAGCAGGGGCTCGGTCTCCTCCGCGGCCAGCAGGACCGCGCAGACCATGCTGCTCTCGCGGACGCCGTCCTTGATGTCGACGGACAGCTCGTGGACCAGGTGGCCGCCCAGGGCGGTGACCAGCGCCGGGATCTCGTCGGCGCCGCCGACGAAGTACGTGGCGATGCGGCGGCGCAGCAGCATCGCCGAGCGGGTCGCGGGAATGGCGAACGACGTGGACATGGCGGATCTCCCGAACGAAGAAGGAATGAGATCGGGGCCAGGTCCCGAGAAGAGCGATCGACGACGCTGCGCGCCGGCGACCTGGGTTCAGCCGGCGCGCCGGGTTACGAGTCGCGAGGACGTCATGAGGCGCTGCACGGCGACAGGCTAACACGACGCCCGCGCGCCGGGGCAACACCCGATCAGCCGGCGCGGATGACGCCCAGGCCCAGCGGGGTGATCTCGTGGATCTGCGACTTCCCCGACCGCGCGCTGGTGATCAGCCCGCCGGCCCGCAGCACCGACGCGTGCTGGCTGGCCGTCGCGAGCGACACGCCCGTCATCGACGCCAGCTCGCTCGTGTTGCACCGGGTGGTCGCCACCGTCACCAGCACCCGCGCCCGCGTCTGGCCGAGCAGCGCCACCAGGGACGGCCCGGGCTCGGCGTCGCTGTCGAAGCGCGGGTGGCCGATCGAGTAGACCAGCACCGGCGGCAGGCCCGGGTCCTTGTACGTCGTCGGCATGCCGTGCGCGAAGAACGTCGGGATCAGGCGCAGGCCGCGGCCGTCGAGGTGCAGCTCCTGCGCGATCGGGAAGCGCACCCGCAGCACCGGCGGCGTCCACGTGACGTCCGGGTGCAGCGTCGAGAGCAGCAGCTGCGGCCCGCCGCGGTCCAGGTTCGCCCGCAGCCGGTCGCGGTCGCGGGCGACGACGTGGCGGACCGTCGCCCAGTCCGGGGCCAGGCACTGGCGGTAGTAGTCCTGCAGCGCGGTGCCGAGCCGGTGCAGCTCGCGGGTCTCGCCGCCGGCCAGCCGGCGCAGCCACGGCGTGACGCGCGTGCCCTGCGAGGCCAGCTCGGCGACGTCCGCGGCCAGCACCTTTCCCGGCGTCTCGAGCAGCGCGGAGACGCCGTCACCGATCGTGGCCAGCCCGGCCGGGGTGAGGAAGTCCGGGCAGTACCCGTACGGCGGGACGGCCGACATCAGCAGCCGGCCGGACTCGGGGGCGGCGGTGCGCGACCCCTTGCGCCACCGGCCGAAGAACGGCTCGCCCTCGGGCCGGCGGATCCGGTAGCTGCTCATCAGCAGCTCCCACATCGGATCGGCGTCCTCGGCGATGGTCACCTTCGCCAGGTCCGCGTCCGTGAAGTGGATCTCCAGCATGCCCGCACCCCCTTTCCCGGCCGAGGATAGCCGCGGTGACGCCGAGTGACGTTTCACCCAGGCGTGAAAGGTCCGCACGGCTGTTGACGCTGCTCACGAGCCGCTGGCACCGTCTTGCTCACCTCCCGCCGGATTTCACGGCGAGTGGCGCGGGCCGGCTGGGGGTCGGCCCGGCCCGATCCCGCCTTCCCGCGGACGGAAATTCACGCACTTCGCGAAGGCGAAAAGCGGCGTCGCCGACCATTACCCTGCGTAGCTGATGCGTACGGGGGAAACGGCCGCGGTTCCTTGACAGCACCGTCGCCCGCGGAGTTATGTCTCCGGTCTGAATTCCGTGAAAAAAGATCCCGGAAATCGTTCTCGGCCACCGGTACGAATCGAGCCACGCCACCGATGAAAGAAGACGAACCGCTTCGCCGTCGTTCCACCCCGTCGTGGAATCCCGGCACCTGGCGGCTGCGCACCAAGATCTCCGTCGTGTTGTTGCTGCCCGTCCTGGTCGCCTTGCTGCTGGCGGGCGGCCGCATCCAGACCGAGCTGGCCCAGGCCGGCGCGCTCAGCGCCGTGCGCGACCAAATGCCGGTCGTGCAAGGGATCGCCGAGCTCGCCGGCCTCGTCGACGACGAGCTGATCCACGACGGCGCGGCCGCGCAGACCGCCGCCGTCGACGCGAAAACCGCCTCGATCCGGCACGACGCCGAATTCGCGCAGCTCGGCCCGGAGCTTTCCCGCACACTGGAAGATCAATTGGCGAAATTGGCCGGCCTGCGGCAGCAGGAAGGGCTGGCCGGGGGGAAAGCCGCCGCCTACCACGACTTCGTCGTCGGCTTGAGCGAGGTGATCCCCGGTATCGTCGCCCAAGCCGGGAATGTCGATCTCGACCGGCCCGCCGATATCACGAAAGCATTGACGCAGCTGAGGACGTCCCTGGCCGGCCAGGAGGTGCCGGACGGAAGATCCGCGGACTCGCTCGCGGCCGCCGTCGCCGAAGAGGCGGTGCTCACCGGGCAGATCCGCCGCGCGCTGCCGTCCGGTGCGGTGGCGGCGCGGTTCGCCGCCGCGACCATCCCCGGCGCCGGCGGGCCCGCGGCCAAGCGCGCGGCGCTCGGGAGCATCCTGGACGACCAGGTGACGACCCTCGCGGACGCGGTCGGCGCCCGGACCAACCTCATCCGGTCCGACGCGCTGCGCGACGCCGCGCTCGTGATCGCGGCGCTGCTCGGGGCCCTCGCCATCGCGCTCGCCGTGGCCCGCTCGGTGGTCGCCCCGATCCGCCGGCTGCACGCGGCCGCGGTCGACACCGCGCGCCGCCGGCTGCCCGCGACCATCGAGCGGATCCGGGAAGGCGAGGACGTCGACTGGCAGGCGACCGAGCGGCTGCCCGTCGAGTCCGAAGAGGAGGTCGGCGAGCTGGCCCGCGCCTTCGACGACATGCACCGGCAGGCGGTGCGGCTGGCCGTCGGCGAGCAGGCCGAGATGCGGATCCAGGTCAGTGAGATGTTCATGACGCTGTCGCGGCGGAGCCAGTCGCTCGTCGAGCTGCAGCTGTCGGTGATCGAGGACCTCGAAGCCGACGAGCAGGACCCGCAGCGGCTGGCCGAGCTCTTCCAGATCGACCACATCGCCACCCGGCTGCGGCGCAACGGCGAGAACCTGCAGGTCCTCGCGGGCGGGCGGCCGGTGCGCCGCGAGGTCGGGCCGGTCGCGACGGTCGAGCTGCTGCGCGCGGCGACGTCGGAGGTCAAGGACTACCAGCGCGTGACGCTCGGCAACGCGCCCCGCGGGTCGGTGCAGTCCGAGGCCGCGGCCGATGTCGTGCACATCCTCGCCGAGCTGCTGGAGAACGCGATCCGGTCGTCGCCGCCGGACGAGCAGGTCGTGCTCACCGCCGACCGCGGCTTCGACGGCGGCGTGCTGATCGAGGTCGTCGACACCGGGCTCGGCATGACCCGCGAGGACCTCGAAGCGGCGAACGCCCGGCTCGCCGCCGGCGCGTCGGTGAGCCCGGAGACCACCCGCCGGATGGGCCTGTTCGTCGTCAGCAGGCTCGCCGCCTCGCACGGGATCACCGTGCGGCTGCGGCCGACGACCACGCGGACCGCGAGCGCCGGCATCACCGCCAGCGTGCACGTCCCCGGGGTGCTGATCCTGGTCGACCTGCCGCCGCGGCCCGGGCTGCCCGCGTCGCTCAACGGCGGCGCCCGGCACGAGCCGGAACCCCGGTGGCCCGCCGAGGAACCCCCGGCCGTCGCGGAGCCCGTGCCGATGCCGACGCCGATCTTCGACCAGATGCTGTCGCACTGGTTCGCCGACCCGCCCGCGCAACCGGCGCGCACCGGCGAGTGGGCGACCCCCGCCGACGACGTCCGGCAGGCCGCCGAGGCCGCGGTCGGCACGCTGGACGACCTCGAGCTCACCGACTCGGGCCTGCCGACGCGGCAGCCCGGCGCCCAGCTCGCCCCCGGCTCGGTCACCCCGCGCAAGCCGCGGGAGGCCGACCCGTCGTTCCGGGACCCGGCCGCGGTGCGGAGCAACCTTTCCCGGCACTACAGCGGTATGCGCGCGGCCCGCCACCGGGTCGCGACCGACCCGAAGGGCCAGTGATGAGCATGAGCACCCGGCAGGGAGGAGCGGAAGTGGTCGACCAGTCCCGGAACTGGCTGGTGTCGGCGTTCACGCAGGAGGTGCCCGGCGTCGCGCACGCCGCGCTCGTGTCGGCGGACGGCCTGCTCGTGGCGGCGAACGACTCGATGCCGCGCGACCGGGCGGACCAGCTCTCCGCGATCGCGTCCGGTCTCGCGAGCCTCGCGCTCGGCACCGCCGATCTGTTCACCGCCGGGCGGGTCGTGCAGTCGGTCATCGAGATGGAGCAGGGCTTCCTGCTGCTGATGAACGTCGGCGACGGCTCGAACCTGGTGGTCCTGGCCAACCCGGGGTGCGACATCGGCCTGGTCGGCTACGAGATGACGCTGCTGGTCGACCGGGTCGGGAAGATGGTCGAGACGCCCGCGCGCCCCACGGCCGCACCCGGGGCGAGCCGGTGACCCAAGGCCGGCGGCGCGAAGGCGGGCGGCACGCGGCATCGCTGGCCCGGCCGTACGCGTGGACCGCCGGGCGCACCCGGCCGACGGTCGACCTGGCGGTGGAAGCCCTCGTCGAGACGACGGCCGAGGGACGCGCGGCGCCCTTCAGCCCGACCAACCCGCTGGCCGCGGTGACGCAGCTGTGCCTGAACCAGCGCTCGGTGGCGGAGGTCGCCCTGCACCTGGGCGTGCCGCTGGGCGTGGCCCGGGTGCTCATCGGCGACCTGCTGGTCGCCGGCCAGGTGTCCATCCGCGACACGCTCACCGCGGACGCCTCCTTCGACGAACGCAACGACCTGCTCGAAAGGGTCCTCAGTGGACTACGCGCACTCTGACAAGCGGATCACCTCGGCCAAGATCGTCGTGGCCGGCGGGTTCGGGGCCGGCAAGACGACGTTCGTCGGCGCCGTCTCCGAGATCGACCCGCTGCGCACCGAAGCCGTGATGACGGCCGCCGCCATCGGGGTCGACCGGACCGAAGCGGTGCCGGGGAAGTTCGCCACGACGGTGGCGATGGACTTCGGCCGGCTCACGCTGGCCGACGACCTGATCCTCTACGTGTTCGGCACGCCGGGGCAGCACCGGTTCTGGTTCATGTGGGACGACCTCGTCTGCGGCGCGGTGGCGGCGATCGTCCTGGTCGACACGCGCCGGCTGGCGGACAGCTTCGCCTCGATCGACTTCTTCGAGTCGCGCGGGCTGCCGTTCCTGATCGCCGTCAACCAGTTCCAGGACACCCGCCAGCACCCGCCGGAGCAGGTGCGCGAAGCGCTCAAGGTCCCGGCGGAGGTCCAAGTCATCACCTGCGACGCGCGCTCGCCGGAGTCGACGAAGCAGACCCTCATCGCCGCGGCCGAGTACGCGTTGGCCGCGTTGCACGCGCCGCGGCAGCGGCAAGCCTGACAGGAGCCCGGAAATGCACATGGACCACGACGACTTCGCGATGGGCCACTGGCTCGTCGTGCTCGCGTACCTCACCTCGGTGGTGGGCTGCGCCCTCGGGCTCGCGTGCACGCTGCAGGCGCGCACGACGGACAACGCGCGCACCCGGCTGACCTGGCTCGGGCTCGCCGCGCTGTCGATCGGCGGCGTCGGCATCTGGGTCATGCACTTCATCGCGATGCTCGGGTTCTCGACGCCGGGCCTGCCGGTGCGCTACGACATCCTGCGCACGGCGCTGTCGGCGGTCCTGTCGGTGGCGGCGGTGTTCTGCGGCCTGCTGGTGTTCGGCGTCCGCAACCGGTTCGCCTGGCGGCGGCTCCTGCTCGGCGGCCTGCTGACCGGGCTCGCCGTGAACGTCATGCACTACACGGGGATGTGGGCGGTGCAGATCAAGGGCACGATCGGCTACGACCCGACGCTGGTGGTGCTGTCGGTGGTGATCGCCGTGGTGGCGGCGACGGCGGCGCTGTGGTTCACGGTCGGGCTGGACAAGCTCCTGCCGCGCCTGGCGGCGGGCCTGGTGATGGCGGCGGCGGTGACGGGCATGCACTACACGGGCATGGCGGCGGTCCGGCTGCACCTCGACGCCGGGGCACCGGACCCGTCGGGCGCGGAGGTGTTCTCGTTCCTGTTCCCGGTGTTCGTGCTGGCGGCGCTGGCGATGGCGGTGCCGATCTGCGCGGTGCTGATGGCGTCGTCCAGCTCGGAAGCGCCCCGGCACACGTCGGTCGTGCCCTAGTCCGAAGTGGACACCGGGAAGCGGTCGGCGCTGAAGTGGACGAGGATCGCCGTGGCCGTCGCGCAGATCTCTTCGCCCGCGCGGAGGGTGCCGGTGGCGTGCAGCTTCCGCCCGTCCCGGCGCTCGAGCCGCCCTTCGACGCTGAGCGGCACCGCGTACGGCGTGCCGCGGAGGTAGTCGACGGTCAGCGACGCCGTCATCCCGGGGAAGCCGGCCGCGGCGGTGGCGCGGCCCAGCACGTGGTCCAGGATCGCCGCCACCCAGCCGCCGTGGACCCGGCC
This sequence comes from Amycolatopsis sp. NPDC114478, assembly GCF_055633805.1. NCBI lineage: Bacteria > Bacillati > Actinomycetota > Actinomycetes > Pseudonocardiales > Pseudonocardiaceae > Amycolatopsis > Amycolatopsis sp. NPDC114478. The sequence goes on along the minus strand of NZ_JBVKDO010000001.1, from coordinate 229,497 downwards.
GGGTGGTCCTTCGTGCGCCGCGCCGAGCAGGACCTCCGCGCGGACCCTGTCCGGACCCACATGCGTCCACGACAGCGGGGGCGCCAACGGGTTCCCGGGCCCTTCCAGCGGGTTGTTGACGCTCAGGTGGCCGCCGCCCTCGAGCGCGGCGAGCAGCAACGGCGGTGCGCCGCCGCCCTCCCGCAGCGCGGCCGTGACGGCTTCGACCCGGCTCGCGGCGGCGGCCAGGTCGGCTTCGTCGCCCGCGCACACGGAAGCTTCGATCAGCTCGCGGATCCGGGACCCCAGCAGCGCGCGCCCGGGCGGCACGCCGTCGACGATCGGGAAGGTCATCGCGCCCCCAGGAACTAGAACGTGTTCCAGATTACCAGGTCGGCCGGGCGGTGACCCCGCCGTCGACGACGAGGTCGTGCCCGGTGATCCAGGAAGCCAGCGGGGACGCCAGGAAGACGCACGCTTTGCCGACGTCTTCGGGGGTGCCGAGCCGGCCCAGCGGCGCGGCGCGGTGCCACCGTTCGACGCCTTCGGGCCAGTCCCGCTCGAGCCCGTCGCGCGCGATCAGCCCGGGGGACACGGTGTTGACGCGGATCCCGCGCGGGCCGTATTCGAGCGCGGCGCCGCGGGCGTGCATGACGAGCGCGGCCTTGGCCGAGCTGTAGTGGACGTGCCCGGGCGCGGGTTGCCGGGCCTCGATCGAAGCGACGTGCGTGACGCTGCCGCCGTCGTGCAGCAGCCGTGCGGCGGCTTGGGTGCAGGAGAACGCGCTGGTCAGGGTCGCGTCGAGCATGGCCCGCCACTGCCGCGCGGTCAGGTCCGCGAGGGCTTCGACGGGCTGGGCACCGGCGTTGTTGACGAGCGCGTCGAGCCGGCCGCCCCAGTCCGCGACGGCGGCCAGGAGCGCGTGGCAGGCGTCGTCGTCGGTGAGTTCGGCGGTGAAGGAGCGGGCACAGCCGCCCGCGGCTTCGATCGCCGCGACGACGTCGTCGGCCGCACCGGGACGGCGGTGGTGCACGGCTACGGCGCTGCCGGCCTCGGCGAAGCGCCGGGCGATCCCGCGGCCGATGGTCCCGGACGCGCCGGTCACGCAGGTCACCGTTCCGGCGAGGTCGGGCAGGTGGCTCGGCACGCGCAGATCGTAGCTTCCGGCCGAATTCTTCAGGCGGATTTGCCGCCTTTCCCCGGTATCGTGCCGGCATGCTCTCGCCGGTGCCCGCCGCCCTCGCCCCAGCCGCACCGGGTTCCGCGCCGTGGTGGGGTGTTCCGGTGATCGCCGGGGGCTTCCTGCTCGCGGGCGCGGTGATCGCGTTCCTCGCGACCTCGCTGAGCGATCGCCGGCGGCTGAACCGGGAGGACCGGCGCCAGTGGGACCGCGACATCCGGGACGCCTACCTGGAGATCACCCGGTACTTCGGGCGGATCACCGCGTTCCGGTACCAGGTGCTCACCGACGAGGGCGACCGCCGGTCGAGGTACCAGGCCGGCGCCGAGGCGCTCGCGGGCCTGCGGGAACAGGTCGCGATGCTGGAAGTGATCGGGACGCCGGCGGTGATCGCCCGGGCGCACGAGCTGGAGGACCGCAGCGCCGCGGTCATTTCCCTGTGGCACGAGCTGATCAACCCCGGAAAGCCGGAGTACCGGGCCCTGAACGCGGCCCGGAACGAGCTGCTCGACGCCGTCAAGGACAGCGTCCGGGGAGCGCGCCGCTCGTAGCCCGCGCGCGTACCTTGTGGGGCATGGCCGATACCCAGCGTTCGAAGTTCTCCGAGCTCCTGCAGGCGCAGATCCGGCACGAGTTCACCGCCGCGCAGCAGTACATCGCCCTCGCCGTCTGGTTCGACGCCCGTGACCTGCCGAGGCTGGCGAAACGCTTCTACCGGCAGTCGATCGAGGAACGCAACCACGCGCTCGCCATGGTCCAGTACCTGCTCGACCGGGACCAGCCGGTGGCCGTCCCCGGCAGCGGCGACGTCCGCAACGACTTCTCCAGCGCGCACGAGGCGATCGAGGTCGCCCTCGACCAGGAGCGGGCGGTGACCGCCGACATCGAGGCCATGGCGAAGGCCGCGCGGCTGGAGGAGGACTACCTCGGCGAGCAGTTCGTGGCCTGGTTCCTCAAGGAGCAGGTCGAAGAGGTCGCCCAGATGTCCACGCTGCTCACGGTCGTCGAGCGCGCCGCGGACAACCTCTTCGAGGTCGAGAACCACCTGTACCGCGAGGCCGCGACCGGGGTCGAGGACGCACCGGACATGCCACCGGTCGCGGGCGGCAAGCTCTGAGCGCTACAGGAACGTGGTGAGCCACGTCGCCGGCCAGAACGTCCGGCTCAGCGCGACGGCGATCAGGACCAGGCTGAGCAGCGTCGCCGCCAGACCGGCGGCTCCCAGCAAGACGTCGAGCAGCGGCTCCTTTCTCGGCCGCGGCGAGCCGGCTCCGACGGCCGAGCCGCGTCCAGCCGGTGAAGCGCTGGAACCCGTCTCGGCGTAGGCAGGCGGAAGCGGCACACCCCCAACGCGTGCCGCTTCCGCCGTCCCCCTAGCGGCAGAACGAGACTTCCGGGTAGCCCGGTGTGTCGAGCACCGGCCGCGGCTCGCCCCGCACGTGCTGGTCGAAGAACGCGTTCACGTACATCCGCGTGATCTCCTGCGTCCGCGCGGCGCTCGTCGTCGCGCCCGTGTCGACCCCTAGCCGGTCCCCGATCAGGCCCACGTCGGTGAAGGACGCGTGCAGCGTGCCCGCCACCTCGACCCAGCGCTTCCACCCCGTCATCCGCGCCCAGTCCCGTTCCCACTCCACGTTGCCCGGCGCGCACCTCGGCGTCTGCTCGTGGTTGACGAACATGAACGGCCGCGCCAGCCCGGGTGCGGTGAGCGGGACCTCCGTGCGTCCGTCGATGTCGATCCCGGCGCGGATCCGGGGGTCGGCGACCATCGCGGGGATCGTGCTCGCGCCGCCGATGGAGTGCCCGGCCATGCCGATCCGCGACGCGTCGATCAGCGACGCCCACCGCGAGTGCTTCAGGAAGTCCAGTACGAACGACACGTCGGCGGGCCGGCCCAGTTCCCGCTTCGTCCAGAACGCGCTGTCGTGCGGCACCTCGCAGGACGCGCACCCGGCGAAGTGCCCGTCGGGGAAGCTCGTGCCGGTGTTCTCGTAGGTGTGGCCGACGAGCGCGACGGCGTACCCGTGGCTCGCCAGGTCCTCGGCCAGCGCGGTGAGCGTGGCGCGAGGCTTGGTGTAGCCGGGCGAAAGCACCACCAGGGGCAGGTGGTGCCCGGCCGGCCGGGCACCGGCCGCCGAGTGGGTCACCACCCCGGTGAGCAGGTCCGGCGGCACGTCCAAACCGCTGTCCTGCAGCAGTGCCGCGGATTCGGCCGACGTCAGGTACTGCGCCTTCGGCCCGTGCGCGGACGCCGCCGGGTAGAACAGCGTGACCATCAACTCCCGGTAGGGCACCGACGGCACCCAGGGGTCCGCCCGCGAGGTGTCCTTTAGGTACACCGGCGTGCTGCCCACCGGCCGGTCCCCGGTCGGCGCCGGCAGGGAAAGCGTCATGTCGCGGTCAGGATCGTCGTCTTCATCCGATGAACGTCACTTCTGGGTAGGCGGGCGACGGCGCGGCCAGCAGCGGCTGGGGCCGGCACCGCAGGTTCCGGTCGAAGAAAGCGCTTACGTAGTTCCGCGAGATCGGTGAACGAGCCGTGCACCGTGCCGGACACCATGAGCCAGCGCTTCCACCCGGTGAGGTGCGTCCAGTCGGTCTCCCAGTCGTCGTACGGGCCCGGCTGGCCCGGCGTGTAGTCGTCCATGCTGCCCAGGAACAGGAACGGCCGGGCCAGCCCGGACGCCGGGAGCGGGACGTGGATGCTCCCGTCGATGTCGGCCCCGGCCCGGATGCGCGGGTCGGCCAGCATCGCCTGCGTCGTGACCGCGCCACCCGCGGAGTGCCCGGTCATGCCGATCCGCGCCGGGTCGATCAGCGCGCCCCACTTCTTCGAGCGCAGCAGCGAGTCGAGCACAAACGACGTGTCCTTCGACCGCACCTGCGCGACCTTCCCAGGTCCCGGGCTGGTCGTCGACTTCGCAGGCGGCGCAGCCGGTGACGTGACCGTCGGGGAAGGTCGTGGCCCGGTTCTCGTAGGTGTGGTCGATCGCCGCCACCGCGTAGCCGCGGCTGGCGAGCTCCTCGGCCAGCGCCGTGAGGACGGCCCGCGGCTGCGTCCAGCCCGGGGACGTTGTCCCGTTCGAGGTTGCGCTCGGACTCCAGCGGCGTCATGTACTGCTTCGTGGGCCCGTTCGCCGACGTCGCCGGGTAGAAGACGGAGACCATCAGCTCCCGGTAGGGCACCGTGGGCACCCAGGGATCGGGCCGTGATCCGTCCACAAGGGACAGTGTGCTGACGCCGACGGGCTCGTGGCCGGTCGGGCGGAGGGTCAAAGCGGTGGCTACCGCGAGGGTGCGCATGATTCCCCCAGGAACCGGAGTCAGGACAGGTGGCGGACGCGACGGAAGCAGAACCAGGTGAGCAGGGCGGTCATCGCGAGGTAGAGCGCGAGTTCGAGCCACTGCAGCGGCCAGAACCGCGAACCCGGCTGGTAGGTCAGGCGCTGCTGGTAGCCGTGCGCGCCCAGCTGCGCCATGCACTCCTGGACGTTGCCGCGTTCCGGGATGGGGCCGCCCGGCCCCGGCAGGCAGTTCCGCACGAAGTCCGGCAGCGGGACGGCCAGGTTCCCGGCCGGGTCGACCGTTTCGTTCGTCAGCACCCACGCGCCGGGCGGGTTCCGCACGCCGATCTCCCGCACGCCGTTTGCGTCGCCGGTGATGTTCGTGATGTTCTCGCCGGTGATCGCGACCGTCTCGGTCTGCGGCGGCAGCAGGTGGGGCCGCACGAAGTTCGGCACCAGGAGCAGCACGGCGGCGAGCGCGACGAGCGTGACGGCCATGGCAGCCACGGTCCGCTTCAGCAGCATCCCGACCGCGACGCCGAGCGCGAGGGCGAAGGCCGCGTAGCCGATCGGGACGATGCCACGCGCGCCGAAAACCACCGGCGCCATGCGCGAAAGCATGCCGCGGTCGGTCTGCGCGGCCGCGAGCGCGTCGATCGGGCTCGCCCACCACGACACCGCCCAGCCGAGCAGGCCGCCCGCGACCACCGCGGCGAGCAGGCCGTAGCCGAGCTTGGTGGCGAGCCACCGCTTGCGCGTGACGGTCTGGTTCCAGACCAGGCTGTGCGTCCCGGTCTCCAGCTCGCGCGTGATCATCGGGACGCCCCAGAAGACGCCGATCACGGCGGGCAGCAGGTACAGCACCAGGATCGTGCCCGCGAAGAGGGCGTCCTCGTCGGAGAAGTCGGTGCGCCCGACCAGGTCCGGGCCGGTGATCGCGAGCGCGACGCCGATCAGGACCAGCGCGGCGAAGAGGGACAGCGCCGACGTGCGGAACTGGCGCCAGGTCAGCCAGGTCATCGGAGGACCTCCAGGGCGGGACGGGCGGCGGCGGGGTTGCTCATGTATTCGAGGACGAGGTCCTCGAGGCCGATCCGCGCGACCGTCCACGCGGGATCGAGGATCGGCGCCTCGGTGCGGACGAGCACGGTGGTCTGGCGGTCGGTGTGCTTCTCGGAGACGACGAGCTGGTCCGCCGGCAGCGTGCCGACGTCGCGGCGCGGCCCCGACAGCCGGTGGTGCGTGGCCAGCAGCTCTTCGACCTCGCCGATCACCCGGACCTGCGAGTCCACCAGCACGACGAGGTGGTCGCAGACGCGTTCCAGGTCGTTGACCAGGTGCGAGGACATGACGACGGACAGCCCGTGCTCGGCGACGGCTTCCATGAGGTCCTGCAGGAACTCCCGGCGTGCCAACGGATCCAGCGCGGCGACCGGTTCGTCGAGCAGCAGCAGCTCGGGCCGCTTGGCGATGCCGAGGGTGAGCGCGAGCTGCGCGCGCTGGCCACCGGACAGCTTCCCGGCGTGCTGCTTCGGGTCGAGCCCCAGCCGTTCGATCCGCTTCGCGGCGAGGGCGGTGTCCCAGCGCGGGTTGAGGTGCGCGCCGAGCCGCAGGTGCTCCTCGATGGTCAGCCCGGTGTAGACGGGCGTGCTCTGGGCGACGTACCCGACCTTCGCCAGCTGGTCCGGCCCGCTGCCGGGGACGCCGCCGCAGACTTCGATGCTGCCGGTCGTCGGCTCCAGCATGCCGGACGCGATGTTCAGCAGGGTGGACTTCCCGGCACCGTTGGGGCCGACGAGCCCGGTGACGTGACCGGCTTCGATCTCGAGCGTGCAGCCGGTCAGCGCCTGCTTGCGCTTGTACTTCTTGCCCAGCCCCTGGGCTCGCAGGACGGTCACGCTATGTCCTCTCTGGCGGAGTCGCGAAACGTGGACATCAGCAGGGCCTCGATGCTCTCTTCGTCGAGACCGGCCTTGCGGGCCTTGCCCAGCCACCGCCGCAGGTCCTGCCGCAGCGACCCGAGCACGGCGAAGGAGGTGCCGCCGTTGAGCGTCGCGGTGACGAAGGTGCCGACGCCGGGCCGGGCCGAGACGAGGCCGTCGTGCTCCAGTTCGCGGTAGGCCTTCAGCACGGTGTTGGGGTTGATCGCGAGGGAGGCGACCACGTCCTTGACCTTCGGGAGCTGGTCCCCTTCGGCGAGCAGACCCAGGCGGAGGGCGTGCCGCACCTGCTGGACCAGCTGCTGGTACGGCGAGAGCCCCGACCGGGCGTCGAGGTGGAATTCGATCATCGACAACTCCATTTATCTAGTTGCCTAGTACTATAGCTAAACGGTGCAAGTCCGCGCCAGGGATCTTTTCGGCCGGCGTCCTGACGGTCGGCGCGGGAACCCTCGCCGGGCTTCGCGCGAACAACCGCACGACAGCCGTGATCTTTTCCGCGCGGCTGCCAACCCGATCACCCCCTCACCCGTCTGAGGGGGTGATCATCTCCTCCGACGAAAGGGTTCTTCGTGCGTCGATTTCCTGGGGGAGGCATCGTGCGCAGCATCGTCGTCGCGCTCGGTGTCTCGATGGCCGTCGTGGCCGGGCCGGCGGTCGCTTCCGCCTCCGTCGACAGCGTTCCCACGCCGAAGCTGAGCTGGACCGGCTGCGAAGACGGTTTCCAGTGCGCCACCGCTTCCGTGCCGCTGGACTACGACCGGCCCGCCGGCGCGAAGATCGACCTCGCGCTCATCAAGCTGCCCGCCACCGATCCCACGCACAAGATCGGCACGCTGTTCGTCAACTTCGGCGGCCCCGGCGCGTCCGGCCTGCAACGCCTGCGGGAGCGCGGGAAGTGGCCGTGGCTGTTCTCCGACCAGCTGCGCGCCCGGTTCGACCTCGTCTCGTGGGACCCGCGCGGCATCGCGAACAGCACCGCCGTCCGGTGCTTCGACACCGTCGCCGAACAGGAGTCGTTCTTCGGCTCCTTCCCGGAGATGCCCGGCGACGCGAGCGGCAACGCCGTCTTCTACGCCAAGTCCAAGGAGCTCGCCGACCGCTGCGCGGCGAAGGCCGGCCCGATCCTCGAACACGTCTCGACGGCGAACACCGCGCGGGACCTCGAACTGCTGCGCCGCGCGGTCGGCGACGCGAAGCTGACCTACCACGGCATTTCCTACGGAACCCAGCTCGGCGCCACCTACGCCAACCTGTTCCCGAACCGCATCCGCGCCATGGTGTTCGACGGCACCATGGACTTCGCGGGCAACTCCACCGGCCACGACGGCGCCGGCAAGACCGTCCCGCTGGACACCCGCCAGGACGTCGCCACGGGCATCTCGCAGACGTTCGACCAGTTCCTGCGCCTGTGCGCGGAAGCCGGCCCGAAGTGCGCGTTCTCCTCGGGCGACCCGAAGGCGAAGTGGGCGGCCATCACGGCACGGGCCAAGCAGGCGCCGATCACCGTGGACGGCGAAACCTGGACGTACTCCGGGATCATCAACGCGGCCGCGGACCTGTCGGACTCGCGGGGCTGGCCGGACATCGCGTCCCTGCTGCAGCGCCTGTACGACGCGCCCCGCACAGCGGCCGCGTTCAAAGCGGGCGAGCCGTACACATCCAACCGCACCGAGGCGTTCAACGCGATCCAGTGCAGCGACAGCGACGTCCCGACCGACCCGGCGATCTACAGCCGGTACGCCGAATCGGAAGACCAGCGCGTGCCGTACTTCGGCCGGATCGCGGTGCTGGACATGATGAGCTGCGCGTTCTGGCAGGCGAAGGACACCGACCGCTACACGGGTCCGTGGAACCGCCCGACGTCGGCGGAGATCCTGGTGCTGAACAACCGCTACGACCCGTCGACGCCGCTGCCGGGCGCGCGTGACGGGGCCGCGGAGCTGGCCCGCGCCCGGGTGTTCGTCACCGAGGGGTACGGCCACTCGTCGATGTACGTGCCGAGCACCTGCACCGAGCAGGTGAAGCGGGACTACCTGATCTCCGGGACGTTCCCGGCGGCGGGCAAGACCTGCGCGGTCGACGCGAGCCCGTTCGCGGGCTGAGGCCGAAGGGGCGGCACTTTCGTGGCGAAAGTGCCGCCCGGTGCTCAGCCGGCCAGTTCGACGAGCCGTTTCGCGGCCACCAGCGCACCGTCGGGACGGATCTCGCCGCCCACGGCCTTCGCCCGGCTTTCCGCGGCGAGCGCCGTGTCCAGCGCGGCGGACAGGGACTCGACCGTCGGTGCCGGGTCCTGGTGCGCCGCGCCGATGCCCAGCTCGGCCACCCGCGCCGCCCAGTGCGGCTGGTCCGCGATCCGCGGCACGACAAGCTGCGGCGCGCCGGCCCGGGCGGCCGTCGTGGTGGTGCCGGCGCCGCCGTGGTGCACGACGGCGGCGACCCGGCGGAACAGCGCCTGCTGGTTCACCTCGCCGACGGCGAAGCAGTCACCGGCGTCGTCGATCGGGGCCAGGCCCGCCCAGCCGGCGGCCAGCACGATCCGGCGGCCGCGCGCCCGGCCCGCCTCGATGGCGATCCGCGCGATGCCCTCCGGCGCGTACGCGGCCATGCTGCCGAAGCCGACGTACACCGGCGGCTCGCCGTCGTCGAGGAACTCTACGAGCCCGTCCGGCAGCGGCCGGTCGTCGGGCATGATCCACGCGCCCGTCTGGAAGATGTCCAGGTCGGTCTTGCCCTCCGAAGGACACAGCAGCGGGTCCGCGGCCAGCCACGGCTGATCGGTGAAGACGTAGTCGCGGACGTTGTCCACCGGCGGCAGGCCCAGCGCCGCGCGGTGGCTGCGCACGGCCGGGCCGTACAGGGCGTCGACCCGCTCGGCGTCCTGCCGCCACAACACCCGGTTGTCGGTCTCGTCCGGCGAGGACGGCGTGCCCGGCCGCGCCCCCGGCGGGAAGTGCCGCGACGGCAGCCCGAGCAGGTGGAAGCACGCGAACACGTACGGCAGGCCCAGGTGGTCCGCCACGTCCCGCGCGCCGGCCGGCATCAGGCCCGTCGCCAGCAGCGCGTCACACCCTTCGGCCGCCGCGGTGAGCGTCTCGAACCGCGCGTCGACCAGCCGCGGCGCGAGCTTGAACGCGTCTTCGGCCGTCGGCGGCTTCGGATTGGCGACGATCGAGTGCACCGTCGGGCCCAGCGGCACCAGCGGCACCCCCGCCCGCGCCAGCAGCCGCCCGAAGTCGTCGTCCGGCGGCGCGCACACCACCGCGTCCGCGCCCAGCTCCCGCAGGGCCACCGCCAGCCCGGCCAGCGGCTCGACGTCCCCTCGTGAGCCCCACGTCGTCAACAGAACACGCATCCGGCATTTCCCCGTTTCCCCTGGTGATCGCTTACGGCGGGCCATTCTGGGTGATCACCCCGCCCTTGCCGCAAGCCCCGGGGTCGGCTATACCTTGAAGGGGGCGGGAAGATCTTCCCCGTCCGGACGCGCCCCGCCGCTGACGAACGCGTCGCGCGGGTGCTGCACCGAAGCCAGCGACAGGATGTCGCGTCCGAACAGCGCCGCCGTCAGCCACACCGCGAGCACGCGGACCTTGCGTTCCCAGCTCGGCACGGCCAGGACGTGGTAGCCGCGGTGCACAAGCCACGCCGGCAGGCCGGTGATCACCAGGCGCCGGTACTGGAAGATGCCGCGGCCGAGGCCGAGCGTCGCGATCGAGCCGAGGCTGCGGTGCACGTACGGCTTCGGCGTCCGGCCGCGCAAAGTGGCGATGATGTTGCGGGCCAACAGTTTTCCCTGCCGGTACGCGTGCTGCGCATTGGGCACCGTGCGCGCGCCCGGGACCGGCGAGGCGAGGTCGGGCACCGCGGCGTCGTCGCCGGCCGCCCAGGCGTCGGTCACACCCTCGACCCGCAGGTCGGGCCGCACGACGACCAGGCCGCGCGCGTCGACCGGGAGGTCGGTGTGCTTGCCGATCACGGGGTTCGCGCCGTTGCCCGCGGTCCAGACGATCAGCTCCGAGTCGAACGCCTCGCCGGTCGAGAGGGTCACGTGCCCGCCGGTCGCCGACGTCACCAGCGTGTCGAGGTGGACACGCGCGCCCCGCCGTTCCAGCTCGCGCACGACCCAGCGCCCGGGCCGGTCGGTGACCTCCGGCAGGATGCGGCCCGATGCTTCGATGAGGTGGAACCGGAGTTCGTCGCGGCGCAGCTCGGGGTAGCGCTTGAGCAGCGCGGTGGCCAGCGACAGCAGCTCGCCGAAGCCTTCGACGCCCGAGAAGCCGCCGCCGACGAAGGTGACGGTGAGCAGCTTCCGCCGTTGCGGCCCATCGGGGAGCGCGGCGGCGCGGTCGAACGAGGTGAGCAGCCGGTCCCGGATCGCGACGGCCTCTTCGACGTGCTTGAGGCCGATCGCCTCTTCGGCGACGCCGGGCACGGGCAGCTTCCGCGTGACGGCCCCGGCGGTGACGACGACGATGTCGTAGCCGAGCTCGAAGGCGTCCCCGTCGGCCGGCCGCACGGTCACGACGCGGTGCGCGTGGTCGATGGCGGTGACGGTCCCGGCGAGCACGCGGGTCCGGCGCAGGTGCCGCCGCAACGACACGGCGGCGTGCCGAGCTTCGACGGCCCCGGCGACGACTTCGGGCAGGAACGGTTGGTAGGTAAGGTAAGGCCGCGGATCGACGAGGGTGACTTCGGCCTCGTTCCGGCGGAGTTTCTTTTCCAGCTTCCAGGCGGCGTAGAACCCGGCGTACCCGCCGCCGACGATCAGGATCCGGCGCATCTCGTCCTCTTTTCTCGCTTCACTGACTGGACGAGGTGGCCGAGGACGGCGTGACAGGGATCCGCGTCACAGCGAGCGCTCGGCGTCAACTCGGCGCCCACGCGTGGATCCTGCGCCGCGAGGTGTGAGCGTCAGCCCCAGCTGGCTTCGGGTGCCGTGGCCGCGGGCGGTTCGCCGCCGGCTTCGGCGAACGCCGTCAGCGCGTCGACGAGCCCCTGCCTGCTCTCCACCGGCATCCGGGCGACGATCTTGGCGATCTCCCGCCGCCGCCGGGTCGTCACCTGCCGGACGATCCGCGCGCCCTCCCGGGTGATGTCCAGCACGATCTCGCGGCGGGACACCGGGCTGTGCTGCCGGTCGACGAGCCCGGCGGCGACCAGCCGGTCGACCATCCGGCTGGCCGTGGACGGCGTGACCCCGAGGTGCTCGGCGAGCGTCGCGTGCTTGAGCGGCCCGCGGGTGTGCAGCACCACGAGGAGCCGGAACTGCGGCAGCGTCAGGCCGTCTTCGGCCGCGGCGATCGACCGGACGGACACCGCCACCAGCAGCCGGGACGCGGTGAGGACGGCGTCGGTCAGCGTGTCGACGCCGGCGGCGTCCATGCCCGGGTTCGTGCGGGTCATGCCGCCAGTGTGCCGGAGCGGACCCTGCCCCGGCGGGGTGACCCCCGGCTTGACAGCGGGCCGCTCGTCTCGCACTATGCGAACAAGTGTTCGATAACTTTCTCCTGGGTGCGCCCGCCTGGTGCGGGTGTCTCCGGTGCGAGTACGTGGTGCTGGAGGTGGGCGGTGGTGGCGGTGCCGGACGCGCTGGCCGGGCTCACGGCGATCCCGGGGGTCGGCACGGCCGCGCAGCTGAGCTCTTCCCCGGTTTCCGATGACGTGCTGGCCGTGCTGCCGCCGCTGGCCGGGTTGCTGCCGGGCGGCGGGTTGAAGCGCGGCAGCACGGTCTCGGTGCGCGGCGCGACATCGCTGGTGCTGGCGCTGCTGGCGGCGGCCACCCGCGAAGGTTCCTGGGCGGCGGTCACGGGCCTGCCCGAGCTGGGCCTGGCCGCGGCGGCGGAACTCGGCGTCGACCTGGAGCGGATCGCGCTGGTGCCGCACCCGGGCGCGGAGCTGACGGGCGTGCTGTCGGCGCTGGTGGACGGGTTCGACCTGGTGGTGCTGGGCCCGGTCGGCGTCCAGCCCCAGCTCGCGCGCCGGCTGGCGGGGCGGGTCCGCAACCGCGGCACGGTGCTGCTGGCGGTGGGCCCGTGGCCGGGAGCGGACGTGGAGCTGAGGGTGTCGGGCCGCCGCTGGCACGGCTTGACCCCGGACGGCCACGGTCATTTGCGCACACGCGAAGTGGTGGCGACGAGCGTCGGGCGCGGCGCGGCGGTGCGGCCGTCGTCGATGCCGTTGCAGCTGCCGGGGCCGGGTGGCGCGGTCGCGGCGGGCGAACCCCGGAAGCGGCGGCTGGCCGAGGTGGCCGGGTGAGCCGGTTTCCCGCGGTGGTCGCACGATGACCGGCGCGGGTGCCGTGGTTCGCGCGGCCGGCGGGGTGGCTTGCCTTGCGCGCTCGCTGACCGGCGGGCTGTTCTTGTTCGTGCCGGTCTCGTGATGGCACCGAATCCACCGCAGTTCGCGGGATGAGCGGTTCACCACGGCTGCTGGTGCTGTGGTGCCCGGACTGGCCCGTCGTCGCCGCCGGGGCCGCGGCCGGTACTCCGCCCTTCGCGCCCGCCGCCGTCTTCTCCGCCAACCGCGTCGTCGCCTGCTCCGCGTCCGCTCGCCGCGACGGCGTCGGGCGCGGGATGCGCCGGCGCGATGCCCAGTCCCGGTGTCCCGGGCTCGTCGTCCACCAGCACGATCCCGACCGCGATGCCCGCCTCTTCGAACCCGTCGCCGCCGCCGTCGAACGGCAGGCCGTCGGGGTCGAGGTCGTGCGGCCGGGCATCGTCGCCGTCCCGGTCACCGGCGCCGCCGGGTACTTCGGCGGCGAGGAAGCGCTCGCCGAGCTCCTCATCAACGAGGTCGGAGCGGGCGCCGGCGTCGAATGCCAGGTCGGGATCGCCGACGGCCTCTTCGCCGCGACGCTCGCCGCCCGCCGCGCGGCCCTCGTCCCGGCCGGGGACACGCCCGGGTTCCTCGCGCCGCTCCCGATCACCGAGCTGAACCAGCCGGGCGACGACCGCGGCGAGCTCGTCGGCCTGCTGCGGCGCCTGGGCCTGCGCACCCTCGGCGCGTTCGCCGCGCTGGCCGAACGCGACGTCGCCGGCCGGTTCCCGAAGGACGCCATCACCGCCCACCGCCTCGCCCGCGGCCTCGCCGAACGCCCGCCGCTGCGCCGCGCCCTCCCGCCGGACCTGGCGGTCACCGAGGAGTTCGACCACCCCCTGAGCCGGGTCGACGAAGCCGCGTTCATCGCGAAGACCCTCGGCGAACGCTTCTTCGCCGGCCTCGCGAACCACGGTCTCGCCTGCACGCGCCTGGCGATCGTCGCGGTCACCGAAGCGGGCGAAGAACGCGTACGCGTTTGGCGCTGCGCCGAACCCCTGACCGCCCGCGCGACGGCGGACCGCGTGCGCTGGCAGTGCGAAGGCTGGCTGACCGCGCGCGACCGGCCCAGCGCCGGCATCATCCGGCTGCGCCTCGATCCCGAGGAGGTCGTCGGCGGCCAGGCGCTGCAGCTGCAGCTCGGTTCGCTGGGCCGCGACGCCGACGCGGCCGAACGCGCGGGCCGCGCCCTGGTGCGCATCCAGGGCCTCCTGGGCCCCGACGCGGTGGTGACGCCGCTGCTGGACGGCGGCCGCGGCCCGGCCGAGCGCGTCCGCCTGATCCCGTGGGGCGAGCCGCGAAAACCGGCGGTCGAGGACCGCCCGTGGCCGGGCCGCCTCCCAGCGCCGTCCCCGGCCCGGGTCCCACCGGAGCCACCACCGGCCAGCGTGCTGGACGCGGTGGGCGACCCGGTGGCGTGCACGGACCGCGGCGAGCTGACGTACCCCCCGGCAACGATCGCGATCGACGGCGGCCCGGTGCGCCGCGTCCTGGGCTCGGCGGGGCCGTGGGTGGTGCACCCGTCCCTGCCCGCGAAGAGGGGTGACCGCCCGCTGGCCCGGATGCAGGTGGTGCTGGAGGAGGAGCACGACGACCTCGCGCTGCTGCTGAAGGTCACCGTGGGCAGAGATCCACAGTGGACGGTCGAGGGCGTCTACGACTGACCGTCCTTTGTGATCGAGGCGACTGCCGAGTTGACACAGCGCCCCACCAGGCACAGGATCGATCCACAGTAGTCGTACGTGTGTTCGAACAGTAGTCGCTGGCTTCCCCACAGCGAACTCCTTGTGGGGAGCCGATTTGGCGTTCAACAATCCGAACGTTCCGTGGTCCGAAGTGGAACGGATCGCCTCCGGGCGGCCGCCCGTTCCCGGCGACGGCAACGATGCCCCCGCGTGGTCGCGCAAACGCGAAGGGTACGGCGGCGCGCCCGACGACCTGCGGAACCGCCGGGCCCGGGACGACGGCGGCGACCGGATCCGCGCCCCGTACGCCGAGCTGCACGTGCACTCCAACTTCAGCTTCCTCGACGGTGCCTCCCACCCAGAGACGCTCGTCGAGGAGGCCGCGCGGCTCGAGCTCGACGCCCTCGTCCTCACCGACCACGACGGCCTCTACGGCGCCGTGCGGTTCAACGACGCCGCGCGGGAGCTCGGCGTGCGGGTGGGGTTCGGGGCCGAGCTCTCCCTCGGCCTGCCCGCGCCGCAGGCCGGCGAACCCGATCCGGCCGGTTCGCACCTGCTCGTGATCGCGCGGCAGCAAGCCGGCTACCACCGGCTCTGCAAAGTCATCTCGCGCGCGCAGCTCGCCGGCGGCGAAAAGGGCCGGCCCAGCTACGACCTCGACGAGCTCGCCGACGAGCTGGCCGGGCACGTCGTCGTGCTCACCGGGTGCCGCAAGGGGCCGGTGCGCCGGGCGCTGGCCGCGCACGGGCCCGCCGCCGCGCGGGCCGAGCTGGGCCGGCTCGCCGACCGGTTCGGGCGGCGGCACGTCGCCGTCGAGCTGATCGACCACCGGCAGCCCCTCGACGACGCCGCCAACGACCACCTCGCCGCGATGGCCGACGAGCTGCGGCTGCCGACCGTCGTCTCGAACAACGTCCACTACGCCCGCCCCGAGGACGCCGTCGTGGCCGACATGGTCGCCGCCGTCCGGGCGCGGCGCTCGGCCGAGGACCTCGAAGCCTGGCGGCCGCCGTCCGGACAGGCGTTCCTGCGGTCCGGGATGGAGCAGCGCCGCCGCTTCGAACGCCGCTACCCGGGCGCGGTCGGGCGCGCCGCCGTCCTCGGCGTCGAAGTCGCGTTCGACCTGAAGCTCGTCGCGCCCGACCTGCCGCCGTTCCCGGTGCCGCCCGGGCACGACGAAATGTCGTTCCTGTGCGAACTGACCTGGCGCGGCGCCGCGAAACGCTACGGGACCCGGGACGAGAACCCCGAGGCCTACGCCCAGCTCGAGCACGAGCTCGACATCATCGAAAAGCTCGGTTTCCCGGGCTACTTCCTCGTGGTGTGGGACATCGTCCGGTTCTGCAAGGAGTCGAACATCCTCTGCCAGGGCCGCGGCTCCGCGGCGAACTCCGCGGTCTGCTACGCGCTGGAGATCTGCCACGCCGACCCGGTGAAGTGGAACCTGCTCTTCGAGCGCTTCCTCGCACCGGAACGGGACGGGCCGCCGGACATCGACATCGACATCGAGTCCGACCGCCGCGAGGAGGCCATCCAGTACGTCTACGAAAAGCACGGCCGGTTCCACGCCGCGCAGGTCGCCAACGTCATCACCTACCGCGCGCCCTCGGCGATCCGCGACGCCGCGAAGGCGCTCGGCCACAGCCCCGGGCAGCAGGACGCCTTCAGCAAGCTCGTCGACCGCTGGAGCCGAACCGGACAGCAGACCGCCGGCGACATCCCCGAAGAGGTCCTCGACCTGGCCGCCCGGATCGAGGATTTTCCTCGCCACCTGGGCATTCACTCCGGTGGCATGGTCATCTCGAAGCAGCCGGTGTCCGAAGTGGTCCCCGTCGAGTGGGCGACGATGGAGAACCGTTCCGTGCTGCAATGGGACAAGGACGACTGCGCGGCCGTCGGCCTGGTCAAGTTCGACCTGCTCGGCCTCGGCATGCTGTCGGCCCTGCACTACACACTCGACCTCGTCGCCGAACACCACGGATCCACTGTGGACATCGGCAAGCTCGACCTCGCCGACCCGAAGGTCTACGACATGCTGTGCGAAGCCGACGCCGTCGGAGTGTTCCAAGTGGAATCCCGCGCGCAGCTGGCGACGTTGCCGCGGTTGCGGCCCAGGGAGTTCTACGACCTCGTCGTCGAAGTCGCGCTGATCCGGCCCGGCCCGATCCAGGGCGGTTCGGTGCACCCGTACATCCGGCGCCGCCGCGGCGACGAGCAGTGGCAGCACGCGCACCCGCTGCTCGCGTCCAGTTTGGACCGGACGCTCGGCGTGCCGCTGTTCCAGGAACAGGTGATGCAGATGGCCGTCGACGTCGCGAGTTTCACCCCGGCCGAGGCCGACCAGCTCCGGCGCGCCATGGGTGCCAAGCGGTCCAGCGCCAAGATGAAGGCGCTGATGGCGCGGTTCTTCGCCGGCTGCGAAGCCAACGGCCTCGACCGCGAACTGGCGACGCGGATCTTCGAGCAGATCCACGCTTTCTCCGGTTACGGTTTCCCCGAGGCGCATTCGATGTCGTTCGCGCTGCTCGTGTACGCGTCCGCGTGGTTCAAGCGCTACTACCCGGCCGCTTTCTGCGCCGGGCTGCTGCGCGCGCAGCCGATGGGGTTCTATTCGCCGCAGTCCCTGGTGGCCGACGCGCGCCGCCACGGCGTCCGCGTCCGCGAACCGGACATCAACGCCAGCCTCGCGCACGCCACGCTCGAACCCGACGCCGAGAGCACCGGCGGCGTCGCGCTCCGCCTCGGCCTCGCCGGCGTCCGGCACCTGGGCGACGCCGCCGCCGACGAAATCGTCGCCGAACGTGCCGCGAACGGCCCATACGCCGGGGTCGGCGACCTCACCCGCCGCGTCCAGCTGAAGAAGAACGTCGTCGAGGCGCTGGCCACCGCCGGCGCGTTCGGCGGCGACCGGCGCCAGGACCTCTGGGCCGCCGGTGCCGCGGCGGCCACCCGGCCCGGGCACCTGCCCGGCCTGGCCCCGGGCCTCGACGCGCCGGCGCTGCCGGGCATGACGCGGCTGGAGGTCACCGCGGCGGACCTGTGGGCCACCGGCGTCTCCCCGGACAGCCACCCGGTCGAGTACCTGCGCGAGCTGCTGGTCGCGCGCGGCGCGATCACGACGGCCGAGCTCGCGCGGGCCGAGGACGGGACGCGCGTCCGGGTCGGCGGCGCGGTCACCCACCGCCAGCGCCCGGCGACCGCGGGCGGGATCACGTTCCTCAACCTGGAGGACGAGACCGGCATGGCCAACGTCCTCGTCTCCCCGGGGCTCTGGCGCCGGCAGCGCCTGGTCGCCCACACGAGTGCCGCGCTGCTCGTCCGCGGGTACGTCCAGGCGGCGGAAGGGGTCGTCACGCTCGTCGCGGACCGGCTCGAGCCGCTCGACCTGTCGATGCGGGCGGCGCCGTCCCGGGACTTCCGTTGACTTCCGGGCCGCGCGCTGGTTCGCTGCTCTGAGAGCGCTTCCAGCCATCCGTTCGTGCCCGACGAGAGGATGGACCCTTCGATGACAGCTCGACGTCTGCGCTGGGCAGCGTGGCCGGTGGCGGCCGTGCTCGTGGCGGCGGTGCCGGCGGCCACCGCGGCGACGCCGGCCGGAACGACCGTGACCGTCAACGTGAAAGCGGGGCTGGCCACCGTGCCGGACACCGCGGTCGGCGTCAACCACGCCGTGTGGGACAGCCAGCTCGGCACCGATACCGTGGCCGACCTGTTCGGCGCCGCCGGGGTCCGCACGATGCGGTACCCGGGCGGCTCCTACGGCGACATCTACCACTGGAAGGACAACACCGCGCCCGGCGGCTACGTGGCGCCGGGCACGGACTTCGACGCGTTCATGGGCGGCGTCCGGCGGGCGGGTGCCCAGCCGATCGTCATCGCCAACTACGGCACCGGGACGCCGGCGGAGGCCGCGGACTGGGTGCGCTACGCGAACGTCACGAAGGACTACGGCGTCAAGTACTGGGAGATCGGCAACGAGCTTTACGGCAACGGCCACTACGGCGCGAACTGGGAGGCCGACAACCACGAGGACAAGAGTCCGGCCGCGTACGCCGCGGGCGTCGTGGCCTACGCCGACGCGATGAAGGCCGTCGATCCCACGGTGAAGATCGGCGTCGTGCTGACGACGCCGGCGAACTGGCCGGACGGCATCGTCGCGGCGGGCGACACCGGGACGTGGAACCAGACGGTGCTCTCGATCGCCGGCCCGCACGTCGACTTCGCCGTGCTGCACTGGTACCCGAGCGGCTCCACGGCCGAGGAGGCGCTTTCCCGCCCCGAGCAGGTGGACGACATGCTCTACCTGGCGCGCGAGCAGATCACGCGGTACGCGGGCAAGCCGCTCGGCATCGCGCTCACCGAGACGAACACGCCGGTGGGAATGGACACCCAGCCGGGCGCGTTGTTCGCGGCCGAGACGTACGCGTCCATGCTGGAGAACGGCGTGTTCACCGTGGACTGGTGGGACACGCACAACGGCGGGACCAAACTGTCCACAGTGGCCGGCTATCCCGACTACGGCGACTCCGGCCTGCTGTCGAGCGCGACCTGTTTGGACGGTGGTTGCGAGCCGGCCTTGAACACGCCATTCGCGCCGTACTACGGGTTGCAGATGCTGAGCGCGTTCGCGCGCCCAGGTGACCAGTTCGTCCGCGCCGCCGCGGACGACCCACTGGTCGACGCGCACGCGGCCCGTCGGCCGAACGGGGACGTGGCGGTCCTGCTGGTGAACAAGGACCCCGCGGCGGCACGGGTGGCTCACTTCGACTACGCGCCATCGTCGGTGGCCGAGGTGTACACGTTCACGAACGGCGCGTCGTCGATCACCTGGTCGTCCACATGGGACGGAACGCTGCCGCCGTATTCCCTGACGACGGTGGTGTTGCACGCGGCCGTTTCGCCGTTGCCCGCTCCTGGCCAGCCGACCGCGACGACGACCGACACGACGGCGACGATCAGCTGGCCGGCGTCGGCCCCGGGCGTGAAGTACGAGGTGTACCGGCAGGTGGGGGCGGTCAGCGAGGAGTGGGGCGAGACGACGGGGACGTCGCTGCCGGTCAGGAATTTGTCCCCGGGAACGCGCTACACGGTGAACGTGCTGGCCCGCGACGCGGCGGGAGAGGTGTCGTGGGCATCCCCACCGCTGACGCTGACAACGGGCGCGCCGTCGTCGAGCACCTGCACGGTCCGGTTGACGGACGTGAACGACTGGGCAAGCGGTTTCGTGGGCGGCATCCACGTGTCGTCGACGGCGGTGACGGGTGACTGGGCGTTGACGTTCACCTGGCCGACGGCGCGCCAGCGGGTGACGAGCGGCTGGAACGGTACGTGGGTCCAGGAGGGGACGGCGGTGAAGGTGACGTCGTCGGCGGCGTTGTCTTCGGGCGTGGATGTGGGGTTCGTGGCGGACTACGGCGGTCCGAACATCCTGCCGACGGCGTTCAGGCTGAACGGAACTCTCTGCTCGCTCGGCTGAACCCGGCGTGAAATGACTCATTCATGTCGTGTGGCGACATGAATGAGTCATTTCACCTCTTCAGTCGGAGTTCGCGAGGTGGGCCAGGGCCGACCGCAGCACCCGCCGCTCCTCGGCGCTCAACCCCGCCAGCTTGCGCTCCTCCAGCACCCGGATCGCCTCCCGGACCGCCGCGTGCCGCCTCGCGCCCGCTTCCGTCAAGCGCACCACTCGCGCCCGGCGGTCTGCTGGGTCCGGGGCTCGGCTCACCAGGCCCGCCGCTTCCAACCCGTCCAGCAACGCGATCAGCCGCGTCTTGTCGTAGTGGATCTGCTGGGCCAGCACCAGCTGGCTCGCCGCCGCCCCGGGGGAGAGGGCCGACAGGACCACGTACTGCCACATCGTGAGCCCGTGCGACTCCAGCACCGGGCGCTCGGCCTCGGCCAGCGCGCGGCCCGCTCCGGCGCACAACGCCCCGAGATCGTCGTCCTCGTTCACCCGCCGGATTTTACGCGTCGACAAATGATACGCAGGTGCGTATCGTTTGCGTCATGACCACATTCAAGCCGGGGCGCGCCGAGACGCGCACGATCTCCGTTTCCGCGCCGCCCGCGCGGGTCTTCGCCTACCTGTCCGACGTCCGCCGCCTGCCCGAATGGGCGCCGGGCTTCGCCAGCACCGTCGAGCACGACCACGGTGACGTCTGGCGCGTCGGCGAGGACGCGCGGCCGGTCGCCGTCAAGGTCGCGGCGGACCACGGCGTCGTAGACTTCGTCAGCGCCGACGCCCCGAACCTCGGCCTCTTCGCCCGTGTCGTGCCCAACCTGACCGGGGCCGAGCTGATCTTCAGCCTGTTCTTCCCCGAGGGCACCGAACCGGCGGCGGTCGACGCCCAGATGGCGGTCATCGCCGAGGAACTGCAGGCCGTGCGCGCGCACGTCGAACGGTGAACCGGGACATCCGGTCGGTCGACGACCTCCTGCGGATGCTGGACGGCCTCTTCGAAAACATCGAGTGGGACGGCTTCTACGCGGACCGCGACCGGCCGGTTCCGTTCTTCGTCGACGAGCCCGACGAAAACCTCGACACCTGGCTCCGCGACGGGCCGCTGACCGGCGGACGCGCGCTGGAGCTGGGCTGCGGACCCGGCCGCAACGCGCGAAGGCTCGCGGAGGCGGGCTACGACGTGGACGCGGTCGACGGCTCACCGGAAGCGATCGCCTGGGCCCGCGAACGCGTCGACGACGCCCGCTTCCACCAAGCCGACATCTTCGCGATGGACCTGCCGCACGAGGAGTACGACCTGGTCTACGACTCGGGCTGCCTGCACCACCTCGCACCGCACCGGCGGATCAGCTACCTGGCCCTGCTCGACCGGTACCTGAAACCGGGCGGTCACTTCGGCCTCGTCTGCTTCGCCGCCGGCACCGGAAACCCCGGCTCCGGCACGGAAATCCCGGACGCGCAGCTCTACCGCGACCGCAGCCTCCACGGCGGCCTCGCCTACGCGCCGGACGAACTGCGAAAACTGTTCGGCACCTTCACCGAACTCGAACTACGCCCGATGAAGGAAAACACCGGCCGCTTCGGTATGACCTTCCTACTCGCCGGACTGTTCCGGAAGGACGGAAAACCCCGGCGGCAGCCGCAGTTCGGTGACCTCGCCGTCGACGGAAATGGCGATGTCGAGGGTTCCGCCCGCCAGCGGTAAACCCGACACCCGCAACGCTCCGACCGGGCTCGGCCGGGGCGGGGACAGGGAAACCGTGCGCGCCGGGACGTCGACCTGCAAGCCGAGGAACGCCACCAGCAGGCTCACCGCGGCTGCCGCCGACCAGGCCTGCGGCCGGCACGATGCCGGGTACGGCAGCGGTGCCGTCGTCTCCGAAACGCCGTACCCGGCGAACAACTCCGGCAGCCGGTAGTCGAACGCCGGCGCGGCGGAAAGCAGTTGCGCGCCCAGGGCGGCAGCGCGGGACACCTGACCGGATCGCTGCAGGCCGCGGACGACGATCGCCGTGTCGTGCGGCCAGACCGAGCCGCAGTGGTAGCTCAACGGCGAATAACCGCCCGCGGACGCGCTCATCGTGCGCAAGCCGAAACCCGACGCCAGTGAGGAGTCCAGCAACAACGAGCCGATCGACGCGCTCTCGGAAGGGGACAGCAGGCCGGTGCCGAGGAGGTGGCCGATGTTGCTCGTCAGGGCGTCCACCGGCCGCTTGTCGCCGTCCAAGGCCAATGCCGGGTAACGGCCGTCCGAAGTGGACACCCAGAACCTGTCCCGGAACCGCGAACGAAGAGCGGCGGCCCACTCGGAAAGGCCGTCGCAAGGTGAACCCAAAGCAGACAGCAAAGAGACCGAGCGCACGACGGCTTCGTGTTGGTAGGCCTGGACTTCACTCAACGCGATCGGCGGTTTCGCCTGCGCGCCGTCGTGGAAGCGGACCGCGTCGCCCGAGTCCTTCCAGCCCTGGTTGGCCAGGCCGTGCCCGCTCTCGTCGCGGTACTCGGCGAACCCGTCGCCGTCGGTGTCCGCGGCGCCGGTGATCCACGACAGCGCGAACCGCAACGTCGGCAGCAGGTCGCGGACCTCGTCCTCGGGCAGGCCCCAGCGCCACGCGTCGTACAGCAGGCACACCCACAACGCGGTCGCGTCGACCGTCCCGTAGTACTCGGCGGGCAGCGAAGCACCGACCGTCTCGAACGCGTCCCGGCGCCGCTCGTGCAGGATCTTGCCCGGCGCCTCGCCGGTCGCCGGGTCGTGGCGCGTGCCTTGGGCGCGGGCGAGCGTCCGGAGCGTTCCGCCCGCGAGGCCGACCGACAGCGGCAGCGCCAGCCGCGCGGCCCACAGGCTGTCTCGGCCGAACAGCGTGAGGAACCACGGCGCGCCCGCGCCGGCGAACGCGTCGGCGGGGTAGTCGCGTTCGGCGAGCAGCAGCCCGTCGAGGTCGTCGAGCGCGCGGTCGAGCAATGCCGTGAACCGCCGGTCGTCGGCGTGCACCCGCGGCCGGGGCAGCCGGGTGCCGGCCGGTACGAACAGGGCCCGCTCGTCGGAAACCCGCAGGGACCACCGCAGCGTCGCCGGTCCTTCGACGGTCCAGCGCAGCCGGAGCCGCGGCCCGTCGACGACGACTTCGGCGCCTTCGGCCGTCACCTCGGAGACCGCCGAGGACGCGGCCCAGCCAGTGCCGGCCGGGACGACGGGGGAGCGCCGCCCGCCCGACTTGATCTCGTCGATCGGCGCGAAGTCGGCCGCCAGCACCACTTCGACGACGCACCGGCGGCGCGCACTGGCCGTCGAGACCAGCGAAAGCTCCTCGGTCATTCCCGACGCCGTGACCGTGCGGTCGCGGCGCAGCCACACCGTCGGGTCGGGGCCGGGGTCGCCCAGCCGGCGCAGCAGCCCGGTGAACCGCGCGCGGTCGGCGCCCGGCTCGTCGCTCCCGATGGCCTCGGGCTCGTCGCCGTCGACGGTCACGACGGCCTCGCTGAGCAGCCGCAGGTCGCCGTGCAGCAGGCCTTGCGTCCCGCCGGCGCGGATCTGCCCGTCCCGGCCGGACAGGACGACGGTCGGCGCGTGCAGCGCGATCGCGAGGTCGTGGAGCAGGGGCTGGAGGTCGGCCATGACCACGATTGGATCGATCAAACGAAAGAATGTCAACTGACTTCGAAGTCTTGACAGCTCAGCGCCACGGGTTCAGAGTGGCCCGCAGTTGAACGTTCAAACCCGGAGGCAGGACATGGGACGGCCCACGCTGAACTCGGTGGCCGAGGCAGCCGCGGTGTCGCGCCAGACCGTGTCCAACGTGATCAACTCGCCCGAGGTGGTGAGCCCGGAGACGCGCGAACGCGTCCTGGCCGCCATCGAACGGCTCGGCTACCGCCCGAACACCGCGGCGCGGCAGATGCGCACCACGCGGTCGCAGATCATCGGGCTGTGCGTCCCGCCTTCGGGCAACGGCGTGAGCGGCGTCGTCCTGGACCAGTTCCTGCACTCGCTGACCGCGACGGCCGAGCGCTACGACCACCGGATCATGCTGTTCACCGCGGCCGACGACGAGGCCGAGACCCGCGCGTACGCCGACTTGATCGCCTCGGTCGGGATCGACGGGTTCGTGCTGACCAGCACCCACCACGACGACCTGCGCACCCGCTGGCTGCTCGAGCGCGAGCTGCCGTTCGTCACGTTCGGCCGGCCGTGGGGAGCGGAGGACACGCACCCGTGGGTCGACGTCGACGGCGCCGCCGGGACGCGGCTGGCCACCGACCACCTGGTCCGCCAGGGACACCGGCGGATCGCGTTCGTCGGCTGGCCGGAGGGGTCGGGCAGCGGTGACGACCGCCGCGCCGGCTGGGCGGCGGGGCTGGCCGCGGCCGGGCTGGGGGAAGGGCCGCAGGTCGCGGTGTTCGATGGCGTGGAAGGGGGCCGTTCGGCCGCCGCCCGGCTGCTCGACGCGGGTGGGGCGGCCGGGAGTGGTGGCGGCGGCGTCGTGAATGACTCATTCGCGACGCGCGCGGCGACCCTGGCCGGCGGCGGCAGGCCGGCCGCGGGTGGCGGAAGCCGCCCCGCCGACACCGGCGCGCCCACGGCGTTCGTCTGCGCCAGCGACTCGCTCGCCCTCGGGGTCACCGCCGAACTCCGCGACCGCGGGATCCGGCCCGGTGCCGATGCCGCCGTCATCGGCTTCGACGACACCCCCACCGCCGCCGTCCTGGGCCTGAGCAGCGTCGCCCAGCCCATCGCCGATGTCGCCGCCGAATGCGTTCGGCAATTGCGGACCATCCTGCGGGGTAAGACCGAACCCGCGACCACCCTCTTCACCCCGCACCTCGTGCTCCGCACCACCTGAGTCCCCGCGCGATCAAGGAGGATCGATGCTTCCCCGCCGAACTGTGGCCGCCTTCGCGGCGGCCGGCCTGCTGCTCCCGCTTTCCGCCTGCGGCAGCGGTTTCGACGACTCGTCGAAACCCGCGACCCAGCAGGCCGGGCCAGCCACCCTCAAGGTGATGATCGCCGCGAGCGGGGGCGCCGAGCTCAAAGCCATGCAGGACGCCGCCGCCGCGTGGCACCCCGGAGGATCGAAAGCCGAGGTCGTCAGCGCCAACGACCTCGCGCAGCAGCTCAGCCAGGGGTTCGCCGCGGGCAGCCCGCCGGACGTCTTCGCCGTCGACGCCACCAAGTTCCAGGGCTACGCCGACGAGATGCTCCCGTACGGCGACAGCCTGTCCTACAAGGACGACATCTATCCGACGCTGCGCACGACGTTCACCAAGGACGGCAAGCTCTACTGCGCCCCCAAGGACTTCTCGACCCTCGCGCTGGCGATCAACACCGACGACTGGGCCGCGGCCGGGCTGACCGACAACGACGTCCCCAAGACGTGGGACCAGCTGAAGACCGTCGCGCGGAAGCTGACCACCGGCGGCCGCACCGGGCTCGTCTTCAACGACACCCGTGACCGCGTCGGCGCCTTCCTCGTCCAGGCCGGCGGCTGGGCCGTCGACGCCGACCAGAAGAAGGCCACCGCCGACACCCCGCAGAACCTCCAGGCCCTCACCTACGTCCGCGACCTGCTCGCGTCCGGCGTCGCGAAGTACCCGAAGCAGATCGGCGCGGGGGACTCCGGCGAGGCGTTCGGCCAGCACAAAGCCTCCATGAGCATCGACGGCAACTGGATGGCCGGCGGTATGAAGAAGGACTACCCGAACGTCAAGTACCGCGTCGTCGCGCTGCCCGCCGGACCGGCCGGGCCGGGGACGCTGTCGTTCACGCAGTGCTGGGGCATCGCCGCCAAGACCAAGTTCCAGGAACAGGCCAAGCAGCTCGTCGACTCGTTCATGCAGCCGCAGCAACAGCTTGCGTTCGCCGAGGCGTTCGGCGTGATCCCGTCGCGGCAGTCCGTGCGGACGCAGTACGAGCAGAAGTTCCCCGCGCAGGCCGCGTTCGTCGCCGGCGCCGACCACGCGCACGGGCCCGTCACGCTGACCAAAATGGACCCCGTGCTCACCGACTTCGACGCCCAGCTGCAGCAGCTGCCGGGCGCCGACCCGAAGCGGATCCTGCAGCAGCTGCAGCAGAACACCGCGGCCGCGCTCGGGCAGTGACGCCGTGAGCACCGTCCTCACCGCTCCGGCCGCCGCGCCCGCGCGAGGCGGCCGGAGCCGCCGCCCCCTCCGGCGCGACGGCCGGGCCGGCTGGCTCTTCCTCGCCCCGACGCTGCTCATCCTCGGCCTGTTCATGGTGCTGCCGATCCTGATGGCGCTGTGGGTGAGCGTCAGCGACTGGACCGGCAACGGCAGCCCGTTCTCCTCGCGCGTGCACTTCGTCGGCGGCGACAACTACGCCGCGCTGCTCGCCGAACCCGGGCTGACGCGCCAGAACTTCGCCACCAGCGTCCGCAACAACGGCTACTTCGTGCTGTTCGTCGTGCCGCTGCAGACGGCGTTCGCGTTGTTCCTCGCGCTGGTCCTGCACCGGAAGAAGCTGAAGGGCCGCCAGTTCTTCCGCACGGCCTTCTACTTCCCGACCGTGACCAGCTCGGTCGCAATCTCGGTCGTGTTCCTCTTCCTCTTCTCCAGCACCGGCACGGTGAACGCCGCGCTGAAGCTGTTCGGAGTGGACGGTCCCAGCTGGTTCGCCGACCCGCGCGGGATCTTCCACCTCGCCTTCGGCGACCCGGCGAACCCGCCGGCCGCCTTGGCGGGCCACGGTTTCCTGGGACTGTCCTGGTGGGACTGGCTGGCCGGGCCCAGCGTGGCGATGTGCTCGATCATCGTGCTCGTCGTCTGGACCTCCACCGGCGGCTTCATGCTGATGTTCTACGCGGCGCTGCAGAACCTGCCGCCGTCCGTCGACGAGGCCGCCCTCATCGACGGCGCGACGGCGTGGCAACGCTTCTGGCGCGTCACGCTGCCGCAGCTGCGCCCGACGCTCTTCCTCGTCCTGACGCTCGGCCTGATCGGCACCTGGCAGGTCTTCGACCAGGTGTACGTGCTCAGCCGCGGCAACCCGGCCAACACCACGCTGACCCCGGCCTACCTGTCGTACTCGACGTCGTTCGTCGGCCACCAGTGGGGCCAGGGCGCGGCGATCGCGTTCCTCCTGTTCGTGGTGATCGTGGCCTTCACGCTGGTGCAGCGCTGGGCCCTGCGGGAGCGCCGATGAAGAAACGCTGGCTCGGGTACGCGGTCCTCATCCTCGTCGCGGCGCTGTACATCTACCCCTTCCTCATCCAGCTCGCGACGGCGTTCAAGACCGACGCCGACGCCACCGCGCACCCGCTACTGCCGTGGCCCCGGCAGTGGTCCGTCAGCGTCTTCCGGACGCTCGCCGAGCAGGACTTCCCGCGCTGGGCCATGAACTCCGTGTTCGTCTCGGTGACGATCACGGTCGGCCGGGTCGTGTTCGACTCCCTCGCCGGGTACGCCCTGTCCCGGCTGCGGTTCCGCGGCCGGCGGGCGGTCTTCGGGGCCGTCCTGGCGGTCATCGCCGTGCCGAGCGTGGTGCTGCTGATCCCGAAGTTCCTGGTGCTCAACCAGCTCGGCATGTACGACACCTACGCGGCGATGATCATCCCGCTGCTGGTCGACGGCACCGGGGTGTTCATCATGAAGCAGTTCTTCGACACCGTGCCGGTGAGCGTCGAAGAGGCCGCCCGGATCGACGGCGCCGGGCCGTTCCGGACGTTCTGGTCGGTGGTGCTGCCGATGTCGAAACCGGCGTTGATCACCGTGACCATCCTGTCGTTCCAGGGATCGTGGAACGAGCTGCCGCACTACATCGTGTCCCGGCAGGACCCGGCGCTGAACACGCTGACCTCCGGCGTCGCGAGCCTGGTGTCCGGCGAACTGGGCCAGGGCAACCAGTTTCCGCTGAAGCTCGCCGCGGCGCTGCTGATGACCGTGCCGGTCGCGATCGTCTACTTCGTGTTCTCGCGCCGGTTCACCCAGGGCACCTACGAAGGAGCCGACAAGTAGCTCAGCGGATCAGCTCGTCGGCGACCCATCGGACCACGCCGTCCGGGTACGGGTTGCCCAAGCCGAGCACGACGTGCCCGAACCCGGCGTCGACGGCTTCTTCGATCTTCTCGCGCGTGGCGGCCGGTTTGTCGTAGTCGACGGCGAGGAAGATCGAGCGGGTGATCTCCGCCGGGTCGCGGCCGATCTCCGTGCAGTAGCGGTCGAGGAGCTCGCTGCGGCCGACGAGGTCGTCGATGTCGCCGCCGCCCGGGATGTTCCACTGGTCGGCGTGCTCGGCGACCACGCGCAGCGTCGCGCTCGCCCGGCCGCCGATCATGATCGGCGGGTGCGGCCGCTGCACCGGCTTCGGGTTGCCGAACGCGCCCTTCAGCTTGACGTACTCGCCGTCGAAGTCGAACGGTGCGTCCTCGGTCCACAAGCGACGGATGACGGTGCACGCCTCGGCGAGCGCGGCGACGGCGTCGTCCTGCGTGTGGTACGGCAGGCCGTGGCCGTCGTATTCGCGGCGGGCCAGGGGGTGGCTCGGGCGGGAACCGGCGCCGATGCCGAAGTCGAGCCGCCCGCCGGAGATGACGTCCACTGTGGACGCGATCTTCGCCAGCACGGCCGGCGGCCGGAAGCGGTTGCTGGTGACCATCAGGCCGAGCCGGATCCGCTCGGTCTGCGCGGCCAGGGCCGACAGCAGCGTCCAGCCCTCGAAGATCGGGCCGTCCGGGTCGCCGCCGATCGGCATGAGGTGGTCGAACAGCCAGGCGTGCTCGATCTCCGGGATCCGGTCGGCTTCGCGCCAGACGCGCCGGATCTCGTCGTAGCCGACGTTCATGGGCGCGGTCAGGATGCCGAAGCTGGTCATCAACGCCTCCGGAGGGACGGGTCGAGCAGGGCGGGCGGGGTGTCGAACTTCTCGTGCGCGGCCAGGTCGACGCCGGGGGCGACGACCGCGTCGATCTCGTCGAGCACGTCGGCGGGCAGGACGGTGTCGGCCGCCGCGAGCTGCGACTTCAGGTGGTCGAGCGTGCGCGGGCCGATGAGCGCGCTGGTCACGCCCGGGTGCGCGGTGACGAACCCGAGCGCGAGCTGGATGAGCGTGAGCCCGGCCTGCTCGGCGAGCTTGACGAGCTTCTCGACGGCGTCCAGGCGGGCCTGGTTGGCCGGGTCGGTGAGGTCGAAGCGCTGGGGCAGGATCTTCGACCGGCTGGTCGTGATCTCCCGCCCGGCGCGGACCGCGCCCGAGAGCCAGCCCGTCGCGAGCGGGCTCCAGGCCAGCACGCCGAGGCCGTACTCCTGCGTCACCGGGAGCACGTGCGCCTCGATGCCGCGTTGCAGGATCGAGTAGCTGGGCTGCTCGGTGACGTACCGGCTCAGCCGGTTTTCCCGCGCGGCCCACTGGGCCTGCACGATCCGGTACGCGGGGAACGTCGACGAGCCGAAGTAGCGGATCTTGCCCGCGCGCTGCAGGTCGGTCAGTGCGGAAAGCGCTTCCTCGTCGCTCGTGGCGGGGTCCCAGCGGTGCATCTGGTAGAGGTCGACGTGGTCGACGTCGAGCCGGCGCAGGCTGTCTTCCAGAGCCTGGTAGATCCAGCGGCGCGAGGTGCCGCGGTGGTTGCGCTCCTCGCCCATCGGCATGGCGGCCTTGGTCGCGAGCACGAGGTCGTCGCGGCGGTTCTTGATCGCCTTGCCGACCATCACCTCCGATTCGCCCTGGCCGTACATGTCGGCGGTGTCGACGAGATTGACCCCGCCTTCGAGGGCGGCGTCGACGATGGCGGTGGCCTCGTCCTGGGTGGTGCGGCCGATGGCGCCGAAGTTCATCGCGCCGAGCGCGAGGCTGCTGACCTGGACGCCGGTGCGGCCCAAGGTGCGGTACTGCATGGGAAGGTCCTCCGTGTGACATCATGGGCAAGCGGAACGTTGCTCCGCTAACCATACGGAGCATTGTTCCGGTTAGCAACCCGGGAGGTGTGATGAGCAAGCCCAAGCGCGCGGACGCCCGGCGCAACGAGAAGGCGTTGCTCGACGCGGCGGCCGCGGTCTTCGTCGCGTCGGGGGTGGACGCGCCGGTGCGGGACATCGCGGCGAAGGCCGGCGTCGGGATGGGCACGATCTACCGCCACTTCCCGACGCGGGCGGACCTGATCGTCGCGGTCTACCGGCACCAGGTGGAGGCGTGCGCCGACGCGGGTCCCGCGCTGCTGGAGACGGCGTCCTCGCCGCACGCGGCGCTGGCCGAGTGGATCGACCTGTTCGTCGACTTCCTGGTGACCAAGCACGGGCTCGCGGGGGTGCTGCAGGGCGACGGCTTCGCCTCGCTGCACGCGTACTTCCTCGATCGCCTGGTCCCGGTGTGCGGCCGGCTGCTCGAAGCGGCCGAGCTGACCGCGAAGGTGCGGCCGCTGGAACTGATGCGCGGGGTGGGCAACCTGTGCGTCGGCGCGGAGGACGACAACCCGGACTACGACGCGCGCCGCCTGGTCGGGCTGCTCATCGCGGGGCTGCGGGCGTGACGATCGAGCAGCTCACGACCGACCCGTACCCGCTGCTGGCCCACCTGCGGGCGACCGAGCCGGTGGCCTGGCTGCCGGAGCTGACCGGCTGGCTCGTCACGCGGCACGACCTGGCACTGCAGGTCATGCGCGACGCGGCCACCTTCACCGTGGACGACCCGCGCTTCTCGACCGCCCGGGTCGTCGGCCCGTCGATGCTCTCGCTGGACGCGGCCGCGCACACCCGCCACCGGACGCCGTTCGCCCGGCACTTCCGGCCGCGGGAGATCGAGGACCGGTTCGCCGGGTTCGTCCGCGCCGAGTGCGCCCGGCTGGTCGACGGGTTCGCCGCCGCCGGGCGGGCCGAGCTGCGGCGGGCGCTGGCCGGTCCGTTGTCGGTCGCGGTGGTGGCCGACGCGCTGGGCCTGGACGGCACCGACACCGCGCGGGTGCTGGCCTGGTACGACGCGATCGTGTCCACAGTGGACGACATTTCGGCCGGCCGTGAGCCGGGTTCCCTTGGCTCCGAGGCGTTCGGCGAGCTGCGCACGCACATCGAGGGCACGGTGGGGCGGCCCTCGCTGCTGACCGAGGCGGCGACCGCGTTGGAGCTGCCGGAGGTGGTGTCGAACGCGGCGGTGCTGATGTTCGGCGGCATCGAGACGACCGAGGGCATGATCGCCAACCTCCTGCTGCACCTGCTGGGGAACCCGGCGCACCTGGACCGCGCGCTCGTCCCGGCGGCCATCGAGGAGTCACTGCGGCTGGAACCGGCGGCGGCGGTGGTCGACCGTTACGCGACGCGCGACGTCGAGCTGGCGGGAGCGTCGATCGCGCGGGGCGACCTCGTCACGGTCTCGCTCACCGCGGCCAACCGCGACCCCGCGGTGTTCCCGGACCCGGACGTCTTCGACCCGCACCGCCCGAACCTGCGCAAGCAGCTCGCGTTCGCGCACGGCCCGCACTTCTGCCTCGGTGCCGACCTGGCCCGGCTGGAGACGCGGATCGCCGTGGAGACCGTGCTCGACCGGCTGCCCGGCATCGCGCTGGCGGAGCCGGCCGCGCCGTCGGGGCTGGTGTTCCGCAAACCCGTCGCGGTCCCCGCGCGGTGGCTGCCATCATGACCGCATGACGGCGTGGCGTGAGTTCGAGGCGGCGGAACCGGAGTTCGCTCAGCGCGTGCGGACGTTGTTCGACGCGCGCAGGCACAAGACGATGGCGACCCTGCGGGCCGACGGTTCGCCCCGGATCTCGGGCATCGAAATGAAGTTCGACGACGGCGAGCTGACGTTCGGGTCGATGCCGAACGCGCGCAAAGGCGCCGACCTGCGGCGGGATCCGCGGGTGGCGCTGCACAGCGCGACGGTCGACCCGGTCGACGGCGAAGAGGCGAAGTGGCCGGGGGAGGCGAAGATCTCCGGCCGGGCCGTCGACGACGGCGAGCGGTTCCGCGTGGACGTCGCCGAGGTGGTGCACACGCACTTGAACGAGGCGGCGACGCTGCTGGTCGTCGAGTGGTGGACGCCCGAGGGCGGCCTGCGCAAGGTCGAGCGCGAGTAGCCCGGCCGGAAATGTCCGGCGGACGCCGGCATCACCGATATTTAAGTCAAGCGCTTGACGTAATCGGGTTTCGTGGCCATGCTGCGTCGTAGGGGTCATTCACCAACGAGGAGACCGCCATGACGCAAAGCCACACCGAGCTGCCGCGCTTCCCGTTCGTCGCCGAGACCGCGCTGGCGCCGCCCGCGGAGTGGGCCGAGTTCCGGGCGAAGTGCCCGGTCGCGCCCGTGCGGCTGGCCAGCGGGGACGAGGCCGCGCTGATCACGCGCTACGCCGACGTCAAGAACGTGCTGTCCGATCCGCGGTGGACCCGGCCCACGCCCGCCGACAACGCCGCGCGGGTCGCCGACACCGAGTCCGGCGGGGTCTTCAACAGCGAGATGGCGACCGTCCTCCCGCAGCACGGCGAAGCCCACCTCACCTGGCGCCGCACGATCGGGAAGTGGTTCACCGCCAAGCGGATGAACGCGCTGCGGCCCGGCATGGCCGCGATGGCCGAGCAGCTCATCGACGACCTCGTCGCGAAGGGCGCGCCCGGGGACCTCAAGGCCGGGCTCGCCTTCCCGCTGCCCGTCTGGGTCATCTGCGACATGCTCGGCGTGCCCGATTCCGACCGCGACCGGTTCGCGCACTGGTCGGACGTCATGCTCAGCATGACCCGCTACACCCAGGCCGAGTTCGACGCCGCGCAGCAGGAGTTCGGCCGGTACATGGGCGGGCTCATCGCCGAAAAGCGCGCCGAACCCGGCGACGACATCCTCAGCGCGCTGCTGCCCGAAGGCTGGTCCGACGCGATGCTGACCGCCACCGGCATCGGCCTGCTGATCGCCGGCCACGAAACCACCGCCAACATGATCGCCAAGATGGTCGCGATGCTGCTCGCCGACCGGACCCGCTGGGAGCGGTTGCTGGCCGACCCGGCGCTCGTGCGCACCGCCGTCGAGGAGTCCCTGCGCTTCGACGCGAACGCGGGGATCGGCATGTCCCGCTACCTGGCCGACGACTTCGAGGTCGCCGGCACCGTCCTGCCCGGCGGCACCACCGCGATGTGCAGCATGGCCGCCGCGAACCGCGACGAGACCGCGTTCGACAACGCGTCCGAAATGGACCTGGGCCGCAGCCCGAACCCGCACCTCGCGTTCGGCGCCGGCGCGCACGCCTGCCTCGGACAGCCCTTGGCGCGCACCGAACTGCAGGTGACGCTGGAAGTCCTGCTGCGCAAGCTGCCGTCGCTCGAGCTCGCCGTCCCGGCGGACGAGCTGCGCCGCGTCGAAGGGCTCGCCGTCGGCGGACTGCGGGAACTGCCCGTCCGGTGGTGACTTCGGTGGACCGGGCGCACGCGACGCGGGAGGCGATCCTGACCGCGGCGGAACGGCTCTACGCCGAGCACGGCGTGCTCGCCGTGTCCAACCGGCAGATCAGCGAGGCCGCCGGGCAGGGCAACAACACCGCCGTCGGGTACCACTTCGGCACCCGCGCCGACCTGGTCCGGGCCATCGCCCGCCGGCACTCGGCGGCGGTCGAGGACCTGCGGGCGCGCATGCTCGCCGAGCTCGGCGCCCGCGCGGACCTGCGCGACTGGGTCCGGTGCCTGGTCCACCCGTCGACCGAGCACCTCGCGCGGGTGGGCACGCCGAGCTGGTTCGCCCGGTTCACCGCGCAGGTGATGACCGAGCCGTCGCTGCGATCCGCCGTCGCCGTCGAGACGCTCTCGTCGCCGTCGCTGGCGCGGACGGTCGAGGGGCTGAGCCGGTGCCTGCCCGAGCTGCCCGCCGACGTCCGCGCTGAACGCAACGCCATGACCCGTCAGCTGCTGATCCACACGATGGCCGAGCGCGAACGCGCGCTCGCCGAAGGCAGTAACACCCCGCGAGCCAACTGACGTGAGGCCGCCATCGGCCTCACCGACGCCCTCGTCGGCCTCTGGCTCGCCCCCGTGACACCCCGCGACCCCGGAAAGGAACAGGCATGAAGGTCACTGTGGACGAAGGAAAGTGCTGCGGCGCCGGCACCTGCGTGATGCTCGCGCCGGACGTGTTCGACCAGCGCGACGACGACGGCATCGTCATCCTGCTCGACGAGACCCCCGGCGAAGAGCTGCACGCGACCGTCCGGGAGGCGGCGAGCGTCTGCCCGGGTGTCGCCATCTCGGTCCGCGAGGACGCGTGAACGTCCTGGTCGTCGGCGCCTCGGCGGCCGGCCTCGCGACCGTGGAAGCTCTGCGCCGCAAGGGTTATGACGGTGGCGTGACCGTGCTGGGCGCGGAGGCGCACCTCCCGTACGACCGGCCGCCGCTGTCCAAACGGGTCCTCGCGGGCAGCTGGACGCCTTCGCAAACCAGTCTGCGTACTCCGGACGCACTGTCCGCATTGGCCGCCGAGTTCGTGCTCGGCGACCCGGCGGTGCGGCTGGACGCCCGCGCGCGGACCGTCCACACGGCACAGGGGCGGGCGCTGACCGCGGACGCGGTCGTGCTCGCCACCGGGCTCCGGCCGCGCACCCTGCCGGGCCAGGACGGCCTCGCGGGCGTCCACGTGCTGCGCACGCTCGACGACGCGCTTGCCCTGCGCGCGGACCTGGCGCCGGGCAAGCGGGTCGTGGTCGTCGGCGACGGTGTCCTCGGCGCGGAGATCGCGGCCACCGTGTGCGGCCTCGGCGTGCCGGTCACGCTGGCCGGTCCGCAGTCCGCGCCGCTCGCCTACCAGTTCGGCCCCCTGGCGGCGGGCCTGCTCGCTTCCCTGCACGCCGACCGCGGTGTCCACTTGCGACTCGGGAGCGCGGTCACCGGACTGTCCGCTTCGGACGGACGCGTCGGCGGAGTCCTCCTGGAGACGGGCGAAGTGCTGCCCGCCGACGTCGTGGTGGTGGCGTTCGGCGCGGCCCCGGCGACGGACTGGCTGGCGGGCAGCGGAGTGCTGTGCGACAACGGCGTCGTGTGCGACTCCCGCTGCCGGGCGGCGGACGGGATCTACGCGGCCGGCGACGTGGCCCGCTGGCACCACGAGGGCCTCGACGTGCTGCTGCGCTTGGAAAACCGCACCAACGCGACGGAGCAGGCGGCCGCTGTGGCGGGCAACATCCTCGGTGAGGATCGGCCGTACACACCGGTGCCGTACTTCTGGACCAACCAGTTCGACGCCCGGATCCACGTGTACGGGACGTTGTCCGCCGATGCGGAAGTGTCCATTGTGGAAGGGGAGGTGGCGGCGGCCCGGTTCGTGGCCGAATACCGCCGGGCCGGCCGCGTCACCGGGGTGCTGGGCTGGAACATGCCCAAGCAGGCCCGGCTTCACTCGACCGTGACGGACTTCGCGAGGTTGCGCGGCTTGTCGATGTCGTAGCCCAGCGTCAGCGCCGCGTGGTAGGCGAGCAGCTGCAACGGGATGGTCAGCAGGATCGGGTCCAGCTCCGGCTCGGTCCGCGGCACGACGATCCGCGGGACGTCCAGCTCGCCGAAGTCGACGTCTTCGTGCGTCACGGCCAGGACGGACCCGCCGCGGGCGCGGATCTGCTGCAGCGCCGCCAGGTTGCGGCCGGCCAGCTCGTCGGCGGGGACGATCGCGACCGTCGGGAGCGAGTCGTCGATCAGGGCCAGCGGGCCGTGTTTCAGCTCGGACGTCTGGTACGCCTCGGCGTGGCGGTAGGAGATCTCCTTGAACTTCTGCGCGCCCTCGCGGGCCACCGGGTAGCCGCGGACGCGGCCGATGAAGAACAGGCTCTTCGCGGTCGCCGCGGCCTTCGCGTGCTCGGCGATCAGCGGCTCGGCGTCGAGCACGGCCTTGATCTGGCCGGGCAGCGCGCGGATCGCGTCGATGATCCGCTGACCGTCCGCATTGGACAGATCGCGCACGCGGCCGAGGGACAGCGCGATCAGCGCGAAACCGACGGCCATGTTCGTCAGCGCCTTGGTCGAGGCGACCGCGATCTCCGGGCCGGCGTGCAGGTAGACGCCGCCGTCGCAGGCGCGCGCGATGGTCGAGCCGACGACGTTGACCAGGCCGACCACCCGGCCGCCCTTGCGCTTGATCTCCTCGACGGCGAACGCGGTGTCGATCGTCTCGCCGGACTGGCTGACCGCGATGTAGAGCGTGTTGGCTTCGACGATCGGGTTGCGGTAGCGGAACTCCGACGCGGCTTCGGCGTCGGCCGGGATCCGGGCGAGCTCCTCGATCATCGTCGCGCCGATCTGGCCGACGTAGTAGGCCGAGCCGCAGCCGAGGATCTTCACGCGGCTGAACCCGCGCAGCTCCCGCGGCGTCAGGTTGAGCCCGTCGAGCCGGGCGACGCCGAACCGGTCGTCGAGCCGGCCGCGGATCATCCGCTCGACGGACTCGGGCTGCTCCTGGATCTCCTTGGCCATGTAGTGCGGGAAGCCGCCGAGGTCGAGGTCTTCGGCCGCGATGTCGATCTCGGTGGCCGGCTTGGTGGTGTCGCTCTCGTCGACGGTGAAGGTGCGGTAGCCGGTGGCGAAGACCGTGGCGAACTCGCCGTCGTCGAGGTGCGCGACCTGGGAGGTGTGCCGGACGAGCGCGGCGAGGTCGCTGGCGACGAACATCTCGCGCTCGCCGACGCCGATGATCAGCGGCGAGCCGTTGCGCGCGATGACGAGCCGGTCCGGGTGTGCGCTGTCGGTGACGGCGATCGCGTACGTGCCGGTGATCCGCGAGACCGCCTCGACCACGGCGTCTTCGAGCGTTTCGGCGGCCGAGCGCGCGATGAGGTGGGCGAGGACCTCGGTGTCGGTCTCGGAGGTGAGGGTGACACCGGCGTCGGAGAGCTGGGCGCGCAGCGCGTCGGCGTTGTCGATGATGCCGTTGTGGACGACGCAGATCCGGCCGTCCTCCGAGGTGTGCGGGTGCGCGTTGGCCTCCGACGCCGGCCCGTGCGTCGCCCAGCGCGTGTGGCCGATGCCGACCTTGCCGGTCAGGCGCTTGGGCAGCGCGGCCGTGAGGTTGCGGACGCGGCCGACGACGCGGTGGACCTGCGGGGCGCCCTTGGCACCGAGGACGGCGATGCCCGCGGAGTCGTACCCGCGGTACTCGAGCCGGGTCAGGCCCTCGAGGAGGATGGGGGCGGCGTTCTGGCCGCCGATGTAGCCGACGATCCCGCACATGGCGAACCTTCTTTCGGTGGCTTCTCAGCCGTAGACGATGCGGCGCAGCTGGCGCTCGGACAGGTCGGGCGCGGCCACCAGGCGCCTCCGGAGCTCGGCGGCGATGAGCGGGAAGATCTCGGGGTTCTTCCGGCCCTCGGCCTGCAGCTCGGCGTGCCGGCGGCGGACGTAGGCCTCGGTGGGCGTCCGGTAGTAGGCGAGGACGTCGTCGACGACGCGGGCGGCGACCCCCGGCGGGAGACCGGTGGACGCGGCCACGCGCTCGACGATGTCGGTCTCTGCCACGTCGGCCATCATGCCCCGCTCGTGTCGCAGACTTCAAATTCTTGCCCGAAATCGGGCAAGCTTTAATAGTTGGACAGTCTTAGGGGTGGCGGCGAGGGTGGAGGTGTGCGTCAAGAAGACATCTGGGACGTCGAGACCGCCGACCGCTACGACACCCCGGGCCGCGGCGTGTTCGCGCCGGAGGTCGTGGACCCGGTCGTCGACCGGCTCGCCGCGCTGGCCGGCGGCGGGCGCGCGCTGGAGTTCGCGATCGGCACCGGCCGGGTGGCCGTCCCGCTCGCCGCGCGGGGCGTGCCCGTCGCGGGCATCGAGCTGTCCCGGCCGATGCTCGCCAAGCTCCGCGAGAAGGCGGCGATCCCGGTGGTCGTCGGCGACATGGCCACGGCGACGGCGCCGGGCGAGTTTTCGCTGGTCTACCTGGTCTACAACACGATCGGCAATCTGCTGACCCAGGACGAGCAGATCGCGTGCTTCCGCAACGCGGCCCGCCACCTGAGCCCGGGCGGCCGGTTCGTGATCGAGCTGGGCGTCCCGGAGCTGCGCCGGCTCCCGCCGGGCCAGGACGCGCTGGTGTTCACCGCCGAGTCGGGGTACTTCGGCGTGGACACGTACGACACGGTGCGCCAGCACCTGGTGTCGCACCACTTCTCGTTCGGCGAGGGGCGGCAGGCCCGGGTGAGCCGGTGCCCGCAGCGCTACATCTGGCCGGCGGAGCTGGACCTGATGGGCAGACTGGCCGGGTTCGAGCTGGAGTCCCGGCACGCGGACTGGACGGGGGCGGAGTTCACGACGCGGTCGCCATCGCACGTGTCGGTGTACCGGCTGCCGTCGCGCTGACCTCGACCAGCGGGAGCCGGACCGTCGGGTGCGGGATGACGCCGAGGTCGACGAGGGCCGCCTTGGCCGCCGTCGTTCCGGGGCCCGCGCGCATGATCGTCTCCACCAGCGGGATCAGCGAGTGGTTGATCGTTCGCGCCGACTCGAGGTCGCCGCGGCGGACCGCGGCGATCAGGGCCGCCGTGCGGTCCGCCGCCACGTTGCCCACCACGCTGACCACGCCCGCCGCGCCGGAGGCGAGGTACGGCAGGTTCAGCTCGTCGATGCCGCAGTAGTACGCCAGTCCCGTGCTCGCCATCACCGTCATCGCCTCGAACAGGTCGCCCTTCGCGTCCTTGACCGCCCGGATCCGCGGGTGCGCGGCGAGTTCGGCCAGCGTCGCCGGCGTCATCGCGATGCCGGCCCGCGCCGGGACGTCGTAGAGCATCACCGGCAGCTCGGTCGCGTCGGCCACCGCGAGGCAGTGCGCCACCACGCCGGCCTGCGTCGGCCGGGAGTAGTACGGGCAGACGAGCAGGAGCCCGTCCGCGCCGGCCGCCTCGGCGTCGCGGGCCCGGCGGACGCTCGCGGCCGTGTCGTACGTGCCGACGCCGGCGATCACCCGCGCCCGGCCGGCGACCCGGGCCACCACGCTCCGGACCAGCCCGGCGGCTTCGGGTTCGGTCAGGGTGGGGGACTCGCCGGTCGTCCCGCCCACCACGAGCCCGTCGCAGCCGGTGGCGAGCAGGTGGTCGACGAGGCTCGCGAGGCCGGGTTCGCTGAGCGCCCCGCCGGGCTGCATGGGGGTCACCATCGCGACGAGGTTGGCGCCGAAGTCGGTCATGACGTCGACCATGCCCGGCGCGACTGGTGTGGTCCAGCGATGCTTTTTTGCCGATACCCCGTAATCTGGCTTGATGATCGAAGTGGGCGCGCTGCGAGCGCTGCGGTCGGTGGCCGCGCTCGGGACGCTGGCTCGCGCGGCCGACGAGCTGGGGTTCACGGCGTCCGCGGTGTCGCAGCAGATCAAGCGCCTCGAACGGCAGGTCGGCGTGCCGGTGCTGGCACCCGCGGGCCGCGGCGTGGTGCTGACCCCGGCCGGTCAGGCGATCGTCGACTCGGCGCCCGAGGTGTTCCAGGCGCTCGAGCGCTGCGCCGAAGCGGCCCAGTCGGTCTCGGAAGGCGCGCCACGCGGGACGCTGCGGGTGGTCGCGTTCTCGACCGCGATCCGCGGCCTGCTCGCCCCGGTGCTGGCGGACTTGCCGGCACGCTGTCCGGACCTGCGCGTGCACATCACCGAGCAGGACCCGGACGAGGCGCTGCACAGCGTCGACGCGGGAACGGCCGACCTCGCCCTCGTCCACGACGCCGACGGGCTGCCGGCCCCGCTGCCCCCGTCGTTGACGCAGCGGCCGGTGCACACCGACGTCGGCGACGTGGTGCTGAGCCGCACGCACCCGCTGGCGTCGGCCACCGAACCGCTCGGCCGCCTCGACCTCGCGGGCCACGCCTGGGTGACCAGCCCGCCGGGAACCGTGTGCCACCAATGGTTCCGCCGCTTGTTCGCGGACGCGCCGGAGGAGCCGGACGTGCGGCACCTGGTCGACGACTTCGCGACGCAGCTGGCGCTGGTCGCCTCCGGCGAGGTGATCGCGTTGATCCCGCGCCTGGCCCGCCCCTGGGGGCCGGCCTGGTGGCCCGCCCGTTGCGGCGGCAGCCGAAGCGGGAGGTCCACGCGGCGTGGCGGCGAAGTGCCGACGCCAGCCCCGCGATCCGGGCATTGCTCACCGAACTGGCCTGACCGGTCGTGAGTGCGCAACGGTGTTGCGTACTCACGACCGTCCGGGACTAGGTGCGGTAGCGGAACAGGATGCGGCCCCGGGCGAGGTCGTACGGGCTCAGCTCCACCAGGACCCGGTCGAACGGCAGGATCTTGATGTAGTTCTTCCGGATCTTCCCGCTGATGTGGGCCAGGACGTGGTGCCCGTTCGGCAGTTCCACCTTGAAGGTGGCGTTGCGCAGGCACTCGATCACGGTGCCCTCGACTTCGATGCCGCCCTTATTCGCCATGGCGCACCAGCTCCAGGGTGCTGCTCGCCCGCCGGGCGCCGACGCTCTCGAACAGCGCCGTCGCCGCCGGGTTGGCTTCGTCCACTTCGGCCGACGCCGTCGGGATTCCCGCCGCGTGCAACGAGTCCAGTACTCCGGTCAGCAGCGCCCGGGCGATGCCGCGGCGCTGCCGGTCCGCGCGGACGGCGATCAGGCCGATCCGCGGCAGCCGCGTCACCTGGACCACCCGGACCAGGCCGACGTACTCGTCGCCCTCGGCCGCGGCCGCGTAGAGCGCCGGGTCGACGATGGTGTCCCCGGCCGTCCGAGGCAGGACCTCGGCCGGCATCTCCTGCCAGCCGACGCTCGCTTCGACCTCGGCCCGGACCACGCGGTCCAGCGCGCGCAGCGGGCCTTCCGAAGCCGAGCCGCGGGGCACGATCGTCACGCCGGGCGGTGGGGCGGTGGTCCGCTGCGCGGTGGGCACCAGGCATTCCCACTCGCGCCGGCGGAGCGTGAAGCCGGCTCGCTCCCACCCCGCCGTCAGGTCGGTGTGGACTTCGTCGACGACCGTGTACAGGGGAGCGGGCAGGTCCGCGAGCATCGCGTCGGCGAGCTGGTCGAAGACCGAGCGGTGCCAGGAGTCGATGCTGAGGAAGGTCCGCCCGTCGGGCCGGGTGGTGGCTTCGCCGCGGCCGACCACGACGTCGTCCTCCAGCGCGTGCCAATGCCGCGCCGCGACGCGCGTGATCACGACCGCGGGTTCACCCGCGATGAAATGCGTGGTTTGCATGGGTTCGTACCTCTCGGGAGTGCTCGAAGCGCTCCCGGCGACCCCTACGTCAGTCGCCCGACCGTGACGACGAGGGGAGCACCCACATCGAAACAGCGTTCATGGGGCTCACCTCCCGGCGTCGAGTCACGGTCTCCGGCACGATAGCGACCCGGCGCCCCCGCGCCCAACTCATTTACCGGCGGTGCGTCGGGCCCGCAGCCAGAGAGCGATCCGCGCCGGGAACAGCAGCAACAGCAGCACGTAGTAGCCGAGGCTGGGCTTGATCAGCGCCACCACGACCGCGAGCGCGAACACGACCGCGCTCAGCACGTGGTTCCACCACGTCTCGTCCGACACGGGCTCGGCGTCCCCGCGGATCTGCGGGTCGCGCCGGATGATGAACACCATCGTCGTGTGGCACAGGCTGCTGGCCAGCAACGTCCCGAGGTAGAACACCACGGTGAAGCGCTCGGACTGGTAGGCGCCGATCAGTTCGCTGGGGAAGGGCACCACCACGATCGTCAGCAGCCAGGCGAAGTTGGCGCGCACGAGCGCGGTGCTGTAGCTGCGCACGTGCTCGAAGATGCCGTGGTGAACGGACCAGAACCGGCCGATGACGGCGAAGCTCAGCACGAAGCTGAAGATCTTCGACCAGTTCTCGGTGACGGCGTCCGTCGCGGGCTTGTGCTCCGCGACCAGCTCCGGCACCAGATCCGCGAGCGGCAGGATCAGCAAGGTCAGGGCGATCGCGACCACGGCGTCGGTGAAGAACACCAGCCGCTCGGACGACTTCTTCTGTTCCACGCGGCCATCCAACACCACGGTCGCGGGGGTCACCGCCGCGGCAGCACCAGCAGCGCGTCGCCGACCGGGCGTTCGCCCGTCGCGTCCGACGGGGAGCTGACCAGCTTGCCGTCGATCGCCATCGCCGTCGAGCCGCCGCCGTCGAGGTTGATCGCCGTCACCGCGCCGAGCCGCGCCATCAGCTTCGCGCCCTCGATCAGGGAAAGCCCTTCGGCGAAGCCCGGTTGACGCCCGTCGGCGGTGACGATCAGCAGCCGCCCCTGCCGGTCGAGGCCGACCATCGTGCGCGGGTTGCGCTTGACGCCCCAGCCGTACACGAACGACGGGTCACCGGGGTGCACGATGCCGTCCGATGCCGCGTCCACCGCGATCCGGCCGTCGCGGACCAGCCACGGGCCGCCGTTGACCACGCCGGCCGGGTGGACCGGGCGGAAGCCCTCGAAGACGCGCGTCGCGACCGGCAGCCGCGTGCCGGGCCGCGCGTGCCCGGTCAGCCACGTCGCCGCCGCGCCGATGCCCTGCACGGTGTGGCCGCCGGCCGGCACGCCACCGCCGGCGGGACGCACAGCCGTGACGACGTCGTGGGCGTCCAGGACGGCTTCGACGCCATCGCCGGTGGGGGTCGGCGTGCCGAGCTGCGGAGTGAACAGCACGAGTTCGTCCGCGTGGGTGCAGGTCGTGTCGTGCAGCGGCCGGTCCGTCGGGACGTCGCCGGGCTCGCCGCAGTTGCGGATCAGGCCGGGTTTGCGGTTGACGCCGTTGACCTCGCGGCCGCCGACGGTGAGCGCGGTGCGCGGGACGCCGATCGACGGCCGGTCGCCGAGCAGCAGCGCGGGCCGCCCGGTGGTGGCTTCGCTCTGCAGGAGGCCTTGGTAGACACCGATGCCGGCGGGTTCGCCGGGGATGCCGTCGCGCGGGTCGATGACGAAGAAGCCGCCGTTGGTCCCGACGAGCGCGCCCGCGGCGGCCGCCAGCGCCGACGTCGTGCGCCGGCCCGCGACCGACTCGCCGTGCGACGCGACGACGTCGCCGCGGAACCGCCGCGGATCGACGACGGCGACCCGGACGCGTTGCGGCCCTTGGGCTTCCGGCCCGTCCTGGCCGGTCCACTCGACGGCGCCGGAGAAGCCGTTCGCGGTCAGGGCGCTCGCGGTGGCGGCGGCC
The DNA here is from genome assembly GCF_055633805.1 of Amycolatopsis sp. NPDC114478. Classification (NCBI taxonomy): domain Bacteria; kingdom Bacillati; phylum Actinomycetota; class Actinomycetes; order Pseudonocardiales; family Pseudonocardiaceae; genus Amycolatopsis; species Amycolatopsis sp. NPDC114478. The sequence continues at coordinate 186,630 of NZ_JBVKDO010000001.1, read as the reverse complement.
TGCGCGCGGTCGGCGAAGGAGCCGACCCGCACGCGCCAGCCGAGGGCGCCGCGCGGGGTGTCGACGAAGGCGGGCCAGTCGACCTCTTCGGCGCGCGCGGCGAAACCCTTGCCGCGCAAGGAGGTCACGAGTGTTTCGGCGTGCTCGCGGCTGCCGAGCACGGACGCCGGCGCGTCCGGATCGGGGCTCGACCCGCCGGGCACCTGCGCGGTGACGGTCCAGGAGTTGTGGCCCGTGCCGTCGCCGGTGACCGTCGTGGAGACGGTCAGCCCCGGCGCGAGCACGTCCCCGGCGGCCGAGGCCGGCGAGCTCAGCGCCAGGGTCAGCGCGGCGGACAGGGTCAGGGCGAGCGGCGTCCTCGTCTTCACGCGGTGCAAGCTACCCCGCCGGGGTGGACCGCGCGTGGGTTCCGGTTGAACTCCCGGGGGCACGGCGCGACCGCCGTACCCCCGGGAAGGCTCACGACGAGCGCACGTTCCGCTGGGCCTCCTGCGCCCGGTCGGTGACGTCGCCCGTGGCCGAGCGCGCTTCTTCCTTCACCGTCGACGCGCTGTCGGCGGCTTCGGACTTCACCGACTCGACCGCCTGCTGCGCCGGCTCGCGCAGGGTGTCCCGGAGCTCTTCCGCCGCGTGCTGGGCGACCGGGGCCAGCTGCTCGCGCGCCAGGTCCGTCGCCTGGCCGGCCAGCTTGCGCTCCGGCTCGCTCGCCGGCAGCAGCGACGACACCAGCCAGCCGGCGCCGAAGGCGATCAGGCCGGCCGCCAGCGGGTTGCCCTGCGTGCCGCGGCGGATCTGCCGCGGGGCGTTGGACACCGCGTCGGCCGCGGAACTCACTTTGTCCTGCGCGGTCGAGGCAACCGAGCCGGCCTGGTCGCCGACGGCCGACGCGTGGTGGTCGGCGGCGCCCATGACGCGGTCCTTGGCGTTGCCGAACGCCGTCCGCACCCGGCCGACCCGGCGCTCGACGATGCGGCCGGGGCTCACCTTCTCGGTCAGCGCGTTGACGTCGGTGCTCAGGTTCCGTTGCGTGCCTTCGATTTCCCGGCGGATCCGGTCCGGTTCGGTCATGGTCGTTCGCCTTTCAGTGCGTCCGGGACCTGCTGCAGGGTTTCGACGGTCCGTTCGGGTTTCGGGTTGACGCGGCGGAACTCGCCGCGCCCGGTGGTGTAGAGGACCGCGCCGGCGATCGCCCACACCGCGGCCACGATCAGCGCGGCCCAGCCCCCGTCCATGACGTTCTCGAGGGCTTGCCACAGCGCGACGGACAGGAACAGCAGCACCATGTAGCCGGCGAACCCGGCGCCGCCGACCAGGCCGGCGCCCTTGGCCGCCTTGGTGGCCTCGGCCTTCGTCTCGGCCTTGGCCAGTTCCACCTCCTGCCGCACGAGGGTGGAGAGGTCCTTCATGACGTTGGACATCAGCTCGCCGACCGAGCTGTCGGCGACATCGGGGTGGGGGCCGGGTGGCTGAGTCATCACGGCACCTGCCCGGGCGCGGCGGGGCGGCTGGGCTGCGGCAGGGGTGGGTACCCGCCCGGCTGAGGCGCGGCGAAACCGCCGGGCGTGGTCGGCGGCGCGTCCAGCTCACCGGGGTCGGGCTGGGATGCCTCGGCCGCGCCGGAGCCAGGCGCGGTGGGGCCGCCCGGGCCGGGCTGGGATGCGGTGTGGCCACCAGAACCGGGCTGGGGTGCGGTGAGGCCACCCGGGCCGGGCTGCGGCGCGCCGAAGCCATCAGGACCGACCGGGCCGCCCGGCTGCGGTGCGCTGTACCCGCCCGGGGCGACCGGCGGCGGGTATCCCGTGCCGCCCGGCCCCGGAGCCGGCGGCACCGGCGGGACCCCGGCCGGGCCGGGGTGCTGCGGCGGGGTGGCCGCGGCCGCCTGGCCGTTCGGGGTGCTTTCCCGCTGCTGCTGGGCGACGACGCCCCGGGTGAGCCGCCCGACGAGGGCGCCGGCCACCGCCGCGCCGACCAGGAAGGTCCCGGGACGGCGGCGGGCGAAACGCCGTACTTCGTCGAGCAGGTCGCCGGGTTCGCGGTGCTCCAGCCAGTCCGCGACCGACCGCGTCCGGTCCGAAACCTGCCGCGCGACGTCGGCGGCGACGCCGGGGGAGTCGGTCTGTTCGGCCATCCGGTCCAGCTGGCCCGCCAGCTGGTGGAGGCTCTGCGCTGCCTTCCGCTGGCCGTCCCGCGCCTGGGATTCGAGCTGCGCGCGGCCTTCGCGAAGCAGGTCACGCGCTTCCCGCTGGGCGTGCTCGGCGACGTGTTTCGCCTCGTGGGCGGCGGTTTGCGCGACCTCACCCCCGCGGTCGGCGGCCGTGGTGGCCACCTCGCGTGCCTCGTCCTTCGCGGTGTCCGTCGTCGACGGCGGTGACTGGCCGCCGGGTCCCTGTGTCATCTCGACCTCCTTGCGGGAGAGGCACTTCCGGTGCCCTCGGCTTCGTAGAGCCGCGGGCTACCCGGGCGCTGCCCGCGTAAACGGGCACGCGTGTCCGCCGCGAAGGTGGGTAGCCCGCTCGCGGAGGCGGTGGGTGTGCCGGACGCCGGTGCGTCGAGAGGGTTCCGGGGGTCAGCCGCCGACGTGGATGCCCGGGCGGCGGGCGGGGTCCTTCTCCGCGCTGCGGATGATCTCCCGGACCACCGGGGCCGTGTCGCCGCGGCCCAGGATCAAGTAGCGGAACAAGTGCCCGAGCGGGTTGCCCTCCGCCCACTCGAAGTGGCACTGCGGCCGGACGCCGGTGACGTCGCGCAGGGCCAGCAGGATCGCCGCGATCGCGTTCGGCGCCGCGGGGCTGTCCGCGCGCAGGATCCGGTAGCCGTCGACGTCGACGCCGCGCACCTTCAACACGTTGCTGAACTCCGACGGGTCCACGACGTCGATCTCGAGGAACAGGACGTCGGCGGCGCCGGGAACCGGGTTCATCGACCGCTGTTCGGCTTCCTTGGCCGAGTACTCCGCTTCGTCGCCGCCCTGCCGCTTGTTGGCGATGATGTGCAGCGCGCCGTCGTTGGCGAGCGAATCCTCGATGAACCGGCGGGCTTCCTCGTCGAACTCGATGCGCTCGGCCCGCAGCTCCGTCGTCCGCGAGACCCGCGAAACCAGTGAGACGACGATGATGCCGAGGATGAACAGCGCCGAGATGGCGATGCCGTCCGGCTTCTCGATGACGTTCTCGACGAGCGCGTACACCAGGACGAGCGTCAGGACGCCGAACCCGATCGCCGCGCCGCGCTGGTGCCGCCGGACCGCCGAGATGCTGACCGCGACCGATCCCGACACCATCATCGCCAGGATGCCGGTGGCGTACGCCCCGGCCTGCGCGTTGACGTCGGCGCCGAACGCGACCGTGATGAGGATGCTGATCACCGTGTAGACGATCACCACCGGCCGCACCGCGCGGCCCCACTCCGGCGCCATGCCGTAGGACGGCAGGTACCGCGGGACGATGTTGATCAGCCCGGCCATCGCCGACGCGCCGGCGAACCACAGGATCAGGACGCTGCTGATGTCGTAGGCGGTGCCGAAGATCTCGCCCAGCTCGTGGTGAGCGAGGTAGGCCATGGCCCGGCCGTTGGCCTCGCCGCCTTCCTTGAACGCGTCCGCCGGGATCAGCACGGTCGTGACGAAGCTGGTCGCGATCAGGAACACCGACATGATCAGCGCGGCCGCGGTCAGCAGCTTGCGCGTGTTGCGGATCCGCGACTCCAGCTTTTCTTCCGGCGTCTTCCCGCTCGCGGCGACCAGCGGCATCATGCTGACGCCGGTTTCGAACCCGGAGAGGCCCAGCACCAGCAGCGGGAACGCGATCACGGCCGGCCCGACGATGCCGCCGAACCCGCCGCCGCCCGCGGTGAGCGCGTCCGTCCAGCGGGACAGCGCCGCGGAGTCGCCGAGCAGGTCGAGCACGCCGGCGACCGTCACCACGGCGTTGAGCACCAGGAAGACCGCGACGAGCGGGATGGCGACGCCGACCGCCTCGCTGAAGCCCAGCAGGAACACCCCGCCGAGGATCAGCAGCAGCACGACGGTGATGAGGACGGCGTGACCGTGCAGGAAGCCCGGCAGGTACGGGTTTTCCAGCATGTGCACGGTGGCGTCCGCCGACGACAGCGTGATGGTGATGATCCACGACGTCGCGACGAAGCCGAGGAGCGTGAGGACGAACAGCTTCCCGCGCCAGAACGGCAGCAGGTCCTCCAGCATCGCCACCGAGCCTTGGCCGTGCGGGCTTTCGCGGGCGACCCGGCGGTACATCGGCAGCATGCCGAGCAGCGTCAGCGCGACGATCAGCAAGGTCGCCAGCGGCGAAAGCGCCCCGGCGGCGAGCGCGGCGATGCCGGGCAGGTAGGAGAGGGTGGAGAAGTAGTCGACGCCGGTCAGGCACATGACCTTCCACCAGGACTGCGGGGTGCCGTGGTCCTCGCCGCCCTGCCGGCCGACGGGTGCCACCCGGTGCTCCAGCAGCCACCGCGCCAGCCCGGAGGCCGGCGGCTTCGGAGGCACCGGGCTGTCGACCCTCGCCGGCATGGTCACCTCGGGTGAAGCACCCATCCTCGTCCCCTCATCGCCTGGACAACTCCGGGCACAAGAATGCCCGACGCGCGCCGGGCGGGCCGCGCAGGCCGGGTAGCGGGTGTCGATCACCGCTTTGACCCCGGTACGCGCGGCCGGTCACCGGGAAAGGAGCGCCACGGCGTCGCCGAGCGTCGCCGGACGGGCCGCGCGTCCGGTGTGGCGGGGCCAGCCCGGCCCGGCCAGGACGACCAAGGGCACCCGCAGCCGGCGCGGGGGCACCACCACCCGGCTCGCCCACAGCACCACGGCCGCCGGGTGCGTCCGGGCCACCGCGTCCCGCAGCGCCGGGTCCGGAATGGACGCGCCGAGGAACACTGCCGCGCGGCCCTGTTCGGCCAAGGCCGCGCGCAAGGCTTCCAGCGGAAGCGTGTGCCGATCCCCGTCGGCGCAGGCGAGCAGCACCGGCGGGGAAGCGCTGCCGGGCGTGGGGATGCGGTGCAGCGCCGCGGCGACGGCCCACGCCAGCCCGTGCACCAGGTCGATGCGCCGGTCGTGGCCGCCCAGGGCGTGCATCGCGGGCCGGCACAGGTGGTCCCACGTGCCGACGACGTCGTGGCCGCCCAGGTGGGCGTCCAGCAGCGCGGTCGCGGTGTCGATCTTCAGCTGCCGGATCGCGGTCAGCAGCGTCTCGACGTCGGTGCCGCCGGCGTGGAACGCCCGCGCGGCCGCGGACTCCGCGCCGAGCCCCTGGTCGATCAGGTACTTCATGCGGAGCAGGGCGTCGACGTCGGCCCGGCCGTACCTGCGGTGGCTGCCCGTCTGGGGCGTGGTGAGCCGCAGGTCGTACCGGCGGTGCCACGCGCGCAGCGTCGACGGCGGCAGGTCGAGCATGCGCGCGACCGCCCCCGCCGTCCAGGTGACGGTGGGGGCGGTCGCCGGGGGATCCGTCAAGGACCCGGCCGCTCAGGACCCGGGCCGCTGCACATCGCCGCGCCACGCGCCGGTTTCGCGGCCGCCGCGCTCCTCGATGAAGGTCTTGAAGCGACCCAAGTCACTCTTGACCCGGCGGTCGAGGACGCCGAGCTTGTCCGCCACGTTCTCGACGAAGCCCTCGGGGTCGATGTCGAGCTGCGCGGTGACCCGCGTGTGCCGGTCGTCGAGGCGGTGGAACGTCACCACGCCGGCGTGGTTCGGGCCGGTGTCCGACTTCCAGGCGACGCGCTCGTCGGGGTGCTGCTCGGTGATCGTCGCGTCGAACTCGCGCGTCTGGCCGCCGACACTGATCTTCCAGTGCGTGTGCGTGTCGTCGAGCTGCCTGATCTCGTCGACGCCTTCCATGAAGTGCGGGAAGGACTCGAACTGGGTCCACTGGTTGTACGCCGTGCTGACATCGGTTTCGACGTCGACGGTCTCGGTCACGGTGCTCATCGTGGGCGTCTCCTTCCTCTTCTGCGGTCCAGCCCCGGTTACCCCGCGAATCGATGACAAAACGATGCGGGCCGCTTAAAGTCGGGCACCGGCGGAAGGGAGACGCGGTGACCGAGGAGCGGACGCTGACCGTGCGGGTGCGCACGACGCCCGAGGCCGTCGTCGTCGCGGCCGCGGGTGACCTGGATCTCGCCACCGCGCCGGTGTTGCGCGCCCGGGCCGGCGCCGTGCTGGCCGACGGGCCGGGGGCGCTCATCGTCGACCTGGACGGGATCGGGTTCTGCGGGTCGGCGGGCCTGCAGGTGCTGGCCGAGCTCGCGGCCCGGACGTCGGAGGACGGCGTGCCGCTCGCGGTGGTCGCCGACCGGTACCCGGTGCTGCGCGCGGTGCGGCTGAGCCGGCTGGACGAGGCGTTCGCCGTGCACGCGACCGTCGACGACGCCCGCGCGTGGATCCGCGACCGGCGGTGACTCCACAGTGGACGTCCACTGTGTACAGCGTGGAATCAGGCTGCCGCGCGCGGGATCCGGGCGCTGCTCGTGACGGCGGCGAGCACGGCGTCCGCGTCGAGGGCCGGGTCCCAGAGCGCGCAGCCGACGACGTGGGCGAGCCGGCGCCGCCGGTGCGGCCCGGAGTCGGTGAGGGCGACGTCGGTGGGGCGGCCGTTCTTGACCGCGTGCACCGCGCGGGTGACGAGCACCGCTTCCTGACGGGTGGTGCCGAGTTCTTCGGCGGCGGCGAAGATCCGCTCCGCCGCGGCCTGGACGGGATCGGTCATGCGCTTCCTCGAAAGCCCCTTCGCGGCGGACCGGGCGGAGCCGGTCCGCCGCGGCCGGGTGCGTCAGGCGTTGAGCTGCTTCCGGTCGGACTCCTCGCCGGCGATCTCGATGCGGCGCGGCTTCGCCTTTTCGGCGACCGGGATGCGCAGGGTCAGGACGCCGGCCTCGTAGTCGGCCTTGATGTGGTCGGCGTCGAGGGTGTCGCCGAGGAAGAGCTGGCGCGAGAAGACGCCGAGGGGACGCTCGGAGACCTGCATCTGGACGTCGTCGCCGCCGGGGAGGGGCCGCCGTTCGGCCTTGACGGTCAGGACGTTGCGCTCGATGTCGAGCTCGATGGCGTCCTTCGTGACGCCGGGCAGGTCGAAGCAGACGACGAACTCGTCGCCGGAGCGGTAGGCGTCCATCGGCATCGCGGCCGGCTTGGACCAGGTGCCGGGGCTGCCGAAGACCTGCTGGGCGAAGCGGTCGAGCTCGCGGAACGGGTCGGTGCGCATCAACATCGTTCTCCTCCTGTTCGACATCGGGGTGTCAACACGCACTACCGTTTTAACATGTCGTCCGAACGATGACAAGAGGCAAGTCGTCTATGTGATGACGTCAGCCGGGCAGGTCGATCTCCGTGTGCCGTTCGGCGAGGGTCCGGGCCAGCTCGGCCAGCTTGACGTTCAGGTCCTGGGAGGTGCGCCGCAGGACGTCGAACGCCTCATCGGCCGAGCCGCCGCGGCGGGCCATGATGATGCCCTTGGCCTGGCCGATCACGTCCCGGCTGTCGATCGCCTTGCGCAGGTTCGCGGCCTGCAGCTCGCCGCGCGTGACGGCGTCGGTGGCCGCCAGGGCCAGCGATGCGTGCGTGGCCAGCAGCAGGAGGACGTCGCGGTCGGCCTCGTCCAGGCCGGCCGCGGAACGCGAGTACACGTTGAGCGCGCCGATGGACCGGCCGGTGGGCGCGCCGGGGATGAGCGCGGTCGAGACGACGGCCCGCACGCCGAGCTCCGCGGCGGCGGGCGCCCACCGCGGCCAGCGGGGCTCGTCGGCGAGGTCGGGTGCGATCGCGACGGCGGGTCCGGCGGGCTCGGCCGCCTCGACGCACGGCCCTTCCCGGAACCGGTACTGCAGCAGGTCGAGCTCGATGGCGACCTCGCCGGTCTCCGCGGGCGTGTGGAACTGCCCGTCGGGACCGATCAGCGTGAAGCTGGCGAGGTCGGCGGAGGGGACCATCAGCGTGGTGGCCTCGAGGACGCGCTGGAGAACGTCCTCGACGCTGGGGGCGGTCAGCAGCCGGGCGGTCAGCCGGGCGAACTCGCCCGCGAGCGGACCGGGCCGGGTTTCGCCGGCGACGAAGGTTTCCTTGTCGCGCTGCCACTCCTGCTCAGAGGTCATGGTGCTCCGTCGCGTCGGCGAGCGTCCGGTGCAGGGGCAGCGCGCCCTCGAGCCCCAGGGCCTTGATGGGCCGCAGCACCGCCCGGCCCTCGGCGACGACGGCCACCGGGATCCCGGCCGCGCGGGCCGCCGACACCGAGTCCAGGATGACGCCCAGCCCGCGGGCCGAGCAGAAGGCCAGCCCGGTCAGGTCGATGACCAGGGCTCTCGGTGCCAGATCGAGCTCTTCGCCCAGCAACGACGCCAGGCGGCCGGTCCGCGCCAGGTCCAGTTCGCCCGTGACGGCCACGACCGTGCGCTCGGCCGTCGTCGTGATCGCCGTCCGGGACGGCAACCCCGCCAGCAGGGCGATGCCCGGACGGGTGATGGTGTCGTGCATGGCGTCCTCACCTCGATGAGGCGGGCCCGGCCCGCCGGTCCCGGCCGGCGCGGGATCGCGCGGGCCCATGGGGTTCCAGGAGGCGGCTGCTGTGCTCAACCGCAGCGACGACGACACTACCCCGCGCGGCACCCCGGAGTCACGAGCCGCGCGCCGGTACCGTGAGCCGCGTGGCTGACGACACCTGGGCCGCGTTGGCCGGCCAATTCGCCGACGACGCCTACGCGTCGGTGAAGGGCCGGGTGCGCACCTACGTCCTGCACCGCCAGCTGCTGGAGCACCTCCCGCCCCCGCCGGCCACGGTCCTCGACGTCGGCGGCGGCGCCGGCCACCAGTGCTTCCCGCTGGCCGAGGCCGGGTACGCCGTCACGCTCCTGGACCCGTCCCCGGCGATGCTGGCCAAGGCGCGGCAACGGCCGGGTGCCGAGCGCGTGGCGTTCATCGAGTCCGACGGCGAGCACGCCGAGGAGGCCGTCGGCGGCCGGCGCTTCGACGCCGTCCTGTGCCACGGCGTCCTCGGGTACCTCGAGCGGCCGGAGCCGGTGGTCGACCGGCTGTGCCGCCTCGCCGCTCCCGGGGGCGTGGTCTCGATCATGACGGGCAACGCCCACGCGATGGCGGTCCGGCCGGCGCTGGAGCAGCGGTGGGAGGACGCGCTGGCGGCGTTCGACACCCGGAGCGAGATCGGCGTGCTGGGCGTTCCGACGCGAGCGGACACCGTCGAGGAGCTGAGCGGGCTGCTCCGGGCCCGGGGCGTGGAACCCGTGCGGTGGTACGGGGTCTGGCTGTTCGTCGACTGGCTCGGGTTCGCCGGCGCCGAGGTGGACCCGGCTGATGCCGAACGGGTCGCGGCCGTCGAGCTCGAGGCCGGCCGGCGCGATCCCTACCGCGGGCTCAGCCGCGTCTTTCACCTCGTGGGGCGCAAAGCCTGAGCGGCGAGCGACAGCAGTTCGTCCAGCACTTCGGTCGCGATGTCGGCCAGTGACCCTTCCTCCCGCAGCCACCGGGTGAACGCGATCCCGAACACGGTGGCGCCCGACTCCGCCGCCAGCGTGGCCGCGACGTCGTCGACGCCCCGGGCGCGCAGGGCGGCGGCGACCGTCGTGGCCAGGGTCGTCAGCTTGTGGTGCTCCCGTTCCTGCAGCGCGGGGTTGCGGTCGATCACCGACTGCCGCGTGCGGGAGTGCGGGCGGCGCTCGTCCGGGAAGAAGGTCGCCGCCGACCGCAGCGCGCGGGCGACGAGCTCGAACGGCGACGCGTCCGGCGGGGCGGCGTCGATGCCGTCGAGGAACGCCTGGGCCAGCAGTTCCTGCCCCTGGAAGAGCACCTCGCGCTTGTCGCTGAAGTGCCGGAAGAAGGTGCGTTCGGTGAGGCCGACGGACTGCGCGATCTCCGCGGCGGTCGTCTGCTCGTACCCGCGGGTGGCGAACAGCTCGAGCGCGGCCTTCTGCAGCCGTTCCGCGGTTCCGGGTTCCCAGCGCACCATGGTTCGATTCTAGGTGATGACAGCGGCTGACATGGAGGCGTAGGGTGGCGATGTCAGCGACTGACATTGTCACCCTCTCTCGAAGGAGTTCACGCCATGCGCGTTTTCGTCACCGGAGCCTCCGGCTGGATCGGTTCCGCCGTCGTCGACGAGCTGCTCGCCACCGGCCACGAGGTCAGCGGGCTGGCCCGCTCGGCCGCGTCCGCCGCGAAGCTCGAAGCGAAGGGCGTCGACGTTCGCCGCGGCGACCTCGACGACCTGGCCGGCATCCGCGCCGGCGCCGAGGCGGCCGACGCCGTCATCCACCTGGCGAACAAGCACGACTTCGCCAACCCCGCGGTGTCGAACGCGGCCGAGCGCGCCGCCGTCGAGACCCTCGGCGACGCGCTTTCCGGCAGCGGCCGTCCGCTGCTGCTGGCGTCCGGGGTCGCCGGCATCCGGCAGGGCCACCCGGTGACCGAGGCCGACGCGTCCCCGTTCCACGGCCCGGACTCCCCGCGCGGCGGCGCGGAGAACCTGGCGCTGGAGTACGCCGACCGTGGGGTGCGGCCGGTGAGCCTGCGGTTCTCCCCGACGGTGCACGGCACCGGCGACCACGGGTTCATCGCGATCCTGTCGGCGATCGCCCGCGAGAAGGGCGTGTCGGCCTACCCGGGCGACGGCACGAACCGCTGGGCCGCGGTCCACGTGAAGGACGCGGCACGCATGGTCGTGCTCGGTCTGGAGAAGGCCCCCGCGGGGACGCGGCTGCACGCGGTGGCCGAGGAGGGCGTGCCGACGAAGGAGATCGCGGAGGCGATCGGCCGGGCGTTCGACCTGCCGGTGGCCTCGGTGGCCCCGGACGACGTGGCGGCGCACTACGGCTGGATCGGCGGGTTCTTCGCGATGGACCTGGCGGCGACGAGCGCGGCGACGCAGGAACTGCTGGGCTGGGTGCCGGACGGGCCCACGCTGATCGAGGACCTCGACACGGGCGCGTACTCGGGCTAGGCCCCGCGGTTGACGGCGCTGATCCGGTCCTGGAGCTGCTGCCGCGTGGGCGAAAGCGCGTCCCGGGGGGCCGGCTCCGGTGGCTCGGTCGCCTCGCCCGCCGGGCCCGTCACCGGGTAGACCTTCTTCTCGCCCGGCAGCGGCACCCCCGGGCAGATCGTCGCCGCCGGGCGGGGGGCGCCCAGGAACCAGCCGCTCACCAGAGCGTCCACACAGGAGTTGCCGCTGACCGCGTACTGGCCGTGGAACGGCGAATCCGCCACCGACACCATCGGGACGCCGGCCGCCCGGGCCGCGGCCTCGGCCTGCTCGTAGCCCGTCTGCGGGTCGAACTCGCCCTGCACCACCAGCACGTTCTTCGCCGCCTCCGCCGGTAGCGTCGGCAGCTGGTGGCGGGGGAGGTCGGACCAGTACCCGCACGGCTCGCTCAGCCCGTACGCCCAGCCGAACAACGGGTACGCCGGGCCCTGCAGGTCGCTCAGCAGCTTGTACCAGGTCGCCGCGCGGGTCGGCTGGTCGCCGCACGCCACGGCCAGGCGGGTGCCGCCCACGTCCGCGTAGTCGGGCTCGGGCGGCGCCACGTCCGCCGCCGTCAGCCGGGCCGCCGGCACGCCGAACTCCGCGCGGGAGACGCGGTCGAGGTCTGCGGCCAGCGCGGCCGGCGGGGCCGGGTCGGTGCCGTCCAGGGCCGCCACGCCCTTGGTCAGGACCAGCGCGCCGACCAGCCACTGCTTGGTGCTGCCGTTGCCGACGAAGACGTGGTCGAAGATGTCCGGGGAGACGCCCTGGTCGCGGAAGTAGCCGCGCACCCGCTCCCAGGTCTTCTCGACCTCGGCGACGGACTTGCCGAGCTGGTCCGGGAACCGCCGGGCCAGCCACGGCGCGTAGACGCGGTCGAACTGGCGCTGGTCGATCTTCGGGAACGCCTCGAACGCGGCCTGCAGCCGGCCCTCGAAGTTGACGCTGGAGTCGAGCACGACCCGGCCGGCGTGCTCCGGGAACAGTGACGCGTACTTCGCGCCGAGCCACGTGCCGTAGGAGTAGCCGAGGTAGTTCAGCTTCTCGTGGCCGAGCAGCGCGCGGATCAGGTTCATGTCGTGCGTGGTCTGCCACGTCGTGACGAACGGCGCGAGCGCGTCGCTCTGGCAGGCCTCGGCCACCGCGCGCGGCGTCCGCTGGTGGGCCGCGATGCTGGCGGCCGAGCGGTCGCGCGCGTCGAGGTCGTCCTCGGCGGGCAGCCGCCCGGTCGGCACCCGGCAGACGAACCCCGCGTCGTCGCCGCCCTCCTGGCCGGTGCCGCGCGGGTCCATGCCGACGAAGTCGTAGTGCTCGTTGACCGCCGGTTCCAGGCCGGCCAGCGCGCCGGCGAGCGAGGTGCCCTGGCCGCCGGGGCCGCCCGGGTTGACCAGGATCGCGCCGCGCCGCTCGCCGGTCGCGGCGGCGCGGCTGACCGACACCTTCAGGTCGGTCCCGGGCGACGGCGCGGACCAGTCCCGCGGCACGGTGATCCGCGCGCACCGGGCCTTGCCGGCCTTGAACGGGCAGCTGCCCCAGTCGACCTTCTGCGTCAGGTAGGGCGCGAGCGGATCGGGCGTCGTCGCCGCGGCCGGCGCCGTCGCCGCCACCAGGATCGAGACGGCGACCGCCAGCCCCGCTTTGGACGTCCGCACCGCAGCTTTCCTTCCTCGCTCCCGGTAACCCGGGAACACCCAAGCACGGCGGGACGGGCGCGGGCAGCCCGGAGACCACCGACGGCACCGCGGATTCCCTCTATCCGGTGATCAGCTCGGCGGCTCGGGCTCCGCGGCGTCCTCGTCGACGTCCTGGTGCTCGGGCTCGTCGCGATCGGTCTCCGGGACGGGGACGTCGAGGTCGAGCTCGGGCGTCCCGGGCGGGCGCGGCGCGTCGGGCGTGATGGGTCCGTTCTCGGCTTCGGTCATGGGACCCGGTTACCCGGGAACCGCCGGGCCAAGCGACCCCGTCACGAGCAGAACGCGGTGTCCACTGCGGACAGGACGGCCTTCGCCGCCTTCTCGGGGTCGCCGAAGGTGCCCGGCAGCGCGGTCACGGCCAGGCCGACCGACCGGCCGTCCTCGGTGGCGCCGCCGCGGGTCTCGTAGCCGTCGATGTCGCCGCCGTGGCCCCAGTAGACACCGCCGCAGCTGAGCGGGACGCGGAAGAGGCCGAGGCCGTACCGCCAGCCCGGGAACAGCGGCGCGTCGACCGTCTTGCGCATCTCGGTGAGCTGCGCGGGCGGCAGCAGCTTGCCCTCGAGCAGCGCCCGGTCGACCCGCGCGAGGTCGCTCGGCGCCGAGATCAGCTGGCCGGCCGCCCCGCCCCACGACGGGTCCATCTCGGTCGCGTCGACGACCTTCGTGCCCGTGCTGTTCGCCAGCGCGTAGCCGTGCGGGTGCGGCCCCTGGATCGTCTGGTCGCCGGGCTGCGGCCAGTACGTGTCGCGCAGGCCCGCCTTCTCGATCACGCGGTGGGTGATCTGCTCCTGCACCGGTCGCCCGGTCACGCGCTCGATCAGCAGGCCGGCCAGCAGGTAGTTGGTGTTGCTGTACTCCCACTTCGTGCCGGGCGCGAACTCCGCCGGGTGGGCCAGCGCCGCGGCGAGCAGGTCGTGGGGCTGGAAGAACTTGTGCTGCACGTCTTCGAAGTTCTCGACGCCGATGTAGGCGGTGTAGTTCGGCAGCCCGCTGGTGTGCTGCAGCAGCTGCCGGACGGTGATGGCGTGGCCGTCGATGCCCTCGCCGCGCACCAGCCCGGGCAGGTACTTCTCGATCGGCGCGTCCAGCTCGACCTGGCCTTCGGCCACCAGCTGCAGGACGACGACCGCGGTGAACGTCTTCGTGTTGCTGCCCGCCCGGACCCGGCCGTCGCGCGGCACGGGCACCCGCCGGTCCAGCCGGGCGGACCCGGCGACCAGCGACGTCGAACCGCCGCGGTCGCCCACCCAGGCCAGGGCGGCGGGGAACTTCTCCTGGCTCACCAGTGCGTTGAGGCTGTCCTGCACCGGAGACTTCGTGTCCGCGGCGGCTGCCGCCGTGGTGACGGTGCCCAGCAGGCCCGCCACGGTCAAGATCGCCACACCCTTGCGCATCGTTTCTCCTCCATGTCCGGATCGATAGCGGAAATGCTGCTCGAACCGGGCGCGAAGATCAGTAGCGCGGGCTACCGGATCGGGGGTAGCGCTGGCGCTACCGCGCGGAAAAAGGCGTTGCCGAACGGATCTTGGCCGTGGCACGGTCGCGCCCGTGAGCACGACTATGCGCGCGGCGGTCTGCGTCGGAGCCGGTGGCCCGGAGGTGCTGGAGATCCGCGAGGTACCGGTGCCGGCGGTGCGGGACGGCTGGAGCCTCGTCCGGGTGCTGGGCGCGGGCCTGAACCGGTCGGAGCTGCGGACCCGGCAGGGGCATTCGCCGAACGTACGGTTCCCGCGCGTGCTCGGGATCGAATGCGTGGGTGTCGTGGCCGAGTCGACCGATCCGGCGCTGCCGGAGGGCACGACCGTCGCGGCCGTGATGGGCGGGATGGGGCGGGAGTTCGACGGCGGTTACGCGGAATACGCGTTGCTGCCCAACGCTTTGCTGATGCCGCTCACGACGGCGTTGCCGTGGGACGTCCTGGCCGCGCTGCCCGAGACGTACCTGACCGCCCAGGGCGCCTTGGACGCGCTGGGCATCGGCCGGACGCGGCTGCTGATCCGCGGCGGGACGTCGTCGGTCGGGCTGGCGGCGGCGTCGATCGCGGCGGGCCACGGCGCCGAGATCGCGGCGACGACCCGGCGCCCGGACAAGGCGGCCGCGCTGACCGCGGCCGGCGTCGCCCACGTCCTCATCGACGACGGCGGCCCGCTGGCGCTGCCGTGGCCCGACGGCCCCGACCACGTGCTGGACCTGGTCGGCGCCCGCACGGCGGTGGACTCGCTGAAGCTGGTCCGCCGCGGCGGCGTGGTCTGCGTGGCGGGCTCCCTGAGCGGCTGGTCGATCGCGGACTTCCAGCCGGTGGCGATGATCCCGTCCGGCACCCGCCTGACGGCCTTCCACAGCGACGACATGAAGGGCCGCGCGGACGTGCTGCAGCGGATCGTGGGCGAAGTGGAGGCGGGGGTCTACCGGCCGAACGTCGACCGCGTCTTCGGGCTGGAGGAGATCGTCGAGGCCCACCGGTACATGGAAGACGACCAGGCGAGCGGGAAGCTGGTCGTGGTGCCCTAGCCGCTGTCCGGTAAGCGGGTGGCCAGGTCACGGAACTGTTTGAGCCGGTCGAAGCAGCGTTCGACCACGCTGCGCTGCCGGTAGACCGTGGGATCGAAGGTCGGTGGGTCGCCCGCCGCGGGAGCCCTTGGCTGCCCGGCGGGTCCTGGCCCGAGACGGCCGACGCTGACGCCGTCCAGCAGCGGAACCACTTGCGGGTTGTGTCCCGCCTAGCCCGGCGTGAGCAGGAACCGCATCGGCACCTGACGGTGATCCCGTCAACTCACCGCGGCCAACCACGTCCGCGATCCAACCGAACCGCAGCTGGATCACTTACAGGATACGCCCTAGCCGCCGGGGACCTCGACCGGGGCCCACAGGCTCGGGAGGTCGACCACGATGCCCTCCTGGCTGCTGCGCGCGATGATCACCACCGCCTCTTCGTCGCCGTCGGCGAAGACGAACACCGGGTGGCCGGACTTGACGTAGATCGCCGTCTCGGCTTCGCCGTGGTGGTGGTCGCCCGAGTTCGTGACCGGCGCGACGTGCGTCTCGCCCATCCGGACCTTCTGCGAACCCACCGTCTTGCCGGCCTCCTCTCAGAGGTCGAGCACCAGGCGGGGGGAACAGGATCGCGAGACGCAGATCATCATGACGTCCCCGGCCCGCTGTTCCGCCGCCGTCAGCACCGAGTCGCGGTGGTCGGGCTCGCCGCCGAGGACGCCCGTCTCGCAGGTGCCGCACGTGCCTTCCCGGCACGACGACAGCACCATCGCGCCCGACTCCTCGACGACCTCCAGGATCGACCGGTCCGCGGGGACCGCCAGCACCCGGCCGGACCCGGCCAGCTCGACCTCGAACGCCGTGCGCGCGCCGTCGTCGGCCTTCGGGGTGAACCGCTCGACGTGCAGCGCGTCCTCGGGCCACCCCGCGCAGTGCGCTTCCACGGCGGCCAGCAGCGGTTCCGGCCCGCAGCAGTACACCGCCGTGTCCGGCTGGGGCTCGGCCAGCAGGCCCGGCAGGTCGAGCAGCCCGTGCTCGTCCTGCGGCCGGAGCGTCACACGGCCCTCGTGCCGGCTCAGCTCGCCGGTGAAGGCCATCGACGAACGCGTGCGGCCGCCGTAGACGAGCTGCCACTCGCGGCCCGTCCCGGCGACCCGCTCGAGCATCGGCAGGATCGGCGTGATGCCGATGCCGCCCGCGAGGAACAGGTAGCGCTTGGCGTCGACGAGCGCGAAGTGGTTGCGCGGACCCTCGACGGAAACCCGTT
This sequence comes from Amycolatopsis sp. NPDC114478, assembly GCF_055633805.1. Classification (NCBI taxonomy): domain Bacteria; kingdom Bacillati; phylum Actinomycetota; class Actinomycetes; order Pseudonocardiales; family Pseudonocardiaceae; genus Amycolatopsis; species Amycolatopsis sp. NPDC114478. The sequence goes on along the minus strand of NZ_JBVKDO010000001.1, from coordinate 170,203 downwards.
GCCCGGCAACGAGTTCGTCGTGCACGTACGCCGAGCCGCCGCGGCCGTCGGGCTCCCGCAGGACCGCGACCTGGTACGCCGGCGTGTCCTCCGGCCGTCCGCACAGCGAGTACTGCCGGACGCCGCCCGGGAGCAGGAGATCGACGTGCGCCCCCGGTTCCCAGGCCGGCAGCGGCTCGCCGCCGGGCGCCCGGAGCGTCAGGCGGACGACCCCGTCGGCGATCTTTTCCTTGTGGGACAACACCAGTTCGAGGGTCATGCGTCGTGTCCTTCGGGGTGCGCGAGGAGCCATTCCCAGAGCTGCACCGGGTCGTCGAACTCGCGCTCGGCCGAGCAGTGGCAGACCGCGCGCAGCCGGTCGGTGCCCAGGACCCAGTGGATGCGGTAGACGCGGTCGCCGGTGAGCATCGGCCGCGTCACGACGTGACCAGCCGCTGCAGCATCCGTCGCGCCGCGAGGCCGCCGGTGTCGATGTTGACCGACAGCTCCTGGTAGCCGTCCGGTTCGGCGGCGATCACCCGCTCCAGGACGTCGAGCGCTTCGACGTCCTGCAGGACCACCGTGCGGTTGTTCTCCGCGAGGAACGCCGACACGCCGTCGTCGTCGAGGGCGAAGTCCCGGGCCACCGCCCAGAAGTCGTGCGTCGAGTGCTCGGTCTCGGGCGTGATCGCGTAGACGACCTCGACGTGGAAGGCGTCCGGGTCGCTGCCGTCGGGGTTCGGCACGGACCCGACCGGCGCGATCCGGCTGTGCAGCTTGTAGAGGCACGGCGGGGTGTACTCGATGTCCTGCCAGCGCGTGATCCGGCCCTGCAGCCCGGTCGACTTGGCGTAGAACGGCGGGCACGCGGCGTCGGCCATGTGCCGGGAGACGTAGACGACGCCGGCCTCGTCGTCGACCTCGGTCGTGATCGGCGTCTCCGCGACCTCCGGGGTCCCGATGTAGCCGCCGTGCAGGTAGGTCTCGTGCGACAGGTCCAGCAGGTTGTCGACCAGCAGCGAGAACCGCGCCTTCAGCGGTTCCATGCCGGCGACCGTCGTGTAGCCGGGGGCGTCGAGGTAGGGCGCCCGCGGGATCTTCGCCGTGTCCGCCTTTTCCGGGTCGCCGATGAACACCCAGACGAAGGAATCCTGCTCCACCAAGGGGTAGTGCCGCAGCCGCGCGGTCCGCGGCACCCGCGCCTGGCCGGGGACGGCCACGCACTTGCCGTCGGCGCCGTAGGTGAAACCGTGGTAGCCGCAGACGACCTGGTCGTCGACGAGCCGGGAAGGGGCCTGCGACAACGGGAACCGCCGGTGCACGCAGCGGTCGGCCATCGCGGTGACGGCGCCGTCGCGGGTCCGCCAGAACAGGATCGGCTCGCCGCAGACGGTACGGCTGAACAGGTCCTGGCCGATTTCGCTGCCGTAGGCGGCGACGTACCACTGGTCGCGGGGGATCGCGCTCATCGGTTTCGTCCTTTCGTGGCGGGGTTCACAGCGTGCGGGAACGGCCCGGGGCCCACGAAGGGCGTTTCCATAAGACGGAAAAGGCTCAGCCGAGTGCGCGGGAGATCGCGCGGGCGCTGGTCATCACCAGCGGCGCCAGCGTGTGCGGGGCGGCGCTGCCGTACCGGACGACGAGCGACACGGCCGCGACGACCTGGCCCCGTCCGTCCTGGATCGGCGCGCCGACCGACAGCGCGTCGCTGGTGACCTGGCGGTCGCTGATGGAGAAACCGTGCGTGCGCACGTCGGCCAGCAGGTGCCGCAGCCGGTCCGGATCGGTGACGGTCTCCGGGGTGTACCGCTCGATCGGGCGGTGCAGGACGTCCTCCTGCACGTCGGCGGGCGCGTGGGCGAGCAGCACGAGCCCGACCCCGGTCGCGGTGAGCGCGAACCGCCCGCCGACGCGCGTCAGCACGGGCACGGCCCCGGTCCCGGCGATCCGTTCGATGTAGACGACCTCGGTGCCTTCGCGGACGGCGAGCTGGACGTTCTCGCGGGTGATCTGGGAGAGGTCTTCGAGGAACGGCAGGGCGCGTTCGCGCAGCCCGAGCCCCCGCGGCGCGAGCGCGCCCAGCTCCCACAGGCGCAGCCCGACGCGGTAGACGCCCGATTCGTCCCGCTCGAGCGCCCCCCATTCGCAGAACTCCCCGAGGACGCGGTGCGCGGTGGCGGCGGGCAGCCCGGCCCGCCGCGCGACCTCGGACAGGCGCAGGGCGGGCCGGTCGGGGGTGAAGGCCGCGAGCACCCGCAGCGCCCGCCCGAGCACAGGCCCGGTGGCTCCCGGAACCCGACCTCGACGCGGCATGACCACCGAGCATAGCTTCAGGTGAACAGGGCTTCGTCCCGCCACTGGTACGGCTTGACGACGGTTCCCGCGGCCAGCGCCTCGTGGAAAGCCCCGGTGGCGGTCACCTCGCCGGGCTTGGTGCGGGCGGCGATGGCCCCGCTGACCGTGGCGGTGGCGAAGGAGGTTCCCTTCCAGGTGGCGTAGCCGTGGAACTCCAGCACCTGCCCGTTGCGCAGCCGGACGTTGCCGGGCAGGTAGGTGCTGGTGAGCCCGTCCCCGAGGGCGGTGCAGGTGACCCACGGCAGGTCGGGGCTGTACGGCGCCCGCGTGCCGTTCGCCTGGGTGGCCCCGACCGCGACGACACCGGTGAGCGCCGCCGGCCAGGTCGGCGCGGTCCGCGTGAGCCCGTTGCGGAGTCCGGGGATCTCGCCGTGGTTGCCCGCCGCCGCGACGACCACCATGTGCGGGCTCAGCCGCTCGATCGCCCGCTGCACGGCCGCCGGGCAGCGCCCGTCCTCGTCCTGCGCCGCCCGCGTGCCCATCGCCAGGTTGAGGACGTCGATGCCGTCCTCGAGGAACTCGGCCAGCTTCTTGACGGTGGCCCACACCGAGGCCCGGCCTTCCGCGTTCAGGACGTCCCGCACCACCAGGGTCGCCGCCGGGGCCTGGGCCAGGATCATGCCCGCCACGAACGTGGCGTGCCCGTTCTCCCAGGGAGTTTCCCCGTCCGGGCCCGGAGCGTCGAACAGGGTGCCGGCGGCCGGTGTCTCGTAGCGGCCCTCGAGATCGGGGTGCCGGTAGAGCTTGGTGTCGAGGATCCCGACCCGGACACCGTGGCCGGCCGCCGGGCCGGCGCCCGGGGCCTCGGGGCGCTCCGCGGGCGAGGGGTCGAAGTCGGTCTGCGACCGGGTCTGCGGGTAGGCCCCGAACTGGTTGCTCAGCGTCCGGTTCTTGCCGAGCAACGGGACCCAGCCGCCGCACCGCGCGGCGAACCGGCGGCGCAGTTCGGCCAGCACCGGGTCGACGGCCATCTCGAAGCCGAGGTCCGGCTCGTACTCCAGCTTCAGCTTCGTCAGGTCGAAGGGCTCGACGTCGTCTTCGTCGGTGACGACGACACCCAGTTTCCGGAGCGCGTCCGTCACGAGTCCGCTCTCGCGGGAGTCGACGATCAGCTCGCCGGGTTCCACGTGTTCGGCAGCGTCGGGCTGGTAAGGGCCGTTTTCGGACACCGCGATCCCCTCCTCGATGTGGTGGCACCTCTTCAGACGCCCGCGGTCGCCGTCGTGACACGTGGTGGCGGTGGGCCGCGCCGCCGGGAATGCTGAAAGCCATGGTGGCGGACTCAGCCCTCGCCGAGGCCCGGGCGGCCGTACGTCTGGCCGATCTGCAGCCCGGAAGGGCAGTCCCGGCCGCGGCCGGGGCCGTCCGGCGGGCGCTGCGCGAGCGGGATCCGCACGCCGCCGCGCTCGCCGAACAAGCCTGGGGCCACGCGCTCCTGCAGTGCAGCGAGGTCGGGGAGGCCGTGCGGCACCTGCGTCGCTCGGTGCGGCACGGCGAACGCGCCGGGCAGCGCGCGCTGGCCGGGGAAAGCCGGATGAAACTCGCCTTCGCGCTGGTGCAGCGGGGCAGCTCGCGGGCCGCCTTGCGCGAGATCGACGTCGCCGTGCGCGAACTGGACGGGATCGCGAGCGGCAAGGTCCTCGCCCAGCGCGCGGTGATCCGCTACCACGTGGGCCGGCTCGACGAGGCCGCCGTGGACTTCCAGGCCGCGGTCCGGGAGCTGCGCCGCGGCGACGACCGGCTCGGGCTGCAGCGCGCCCTGATGAACCGCGGGATCCTGCACGCCGAGCGCTACGAGTTCGACGCCGCGGTCCGCGACCTGGCCGAGGCCGACGTCCTCGCGCGGGAGCTCGGCCGCGACCTCGTCGTCGGGATCATCGCGGAGAACCTGGGCTTCGTGGAGAGCCAGCGCGGCGACGTCCCGGCCGCGCTCGCCTGCCTCGACCGGGCCGAGGAGATCATCGGCGCGCACGGCGGCCAGCTCGCGCCGGTGCTGCAGGACCGCGCGGAGCTGCTGCTGTCGGTCGGGCTCGTCACCGAGGCGCGCCGGACCGCCGAGCGCGCGGTGCGGGTGTTCGCCGCCGAGAACCGGCGGCTGAAGGTCCCCGAGATGCGGTTGCAGCTGGCCCAGATCGCGTTGCTGGACGAAGACTGGGCGACGGCCGCGGCGCAGGCCCGCACGGCGTTGCGCACGTTCACCACGCAGGGGCGGGCGCAGTGGGCCGCGCTCGCGCGCTCGGCGGAACTGCGTGCCCGCCTGGGCGCCGGGGAACGCGTCCGGGTCAGCGGCGCCGTCGTCGAGGCCATGGTGTCCACAGTGGACTCGAACGGCCGGCCGCTGGCGGCGGTGCAGGCTCACCTGGACGCGGCCCGGCTCGCCGAGGCCCGCGGGCGGACGGCCGTGGCCGCGGAGCACCTCACCGTCGCGGCCCGGGCCCGGCGGGGAGCGGGACCGGCGACCCTGCGGGCGCGGGGCTGGTACGCCGAGGCCGTGCGCCGCCGCCGGGAGAACCCCCGCGGCGCGCTCACCGCCGCGCGGACCGGACTGCGGATCCTCGACGAGCACCACGCCGCGCTCGGCGCGGGCGACCTGCGGGCGTACTCGGCGTCGCACCGCGCGGACCTCGCCGGCCTCGGGCTCCGCGTCGCGCTGGAGGAGGGCCGGGTGCGCGGGGTCTTCGAGTGGGCGGAGCGCGGCCGGGCGAGCCGGTTGCTGCACCGCTCCGCGCGGCCGCCGGACGATCCCGAGCTGGCCGCGCTCCTGCCCCGGCTGCGGGCCACCGCCGGGGCGCTCGAGGAAGCCCGGGCCGCGGGCGCGCCCACCGGCCGGCTGCTGCACCGGCAGGTCGAGCTCGAACGGCGGATCCGCGACCGCAGCCGGCTGCTGCCCGCGGCGGGCGGGGACACCGCGGCGGGCCCGGTGCCCGTCGACGACCTCGCCGGCGCCCTCGGCGAGCGCGCCCTGCTGGAGTTCGTCGAAGTCGACGGGACGGTCTTGGGGCTGTCCCTGGTCGAGGGCCGGCTGCGGCTGCACACCCTCGGTCCGGTGGCCGAGGTGGCCGGGCTGCTGGACCGGATCCCCTTCGCGCTGCGCAAGCTCGCCGCGCAGGAACTGCTCCGCCGGTCGCGGATGCCGGTCGAGCAGTTCCTGCACGGCGCGGGCGCGCGTCTCGACGCCGTGGTGCTCGGCCCGCTGGCCGAGCTCGGGGACCGCCCGCTGGTCGTGGTGCCGACCGGGATCCTGCACAACGTGCCGTGGGCGGTGCTGCCGTCGTGCGCGGGCCGCCCGGTGGCCGTCTCGCCGTCGGCGACGCTCTGGCACGCGGCGGCGACCCGGCCGCCGGGTCCGGTGCGCGGGGTCGCCGTGGCCGGCGGCCCGGGACTCCCGGGTGCCCGCGAGGAAGCGCTGGCCGTCGCGGAAATCCACCGGGAAACCGCATTGGTGGACGACGCCGCGACGGTCGAGGCCGTGCTCGCGGCGCTCACCACGGCGGGCACCGTGCACCTCGCCGCGCACGGGCGGCTGGCGGTGGACAACCCGCTGTTCTCGGCGTTGCGCCTGCACGACGGCCCGCTGCTGGTCCACGACGTGCGGCGGCTGCCCCGCGTGCCGGAGACCGTGCTGCTCGCCGCGTGCGACGTCGGCCGGTCGGTGGTCTGCCCGGGCAACGAGCTGCTCGGCCTGAGCGCCACCTTCATCGAACGCGGCACCGCGCAGCTCGTCGCCTCGGTCGTGCCGGTGCCCGACCTGGCCACGACGTCGCTGATGACCGAGGTCCACCGGCGCCTCGCGGCGGGCGAGGCGCCGGCGGCCGCGCTCGCGTCCGCGCAGCAGAAGGTGGCGGCCGACGGTCCCGGCGCGCTGGCCGCGTCCGCCGGGTTCGTCTGCATCGGTGCCGGGTCCCGCTAGTCACTTGCTCCGCGCCACGATGTCGCCGTACGACGTGGTGGCGCGGATGGCCAGCTCGGGCGTCCCCGTGTTCTTCAGGGCGTTGTCGACGCGGCCGTAGGACGTGCCCGCGTCGAGGGAAGCCGAGACACCGGGCGCCGCGCCGACCGTGATCGAGCCCTGCTGGGTGTCCAGCACGACGTCGCCGCGCACCGCTTCGGCGATGCGGATGTCGCCCCGCGCGGTGCTGATCCGCGCCGGGCCGGCCAGGCGGCCGACCTCGACGTCGCCGTCGGTCGCGGTGAGCCGGACGCCGGCCGCCTCGTCGAGCCGGATGCTGCGGTAGGCGCCCTCGAAGGCGACGTCGCCGAGGCGGCCGGTGCCCTGCAGCTCCGCCGCGGCGGTCGTGGCCCGGACGTCGGAGCCGGCCGGCAGCCCGACGGTGACCTCGATCGCGCCGGTCGGGCCGAAGTACTGGTTCTTGCCCTGCGGGGCCCGCACGGTCAGGACGCCGTCGGCGTAGGTGACGGTGGTCTGCTCGGCCGCCTCGACGTCGCGGTTCTTGGCCGGGTCGGCGGGCCGGACCTCGACGGTGGTGTCGGCGCGGTCGCCGGCGGCGAGGTGGACGCGCCCGGCGGACAGGTCCAGCACGGCGGTGATCGGGGCGGGGGTGGTGAAGTTCGGCATCGTGGTCTCCTGGGAGTCGGTGTCCCCGTCGGTGGGGACGGGAACCACGATGTCCGGGCGTCCTGACACCCGGCGGCCACCGGCCTGACACGCCGGCTGACACGCGTCAGGCGAGGTCTTCCGGCGGCGCCCACAGCGGCGCGGCTTCGGCCCGCTCGGGGTGCAGCCACCGGTGCCGGCCCGCGGTTTCGCGGGCGATCCGGAGGTACTCCCGGACGGTCTCCGGCGGGTCGCCGTCCCGCCACGCCAGCGACCACGGGTAGACCGGCTGCAGCTCCCGGGGCCGGTGCACCGGCACGCCGCGGTCGGCGTACCGGCGGGCGTAGCTGTCGAACTCCAGCAGGAACGCGCTTTCGGCGGCCCGGGCGAGCGCGGCGTGGCAGTGCTCGAACGTGCCGGGGTTGCCCAGCCAGCGCAGGTCCAGGCCGGTCTGCTGCTCCAGCGACGTCAGGTACCGGCCGTGCACGTTGTAGAGCGCTGTGCCGGGGCCGTCGGCGAAGACCTCGAGGGGACGCTCGTGCAGCGACGCGGCCGCCCGCCGCGGGTCGCCGGGGCGTCCGATCAGCCAGAACGGTTCGAGCCGCAGCCGCTCGTGGCGCCAGCCCGCCGGGTGCTCGGCCGTCAGCGCGGCGGTGACGCGGAGGACGGCGACGTCGAGGTGGTCGTCGAGCAGCGCGGTGAGCTGGCGGGCGCTGTCCATCTGGCTCTGGACCACCTGGACGCCGGGGTGGGCGGCGGCGAACGCGTCGGTGACGACCCGGCTGGTGTCCAGCTCGAAGATGTGCGCGACGCGCAGGCGGTTCGGCGCGGGTTCGCGCAGCATCTGCTCGGCGGTGGCCAGCAGCTGCCGCGCGTGCTGCAGGAACCGCTCGCCGCGCGGGGTCAGCGTCACGTGGCGGCTGTCGCGCGCCAGCAGCGGCGCGCCGACGTCGGCTTCGAGCCGGCGGATCTGCTTGGACAGCGCCGGCTGGCTGATGAACAGCTTGGCGGCCGCCCGTCCGAAGTGGAGCTCGTCGGCGACCGTGACGAAGTACCGCACCAGCCTGAGATCGAGGTCCATCCGGGCCTTCCCGCGCGAGGGGAGCAGAGCGCCAACGATGCCATTCCGGCTATCGATGCGCACGCACCAGGTCCTGGACGCCGGGGCCGTGGACCGGTTGGCTGGCGGCAGGAGAACCGGCTCGAAGCGGAGGACGCGATGGCAGACACCGGCACCCCGGTCGTGTTCATCCACGGTCTGTGGCTGCACGCCACGTCGTGGGACCCCTGGATCGACCACTTCCGGACCGCCGGGTACGCGCCCGTCGCGCCCGGCTGGCCGAACGAACCCGCCACCGTCGAAGAGGCGCGGGCGAACCCGGACGCCGTCGCGGACATCGGCATCGACGACGCCACGAACCACTACGCGTCGATCATCGCGGGGCTGGACCGGCCGCCGGTCATCATCGGCCACTCGTTCGGCGGCCTGATCACCGAAAAGCTGCTCGGCCAGGGCATCGGGCTCGCCGGCGTCGCGATCGACCCCGCGCAGATCAAGGGCGTCCTGCCGCTCCCGCTGGCGCAGCTGCGGGCCGGCCTGCCCGCGCTGGGCAACCCCGCCAACCTGCACCGGGCCGTTTCGCTGACGGAGAAGGAGTTCCGGTTCGGCTTCGGCAACGCGCTGAGCGACGAGGAGTCGGCCGAGCTCTTCGGGCGCTGGACGATCCCGTCGCCGGCCCGGCCGCTGTTCCAGGCCGCGGCCGCCAACTTCGTCCTGCACTCCCAGGCGAAGGTCGACACCCACCGCTCCGACCGCGGCCCGCTGCTGCTGGTCTCCGGCACCGCCGACCACACCGTCCCGGACGTGGTCACCCGCTCGACGCTCAAGCAGTACCGGGACTCCACCGCCGTCACCGAGCTGAAGCAGTTCGAGGGCCGCGGCCACTCGCTGACCATCGACAGCGGCTGGCGCGACGTCGCCGACGCCGTGCTCGGCTGGCTGCGCGAGCACGGGGTCTAGGGCCGTGGACCTGGGTCTGGACGGCGCGGTCGCCGTCGTCACCGGCGCCAGCCGCGGCATCGGCCTCGCCGTCGCCGAAGCCCTCGTCGCCGAGGGCGCCCACGTCGTGGCCGGGGCCCGCGAGCCGGGTCCCGGGCTGGACGCGCTCGTCCACGCCGGGAAGGCGCACGCGCTGGCCGTGGACCTCGGGACCCCCGAGGGGCCCGGCCGGCTCGTGGACCTGGCGCTGACCGAGCTCGGGCGCGTCGACGTCCTGGTCAACAACGTCGGCGCCGTCACCCCGCGGCCGGACGGCTTTCTGCTCGTCACCGACGACGAGTGGACGCGGTCGCTCACGCTGAACCTGCTGAGCGCCGTCCGCGCCACCCGCGCGGTGCTGCCGTCGATGGTGACGGCCGGGCGGGGCAGCGTCGTCACGATCGCGTCGATCAACGCCACCCTGCCCGACCCCGGCGTCATCGACTACAGCGCGGCGAAGGCCGCCTTGGTCAGCTTCACGAAGTCGGTGTCGAAGGAGTTCGGCCCGCGCGGCGTGCGCGCCAACGCGATCAACCCGGGCCCGGTCGCGACGGACCTGTGGCTCGGCGCGGGCGGCGTCGCCGAGACGATCGCCGCGACCACCGGGGCGGACGCCGCGTCCGTCGCCGACGAGGCGGCCGCCCACGCCGTGACCGGCCGGTTCACCCGGCCGGCCGAGATCGCGAACCTGGCCGTCTTCCTGGCCAGTGACCGGGTGGCGGCCAACATCACCGGCACCACGGTCACCGTCGACGGCGGTTACACGACCGAACTGCACTGAAATCCACTGGCGCCGGCTACGCCCCGGGGCCGGAGTAGATCTCCGAGGCCTTGGGGGCGGTGACGGTCGTCGGCTTGTCCCAGTCGGAGAACTCGAGCGTGCCGCTCTTGGGGTCCTGCATGCGCAGCAGGTAGTGCGGCTCGCCGGCGGCCACGGTCGCCGTACCGTCGGGGGAGGTGAACGTCAGGGCCGGGACGCCGTTGGTGGTGGTCTGGCCGGAAGCGGTGAAGCTCGCCGCGTCCAGCTGGCCGACGGTGTTGTCGGTGAACGTCTTGTAGTCGAGGAACTGCTTGAACGACTCGCCGATCCCGGCGCCGATCTGCGAGGTCGAGGGCACCCACTTGTCCTTGAGCAGCTTGCCGACCGACGCCGGGACGCCCGCCTTCTTGATCAGCGAGTCGCTGAACCGGAAGAAGTACTTGTCGCCGACGCGCAGGACCGGGATCTCCAGGTTGTCCTGCACCACGGTGCCGCTCGCGCTGTCCGGGTTGAGCTGCAGGTCGAGGTTGAGGTTCCCGCCTTCGGAGACGACACCGCGGACGTGCACGGACTTGGCCTGCTTCGCGGCCTCGACGACGGCGGAGCCCGCCTTCGAGGCGTCGAGCGAAGCGGCCGCGGGGCTCGCGGACGTCGGCGCCGAGGTGGCGGCGGCGGGTTCCGCGGTACCGGCGTTGCTCGAGCACCCCGAGCAGATCAGGGCGGCGGCCGCCCCGGTGGCGATGAGCGCTCCCAGCGGGAAACGAGACATGGTGAGAAGGTCCGTTCGTGAAGGTCCGGGTGTTCCGGACACGAACGGGTTATCGACCGAGTGGGTGATGTGTTACCGCCGACCGGCCCGGGAGGCTACGTCAAGCTGACCACGACGCCGGTCTGGCCGGGCGGGACCATTCCGTGGTGGGGGATGACCATCCCGGCCGGGAAGGTCTCGATGACCAACATCGGCAGGTCCGGGTTCCGGACGAACCCGCAGATCCGCTCCTCCGAGTGGATCGGTCCGGTGTAGCCAGCTGCCCGGCCTTGCCTGCCGAGGATGCCCATGTCCAGCAGGGTATCCGGCTGCCGGGACCGAAGGACGCCCGTGTGAAGCCGTGACCCCCGGGTACTCGCGTCGATCATGCCCCCGCCCGGCGAGGAGTCAGCCGTGTCCCAGCCTGCCCAGCAGCAACGCCCGCCCGGAGCCACCGCGGAGATGACCCCGCGGCCCGACCATGGGGAACACTCCTACCGCGGCTCCGGCAAGCTCACCGGGAAAGCAGCCCTGATCACCGGCGCGGACAGCGGGATCGGCCGCGCGGTGGCGATCGCGTACGCCCGCGAAGGCGCCGACGTCCTGATCTCCTACCTGAACGAGCACGACGACGCCGAGGAGACGGGGCGCTGGGTGGAGGAAGCCGGGCGCAAGGCCGTCGTCGTCCCCGGCGACGTCGCCGACCCCGCGCACTGCCGTACTCTGGTGGCTCGGGCGGTCGAGGAGTTCGGCCGGCTCGACGTCCTGGTGAACAACGCCGCCTTCCAGATGACGCACGAGACCCTGGAGGAGATCCCGGACGAAGAGTGGGACCACACGCTCGCGACGAACCTCAGCGCGTTCTTCCACCTCGCCAAGGCCGCCGTCCCGCACCTGGAGGCCGGGGCGTCGATCATCGGCAGCTCGTCGGTGAACTCCGACAACCCGACCCCGCAGCTGATGCCCTACGACGTGACGAAGGCGGGCGTCGCGAACATGTGCGCCGCGCTCGCGCAGCTGCTGGGGCCGAAGGGGATCCGCGTCAACAGCGTGGCGCCGGGACCGATCTGGACGCCGCTGATCCCGTCGACGATGCCGCCGGAGCAGGTGGAGTCGTTCGGGCAGCAGGTGCCGCTGGGCCGCCCGGGCCAGCCGGCGGAGCTGGCCCCGGTGTACGTGCTGCTGGCGTCGGACGACGGCAGCTACGTCTCGGGCGCGCGCATCGCGGTCACCGGCGGGAAGCCGATCCTCTGACCGCCGCGGGGCGGTGCACCGCGCCGAACCCTTCGCCGGCGGCCTCGCCTCGAGGAGACCGCAGGAGCGCGACGGCCAGCACCGCGAACCCCACCGCGTTGCACCCCCACGCCACGAAGTCGAGCGGGTGGCTTCCCAGCACGACCGCGGCCACGAAGTGCAGGGGCTGCGCCACGGTCGTCACCACCGCGGCCCACCGCGGGACCACCCCCGAGATCCCCATCGCCACGCCCAGCAGCACCGTTCCCACGACGTGCCCGACGACGAACACCACGCCCGCCACCAGCGCGACCGGGTGGACGGCCTCGAACAGCCGCGCCACCACCGGTTCGGGCAGGTGTTCGCGGACGCCGAACAGCACGCCGGCGTCGCCGGCCACGAGCAGGCCGAGCGTCAGGTACGCGGGCACCAGCAGCAGCATCGCCGCGGCCGTCGTGCGGGGTGCCGCGGGGCGGGTCAGCCGGCCGGCCGCCAGCACCGCCGGGACCAGCGTCAGCATCCCGAGGAACCCGAGCCAGACGACCAGCGACTGCGTGTCCGGGGCGGCGGCCACCTTGCGGACGACCACCGCGGCGTCGTCGGTCGTGTCGTAGGGCAGCACGAGCCGCAGCACGGCGATCGCGGCCGGGCCGAGGGGCAGCAGCGCCGCGGCGAGCCACCGCGCCGGGCGGCTCATCGCGCACCCCCCGTCGGCGTCGTCCTGGCGAGCACCATCGCGGCGCCGGCGATCGTCGCCAGCACCCCGGCGCCCGCCAGGACGAGCACCGGGCCGGGCACGCCCGGCGTCACGGCCGCCGGCACCGCGCCCAGCGCGGACAGCGCCCGCAGGACGAGCAGGCCGGGCACCGCGCGGCGCGCGCCCCGCCAGGCCGCGACGACCAGGACCAGGCTGAGCGCGCCGAGCAGGGCGGCGGCCACGGCGACCGGCATCGGCGGGTGGTCGCCGTCGGTCAGCAGCGGGACGAACAGGTCCACCACGGACAGGAAGCCGAGCACCAGCAGCCCGGCACGCGTTGATCGCGACATTTCGAACCTCCTGAAGTCCCGTCCACCGTGCGGGTCCGGCCGCTCCCGCGGCATGAGCCCGCGTTCCGCGCGGACCCGGGAAAACGCCCGGCCGATCCGGGATCGTGGTCCCGGGACAGCGGGACCGCGAAGGCGGACACTGAGGCGCATGACGACCGGCCGCGGGCTCGCCGCGGGCCTCGGTGCGCTCGCCGTCACCGAGGCCGGCGTAGCCGTCGCGCTCACGATCGCCGTCGGGTGGTCGTGGCAGCAGGCGCTCGACGCCTTCGTCGTGACGAACTCGGTCATGGGTGTCGCCTTCGCGGTCTGCGGGGCCGTCATCGGCTGGCACCGCCGGCGCTCCCCGATCGGCTGGCTCTTCCTCGCGGACGGGCTCGGGCACGCCACCACGGCGGCGGCCGTCCCGCTGCTGCAGGCCCTGCACGACGGCGGCGCCCCGCTCGGGCTGCAGCGGCTGACCGCGACGGTGTTCGCGTGGTCGTGGCCGTGGTCGATCGGGCTGTTCCTGCCGCTGGCGCTGGTGCTGTTCCCGGACGGCAAGCTGCCGGGCCGCCGCTGGCGCCCGGCGGTGCTCGCCCTCGTCGCGACGGCGCCCCTGTTCGTCCTCGAGCTCGGGACCAGCCCGGAGCCGCCCGTCCCCGGCCTGCCGCCGGGCTACCTGACGCTGGCGGGCCACGACACTTTGAGTCCACTGTGGACGGTCGCGGAGCTGCGGACGGTCCTCGCCCTGGCGCTGGCGGTCGCGGCGCTGGTGGTGCGCTACCGGCGCGGCGACGACGTCCTCCGGCAGCAGCTGCTGTGGCTGCTGCTGGCCACCGTCACCGCGGCCGCGCTCGTCGTGCCGTGGTCGTTCGTCGCGGGGACGCCCGTGGTGGTGCTGTTCGCCATCCCGCTGATCCCGGTCGCGGTCACCATCGCGATCGTGCGGCACCGGCTGCTCGACATCCGCCTGGTCGTGGCCCGCGTGCTCGCGTGGGTGCTGCTGTCGGCCGGGGTCGTGCTGGCGTACGGCGTGCTGGTCACCGTGCTGGACCGGTTCGTCTCCGCGCAGCTCGGCCGGTCCGCGGTCGCCACCATCGTGGTGGCCCTGCTGGTCGCGCCGGTCCTCCCGCGGCTGCAACGCGTGGTCGGCCGGGCGCTCTACGGCGACCGCGGCGACCCGGCCCGTGTCGTCTCCCGGGTCGGCGAGCAGCTCGCCGGGTCCGGCCTGGCCGGGGTCGTGACGGCGATCCGGGCCGCGCTGCGCGTCCCGTACGCCGCGGTCGCGACGACCGGGGCCGTCCTCGCCGAGGACGGTGCCGTGCCGGAAGAGGTGACGGTCGTGCCGCTCGAGTACGGCGGCGCGGCGGTCGGGGAGCTGCGGATCGGCGCGCGCTCGGGGGAGGGCGACCTCGGGACCGCCGACCACGCCGTGCTCGCGCTCGTCGCCGCGCCGCTCGCCGTCGCCGTCCACGCCACGCTGCTCTCGGACCAGCTGCAGGCGTCGCGGGAGCGGATCATCGCCGCCCGCGAGGAGGAACGCCGCCGGCTGCGCCGCGACCTCCACGACGGGCTCGGCCCCGCGCTCACCGGCGTCGCGCTCATCGCCGACGCTGCCGCCAACCTGCTCGCCACCGACCCGGACCGCGCCCGCGAGCTGCTCGGCGCGCTCCGCGCGGAGATCCGGACGGCCGTCGCGGACATCCGCCGGCTCGTCGAGGACCTGCGTCCGCCCGCGCTCGACGACCTCGGCCTGGTCGGCGCGCTCCGCCAGCGCGTCGAGCACCTGGTGCGGCGGGCCGACGGGGGCGCGCTGCTCGTCCGCCTGGACGTCCCCGGCGAGGTCCCGGTGCTGCCCGCCGCCGTCGAGGTCGCGGCCTACCGGGTCGCGACCGAGGCGCTGACCAACGTCGTCCGGCACTCCACGGCGTCGACCGCGGTGCTGCGGCTGCGCTGCGCCGGCGGGGACCTCGACCTGGAGATCGCCGACGACGGTCCGCCGGACGGCCCGTGGCGGCCCGGCGTCGGCCTGCACGCCATGCGCGAGCGCGCCGCCGAGCTCGGCGGCGGGTTCGAGGCCGGCCCGTCGCCCGAGGGCGGCCGCGTCCGGGTGTCGTTCCCGCTGGGGGCACCGTGACCGCCCTGCGCGTCGTCATCGCCGACGACCACCCGATCGTCCGCGAAGGCATGGCGGCGCTGCTGAACTCGCTGCCCGGCTTCACCGTCGCGGGGATCGCCGCGGACGGGCGCGCGGCCGTCCGCGAAGTGGTCACGACCCGGCCGGACGTCGCGGTGCTGGACCTGCGGATGCCCGGCCTCGACGGCATCGCCGCGACGAAGGAGATCGCCCGCGCCGCTCCGGAAGTCGCCGTCCTCGTGCTCACGATGTTCTCCGACGACGACTCGGTCTTCGCCGCGATGCGCGCGGGCGCCCGCGGCTACCTGGTCAAGGGCGCCGAGCAGGACGAGATCGTCCGGGCCATCCGGGCCGTGGCGGCGGGCGAAGCGATCTTCGGACCCGCGGTGGCGCAACAGGTCTTGAACTTCCTCACCGCGCCGCCCGCCACCGGCGAGCCGTTCCCGGAGCTGACCCGCCGCGAGCGCGAGATCCTGGACCTCCTCGCCGCGGGCCTGCCGAACGGCGCCATCGGCCGCCGCCTGGGCCTGGCCGCGAAGACGGTGGCGAACAACGTGTCGGCGATCTTCACCAAGCTCCAGGTCGCCGACCGCGCGGCCGCGATCATCCGGGCGCGCGACGCGGGCCTGGGGCGCGGCTGAGCGCCGTCACCGCATGATCGTGGTCAGCACGTCCACGCCGAGCTGCATCAGCCGCTGCAGGTCGAGGCGGTGCGGGCGGAGGCGCCGAATCGTCAGTGGACGCGCGTCTGCCAGTCGGCCGGCACGCGGCCCTCGGGGCCCGGCACCGGCTGCTCGACCGGCCGGTGCTCCGGCGGGGCCAGCGCGGGGCCGTCGTAGGCCTCGCCCGTCTCGAAGCTGTAGAACCAGTCCTCGCCCGGTTCGAAGCTGCGGATGAACGGGTGCCCGGTCGCCTTGTAGTGCGCGGTCGCGTGCTGGGCGGGCGAGGTGTCGCAGCACCCGATGTGGCCGCACTGCGCACAGCGCCGCAGGTGCACCCACCACCCGTCGGCGGCGAGGCACTCCGCGCAGCCGGTCCCGCTCGGCGCGGCGGTGACGTCGATACCCTCGATTTCGGCCATGCCGACAGTCTGCCCCGTGCCGCGCCGGCGTGCATCAGCCCCCGGCGCGGCGCAGGTGCGGCGGCTCGTAGGCCACGTCGATCGGGCCGAGGTCGGTGCCCGGCGCGACGACCTCGTCGATCCGGTCGAGCAGGTCGTCCTCGATCGCCGCGCCGGCGCCGGCGACCAGGTCGTCCAGCTGCTCCTCGGTGCGGGGGCCGATGATCGCCGAGGCGACCGCCGGGTGCGCCGTCACGAACGCCAGGGCCAGGTGCCGCAGGGGGATCCCGGCCCCCTCGGCGAGGGGGATGAGGGCTTCGACGGTGTCGAGCTTCCGCCGGTCGGTCAGGTGCTTCGGCACCCAGTGCAGGCGGCCGGGCGAGGCCGTCTCTTCGCGGTACCGGCCGGAGAGCAGGCCCATCGACAACGGGCTCCACACGAGCACGCCGAGCCCGTGGCGTTGGCAGACCGGCAGGATCTCGCGCTCCACGCCGCGGTCGAGCAGCGAGTAGTGCAGCTGCTCGGTGCGGAACCGCGCCAGGCCACGGCGTTCCGCCACCCACTGCGCCTCGACGATCTCGGACGCCGGCAGGTTGGAATGCCCGATGGCGCGCACCTTGCCCGCGCGCAGCAGGTCGGTCAGCGCGCTCAGCGGCTCCTCGATGTCGGTGCCGGGCTCGGGGTGGTGCAGCTGGTAGAGGTCGATGTGGTCGACGCCGAGGCGGCGCAGCGAACCTTCGACGGCGGAGACGATCCAGCGCCGCGAGTTGCCGCGCCGGTTCGGATCGGAGCCCATCGGGCCGTTGCCCTTCGTCGCGAGGACGACGTCGTCGCGACGGCCGCGCAGGGCCTGGCCGACGATCCGCTCGCTCTCGCCGTCGCCGTAGACGTCGGCGGTGTCGATGGTGGTGATGCCGTGGTCGAGGGCGCGGTGGACGATGCGGACGCACGCGTCGGGGTCCGGGTTGCCGTACGGCCCGAACATCATCGTGCCGAGCGTGTAGGCGCTGACCTGGATGCCGGTCCGGCCCAGGGGACGGGTCTGCACTGAGGTTCTCCAATTGGTCGGTCGCGGTGGGACGCGGCTCGCGCCCCACCGCGAGGCGGATCAGCCCTGGGCGACGTCGATGACCCACGTGACGCCGAACCGGTCGGCCAGCATCCCGAACGCGGGCGCCCACGGGGCCGGCCCGAACTCCTCGATGACCGTCGCGCCCTCGGCGAGTCCCTTCCACAGCGGCGAAACCTCGTCGACGGTCTCCCCGCGGACCGAGAGGAAGAACGGCTCCTTCGTGATCGTGGTGCCGTTCTCGCGGCGGGTGGTGGGCGCGGCCGGGGTGACCGGCCCGTCGGCGCCGGGGACGTCGTAGGCCAGCACCCGGAAGCCGTTGTCCGCGGTGACCTGGCCGAAGACCACCTTGCCCGCGTCGGGCAGCTCGGCGGGCATCCCGAAGTCGCCGTAGGTGACGACCACGGCCTGGCCGCCGAAGACCGACGCGTAGAACTCGAGGGCCGCGCGGGCCTGGCCGGTGAAGTTGAGGTGGGCGGCAGTGGTGAGAGACATGGCGTTCCTTTGCGAATGGTGGTCCGACGAGAGCCACACTGTCAGCAGTAGCGGTCAGGGAACGTCCGCTTCTCGTGGCACCATGGAAGACGTGCCGATCGCCTCTTCGACGGCGACCTCGGGTCGCCTGCTCTCGCTGCTGTCCCTGCTGCAGGTCCGCCGGGACTGGCCGGGCGCGCTGCTCGCCGAGCGGTTGAGCGTCAGCGAGCGGACCGTGCGGCGTGACGTCGACCGGCTGCGCGAGCTCGGCTACCCCGTCCAGGCGGTCAAGGGGCCCGACGGCGGCTACCGGCTCGAAGCCGGCCGTCAGATGCCGCCGTTGCTGTTCGACGAAGAGCAGGCGGTCGCGCTCGCGGTGGCGCTGCGGATCGCCGTCGGGACCGGCGCGGGCATCGAGGAGGCCGCGGCGCGGGCTCTGGCCACGGTGCGCCAGGTGCTGCCGTCCCGGCTGCGGCAGCGCGTCGACCAGCTCGAACTCACCGCGACCGCGCGGGACACGCAGGTCGGCCCCGAGGTGCTGCTCGCGCTCAGCTCGGCGATCCGGGCGACCGAGGAAGTGCGGTTCGACTACGGAAACCCGTCGCGGCGGCGCCAGGTGCAGCCGCACCACCTCGTCGTCCGGAACGGCCGCTGGTATCTGGTCGGCTGGGACGCCGCCCGCGACGACTGGCGGACCTACCGCGCCGACCGGATGGACCTGCGCGTGCCGAACGGGCCGCGGTTCACCCCGCGCGAGGTGCCGGGCGGCGACGTCGCGACGTTCCTCGCCGCCCGGTTCAAGGGCTCCGCCACCGCCGACGCGTGGCCGTGCCAGGGCGAGGTGGTCGTCGACCTGCCGGTCGCCGCGGTCGCGCCGTTCGCCGGCGACGGCGTCGCCGAGGAGGTCGCGTCGGGGAAGACCCGGCTGCGCACCGGGTCCTGGTCGTGGGCCGCGCTGGCCGCCGGCCTGGCGCGGTTCGACGCCGACCTCGAGGTGGTCGGCCCGCCCGAGCTGCGGACGGCCTTCGCGGACCTCGCCGCGCGGGCCACCCGCGCGGCGAGGTCCGGCGCGTAGCCGGCTGTCGGGCTACGCGCGTCGGGGTGTCAGTTGCACGAGGTCCCGTTGAGCGTCGCCGCCTGGAAGGGTGGCGTGCCGCCGGTGTAGTTCGCGTTGTAGCCGATCGTGGCGGTCGCGTTCGTGGCGAGGGTGCCGTTCCAGGACGCGTTGTCGACCTTGACGACGTCGCCGGTGTCGGTCCAGGTGCCGTTCCAGCCCTGGCTGACCGTGACGCCGGGCGCGGAGAAGGTGAGCGTCCAGTGGTCGACCGGCGCGCCGCGGTTTTCGAGGACGATCTCGCCGGTGTACCCGGTCGACCAGGTGCTGACCACGCAGTGCGTCACTTTGCAGCCACCGGTCGGCTGCGGGGTGGTGGTCGGCGTGGTGGGGCTGGTGGTCGGCGTCGTCGGGGTGGTGGTCGGCACCGACCCGGCGGCGACGGCGAGGTCGTAGGCCCGCTGGGGCACGAACTGGCCGGCGCCGGCGATGCAGCCGTCCGCCTCGCCCGGCGGCTTGACCCAGAGGAAGGCGGCGATCGAGCCGTCGCCGGTCTGGTCGGTGCTGGCGGTGCCGATGGCGCGGCCGGCGGGGTCGCACCACTCGCTGCCCTGCGGCCCGTTGCCGTTGCGGCTGGTGTCGATCACGGCCTTCAGCCGCGAGTCGCCGAGCTGGCCGAGGATCGCCTTGTCGTAGGCGACTTCGTCGGCGGTGGCGCGGTAGTTGGAGACGTTGGTGGAGAAGCCGTCGGCGCTGTTGGAGACGTCGGCGGCCCGCAACCGCGCGGCGGCGTCGCCGGCCGAAAGCCAGGCGGAGTGCCCGATGTCGAAGTAGACCTTGGCCTGGGAGGAGCCGGCCTTCAGGCGTTTGCCCGCGTAGGCGATCGACGCGGTGGTCTGGTTCTGCTGGTCGCCGCTCTGGCAGTTCGTCATGAGCGCGAGCACGTCGGGTTCGAGCACGATGGCCGCGGGCCGCCCGCCCAGGCCGGCGGCGACCTGGTCGATCCAGGCGCGGTAGGCGTCGTGCGACGGCGCCCCGCCCCCGCTGGCCCCGCCGCAGTCGCGGTTGGGGATGTCGTAAACGACCAGGATGGGGATCTTCCCGGCGGCGACCGCGGCGCCGGTGTAGGCGTCCACTTGCCCGCGCACGGTGGCGGTGTTGGTGGTGGTGAACCACTTGGCCTGAGGAACGGAGGCGATCCGGTCCCGGATGACGCCGGCGCGCGAGTCCCCGGGGTTGGCGGCCACCCACTGGGCGGCATTGGTGGTGGGATCGACGTAGAAGGCGGACCCGGCGGCTTCCGCGCCGGTGCCGACGACGACAACGCTCCCGGCGAGGGCGGCCAGCACCCCGGCGGCCACTGTCCTGCTTCGCATGCACGTTCTCCTTCGAACGACTGTGAAGTGACCGTCATCGCCGCGCCCGAGACGACTGGGAGCGCTCCCAGTGAGGTGGAATGGTAGCCGGGGAAACGGATCGGGGGAAGAGGGTGGCCGCGGCTCGACGGCTCAGCGCCAGCCTCGTCGTCCCGCTGGCCGGCCCGGTGCCGGACCTGGACCCGGACGACCCGGTCGCGCCGCTGCTGCCGCTGCTGTGCGCCGCGACGTTGCTCGCCGGCGACGCCGAAGACCGAGCCCGGACGGAGTTCCGCGGGTTCGCGCTGCCCGAGCAGTACCACCTGGAGATGCGCGCGCTCACCGCCGCCGTCGCGGCCTCGATCGGCTCCGCCGAACAGCGCGAGCAGGCACGTGGTCGTCGGCGGCTACGCGTCCTACTCCGGTGCGGTCGACCACCACCTCGGCCTGCTGTGCGCCGCGCTCGGCCGGCACGAAGAGGCCGTCGCGCACCTCGAGGCCGCCGTCACGCAGTACCGGCTGCTCGGCACGCCGGCGTGGGCGCAGCGGGCACGGGAGCAGCTGGCGGACGCCACGCGCGGCTGTGTGTTCCACCGGGACGGTCGCGTGTGGACACTCGGCTACGAAGGGCGGCAGGTGCACCTGCCGCACACCAAGGGGCTTGCCGCCCTCGAACTGCTCGGCCACCCGGCGACCGGGGCGGACCCCGTCCTCGACGACGCGGCCCGGCGCGCCTACCGGGCGAGGATCACCCGCCTCGACGAGGCCATCGCCGACGCCGCCGACGAGGCGGAAGCCGAGCGCCACCAAGCGGAGCGCGCCGAGCTGGTCCGCCGGATCACCGCGGCGGCCGGCCGGGGGGGCCGCCCGCGCCGCCTCGGCGACGACGCCGAGCGCGCCCGCAAGGCGGTGACGGCCCGCACCCGCGACGCGATCGAGCAGTCCTGCGAGCGCACCCGCCGCTGGGCCTGCACCTGCGCGCGACCGTCCACACGGGAACGTTCTGCGCCTACCGCCCACCGGGCGACCTCCGGTGGCGGCTGTAGTACCGCCGTGGTGATCTGCTATCCGAACCGGTGTGTCGCCGGATCGGACGTCGCGTGCGCCGGCCAGCCCGGGTTGCCCGTCTTCGCGAATTCGACCCACGTCCGGTGCACGCGGTCGGCGAGGCCTTCGGGTGCGCGGTCGGGGCCGAGCAGGCCGGTTTCGCCCTGCAGCCACGGCTCGTCGGCCAGGTCGAAGACGAACGGCAGCTCGACCGTGTGCGCGGCGCCGAGGCGGCCGTCGAACGCGGTGGAGCGGTGGCTGAACGAATAGACGTGCGTGCGGCCCGGGGCGAGGCGCGCGTGGGCGTCGGCCAGGCGGGCCGTCCCGTGGCCGAACAGGGCGTCGCCGAGCGCGGCGGCCTCGGTGGTGCCGCCCGGTTTTCCCTGGGGGACCAGGTAGAGGTTCCCTTCTTCGGTGTTGGTGCCGATCAGCAGGTCGACCTGATCCGCGGTCAGTGCGTCGGCGGGTTGTGCGGGCAGTACGAGGCTGAACGGGCTCAGGCCGGCGAGCGGGTCCTCGGCGGTGTCCGTGCGAAGGTCCAAACCGGACAGTGCGGGGAGGGTCTCGAGGAAACGCTCGTCCGAAATGCCGGCGAAGGCCGAGGCCGTCGGCGCGGTGCCGAGCGCCGCGGCCGCCGCGGTGGTGACTCGCCGGGCCTGCTCGGGGGTGAAGGCCCCGGTACCGCTGCCGCTCTGCATGATCGCGCGCCGGAACAGGCCCTTCGCCCCGGCTGTGGCAAGCAGCGCGCCGACGAGCGTGGCACCGGCGGACTGGCCGAACACCGTGACGTTGCCGGGGTCGCCGCCGAACAGGGCGATGGTGTCCTGGACCCAGCGCAGCGCCAGCAGCACGTCGAGCAGGCCCCGGTTGTCCGGGGCACCGTCGAGCGCCAGGAACCCGGGGACGCCGAGGCGGTATTGGACGGTCACGAGGACGACACCGTCGCGGGCGAACGCCCGGCCGTCGTAGAGCGCGGCGCGGGCGGACCCCGTGACGAAACCGCCGCCGTGCACGAACACCATGACCTGACGGCGCGCGCCGTCGGCGGCGGGCGTGCGGACGTCGACGGTGAGGTAGTCCGCGCCGCGGACCCAGCCGGGCCCGAAGTACGGCGTCAGGTCGAGGCGGCCGAAGTCCCGGACGGGCTGGGGCGCCGTCGGTCCCGGTCCGGTCCCGTCGCGGACGCCGGACCACCCCGGGTGCGGCGCCGGCTCGCCGAAACGGCCGGCGCCGGCGGGCGCTCGGGCGTACGGGATGGCGCGGTAGCGCTCGCCGAAGGTGTCGCGGAGGCCGCGGACGGCACCCGCCGGCGTTCGCACGACGGGATTCTGCTGTTCTGACAAGGGAAATCCTCTCGGGTCAGGCGCTGCGGGGAAAGCCGGCCCAGCCCGCGATGGCGAACCGGCTGCCGTCGCGTTTCACCTGGGCGGCGCCGTGCCCGCCGAAGTGGGCGGGGAAGACGAGCGCGCCGGTTTCGGCGGCCTGGCCGAGCAGGTTCCGGCGGGTGACGCGCGCGGCGGCGGGGTCTTCGCAGAAGCAGGAGTTGGTCTCGGGCTCGGCGATCTGCAGCGCGGTGTGCACGAGGTCGCCGACGAACACCGCGCGGTCCCCGCCGGACTCCAGGTGCAGCACGGACGATCCCGGCGTGTGGCCGGGGGCGAGTTCCAGCCGCAGGTTGCCGTCGATGCGGTGCGAGCCGTCCCACAGCTGCGTCAGCCCGGCTTCGTGCACGGGGGCGACGCTGTCTTCGAAGACGTTCTGGTTGCCGCGGCCGAGGCGGGGCCGGTGGTCGTTGGCGGGGTTCCAGAAGTCGAAGTCGCGCCGCGGCATCAGGTAGGTCGCGTTGGGGAAGGTCGGCACCCAGGTGCGCCCGTCCAGCCGGGTGTTCCACCCGACGTGGTCGACGTGCAGGTGGGTGTTGACGACGAGGTCGACGTCCTCGGGCCGCACGCCGGCGGCGGCGAGGGTGCCGAGGAAGCCGGTGTCGAGGTGGCTCCAGACCGGGGAGTAGGGCCGCTCCTTGTGGTTGCCGACGCCGGTGTCGACGAGGATCGTGCGGCCGCCGCTCCGCAGCAGCCAGGTCTGGACCGCCGACCGGCATTCGTTGGTCTCGGGGTCCCAGAAGTCCGGGGCCAGCCAGTCGCGGCGGTCCTGCCAGGACTCGTCGGTGCTGTCGGGGAAGAACTCGGCGGGGGTCATCTCGACCGAGCCGTAGAACTCGGTGATGCGGGTGACGGTGACGTCGCCCAGGGTGATCCGGTCGGTCATGGCGATCCTTCGGTTCGGGGGGAGTTCGGTTCACGCCGCGGCGGTGCGTTGGTGCAGCCATCGGGCCAGTCCGATCACGCCGACGACGAACGAGCACTCGCCGGGCGGGTCGGCGGTGAGGGCCTGCGAGCGGCTGTCCCACTCGCGGGCACCGCGGCGGTTGTGGCCGCCGAACCACGCTCCGGGCACCGGTCCGGCGCCGTCGTGAACGCCGCCGGATCGAGAACGCTCGTGGTCATGGTGGGGGATCTCCTGGACTTCTCTCGTGCGCCGCCCCTTGGCGGCTGCGTCCAGGTTCACCGGGCCGGGCCGCGGCGAGCCAGCCCCGGCGTTTCCTACCCCTGGCGGTGTCAGGTTGGCGGCGCCGCGGTGGCGCATACTCGGACCATGGCTGATCACGGGCGGCTGGCCGAGTACCTGCAGGCGATGCGCGCACGGGTGCGGCCGGACGACGTCGGGCTGGAGACCTACGGCGAGCGCAGGCGCGTTCCCGGGCTGCGCCGGGAAGAGGTCGCGAGCCTCGCCGGCGTCAGCGCGTCCTACTACGTCCGGCTCGAGCAGGGCCAGTCGGCGAACGCCTCCGACGAGGTGCTCGACAACATCGCGCGGGCGTTGCGCCTGGACACCGACGAGCACGAACACCTGCGGGTGCTCGCCCGGCCCCGGCGTCGCCGAGCCGTGAAGCGCCCGCCGGTCGAGCGGGTGCACGAGGCGACCGGACAGCTGCTGGACGGGCTGGGTGACGTCCCGGCGATCGTCCTGGGGCGGCGGACCGAGGTCCTCGCGTGGAACCGGCTCGGCCACGCGTTCTTCGCCGGCCACCTCGACTTCGAGGAGCCCGCGCGGCCCGCCGACCGGCCCAACATGGCCCGCCTGGTCTTCCTCGACGCGCACACCCGCGATCTCTATCCACAGTGGACGGCGAAGGCGAAGGCGGTCGTCGGCAACCTGCGCCTGACCGCCGGCCGCCACGGTGACGACCAGCTGCTCAACGCGTTGATCGGGGAGCTGGTCACGAAGAGCCCCGAGTTCGCCGCGCTGTGGGCCGACCACCGCGTCCAGGCCTGCACGGCCACCGAGTACGCGATGCGGCACCCCCTGGTCGGCGACCTGGTGGTGCACCAGCAGGCGATGACGCCCGCGCACGCGGCCGAGCAGACGCTGGTCGTCGCGACGAGCGAAACCGGGTCACCGTCCCAGTCGGCCCTCGTGCTGCTCGCCCGCGCGGTCCGGGACACCCGGTCGCCGGAGCCGTCCTGAGCCCCGGCCGGTCGCGCCGCCGGTAGGGTGCGGTCGAGTGGTGGAGGGCGGTGGGCATGGGATCGAGCAAGCCCCTCCTGCGCTCGGCGGTCCTCGCGGCGGTGTGGGCGCGGATCCCCGGGGTGGAGGTGCTGTCGTCGGGTGACGGTGGCCCGCTGACCCGTACCGTGAAGAAGATCGTCGATCCGCTGGTGCTCCGCACGGCCGCGCGACCGCGGTTGGGTCGTCCGCTGCTGGAACCGGCCGCGGCGGCGGAGCTCACCGAGCTCCTGCTGGCCGACGCGCCCCGGCTGAAGGCGACGGCCGCGTGGTTCACGCACCTGAAGCGGCAGCGCCGCGCCCTGCGCATCACCGCGGGCGACGTCCAGGACGTCTGCTTCCCCCTGGCGTACGAACTCGCGACGGGCGTCGGCATGCCCGGCCCGGACGCGCCGGAGACGGCTGCGGCCGCGTTGCGCGAGCTGCACGGCGAAGGCGACGAAGCCGGCGTTGCCCGGCTGACCGCGTACCTGGCCGATCCGCGGGTGGCCGCGGACCTCACCGCGGAGCTGCACCGCCGGTGGCACAGCGAGGCCGATCCCGGCCTCGCGCCGGAGGACGCCGTGGCGCTGCTCGGCGAGTTCGTCGACGACCTCACCGACGCCACGTGGCAGGTGCTGGCGAATTCCGCCGCGGGGCACGCTCTCGGGCTCGCCCTGCGCCGGCCCGGTGGCGCCGACGTGCTCCCCGGCCGGCCGGCGCTCGGGCTGCAGCGCGGGGACCGCACCGCCGTCCCGCCGTTGCTCCGGCGCGACGAAACCGGGCCCGAGCTGCTCGAACGCAGCGTCGAACGGCGGGTGCGGGCCACGCTGCGCCGGCTCCCGGCCGACGAGCGAGGGCCCCTCGAAAGCCTGGTCGACGACGAGCTCGCCCGGGCCGCCGCCGGCTTCGGGCTCGAGCTGCCCGCGCTGGCCACCTGCTTCGCGCTCGGCGTCGTCCTCGCACCCGCGCTCCGGCCGCTCGACGGCGTCGCGGCCGGGCGCGGGCCCGAGTTCGCGCGGCAGCTCAACGCCCAGGTCGCGCGGGAAGGCTATGTGCTGCACGCCCGCCGGGCACTGGCCGGTGCCACGCCGCTCACCCCGCGGCCCGACGCCGAACTCGTGCGCGAACTGCGCGAGTTCGCCAAGCAGTTCCTCGGCCGGCTGTGGATCCGGCTGCACGGCTTCGACGTGCGCGGTGACCTCCCGGCCGGTGCCGCGGACGTCCGGGACCTCGTCACCGGCGTCGTCCGCTCGACCTCCCTGGACCTGCGGACGAAGGTGCGCCGCGCGCTCCTGGCCCGGCTGCCGGATCTGGAGGCCGTGTCGTGACGCACCCCGTGCACACGCCCGTCGTCGCGGTGGACGGCGGCCTCGTGCGCTTCGCCCTGGCCGACCTGCTCGCCGGCGCGCCCGGACCGATGCGGATCGAGCTCGGTGACGCGGCCGCCGCGGAGCCGTGGCTGACCCGCCTGGTCGGCGAGGACCGCGCGGTGGAGGCGATCACGGCCGGCCACGTCGACGTCCCCAGTCGCCCCGAACTGGCCACCCTCGCGCTGCTGCTGTGGGCCCGCCGGTGGTGGCCCGCGAGCCCGGTGCTCGGCGTGCCGCCACTGGACCCGGCGCTGCTGGACCTCGAAACGGCCGTCGCCACCGCCGCCGTCGAGAACGTCGCGGAAGGCATGCTCGACGGCTTCGAAGCCACTCCGGCCGAGCTGTTCGACGCCGCCGTCGACGGGGTCGCCGCGACCGCGGTCGCCGACGAGGTTCGCGACCTGTGCCGGAGGTTGTCGGCGTGGTTCGACGACCGGGACGACGTCGTGCGGGCCGAAGCCGCCGCCGCGCTCGCCGCCGCCGTCGAGCCGGGGCAGCGCGCGTACGCCTTGGCCGCGGGCACCGGCTCCGGGCCGGGCGAGGACGGCGTGGTGGCCGAGGGCCGGGCCAGCGTCGACTGGGCGCGGGTGCCCCCGGGTGTCCTCGACGCCGCGGAGGACACGGTGACCTGGCGGATCGTCGCGGCCGCGGCGGCCACCCGGCTCGAGGTCGAGGTCGCCGGGGCGCTCGCCGACGCGACCCTCACGGCGTTCGCGACCCACGACGGCGAAGTGCTCGCGGAAGTCCCGTTGTTCCTGGGGCCGGGGTGGTTCGCCGGCGCGGCCGACCTGGACGACGCCACGGCCCGCCGGGCGACGTCCGTCCACATCGGACTCACCGTGGGCGTGACGGCCGAGGACATCGCCGGGACGACACCGGCGGACCGGGCCGAGGTGGTGTCGCTCGTCCGGGCGCGCGCCGCGCTGCCGCCGGCGGCCCGGACGCTGGCCGAGCGCGCGGCCGCCGCGGCGGGCGACGAGGAGTTCTGACGTGCTCGCCGGGATGCCGCCGCCGCTGAGCCCGCCCGACCGGCCGCTGCCGGACGAACTGGCCGGAGCGAGTTCGCACGGGTACAACTGCCGGTGCGTCGCCGCGCACTTCGGCCTGGACCCGGCACCTTACGGCGTCCTGCCCGCGTGCTCGCTCACCGAAGCCGAGTACCGGGGATTGCTGGAAGAAGCCCTCGAGATCCAGCGAACGGCCAAACAGCTGGCCGCGGGCCGGGACATCGCGGGCGCGCATCGGGAGTACGGCCGGATGCGGCAGCTCGCGCACCGGCTCGACCGGACCGACCTCGAGCTCGCCGCCGTCAGCGACCTGGCCACCGTCTGCTACTCCGCGGGCGACCTGACCAACGCCCGCGTGTGCGCCGAGGCCGTGCTGAACGCGTTCCGCGTCGGCGTGGCCGCCGTTGTCCACTTCGGACAGTACGCCGAGATCAGGATGATGGAAGGGTCCCGCGAAGTCGCCGAACGC
The DNA here is from genome assembly GCF_055633805.1 of Amycolatopsis sp. NPDC114478. Lineage (NCBI taxonomy): Bacteria > Bacillati > Actinomycetota > Actinomycetes > Pseudonocardiales > Pseudonocardiaceae > Amycolatopsis > Amycolatopsis sp. NPDC114478. The sequence goes on along the minus strand of NZ_JBVKDO010000001.1, from coordinate 142,918 downwards.
GTCCTCGTCTCTCTGTCCACGGAGGAGGGTGACGTCGCGCGGGCCCGCGAGCTGATCGCCGGGCAGCGTCGCCGGGCGGCGCTGCGGAAGGCGGCCGAACCGGGGCAGTACCCGCGCGAGCTGCTCGACCCGCACGGCGCCGACGAGCTGACGCTGCGCATCCTCGAAGCGCGGGTGCGGGTGGTCGCCGGGGATCCGGCCGGCGCGCTGGCCGCGCTCGAGGACATCCTCGCGGCGCTGGAAGCCATCGCCGGTGTCGAGGAAGTCCGGGACCAAGTCGCGTCGCTGCAGGCGATGGCGCGCGCCGAACGCGCCGGCCTCCGTCAGGCCGGCGGCCAGGACGCCGCCGCGCGGGCCGACCTGGTCCGGCTCGACGCCCAGCACGAGGGCCGGCCGGCGGCCGCGAAGTTCGCCGTCGACCTGGCGGCGGACCGCGCACTCGGCGGTGACTTCCCGGGGGCGGTGGCCGCGATCGTCGCCGCGCGCGACGAGCTCGCGGCGACCGGCGCGACCGGCGACGTCGCGGAAGCGAGCCACGCGCTGGGCTCGCTGCTGCTGCTGGCCGGCGACGCGCGGCAGGCCCGCGCCCAGTTCGAGCACGCGGGTGCGCTCTGGAAGGCCAACGGGGACAAAGCGAACCTGCGAAGGCGCGACGTCGCGCTGGCCCGCTGCGCCGCCGCGGAAGGCGACTGGGCGGCGGCGGAGGAGCACCTGACCCGCGCGCGGGAATCGACGTCCGGGCTGTGGCTCCAGCGCCTGCACACGGACTTCGCGGCGGCCGAGATCGGTTTCGCCCGGGGCGACGACCTGCCGGCGGTGCTGGACCTGCTGCTCCCGGTGGCGCTGGCGGCGGCGGACTACCGGTTCGAGTTCGCGTCGCCGCGGGCACGCGCGGCTTGGGCCCGCGACGTCGCCGGCCCGGCGACCGAGCTGCTGATGGCGTTGCTGGGCCGGCTGCGGGAGCCGAGGCTGGCGGCGGAGCTGATCGAGCGCACCTGCGCGGTCGGGGCCTACACCGGGGCCGCCGAACCGGCGCTCGACCTGACCGGCACGCCGCCCACCCCGGAGCCGGAGCCGCCCGCTGCGGGGCTGCCGCTGGCCGCGCTGGGCGCCGTCACGGCGTCGCTTCCGCTCCGCCTCGCCCCGCCGCCCGCCCTGCGGTGGTCTCCCGGCGCGCCGATGCGGCTCGACCGCTGGCTCCGGATCGCCGCCGAGCGGTACGGCTTGCCTCGGCCGGAAACCGCGACCGTGGCGACGTGGCCCGCCGCCGAGGCAGGCCGCGAGACGTTCGTCCTGCGCTACGCCGACGCCGGGCACACCTACCTCAGCTGGCGGACCGTGGACGACCTCGACACCGTCCACACCCACCCGGTCGACGCCGCCCTGGTCGCGACGGCTCGGGAGCTCTTGGCCGGTGCCTCGCCGACACCGCGGGAAGGGGAGAGCGTCGCCGACGCCGTCCGGCGCGCACTCGGCGACGACGCCTTCGGTGGCTTCGCCGGTGAACAACGGCTGGCCCGGATCCTCGCGCTCAACCTCCTGCCCGCCGACCTCGTCGCGCGGCTGCGGGACGCCGCCGAGCGCGGGCGACGGCCGCTCCTGCGCGTGCAGCCGTCGCCGAGCCTGGCCGCGGTGCCGTGGGGGCTGCTCGCCCTCCCCGACCGGCGGCCGGACCATGTGCTGGAACCCGGTGAGGAGGGTACCTGCTTCGACGGCGACGACCGCGTCCTCGACGTCGCCGACGTCTCCCTGCTCGCGCCCGCCGGGATCCCGCGCCGTCCGCCGTCCGCTGCGGGACCGCCGGTGTACGTGCTCGACCCGCGGATCCCCGGCCAGAGCGCCTTCGGCGACCTGGGTTCCGTGCTCGGCAAGCAGAACGCGGCGTCGCCGCTGATCCGCCACCTCGACGCGCGGCTCGCCGCCGGGCCGGTCCGGCCGTCCGCCGCGCGGGGGCTCGACCTGGTCCGCCGCACCGACACCGACCGGCGGCTGCTCGCCCGGCTGCTGGCCGAGCCGTGTTCCCGGCTGGTCTTCGCCGGGCACGTCAGCCGCGTCCGCGACGAGCACGGCGCGCAGACCGCGCTGCACCTGTCGTGCCCGGCGGAGCTGCCCGGGACGGCCGAGCCGATCGGGGCGCACCGGCCGTACACCGCCGCCGACCTCGCCTTGTCCGAAGTGGCCGCGATGCCGGCGCGCGTCGCGCTGATCGGCTGCGCCAGCGCGGGCGACTTCGGCCTGGCCGAGCCGTTCGGCGTGCTGCTCGCCGCCGTCGCGGCGGGAGCGCGGCTGGTGGCCGCGACGGTGTGGGCGCTGCCGACGTCGGCGGCGGTGCCCGGCGCGGATCCGATGGCCGAGCTGGTGATCGCCGTGGACACCGCGCTCGCCGGCGACGACCCGGTCACCGAGCTGTGCGCGTGGCAGCGCGAGCGGCTCGCCCGGTGGCGCGAGCGGCCCGAAGCGGCCCGCTCGCCGGTGTTCTGGGCGGCCCTGACCTGCCTCGACGCCTCCGACGACGGGCAAACCCGGGTTCGGTAGCGGCGCGTCCCGCCGAAGCTGTGTGCGTACCGCACAGCGAAAGGCAGGACCGATGTTCAAGAAGATCCGCGACAAGGTCAACGAGGCGACGCAGCAGGGCGCGGCCCGGGGCGCGCAGCAGTTCCAGCAGCACGCGGAGCAGTTCCGGCGGGCGGCCGCGGCCGAGGGGTACGACATCACCCCGCAGCTGCCGACGCCGCAGCTGGCCGCGCAGGCGTTCCGCAGCCTGCACGCCGACCCCGCCATGGCGGAGTTCCTGGCGCTGCCGCCGGAGGAGCAGCTGCGCCAGCAGCAGGAACTGCAGGCCTACGGCACGCGGCTGCGGCGGCTGTACGACACCGGCGAGCCGGCCACGCTGGTGGTCCGGGCCCTCGAGCCGGCCGACCGGACCGTCGCCGGGCAGGCGCGGTACACGGCGACGCTGGAGGTCACCCGCGCGGACGGGACCACCTACGGGACCGTCACCCCGCTGGTCACCCCGCTCGCGACGATCCAGCAGTACGCGCCGGGCACCCGGCACGAGGCCCGCGTCGACCCGGCCGACCCGGCGCAGGTCGCCGTGTTCGGCCCGATCGACTAGGCGGCCCGCCGTGTTCGGATTCGCCGGGTTCGGCCGGCCGGAGCGCCGGGCCGGGTGGCGGCTGTGGCTGCTCGGCGTCCCGACGACGCTCGCCTGGGCCGCCGCGGGCTGGTCCGGGTCGCTCGGGCTGCTGGACGGCTTCCGGCTGATGTGGCTGAACCGCGTCGACGCGTGGGGGGCCGACGCGGGCCCGGCGGTTTCGCTCGTGCTGTTCTTCGCCGCCGCGATCACGGTGGCGTCGTCGCTCGGCTTCGCGATGCTGTGGGCCGCCGTCCCTTCGGTGGACCGGATGGGCACCGGCTTCCGGGTGAGCTCGCTGACGACGGCCCTGGGCGTGGCGCTGGGCGGTGGCGTGGCGATCCCGTCGTGGACGCCGCCGGAGTCGGTGGGGCAGCGGTTGCCGTTCCTCGACGGGAAAGCCGAGCCGTGGTCCGATGTGGACTGGGTCGTCTACTACGAGCCGTACCTGGTGCCGGCGGTGGCCGGGCTCGTGGCGCTGGTCCTGATCGTGGTGCTGCTGCAGGCTTTCCTCAGCGAGGCCGAGGCGGACGACCGCGAGCAGGCGCTGCGTCACCGCGGCCGGGAGGTGACCGGCTTCGTGACGCACGTCGAGTTCACCGACGTGTGGGTCATGGGGCACCCGAAGTTCGTCGTCCACGTGCGGTTCCCGGCGGAGACCGGGGAACGCACGGTCGTGACGACGATGGTCACCCCGTTGTTCCGAGCTCCGTGCCGCGGTTCGGCGGTGCGGGTCCGCTACGACCCCCGAGACCCGGAAGCCGTGCTGGTCGAACCGGATCCGGCGGGGTCCCTCTTCTAGCGCCGGGAGTGCTGCCCATGTCCACCACACCCGATCCCGTCCGTCCGCTCTCTCTCGTGCGCGGATTGCTCGGCGGCGGTGTCACCGGGGTGACGCTGAGCGCGTTCGTCACCGGGATCGTGCTCGAGAAGGTCCCGCTGATCCTCTTCGGCCTGGGACTGCCCATCGGCTACGGCGTCCTGCTCTTCGTCGCGGGCATGCCGCGACGGGCCCGCGAGGCGATCGTCGTTCCGCGCGTTGCGCTCGCCAGAATCGAAAGCCTGCGCGCCGGCGGCACCGAGACGGGTGACGTCCCGGTCGACCTGGTCCTCACGATCGCCCCCGGCGACGTGCCGTCGTTCCGCACCGGGATCACCCACCACGTCAACCTGGTCGACCTCCCGCGCTACCGCCCGGGTGACGTCCTCGTGGTCGAGTACCCGCCGGATCGGCCGTGGCGGGGCAAGGTCGTCCCGTCGCCGCCGGCGGAGTGGGAGCGTCGCGCGGCCGACGCGGTCGTCCAGTCCGCGCCCGAGTCCACTTTGGTCCAGGAGCCACCGGAGGGGTGGGGGTTCGCGCTCGCCGCCTTCGCCGGGCTGCTGCTCGGCGCGGCCGTCGTGCTCGGCCTGTTCCGCGTCGAGCTGTTCACCCCGGAGCCGGTCGAGCCGCCGCCGTCGTCCTCGAGCTCCAGCACGGTCACCGTCGGCCCGCGGGAGTCCGCCCCGGACGCGGAGGAGCTGCGCGCGATCATCGAGTCCCTGGCCGGCCGCGCGGAGATCCCGGCCGACCGCGTTCCCGACCTCGTCCGGCAGGCCACGAGCACGCTCGACGTCGGGTGGCCGCGGAGCTGGCGGATCACCGTCGTCCGCGGGCCGGACACGGTGACCGTCCGGATCACCGCGACCGGGCCCGGCGGCAGCGCCTCCCTGGTCGTGCCGCGCTGACCGGCCTGGTCAGGCAGGCGCGCACGTCAGCGTCGGTGGTGGTGCCGCCCCGGTCGCCTGGAACCCGAAGGTGGTGCTGCCGCCCGGCCCGATCCGGCCGTTCCACCCGCGTCGGAGGCGACGACGCTCGCGCCGTTCTGCTTCAGGGTGGTGTTCCACGAGTTGGTGACCCGCTGGTCGCCGGGCCAGGTCCAGCCGACCCGCCACCCGGTGATCGGCGTGCGGCGGTCGTTGGTGACGGTCACCGTCGCGACGTGCCCGGTGTCCCAGCCGCCGTTGACGTGGAGGCTCGCCGAGCACCCGGCCGCCGGCAGGACCAGCAGCGTGATGGAGTTCGCCGGGTAGGTCGCGTCGATCCGGCCGTTGTCCGCCGGGAGATCGTCGCCGCGCACGATGGCGCCGAGATCGGCCGGGCTGTAGGTGAACCGTTGCGCCGCACCGGCGTTGTCGAACCCGGCCACCGTCAGCGGCGAGGTGAGGTCGCCGCCGGTCTTGTTGACGACCATGACGGTCAGCGCCTGGTCGGCGGACCGCTGCGCCGCGTACACGGCCAGCCGGCCCTGGTCGGCGGCGGTCGCGGACACGCTGACGTCCCCGAACCGGCTGCCCGCGCCGTCGTAGTTCCGGTACATCCGGAACGCGTACGCGCCCGGGTCGGTCGGCTTCGGTTCGCCCCACATCGTGGCGAGGTCGAGCCCCTCACGGCCGAAGACGCCGAGGATGTCGGCTTCGGCCAGCGCGCCGTTGATGTCGTCCAGCGCGCCCCAGTTGTACTCGGTGATGGCGGTCTTGGTCCCGGGGCTGTACCGGTCGACCCACGACTTCATCGTGCGGATGAACTGCAGCGGCGGCGCGTTGACGCCGCTCGGGCCGATCCAGGACTCCTCGACGTAGGCCGGGTCCCACAGCGACCGGATGGACCGCAGCCGCAGCGCGTTGGCCTCGGGGGTCTTGTCGCCGCTGATCTGCGGGTAGAAGTGCTGGTCGAAGTAGTCGAGGAAGCGCTTGCCGCCGTGGGCGTCGCTGTAGTCCTTCATGTTCTTCAGGTACCACTGGGAGAGGTTGAGGCCGCCGTGCGCGGCGGAGTCGGCGCCCGGTCCGCAACCGTCCACTCCGGACGCGACCCATTCGCAGTACCCCCAGCCGGACGGGCCGAGGACGGCCGCGGTGGGGTCGGCGGCCTTGATCGCGGCGGCGGCCGCGGTGCCCTTGCCGCCCAGTTCGTCGTCCGAGACCGGCTGGGGGTGGACGTCCCGGTGCGTGCTGGACCAGAGCACCGGCTCGTTGTCGAGTTCGTAGATCGGCACGCCACCCCGCGCCGCGGTGCCGAACCGGTCCACCAGGTGCGACACCATCTCGCCGTCGAACGCCGCGTCCGTGCTGATGGAGGTGGCGGTGGGGTCGCCGGTGAGGTTCTGCTGGTCGAGCTTGCCGTTGCCGCAGTTGGGGTCCCACTGGTCGAAGCTGTCCTGCCGCGGATACCGCGTCGCGGGAAACCCGCAGGCGAACGGGTGGGATGACGGCGAATCCTTGGCCACCCACCCGCTCAGGGGCACGGTGACGACCGGCTTGATGCCGCGGCCGAGGGCGGACCCGGCCATCCCTTCCACGGAGTGTTCCTGGTCGGCGACGATGTTCTCGAAGTACCAGTCGCTGCCGGTGTTGTAGGTGTGGTTCTTGAAGTTGTACCGGCTGGTGGCGTTCCCACCCCAGCGCGCGACCGTCTGGCCGATTTCGGCGTTGAACGCCGGATCGCCGCCGTTAAGGCCGTAGATGTCCGGGCTGATCGGGTGCCGGGCGGCGGAGACGTCGATCGCCAGCGCGGGCCCGGTCGCGGCCGAGACCGGCGGGGCCGTGAGCGTCGCCGCCACGAGAGAAGTGGCCACGCCGGTCACCATGACCGCTCGTCGCTTCCGCCATCGCCGAGCAGCCGTCACGAAAGCCTCCCACGCCTGGGTTTCCTTGCCGACAGCATGGTGGAGTGGCGTGGGACGAACGTCCAGGCACCGCGTTCCGGCAAACGTTTGCCGTTGGGCCGGAAGGCGGAGGCGTCGACGATTTCGCTTGCGGTTCCGCGTGTAAGTTTCACCGGGACCGGGCGTGGGGGAGGAGGTGGGCCGCGGATTCCCGCAATCGTTCCCGGACCGCGTCGAGGTCTACGTCGAGCAGGGTGTGGTCGCGTTTGCGCCAGCGCCCGGCGACCATGACCGCTTCGATGTCGCCCGTACCCGCGTACAGCGCGGCCGCGACCGGATCCGGTCCGAAGCTGTCGATGACGACGAGATCGGCCTGCATACCCGCCTCGAGCCGGCCGACGCGGTCGGCGAGGCCGAGTGCTCGCGCGCCTTCGACCGTCGCCCAGGCCAGCGCCTGCCTGGCGGTGATCGTCGCGGTGAGGGAGGGCGAGCCGGTTTCCTGCCGGTGACGCTCGTGGTCGTGACCGCGCTGGGCGGCCAGCGCGATCCGGGCGGCGGAGAGCACGTCGGCGGGGGTGACGGCGTCGGTGTCGGTGCCCAGGGACGGTGCGGCGCCGAGCCGGAGCAGCCGGCCGGTGACGGGGGTGCCGTGGCCTTGGCCGAGCTCGTTCTCGGGCGTGCACGTGATGCTCGCGCCCGCTTCGGCCAGCGCCTCGAGCCAGTCGTCGGTCAGCCCGGCGCCGTGCACGACGTTGGTGCCGGGGCCCAGCAGCCCGGCCGCCCGCACCGCGGCCCACGCCGGCCCGGGCGCTCCGCCGCTCTGGTGCATCGACACGACGAGGCCGCGCTCGGCGGCGGCGCGGAAGTCGGCGACCGCGGCGTCCGGAGTGGACAGTTGTGGCCCGCGGACGGCCATGCCGATGGTGAGCAGCGGTCCACCGGGCAGCCGATCGATCTCGCTCACCGGGTGCGCCGCGCCGGCCGCGGAGTACGGGGTGCCGTGCAGGAACACCCCGCGGACGCCGGCGGCCGCGAGGCCGTCGAGCGCGGCGTCGGTGTGGTCCGGGGTGGGTGTGTTGTGGCACCAGTCGCCCAGGGTGGTGGTGCCGCGGTCGAGCTGGCTCAATGCGCCGGCGAGGGTGCCGATGCGCATGTCCTCGGGCCGGTAGTGCTCGGCCACGGCGCCGTGCACGCGGCCGAGGTAGTCCGCCAGCGTCCAGTCGGCGCCCGCGCCGCGCAACGCGGTTTGCCACGTGTGCAGGTGGGCGTTGACCAGTCCGGGCACCACGATCCGGTCCGTCACGTCGACGATCTCGGCGCCGGTCGTGTCGAGTCCGTCGCCGACGGCGGCGATGGTGTCACCTTCGATCAGGACGTCGGCGCGCTCGGCGTCCGGCCGGTTCGGTGCCATGGTGATGACTTGCGCGCCGCGCAGCAGGACGCGGTTCATCCGGCCACCTCGGGAGTCATGGTGCGCACGGCGGCGCGGGTCGACTCGAGGAAGTCGCGGGTCGCGATGTGCCCGAGGTAGCCGTCGGGCCGGACGAGCAGCAGCGTGTCGCCCTCGAAGCCGTAGCTGTCGCGGGCCTCGATGGTGATCCGTCGCAGCGGGGCTCCCGCGGCGGGCCAGTCGAGTTCGCCGCTCGCCGCGGCGGCCTTCGGGCCGTACGCGACCAAGGTGAAGTGCGGTCCCCGGTAGGTGTCGAACAGCCGCGAGCCGGGCAGGGCGGCGTCCGGTGCCCGGTCGCCGACTCGCAGCGTCTTGGTGCGGTCGCGGCCGGCCGAGGCGAGGGGGCCGCCGTGGTAGGTCAGCGACAGCTGCTGTTCGTCCTTGCCGCGGCGCAGGCTCGACGGGTCGAGCTTGGCGAAGCCCTCGTACTTCTCGGTGGACAGGCCGAGCACGCCGGCCGCGATCGGGAGGCGTTCGGCTTCGTAGCTGTCGAGCAGCCGCGCGTCGGCTCCGGCGAGGACCTGGCCGAGCTTCCAGCCGACGTTGTAGGCGTCCTGGATGCCGGTGTTGAGGCCCTGCGCGCCGGCCGGGGTGTGCACGTGCGCGGCGTCGCCGGCGAGGAAGACCCGTCCGCGGCGGTAGGCCTCGGTGAGGCGGATGTTGGGCCGGAACACCGACCGCCAGCGGATGTCGTGCACGGCGAGGTGCCGGTCGCGGGTGTGGGCCCGGATTCGCCGGGTGACGGCTTCCTCACCGTCGGGTGGTTCTTCGTCCGGGGCCAGGCGGATCATCCACTGGAACAGGTCGGTGTGCGGCAGCGGGCACGCGCCGGCGAACCGACCTTTCGCCCCCGGCCACACGTGCCAGCGGTCGCGGGACAAGCCGGTGGTGACGGCGTCGACGATGAGCATCCGGTCCTGGTCGTCGGTCTCGCCGACGAACCCCACGCCGAGGTGCTTGCGCACGGCGCTGGACCCGCCGTCGGCGCCAACGAGGTAGCGGGCGGTGATCCGTCCGGGGCCGCCGGCCCCGGTCACGGTGGCGGTGACCGTCGTGTCGTCCTGGTCGAACCCGGCGAGTTCGCGGCCGTATTCGACCCGGCCGCCGAGCTGCTCGAGCCGGTCGTGCAGCACGGAGTCGGTGCGGTACTGGGGCATCAGCCGGGTGTTCGGGTAGGGCACGTCGGCGCTGGGTTCGCGGTCGCGGAACATCCGCCACGGGACGGTGACCGGGCCCAGGTGGATGCCGAGGCGGGGGTAGTCGCTGCTGCCCGCGAGAACGTCGTCGAGCACGCCTAGGTCGTCGAACACCTCGAGGGTCCGCGGCTGGATGCCCTTCGCGCGGGAGCCCGCGAAGGAGTGCGGGGCCTTGTCGACGATCCGGACGGCCAGGCCGCGGCGGAGGAGGTCGATCGCCAGGGTGGTGCCGGTCGGGCCGGCGCCGGCGATCAGGACGTCGAGGGGTTCGTTCACGGTTCGAGCCGATCGGGGTGGGGAACGGCGAATGACGCGACCAGGTCGCCGACGTCCTGGGGCCGTTCGAAGGGGACCATGTGGCCGCATTCGGTGATGACGTGCGTGTGCCGCGGGCGCAGCAGCTCGACGACGGTGTCGAGGTGCGTGACCGGGGTGACCCGGTCGTCGTCGCCCCACACCAGCAGGACCGGCAGGCCCAGCTCTCCCGTGCGGCGGAAGAGGTCCTGCCGCTCGTACAGCGGAAAGCCCTGCAGGGTCTGGAAAAACGCGTACAGCGAGCCTTCGTACCGGTAGGCGTCCCGGACCATGGCGACCAGCCGGGCGGAGAGCCCGGGGTCGCGGACGTTGTGCCCGAGGTGGTCTTCCAGCAACCGGCGGCCGAAACGCCGGGCGACGAACCCGGCCACGACGTCGTTGCGCAGCAACCGGTGCGGCCGCGGACGTTCGCCCAAGCCGGCCGGTCCGACGACGGTGAGCGTGGCGACCGCTTCCGGGTACCGGTTCGCGTAGGCCATCGCGACCAGGGCGCCCATCGACGTGCCGACGAGGTGCCGCGGCGTCGTGAGGTCCAGCGCCGAGGTCAGCTCGGCCAGCTGCCGGACGAACAACGCCTGGTCGTAGCGGCCCCGGACGCGGTCGGAGTAGCCGCGGCCGTAGGCGCTGCAGGTCAGGGTGCGCAGGCTGCGGGCGTGCAGCCGGGCGGCGAGTCCGTCCCAATAGGACAGCGGGATCGTGATGCCGCCGACGAGCACGGCGAGTTCGCCGTCCTCGGGACCGGCGAGCTCGTAGTGCGTCACGCCGTCGGACAGGGAAACGAAGCTGCCGCGCAGGGTTCGCCGTGTGGCCGCGTCGAGCCGGCGGTCCTCATCGGACGCGACGAAGTACCTCATCGCAGGAACTCCGCGATCGCCGTCGCCACCCAGTCCGGGTCTTCTTCCGGCAGCAGGTGCCCGCCGCCGGCGTGCACGCGCTCCCGGGCGCCGGGGATGTCGCGGGCGAAGTGCTGCCCGTCGACCTCGGCGCTGCGCAGGACCAGGGTCGGGACGGCGATCTTCGGGATCTCGGCGCTGCGGTCCGGCTGGTCGGTGTTGGCGAAGTCGACGAACGCCGACAGGTTCCCCGGCCGGCTCGTCAGCGCGTGCACCCGGTCGACCATGGCGTCGTCGACGACGGCCGAGTTCGCGCCGACGGCTTCCCGCAGCCCGCGTTCGGTCGCGCCGCGCGGCAGCCAGCGCCGAAGCAGTGGGCGGAGCAAGGGATTCCGGGCGAGGCGCAACCCGGCGGGCAGGGTCTTCCCGGGGTAGCCGGTGGCGTTGACCAGGACCAGCGCGTCCACCCGCTCGGGGGCGTCCAGGGCCAGGTTCCACGCGATGTTGCCGCCCAGCGAGTTCCCGGCCACCGCGAAGTGCGGCAGGCCCAGCGCGGTCGTGAAGCGGGCGATCGTGCGCGCGGAGGTCCGGACGCGGTAGTCGCGGTCGGGCCGCGGTCCCGTGCGCCCGAAGCCGGGCAGGTCCGGGCGGATGACGTCGTGGGACGCCGACAACAGTTCCGCCACCCGCCCGAAGCCCTCGAGCGAGGACCCGCTGCCGTGCAGCAGGACCACCGCGGGCCCCTGACCTGCGCGGACGTAGTGGATGTGCTGGCCGTCGACCGCCAGCGACTGGGTGCTCTCCATAATGGCAACAGTGTTGCCGTTATTCATCGGCGTGTCAACGCCGGTCATACTCACGGGGTGACAAGCTCGTCCTCGCCGGCCACGGCCGCCCGCCGATCGCGCGGCCGTCCCGCCGTCCCCCTCGACCGCATCCTCGCGACGGCGCTGCGGCTCGTCGACGAGGAAGGCGCCGAGGCGCTGTCCATGCGGACCCTCGCCCAGCGGCTCGAATCCGGCACGGCCACGCTCTACCGCCACTTCGGCAACCGGGCGGCGTTGATCACCCAGGTGATCGACCGGGTCTTCGGCGAGGTCGAGCTCGACCCCCGGTCATTGGCCGGGCTGGGCTGGGACGAGGCCTGCCAGGCCGTCGCCCGGGCGATGTTCGACGCGCTGGGCCGGCACCCGAAGATCGCCCCGCTGCTGATCGAGCAGACCCCGACCGGACCGAACGCCATGGTGCTGCGCGAACGCTGCCTGGCCGTCCTGCTCGACGGCGGGCTCCCGCCGCACCTCGCCGCGCGCGCCTACGCCACCCTCGCGCGGTATGTCCTCGGCTTCGCCATCCAGCTCACCGGATCCGGGAGCGACGTCGAGCGAGAACGCTTGTCGACGCATTTCCACGACCTGCCGCCGGCCGAGTTCCCGGCCACGCACGCGGTCGCGGACTCGTTGCCGGTGCCGCTGGCGGACGAGTTCACCTTCGGCTTGGAACTGATCGTCGACGGCCTGCGCCGGTTGCGCGCCCGCTGACCGGCGCGGATCTCAGTTCGCGGAGGCCGGGATCGCCGGTGCGGCGATGAGCTCGAGCGCTGTCACGCGAGCGTCGGCGAGGGCTTGGAGGCCTTCGGCGGCCGTCGCCCGGACCTGGGCCGGCGTCGCCTGCTCCGGACCGAGCAACGCGGTCACCGCCTTGGCGAGGACCTCCTCCGGGACCACCGGCCCCGGCCGGAACCGGCTCGGTGCGGGGGCTTTCAGGAAGCCGGTGAGCAGGGCGTGGAGGGCCAGCGCCTGCTCGGCGAGCGGCCAGTCGGTCCGGGCGAGGGCGTGCCGGCGCCAGATCGGGAGCACGCCGTACATCATCGCGTCGGGGCTCAGGGTCTCCAGCAGCTTCGCCGAGCGCGGGTCGTCGGTGAGCGCGCCGAGGAGGCCGTCGTCGCCGCGGCGCAGGGCGTCGACGAACGGGTGCCGGGCCGCGGTGGCCAGCATGTCGGGGAGCAGCCGGGACGGCCGGGCGAGGTCGGGGTCGGCAGTGACCGTTTCGGTGACGTCGTCGGCCAGCGCGATGAAGTCGCGGCTGACCAGGCCGAGCAGGAGGTCTTCCTTCGTCTTCCAGTACAGGTAGACGGTGCCCTTGCCGATGTGGGCCCGGGTGGCGACGTCGGCGATGGTGACGCCTTTGCTGCCGCGCGCGAGCAGCAGCTCGCCCGCGGCGGCGAGGATGCGCGCCGCCTTGGGCGAGCTGTGTTCAGGCAGATCCGGCAACGTTGGTCCCTCCGGGTTCGAGTACGCGTCCGACGATATCGGCGTTCTTGAACTTCTCGATGTCGTCCACGCGCATCACGCGTTCGAGCAGGCGGCCGCCGAGCCGGGTCTTGGCCAGTTTCGGGAGCGTGCGGCGGAACACGATCTCCGGGTGGCTGTCGGCCATGAAGATCTTGCGGTCGCCGGCCGCGCCGTCCTGGTAGTGGTCGATGTAGGGGCGCAGGGCGCGTTCCCACTCGGTCAACGCGGTTCCGACGTCGTCGTGGCGTTCGAGCATCGTGCCGAGCAGGTCGGCGCCGGTCAGGCCGGACGAAACCCCCATGCCCGCGTAGAGCGTGACGCACCAGGCGGAGTCGCCGACCAGGACGACGCGTCCGCGGTGCCACTGCGGCATCCGCACCTGCTCCACGGAGTCGAAGAGGGCGTTGTCGGCCGACTCCAGGTGGTCGACGACGTCGGCGAGCGTGCCGCGCAAGGGTTGTGGACCGAAGGCGGCGCGGACGCGCTGCGCGGGCGTGGCGGTGAACTCGGCGTCGACGTCGTCGGTGCGGTAGGTCAGCATGATCGTGGGGTTGTGGTCGGCGAAGGCGAAGACCCACATCGACCGGCCCGGCTCGAGCAGCGTCGCGCCCTGGCCGGGGTCGAGGCCGGCCGGGGTCCCGGCGTACTCGAAGGCCACGACCATGTAGCCGAGGCGGCGCAGGTGGTCTTCGTGCGGGCCGAACACCAGCGACCGCACGGTCGAGCGCAGCCCGTCGGCGCCGACGACCAGGTCGAACCGCTCGGTGACCTCGGTGCCGCTCTCGGTGTTCCGCAGGGTGACGTCGACCCCGCCGCCGTCCTGCTCGATCGCGGTCGGCACGGTGGAGTAGCGGATTTCGACGTCGTCGGGCAGGACCTCGAAGGCGGCTTGTTCGGCGTCCCCGCGCACCATCAGCCACGGCTTGCCGGGCAGGTCGCCGAAGCCCGCGCTCGGCCGGCGGCGCCCGTTCCGGTCGAGGTTCACCGGCGGCCGCGGGCTGCCGCGGTCGTGCAGGTGGGCCCCGATGCCCAGCCGCGTGGCCGCCGCCTTGCCCGCCCCGAACAGGGCGACGAAGTAGCCACCGGACCGACGCCCCGGCGCGCGTTCGATCAGCACGGGCGTCCAGCCCGCGGCCCGCAACCGCGCCGCCGTCGCGATCCCGCTGACGCCCATTCCTACGACCAGTACCCGGCGTGTGGTGGTGTCGTTCATGGCTTCGACCATACTGACCGGATTGGTCAGTTGGTCAGTTAGTGGTCTGGATCACGTCTGCTCGAACGTCGCCGACTTCGAAGGCTCCCGAGCGTGCGGGGCCTACGTCCGGATCCAGGCGGCCGGGGGCGCGAGCGTGACGGTGCGGATCACCAACCTCTGCCCGGCGCCCTGCCGGGTCGGGCAGCTGGACCTGAACCCGAAGGCGTTCGACCGCCTCGGGGCGCGCGACCGGGGGGAGGTCCCGGTCACCTGGAAGCTGGTGGACGCGCCGTCGGCGAAGCGGATCTCCGTGCGCTACAAGACCGGTTCTTCGCAGAACTGGTGAGGCATCCAGGTGATCGACCATCGCAACCCGGTCGCCCGGCTGGAAGTCCGCGCGGGCGGCGGCTCGAAGCCGTTGTGGCGGCGGTCATCGCGGCAGCCCGTACACGCGAGCAGCCGTGCCGCCGCGGATGGCGGTGCGCTCGGGCGGGGTCAGGTCGTCGAGCAGGCTGTCCGCGGCCTCCATGACCTTCGCGTAGGACCCCGCGAGCAGGCACACCGGCCAGTCCGAGCCCGACATCAGCCGGTCGGGGCCGAACGTCGTGAGCGCCGTCTCCGTGTACGGCCGCAGGTCGGCCGGCTGCCAATTCCGGTCGGCTTCCGTGACGAGACCGGACAGCTTCGCGACGACGTTGGGCTCCCGGGCCAGGGCGGCCAGCTCGGTCGCCCAGGGTTCGAGCCGGCCGGTGGCGACCGGGGGTTTCCCGAGGTGGTCGAGGACGAAGGTGAGGTCCGGCAGCGCCCGGGCCGCCGCGGTGGCCGCCGGGAGCTGGTGGGGCCGCACGAGCACGTCGTACACCAGCCCGGCGTCGCGCACGGCCGCGAGCCCCGCCAGGACGTCTTCCCGCACCAGCCAACCCGGATCGGGCTCGGCCTGGACGAGGTGGCGGATACCGACCAGGAGTTCGCCGCCCGGCGCCGACCGCAGCCGTTCGATGTCCCGCGCCGGGGCGTCCGTGAGGTCGACCCAGCCGACCACGCCCGCGATGAGCGGCTCCGCGGCCGCGGTCGCGAGGAACTCGATCGACTCGTCCAGGTCGGGCAGGACCTGGACGAGCACCGTCGCGTCGATCCCCGCGGCGGCCGCCCGCAGGTCGGCCGTCGTGTAGTCACGCCGGATCGCCGCGGTGTCGTCGCCGTCCAGCCACGCGTGGCGCCGGGCGGAGGTGCGCCACAGGTGGTGGTGCGCGTCGACGCGCCCGCCGGCCGGGTCGAGGGGGAAGCGCATGGCGGGGACCGTAACAGACATATGATGTCTCGCTCAAAGCCCAAGTGACTTATCATATGTAAAAGCGCGGAATGTAGTCATTGATAACGCTCAGTCCAAGTCATGGCCATATTGTGGCTCGACTCTGGACAATCCGCGTGCCGACGCGTAGCCATACATATGTTGTCTGGCCGGATGAGAGGTGGGCACGTTGGCCGAAGTGATCAGCGGCATCGACGCCGTCGACGTGCGCTTCCCGACTTCGCTGAGCTTGGACGGGTCGGACGCGATGAACCCCGAGCCCGACTACTCGGCGGCCTACGTGACCATCGGCACGAGCGCCGGTGACGAAGGCTACGGGCTGGCCTTCACCGTGGGCCGCGGCAACGACGTCGAGGTCGCCGCCGTCCGGGCGCTCGTGCCCCTCGTCGTCGGGATGCCGGTGGACGACGCGCTCGCCGACCTCGGCGCGTTCTCCCGCCGGCTGACCGGCGACAGCCAGCTCCGGTGGCTGGGCCCGGACAAGGGCGCGATCCACATGGCCGCGGCGGCGATCGTCAACGCCGCGTGGGACCTGCGGGCCCGCCGCGAAGGCAAGCCGGTCTGGCGCCTGCTGGCCGAGATGCCACCGGAGGAACTGGTCGACCTGGTCGACTTCCGGTACCTGCGGGACGCCCTCACCCGCGAGGAAGCCCTCGACATCCTCCGCCGCGCCGAACCCGGCCGCGCGACCCGCCAGGCCGAACTCCTCGACACCGGTTTTCCCGCCTACACCACGACTCCCGGCTGGCTCGGGTACTCGCCGGAGAAGCTCGCGGCGCTCGCGAAGGAGGCGGTCCAGGACGGGTTCACCCAGATCAAGCTCAAGGTCGGCGCCGACCTCGACGAAGACGTCCGCCGGCTGCGGCTCGCCCGCGAAGTCGTCGGGCCGGACGTCCGGATCGCCATCGACGCCAACCAGGCCTGGGGCGTCGGCCAGGCCATCGAATGGCTGCGACCCCTGTCCGAGTTCGACCCGTACTGGATCGAGGAGCCGACCTCACCCGACGACGTCCTCGGCCACGCCGCCATCCGCCGGGCGGTGGCGCCGATCAAGGTGGCCACCGGCGAGCACACCCACAACGCGGTGATGTTCAAGCAGCTGCTGCAGGCGGAGGCGATCGACGTCCTCCAGCTCGACGCGAGCCGCGTCGCCGGGGTCACCGAAAACATCGCGATCCTGTTGCTGGCCGCGAAGTTCGGCGTCCCGGTGTGCCCGCACGCCGGCGGGGTCGGGCTGTGCGAGATGGTGCAGCACCTGGCGATGTTCGACTTCGTCGCGGTGAGCGGCACCCAGACCGACCGCGTCATCGAGTACGTGGACCACCTGCACGAGCACTTCGTCGACCCGGTCCGCATCGAGCGCGGCCGCTACCTGGCTCCGCGGGAGCCGGGCCTCGGCGCGCGGCTGCACCCGGAATCCATTGCGCGGTACCGGTTCCCCGACGGACCGGTCTGGCAGCGGGATGCGGTGGTGGTCGCGTGACCGGCGGGGAGTTCGACGGCGTCCGGGCCGTCGTGACGGGCGGGGCGTCCGGGATCGGGCTCGCGACGGCGCGGATGCTGTCCCGGCGCGGCGCGCGGGTCGTCTGCCTCGACCTGAACGACGAAGTCGAGGCAACTCTCACCGGGGTGCGGGCCGACGTGGCGGACGACGGTTCGGTGCGAGCCGCGGTCGCCGCCGCGGTCGAGCACCTCGGCGGCCTGGACGTCCTCGTCAACAACGCGGGGATCGGGGCCCAGGGAACGGTCGAGGACAACGACGACGCCGAATGGCACCGCGTCTTCGACGTCAACGTCGTCGGCATGGTGCGCGTGACCCGCGCGGCTCTGCCGCACCTGCGCGCGTCACCCGCGGCGGCGATCGTGAACACCTGCTCGATCGCGGCGACCGCCGGGCTGCCGCAACGGGCGCTCTACAGCGCCACGAAAGGCGCGGTCCTCGCGCTCACCCGCGCGCTGGCCGCCGACCACCTGGCCGAAGGGATCCGCGTCTGCTGCGTGAATCCCGGCACGGCGCACACCCCGTGGATCGACCGGCTGCTGGCCACCGCCGAGGACCCCGAAGCCGAGCTGGCCGCGCTCGCCGCGCGCCAGCCCTCCGGCCGGCTCGTCACCGCCGACGAGGTCGCCGCCGCGATCTGCTACCTGGCCGGCCCGGACTCCGGGGCCACCACCGGCACCGATCTCGCCGTGGACGGCGGTATGTCCGGCCTGCGGCTCCGCCCGAAACCTGTCAACGAGGAGAGGTCATGAAGTTCCAGCACCTGCGCGCCGCCGCTGTCGTCACAGCCGGCGTCCTGACCGCGGCCGCACTGGCCGGCTGCAGCGGCGGCGGCTCGACCGCCGCTTCGGGGGGCAAGACCGTCGTGGGGGTCGACTACCCGCGCTCGGACACCGACTTCTGGAACGCCTACATCAAGTACGTGCCCCAGTTCGCCGGGCAGTTCGGCCTCGACCTCAAGACCACCAACTCGCAGAACGACGTCGCCAACCTGACGGCCAACGTGCAGACGATGATCAGCCAGGGCGTCAAGGGCGTGGTGATGGCACCGCAGGACACCGCGGCGATCATCCCGACCCTGCAACAGCTCGCGGGGAAGAAGATCCCGGTCGTGTCCGTGGACACCCGCCCCGACCAGGGCAACGTCTACATGGTCGTGCGGGCCGACAACCGCGCCTACGGCGAGAAGGCCTGCCAGTTCCTCGGCACCAAGCTCGGCGGCAAGGGCAAGGTCGTCATGCTGCAGGGCGACCTCGCGTCGATCAACGGCCGCGACCGCACGGAAGCCTTCAACGACTGCATGAAGAAGAACTTCCCCGGCATCACGGTCTTCGGCGAGGCCACCAACTGGGACGCCAACACCGCGGCCCAAAAGCTCCAGACGCGGCTGACGGCGAACCCGGACATCAAGGGCGTCTACATGCAGTCCAGTTTCGCGCTGTCCGGCACGCTGCAGCTGCTGAAGCAGCGCGGCCTCGCTGTCCCGGCGAGCGACCCGAAGCACGTCTTCATCGTGTCCAACGACGGCATCCCCGAGGAGCTGGCCAAGATCCGGGCCGGCGAGATGGACGCGACCGTGTCCCAGCCCGCGGACCTGTTCGCCAAGTACGCCCTGCAGTACGTCAAGGACGCGATCGCCGGCAAGACACCGGCGGTGGGCAAGACCGACCACGACAGCACGATCATCCAGGTCCGCGACGGCCTGATGGAGGACCAGCTGGCCGCGCCGCTGGTCACCGCGGACGGTGCCGCGTTCGGGCCGGTGAGCAGCGTCAAGGTCGACGACCAGTCCCTGTGGGGCAACAGCAAGAGCTGAAGCGCCGCGGAGAGGAACCGAACATGAACACCGTGCCGGTCGTCGAGGCCCGTCAGGTGGTCAAGCGCTACGGCGCCACGGTCGCGCTGGACGACGCCGACCTGACCGTCCTACCCGGAC
Organism: Amycolatopsis sp. NPDC114478; assembly: GCF_055633805.1. Taxonomy (NCBI): domain Bacteria; kingdom Bacillati; phylum Actinomycetota; class Actinomycetes; order Pseudonocardiales; family Pseudonocardiaceae; genus Amycolatopsis; species Amycolatopsis sp. NPDC114478. Next base: position 124,115 of record NZ_JBVKDO010000001.1, on the reverse strand, counting down.
AGACGCACGCGCTCGTCGGCCGCAACGGCGCGGGCAAGTCGACCCTGGTGTCCGTCCTCACCGGACTGACCGAGCCGGACGCCGGAACCGTGCGGCTGAACGGGGAACCAACGCCGGCACTGTCCGATCGGGACAGCTGGCGGACGCGGGTGGCGTGCGTGTACCAGCGGTCGACGATCATCCCCGAGCTGTCGGTGGCGGAGAACCTGTTCCTGAACCGGCAGGAGACCCGCGGCGGGTTCGTCCGCTGGGCCGCGCTGCGCCGCTCGGCCACCGAACTGCTCGAGCGCTGGTCGGTGGCCGTCGACGTGCACCGGCCGGCCCGCGAGCTGAGCGTGGAGCAGCGGCAGTTCGTCGAGATCGCGCGGGCCCTGTCGTTCGGCGCCCGGTTCGTCATCCTCGACGAGCCGACCGCGCAGCTCGACGGGGCCGCCATCACCCGGCTGTTCGGCCACATCGCCGAGCTGCAGCGCCAAGGCGTCACGTTCCTGTTCATCAGCCACCACCTGCAGGAGGTGTACGAGATCTGTGACACGGTCACGGTGTACCGGGACGCCCGGCACGTCCTCACCGCGCCGGTCGCCGAGCTGCCGAAGGCGGACCTCATCGCGGCGATGACCGGTGAGAACGCCGTCACGGTGCAGGAGCGGACGTCGTCGGCCCGGTCCGGCCTCGAACCCGTGCTGCGCGTGGACGAGCTGAGCCTGGCGCCGTTCTACGACGGCGTGTCGTTCGACGTCGCGCCCGGGGAGATCGTCGGGCTGGCCGGGTCGGGCGGCAGTGGCAAGACCGAGCTGGCCGAGTCTTTGGCCGGGCTGCGCAGACCCACCTCCGGCACGGTCTCCGTCGGGGACCGGCGGCCGCGGCCCGGCGACGTCCCGGCCGCGCTGGCCGCGGGGGTCGGCTTCGTCCCGGAAGACCGCCACCACCAGGGTTTCGTACCGGAGATGTCCATTGCGGACAACACCACGATGAGCGTCATGGACCGGCTCGGCCCCGGCATCTTCGTCCGGTCCGGCCTGCGCGACCGGGTCGCCGGGAAGCTGATCACGCGGCTGGCGGTGAAGACCCCCGGGCCGGAACTGCCGGTGTCCGCGCTGTCCGGCGGCAACCAGCAGAAGGTCGTCATGGCCCGGGCCCTGGCCGGCGACCCCCGCCTGCTCGTGCTGATCACCCCCACGGCCGGGGTCGACGTGCGGTCGAAGGAGTTCCTCCTGGGCAAGGTCGCGGAGGCCGCCGCGGCGGGCACCGCGGTGCTGATCGCCTCGGACGAACTCGACGACCTGCGCCTGTGCGACCGGCTGCTGGTCGTGGTGCACGGCCGGCTCACCACCGAAATCCCCGCCGGCTGGCAGGACCGCGAGGTCGTGGCCGCCATGGAAGGAGTCGACCTCGATGCCTGAAAGCCCCGTCGCGGTGGACGTCCCGCCGCGGACCGGACCCGGTACCGCCCGGCCGCCCCGGCGCATCGCCCTGGCCCGCCTGCGCGACTTCGCGCTCGTGCCGGGGATCATCGCGATCGCCGTCGTCGGCCAGCTGGTGAACCCGGTGTTCCTCCAGTACGACAACGTGATCAACATCCTGCAGACCATGTCGGAGATCGCGCTGCTGGTGCTGGCCCAGACGATGGTCCTGGTCGTCGGCAAGATGGACCTCTCGCTGGAGTCCACGTTCGGGCTCGCGCCCGGCGTGGCGGCCTGGCTGACGGTCGGCGGCGGGCATTCCCTCGGGCTGCTGCCGTCCTGGACCGCGGTCCCCGTGGTGCTGGCCGTCGGCGTGGTGGTCGGGGCGCTCAACGCGCTGCTGATCGTCCGGTTCGGGCTGAGCGGGTTCGTCGTCACCCTCGGCATGCTGATCGTGCTGCGCGGCCTGCTGACCGGGATCTCCGGCGGTCAGACGTTCTTCGGCCTGCCCGATTCGCTGCTCTACCTCGGCACCACGCTGTGGGCGGGGATCCCGGCGTCGATCTGGGTCTGCGTGCTGTTGTTCGCGGGCGGGATCGTCCTGCTCGGCTACACGCGGTTCGGGCGCAGCCTGTACGCGATCGGCGGGAACGAGGACGCGGCGAAGGCCGCCGGTATCCGGACCGACCGGATCGTGTGGATCGTGCTGATCGGCGCGAGCGTGCTGGCCGCGCTCGGCGGGCTGCTGCTGTCCGGGCGGCTCGCCTCGGTGGCCGCGGCGCAGGGCAACGGCTACATCTTCACGGTGTTCGCCGCGGCGGTGATCGGCGGCGTGAGCCTGAACGGCGGCCGGGGCACGCTGTTCGGGGCGTTCACGGGCATCCTGCTGCTGTACATGATCCAGAACGTACTGACCCTGGCCGGGGTCCCGGCCCAGTGGATCGGCGCGCTGAACGGCGCGATCATCCTCATCGCACTGGTGATGTCCCGCATCACCAGCGGCAAGCGGCAGACCTGACGGCGTCGTCCGAGGTTCTCACGCGCCTGGCCGGCCGTCGAGGTCGCGGAGGTCGGCCAGGTGCGCGCGCAGCCAGCGTTCCGAGGTGTCCACGTGCATCAGCGCGGCCGCGGTGGCGACCGCCGGGTCGCGGTCGGCCAAGGCGTCGTAGATCGCTTTGTGCTGCGACAGCGTGATGTGCGTCGCGCCGCGCTCGACCGTGCCGCGCCAGACCCGGGCGCGCAGGGTCCGCGACGAGATCCCGTCCAGCAACGCCGTGAGGGTCTCGTTGCCCGCGGCGCTGACGACCGCGCGGTGGAAGGCGGCGTCGAGCACCGTGAGGCGCTCGACGTCCTCGATCGCTTCGTGCATCGCGTCCAGCAGCTCGCCCACGTCCCGCAGCTGCGCGTCGGTGATCCGGGTGGCGGCCAGGCCGGTCGCCGCGGGTTCCAGGAGCCGGCGCACCTCGGTCAGTTCCAGGACGCTGCCGTCCCGCATCAGCGCCACCGCGTTGCCGAGGCCTTCCAGAAGCAGGCTCGGCGCGAGGCTGGTGACGTACGTGCCGTCGCCACGGCGGACTTCGAGCACCCGCGCCAGCGCGAGCGCCTTCACCGCCTCCCGCGTGGGGCTGCGGGAGATCCCCAGCTCGGTGGCCAGTTCGTGTTCGGGAGGAAGCTTGGCACCCGCCGGGAACCGGCCGGACCGGACGAACTCCCGGATCCGGTCGATCGCTTCGTCGGTCAGCGACCTCGCCATCGCACTCCTCGTTGCTCGGACTCAACGAGGTCAGCCTAGCATTCGTATGATGTCTCTCTCGAACGAACTGATCGGCGTGCGTGTTCTCCCCTGATTTCAGGGCGAGACGTGTGATGTCTCGATGCCCGCGTTGCGCATCACGTCCTGCGCGGCGGCCGGCCAGTTCCCGTCGGTGACCTGGACGTTGCCGTCGAGGACGTTGTTGTGCGGCGCGCCGGTCGCGACCCGCGTGCTGCCCGTGTTGTACCAGTTGACGGTGAAAGTGCTGTCGTCGGTGTTGTCGGTGCTGCTCGCGTTGGTGAACGCCCAGACCCCGGCGTCCTGGATGACGTTGTTCGCGAGGCGCACGTACCGCGATCCTTCGTCCAGGTACAGGCCGACGGTGTTGTGGTTGTCGTAGATGTAGTTCCGGTCGACGACCGCGCCGGGGTTGGCGGAGAGGTTGTAGATGCTGCCGCCGTCGTGGAAGACCTTCTTCGTGCCGTGCACGAGGTTGTAGCGGACCACGGTGTCCCTCAGCGTGGTCGGCGTCGTGTACACGGGCTGGTAGGCGTACAGGCCGCGGTCGCGGTAGTCCTGGCTGCCGCCGGGGTCGTTGGCGCCCCAGCCCCAGCCGACGTCGATGCCGTCGTAGGCCAGGTCGGACACTTCGTTGTGCTCGATGACGGCGTGGGTGACGTAGGTGCTCAGGATCCCGGCCATGTCCTTGTAGTCCCGCGCCACGTTCGTGACCAGGTTGCCGGTGATGGTGACGTTCCGGTCGGCCAGCGCGGGGTTGCCCGGGTGGTGCGCGTCGGGCTGCACCCCGCCGACGACGATGCCGGAACCGGCGTCGTCGGTGAAGGTGTTGCGCCGCACCGAGATGCCGGACGCGCCGAGGCCGACGCCGCTCGCGTGCGCGTCGGCGTCGTTGCCGATGCCGAGGGCGACCTGGCCCAGGTGGGCGAACGTGTTGCCCTCGAACGCGATGCTGTCCGCGGCGGAGACCTGGACGGCGGCGGGAACCTGGTGCCAGCTGTTGCGCGCCGCCTCGAACAGGGGGCAGCCGACCTGGCACGACGTCAGGAAGTCGGCGGGCTGCGGGAAGGCGGTGGCGAGGAACGCGCCGCTCTGCTGGTCGGCGTAGCCGATCGACGTCCCGGGCTCCAGCCAGGTGGTGTGCTCGAAGCCGAGTCCCCGGAAGGCGAGGTCGCGGACCGGCCGGCCGGGGGTTCCGCTCACCTGGACCAGCGAGGTCAGGCGCGGCAGCTCCACGTCCTTGCCGGCCGGGGACTGTCCCGGCGCGGCCTTGTAGAACAGCTTCCCGGCGGCCGGGTCGAGGTACCACTGCCCGGTCTGCAGGAAGGAGTACGAATTCTCCAGCAGCAGCGTCCCGCCCGCGAACGGACGGGCGAGCGTGTCGTAGCCCCAGTTGTTGTTGTTCCACGCCGGCTGCTGCATGGTGATCGTCGTGCCGGTGATGCTCTGCACCGGGGAGTACCGGTCGGTGAAGGAGTTCTGGCTCTCCACCTCGATCCGGTTCCGGGCGGGCAGGGAAGCCAGGTAGCCCAGCGCCGGGTTTACGATGGTCAGGCCGGTGGCGGTGACCTGGACGTCGGTCCGCGCGATGGTGATCGCCGCCCGGGGAGCCGAAGCGCCGTCTACGTAGAGCTGCCGCGAATCGGCGCCCTTCGGCACGTCGGCGACGAAGACGTTCGCCGCCGGGTCGTGCAGCTTCCACCCGGTCACGGCCTGGCCGCCGGAGAGCACCGGGGTCTGCCCGGGGCGGGCCTGCCAGGTGATGGTGTGGCCGTTGCGGCCGGAGTCCTCGGCGGTGAACTTCAGCGGGGTGCTCAGCCGGTAGGTGCCGCCCGCGAGTTCGACGTGGACGTCCGCGAGCGAGGACAGCGTGCGGGCGAGCTTTTGGGCGTGCTGCAAGGTTTCTCCGCCGTGGGGATTCACCACGATCGTCAACGCGGGGATCCCGGCTGCCTGCGCCGGGACGGCGGTCAGCGCCGTGACGCCGGCGGTGACGGCCAGTGCCGCCAGCGCTTTCTTGACGGGGTGACGCATGCTCGTCCTCCTTGAGGATCGTGCGGGATTCGGGGAGTTCGGTCAGCGGCCTGCGTCACCGTCGTCGAACGGGGTGGCGTAGGACGGCGTGCCGGCGCGTAGGACCATCCGCAGCGTCAACCGGATCCGGCTGGACCGAGGAAGGTCCACCCGCAGCCACGGGCCGTCGAGGTCGGCCGACGCCGACGTCACGACCGGTTCGCCGTGGCCGTAGTCGTAGAGGCCGCCGACCCACGACGGGTCCTCGCACACGCTGTACTCGACGCGGCGGAGGTGGTGCTCGGCGAACGCGCCGGCCTGCACGACCACCGACCGCGGCTCCTGCGGGTCGAGGTTGACCAGCTCGACGACGGTCGCCTCGGGGTCGATGCCGGAAACCAGCGCCGCCACGGACGGCGGCAGGCCCGGCCGCCGCGCCTGCGCGTCGTAGTAGCGGACGCGGGCCTGCTGCAACCCGCCGTTGTAGATGACCTGCGGAGCGCCCCACGTGAGCTGGACGAGGGCTTCGGTGACCACGGGGTTGGACTGCTGCCACAGGTGGATGTCGGCTTCGGGCACGGCCCGGCCGCGGTAGCGCTCCATGCGGGTCAGCCGGTGCCGCACCTGGGCCTGGGCCGCGGCCAGGATGCGTTCGGGGTAGTCCGGGTTGTCGCCCGCGAGGTAGGCGAACCACGGCTCCTCGTGCCCGGCCTCTTCCTTGCTGCGGAACGGCCGCACGGTCCGCCAGTCGTGGCCACCCGCCGCGCGCAGCCGCTCGAGGCGTTCGCGGTCCTCCGGCGCGGCCGTGTGGTGCCACAGCGCGGCCGGGACGCCCATCAGCATCGGGTTGTAGTCGAACCAGCCCCGGTCGTCGTAGCGGAAGGGGACGTGCAATGTCGGCGTGTCCACGTCTTCACGCAACTGCACGGTCCACTTCGTGGCGAGGCTGGAGTCGGCTTCGGTGAACGCCATGACCTTGCCGTGGGCGATCATTTCGTCCAGTGCCGGGCGCACCAGGTCGGTGTACGTGTCGTCGCCCGTGGCGAGCGCGGCGGAGAGGGCGGCGACGACGGCGGCGTGCCCGACGCTGTACCAGCCGTGCGGCCAGGACCAGCCGTAGTGCCCGCCGTACCAGCGGCCCTCCAGCAGTCCGCCGACCGTCCCGTCGGGAGCGACGTTGTCGGGGAGGATGCCGTCGTTGGCCACCGCGCGTTCCCGCCAGGCGCCGACGTACTCGGCGAGCCAGTCGCGGTAGCGCTGCTCGCCGGAGAGCAGCAAGGCGTTGAAGACGAGCCCGGCGGCGGCCAGGTTGACCGCGGTGTCCCCGGTTCCCGTTCGCCGCCGCATCTGCTCGCCCAGCCGCGGGTCGCGGTCGCGCGGGGGCTCTTCGGCGTCCGCGGGCAGCAGCCACGCCAGCGGGAAGCCGTACGTCGCGGCTTCGCGGGGCAACCACGGGTACGAGCCGCCGTCGAAGAGTCCCTCGCGTTCCGGATCGCTGCCGTTGTGCGGACGGCGGATGACGCGGTGCCCGGGGTCGTAGTTGCCGTGGGCCGGGTCGACGTAGAGCTCCGCGAACCGCAGCGCGCGCTCCCGCCACCGCCCGGGCGCGGCCATGCACAGGAAGTACAGCAGCAGCAGGCTTTCGCCCTGGTGGAACCAGTCGTAGCCGCGTTCGTACTCGTCGTGCAGCATGCCCAGCTCGGTCAGCTGCCGGGTGACGCCTTCCCAATGCCGCTCGGACTCGGCGAGCAGGTCGTCGGCGCCGCCGAGCAGGTACAGCTGGGGCCAGTTGAAGAACGTCTCGTAGAAGTCGTCGACGCCGTCGCGGGTGGTGAGCCCGTCGTCGTAGGCCAGCCGTCCGTCCGGGCCGGTGAAGTCGCGGGCGAACCGGCGCCACGCCTGGTCGAGCAGCTCGAGCAGCTCGCGTTGCGCGATCGCCCAGCCCGGTGGTTCGAGCAGGGGTACCGAGGCGGTGATGGCGGGGTACATCGGCTACTCCTTGGTCGCGCCGGCCAGCATCCCCGCGACCAGGAAACGCTGGGAGAACAGGAAGACCACGAGGACGGGCGTGATCGCCAGCAGGGTGGCCAGCGCCAGTTCCGGCCGCTGCACCGCCGCGGTGCCGACCGTCGGGTTGAACTGCGGCACCGAGTTCAGCAGGGTGCCCAGGCCCACCTGGACCGGGAACTGGTCGCTTTCCGGCAACAGGACGTAGGGCAGGAAGTAGTTGGTCCAGTTGGCCACGAAGCTGAAGAAGCCGACGAGGGCGACGATCGGCGCGGCCAGCGGCAGCGCGACGTGGCGGAACACGCCGAACTGCGAGCAGCCGTCGAGCTTCGCTGCGTCGATCAGGTCCCGCGGCACTGCGGTGCTGAAGTAGATGTAGGTCAGGTAGACGCCGAAGGGGTAGAACGAGTACGGCAGGATGATCGACCACATCGAGCCGATCAGGTGCACCGCGTTCACCTCGAGGAACAACGGCACCACGAGGGTCGCGTTCGGCATCAGCATCACCACGAGCGTCGCGACCAGCAGCGTGCGCCGGCCGCGGAACTCGGTCATCGCGAGGGCGTAGCCGGCCGGGATCGCCACGCACAACGTGATCGCGAGCGCCACGAACGAGTACACCGCGGAGTTGCCCAGCCACTGGAAGATCGCGTTGCCCTGGAAGGACGTGAGCGCGTGCCAGTTGTCCGCCAGCGCGGGCCACGACCCGAAGGACAGGGGGTTGCCGTGCACGAGCTGGTCGTCGGTCTTCGTAGCTGCCAGCAGGAGCCAAACCACCGGGAGCACGAAGAAGACGAGGAACAGCACGAGCACCAGGGCCACGAGCGGGTTCGGCAGCCGCCGGCCGCGCCGCTGCCGGGGAGCCGCGCGGCGCACCGGCTCGTCCACTTGCGCGGGTACGCGGATGTCAGTCGGCATCGAAGAACCCCGATCGGGCGACGAACACGCCGGCGACAACCAGCCCGACCACCAGCAGCTCCACCGAGATCGCGGCGGCGGTGTTCACGTTGTTGTTCTGGAAGGCGAAGTCGTAGGACAGCTGGTTGAGGGAGTAGTCGCGGCCCGCCACGCCGACGCTCGCCTGCGACAGCAGCTGCGGTTCGACGAACAGCTGGGTCCCGCCGGCGAACGCCAGGATGACCATGTAGACGATCCACTTGCGCAGCAACGGGATCTGGATGCGCCAGGCCGTCTGCCACGCGCCCGCGCCGTCGATCCGGGCCGCCTCCAGCAGATCGGGCGAAATGTTGTTCAGCGCGCCGTACACCACCACGATCCAGCCACCCGCCCCGGTCCAGAAGGCGATCAGGGTGAACAGGACCGGGAGGTGGTCCGGCGCGACGACCTGGCCGAAGGTGTCGAACCCGAACACGCGCAGCAGCGCGCTCACCGGGCTCACCGACGGGTCCAGCAGGAACAGCCACACCATGACGCTCGCGGCCCCGGCGAGCGCTCCCGGGATGTAGTACAGGAAGCGCAGGGCTTTGCTCGCCGCACTCGAGGTCAGGCGGTGCAGCAGCAGCGCCAGCCCGACGACGAACACCACGAGGGAAACCAGCCAGAACACCAGGTAGAGCGCGACGTGCCCGACGGCGTCGACGTACCGGAAATCGCCGGCCGCGTCCACGAAGTTCGACAGGCCGGCGAAGGTGTCGCCCGCGTCGGTGAAGGCGAAGTACACCGCGTACACCGTGGGAACGACACCGAACGCGATCAGCAGCACGACGTAGGCGGCGACGAACAGGTGCCCGGCCCGCCCCGGCCAGAACCCCCGCCGCCGCGAGGGGGTCCCGGCCGGGCGGACGGTGGTCATTGGCTGACCTCGTACCCGGTGGACTTCGCGTAGTTCGTGATCGCTTTCTGCCAGTCGGGGAGCAGCGAGACGATCGTCTTGCCCGCGGTCAGCCCCGGGGTCACGGTCGCCGCCCAGATCGCCTCCTGGCTGAACTGGCCGTAACCCCAGCCCGGCCACACCTGCGGGGCGGCCGTCTGCAGCGGGCCCGCGATGTCGTCGGCGTAGTACTTGTTCGATGACTGCTTCGCCAGCCAGGTCTTCGCCGCCGCCTTGTGGGCGGGGTACCCGGGTGCGACGTTGCCCTGATAGTCGTCCGAGGTGGTGACCCAGGTGAGGAAGTCGGTGGCGTCCTTGAGGTTGGCGCTGTGGGCGGACAGCAGCCAGGTGCCACCGCCGACGTTGCCGACGGACGGGGCCGGGTCCCCGGCCCACTGCGGCAGCGGGGCCGCGGCGATCTTGCCGGCCGGCGTCTTGAACGACTCCTGGAACACCGAACCGCCGAACCAGGACGGCCCGGGCATCATGAGGACCTTGTCCGCGGAGTTCTTGGCGAAGTCGGAGCTGAACACGCTGCTGGTGGACATCGTCTTGTTCGCGACGAGCGTGTCGAGCAGGGCCGCCATCCGGGTGCACTCCGGGCTGGTGGTGTTCACCTTGACCGACTTCGGGCCGGTGATCTGGTTGGCGCCGCACTTGGAAGCCCAGAGGTAGATCTCCGGGGTGAAGTTGTCGCCGGCCGTGCCCACGAGGTAGCCGGGGTGCTCGGTGGCGACCCGCTGCCCCAGCGCCTGGTACTCCTCCCAGGTTTTCGGCACCTGGTAGCCCCACGACCGCATCAGCGGCGCGTCGTACCAGAGGACGGTCTGGGCGAGGTCGTTGCGCAGGCAGTAGAGCGTGCCCTGGACCGTGCACGGGTCGTTGGCCCCGGTGGTCCAGCCGCTCAGGGTGGCGTCGGGGATCTGCCCCTTGTTCAGCGGCGCCGTGAACCCGGCCGGCACCGCCCAGCTGACCTCGTTGTTCTGCGAGCTGAACACGACGTCCGGCCAGCCGCTGCGGGTGCGGTTGAACAGGCTCACCTTGGTCTGCAGGTAGTTCGAGCCGTTGGCGTCCCCGTCGTAGGTGACGATGTCCAGCGGCACGGACGGGTGCTGCTTCTGGTAGAGCTGGGCCGCGGGCAGCCGCGTGGAATCGACCCAGACGGTGATCTTCCCGCCCGTCTGCGGCACCGGCTGGAACCCGCCCTGGGCGCCGCTGCCGCTCCCGCCGTTGCCGCAGGCCGTGACCGCGGCGAGGACGGCCGCGACGCCGAGGACCAGCCCCGCGTACCGCTTGCGGCGCCCCGACGATCCGCTGACTCCGGTGGCTCGCACATGAACTGTCATGAGGAACTCCACTTCATCGTGGCACCCGCAGGTCGCACCTGACGAGGCGACGGCACGTCGTATGTGTCGTACACATTGCTGCGAGCGGCCTCTATCGGGACCCATCACAGCTGGCCGAGACGTCTTCGTCAAGAGTTCTGGTGCGGGAAAATAAGTACTACACATTGTTGCCGGGGTCGGGCAGATGTAGGGTTCACGGCACCGAGCCGCGGACGAAGGAGACAACCGGGTGGACGAGACGCACGAGCCCGGGCCGCCCCAGGAGGCCGCCTACCGGCCGGGGTACGAACGCGTCGCCGAGCAGATCCTCACGCTGATCGCCGAGCTGCGGCTGCGGGCCGGCGACCGCATGCCGACGGAGAACGAGCTCGCCGCCCGGCTCGGTGCTTCGCGGACCGTGGTGCGCGAGGCGATCAAGATCCTGTCCGCCATCGGACGGGTGCGCGCCCAGAAGGGGCGCGGCCTCTACGTGGCCGACGACGAGGGGATGCTCGGCTCGGCCCGGTGGTCGGGCTTCTTCCTGCCGACCGATCTGGACCACGTCTACATGCTGTTCGAGTTCCGCCGCGTCCAGGAGATGACCGCGAGCAGGCTGGCCGCCACCCGGGCCACCCCGGTCGAGCTCCGCGCGATCGAGGCGGCCGCGGAAACCTGCCGTCAGGGGCACTTGACCGGCGAAGCGCCGCTGTTCGACCGCGGGGACGAAGACTTCCACCTCGGGATCGCCGCGGCGTCCCACAACCAGTTCCTCCTGGCCGCCGTGCGCGAAGTCCGGCGCCTGCAGCACCAGTCCAGCACGATCGGCCTCCACGGCACGGTCGGCGGGCACGCCGCGGAGGCGGTCGAAGAGCACGCGGCGATCTACGCGGCCATCCGGGACGGCGACCCGGAAGCGGCCGCCGAGGCCGCCGCGGTGCACCTGGACAACACGCTGGAGGACTACCGCCGCGAAATCCAGCGACGCGTTTTCGGCTGACGCGATCACCTGACCGGCTGCTCTGTTCGGACCACCGGCGTATCCCCGCACCGGGCCGGTGCTTCCTCACCCACGGCGCAACACGGCTGCGCCGCGCGCTGCCGCCGGTCGCCTCCCTGATCCGCACCCGGACGCCGGGGTACGTGCTGCTGGAACCGGAAAAGGTCGACGTGGTCCGGTTTCGCCGGTTGGCCCGGGACGGGCACGCGGCAGTGGCGGACGCACTGCACGCGCTCCGGCGAGCCCGGCACGAGCTGGTCGAGCAGGCCGGCGTCGACCCCTCTCCCGCGCTGACCGATCTCCAGCGCCGCATCCTCGCGCACGATCCCCGGCTGCTCGCGCCCTCAGGCCGGTTCCGCCGCACGGCGCCCCGGTGGGGGCGAGAGCCGGAACACCGGCCAGCCGATCTCGGTCCGCCAGGTCGCCGGGTCCGGGTCGTCGCGCGGGCCGGCGAGGTACGTCTCGTGCACGGGGCCGGCCACGGTGAGGGCGTGCTCGACCACCCAGGCGCCGAGCCGGCCGTAGGTGACGTCGATGTCGTGGTGGGGCCCGGGGTGGACGACGACGGCGAGTTCGGCGGCCGGGAGGTGCACGGGCCGCACCCGGCCGCGCGACGGCGGATCGCCGACGGGCCGGTGGACGAGGACCGCGCCCCGGCCGCCGGTGAACAGCTCGTTGGCGTAGCGGCCACCCGGCGGGCCGAGCGACGGCAGGCCGGCGACCGCGGCGTCGAGCTCGGCCATCGCCTCGGCGTACCAGACCAGCACGTCGTCGTGGTCGACGACACCCTCGACGGCGGCGACCGTCTTCGCCGGCACCGAGCGGAGCTCGACGTGAAGCTCGTCGTCGCCGGGACGCAGCAACCGCCGCAGCGAGACCACCGCGGCCCGGGTCCGTTCCAGTTCCGCCTCCAGCCGCCGCAGGTGCCCGCCGGCCAGGTCCGCCCGCTCCGCCGCGTCCTCGGTCGCGAGGATCTTGGCCACGTCGGCCAGCGGCACGTCCAGCTCCCGCAGCCGGTGGATGACCTGGGCGGTGGGGATCTGGTCGGCGGTGTAGTACCGGTAGCCGCTGGCGGGGTCGACCGAGGCGGGCTCCAGCAACCCGGACTCGTGGTACCGGCGCAGGGGCCGCACGCTCAGGTGCGTCAGCTGCGCGAAGTCGCCGATCGTCAATCCACGGAACACTCCCCCACTGTGCACCGCTTGACCCTCTCCCCGGGAGAGACCCCACGGTGGTCGTCATGAGTGAAGCGATCGACACCCACGAGCTGCCCGCGGTGATCACCGGCTACCTGACCGCCCACCAGGCCCGCGACCTGGACCCGGCACTGGCTTGCTACACCGAGGACGCCGTCGTCACCGACGAGGGCCGGACCCACCGCGGCAAGCAGGAGATCCGCGACTGGCTCGCCCGGGCAGCGAGCCAGTACACCTACACCACGACGCTCGTCGCGGCCCACCGCGTCGACGACGAGCACTACGTGGCTGTGCACCACCTCGAGGGCGACTTCCCCGGCGGAGTCGTCGATCTGCGGTTCCGGTTCACCCTGGAGGGTGATCGCATCGCCGAGCTGGTGATCGAGCCGTGACCACCTGACGAGCGAAGCCGCTCCGGTGCTCGCGGACGTCAGCTGTTTCCGCCGGCCGGATCGGCCAGCTCGAGAATCCACCCGCTCCAAGCCGTGTCGGCGCGTCGCCCCGGTAGGCCCAGCGCTGTCTTTCCGACGCCCGCCGTGCCGCAAACCGCGATGACGGCACTCGCGTCCGGGTCCTCGGCGGCGACGTCGAGTGCCGCGAGCTCGTCCTGACGGCCGATGAACCCCGGCACCGCGGGCGGCAGCTGAGCGGGCCTCGCGGGTCGGGACGCCGCGGAGGTCGGCGAACCGCCGGAGTGGCCTGTTAAGCGCACGCCGGGAGAAGCGTAACTCCACGCGGTTCTGGTAACGCGCCCGTGTTCCGGGCGAAACCGTCCGGAAATCGTTCGCCGGTGCACTGATCGGCATGAACTTCGAGCTCGACGGCCTGCACCGGCCGGTGATCGTGGTCGGCGGTGGCCAGGCGGGACTGTCGATGTCCCACTGCCTCACCACCGCCGGAGTCGGGCACCTGGTGCTCGAACGCGAGCGCGCGGGGCACGAATGGCGGACCCGCCGCTGGGACAGTTTCTGCCTGGTCACGCCGAACTGGCAATGCCGGCTGCCCGGGTTCCCCTACTCGGGCGACGATCCGGACGGGTTCATGGTCCGCGACGAGATCGTCGCCTACCTCGAGTCGTACGTGAAGGACTTCGACGTCCCGCTGCACGAGGGTGTCGAGGCGACGCGGCTGCGGCAGCTGCCCGGCGGCGGCTTCCGGCTGACGACGTCGGCCGGGGAACTGACCGCCGACCACGTCGTGCTGGCCACCGGCCCGTACCAGGTGCCGCTGAAGCCGCGGCTGGCCGAGCGGCTGCCCGAGCACGTCGTCCAGCTGCACTCGGCCGAGTACCGCAACCCCGCTCAGCTGCCCGAGGGGGACGTCCTCGTCGTCGGCACCGGGCAGTCCGGCTGCCAGATCGCCGAGGACCTGCACCTCGCCGGACGCCGCGTGCACCTCGCCGTCGGGTCGGCGCCGCGGGTGGCCCGGCGCTACCGCGGCCGGGACGTCGTCGCTTGGCTCGACGAGATGGGTTACTACGCAAGGGGAATCGACGAGTTCGCCGACGCGGACGCCGTCCGGTTCCGCGCGAACCACTACGTGACCGGCCGCGACGGCGGGCACGACATCGACCTGCGCGCCTTCGCCACCGAAGGGATGCAGCTCTACGGCCGGCTCAAGAACGTCCGAAGTGGACAGCTGCAGTTCGCCGACGACCTGCGCCGCAACCTCGACGCGGCCGACACGGTGTCCGAAGGCATCAAGGACTCGATCGACGCCTTCATCGCCCAGCGCGGCATCGCGGCGCCCCGCGAGGAACGGTACAAGCCGGTCTGGGAGCCGGAGGGCGGCCCGCGCGCCCTCGACGTGGAAGCGCTTTCGGCCGTCGTCTGGAGCACCGGGTTCGGCCGGGACCACCGGTGGATCGACGTCCCGGTGTTCGACGGCAAGGGCTACCCGACGCACCACCGCGGCGTCACCAGCTGCCCCGGCCTGTACTTCCTCGGCCTGCCGTGGCAGCACACCTGGGGCTCCGGCCGGTTCTGCGGTGTCGCGGCGGACGCGGAGTACCTGGCTCGGCGGATCACCGGCGGCGGCCGCGGGGACGTCCGGTGGCTCTCCGGCACGCCGGTGAGCACCTACCCGGCCGACGACGACTGGGTCGCCCCGCGGACGGTGGCGTGATGCGCTGGACGAACGACGCCCACCGGCACCTGGGCGTGCTGCCGGCGTACCCGTTCTACGGCGGACCGCCGGTCGCGCCCGCGATCGGCAGCCGCGCGACGATCGGCGAGCTGCTGTCCGATTTGGACCGTGAAGGCACCGAACGCGCGCTGGTGATCCCGAACTACGGCGTGCCGGACCCGGCGATCGCGTTCTCCTTCAACGAACTCTGCGTCGAGGCGGCGGGCAAGGACGACCGGATCAGTGCGGCGCTGTGGGTGTCCCCGCGGGCCGAAGACGCCGACCGGACCGATGACGCGCTGAAGCTGGCGGGTGAGGACGGCGTGCGAGCCCTGAAACTCAGCTTCCTGCTGGGCGGCAAGGCATCCGACCCCACCTGCCGGCCGCAGCTCGACAAGATCTTCGCCACGGCGAGGGAGCACGACCTCGTCGTGCACGTCCACACCTCGCCCGGAGCGGCGTCGGACATCGACGAGGTCGGCAAGCTCGTCGACGCGTACGCCGACGACGTCAAGCTGCACCTCGTCCACTTCGGCGGCGGGATGAGCGGGCACATCAAGCTCGTCGGCGGCCGCTTCTTCGACTGGATCGCCGCCGGCAAGCAGGTCTACACCGACCTGTCCTGGGCGATCGGCTTCACCCCGCGCTGGCTCGTCGACGAGATCTCGCGCCGGGGCCTCGGCCACGACCGCGTGCTGTTCGCCTCCGACCAGCCGTGGGGCGATCACGAGGGTGAACTCGCCAAGCTGGCCGCCGCGGCCGGCGACGGCGAGCTCGCCGACCTGGTTTTCCGCGGCACGTTCGACGTGCTGTACGGACCGAAGAAAGGGAAATAGACCGATGGCAGAGCTGACCGAAACCGAGAAGACCAGCCTCGACGAGATCCCGCACCCGTCGCTGCCGCAGGGGTCCAACCTGTACGGCGGGACCAAGGTCTTCCCGGACTACCAGGCCGAACCCGGCCAGAGCTACTTCACGCTCGTGCACGGCATCGCGCACGAGTCGTCGGTGAGCTTCGTCGCGATCCTGCAGGCCACCCGCGCGCTGCGGAAGGGCTTCGAAGCCGCGATCTACTTCTACGGCCCGGGTTCGCTGAACTGCCTGGCCACGCGCGGCTTCCCGACCACCGGCAACGCCGCGTTCCCGGGTGAGCTGAACATCAACGACCAGCTCAAGACGTTCATCAGCGAGGGCGGCAAGGCCTACTGCTGCCGGTTCGGCCTGTCGCTGCACGGCGCGCGCGAGGAGGACCTCATCGAGGGCGTCATCCCGACGCACCCGCTGGACGTCCAGGACGCGCTGATCCACTACGCGCGCAAGGGCGCCATCATCAACTCCACCTACATGTTCTAGGAGCGGTCTGTGCGCGTTGGCATCGAAGAAGATCTGGACACCCGCGCCGACATCGCCGTCCGCGGGGTGCGCGTGGACGCACCCGTACAACGCAGCAAGGGCGCCGGGCCGAGCGACGACGGCCACCTGGTCGTCGACGGTGCCAACGCCACGCTGCCGCTGAACCCCGAGAGCCCCTACGAGGTCCGGGACGGCCGGATCCACCGGGGAACGGTCGATCTCGGCCTGAGCGTGACCCCGGTGGCGCGGCCGCGGTTCTACGATCTGTCCACTTCGGACGGTATCCCGTACCGGAAGATCGCGTTGCTGCACGGCAAGGACGTTCTCGCGACGACCGCCGTGCAGACGTGCATCCGGTACGCCGAGGACCAGCGGTGCCGGTTCTGCACCATCGAGGAGTCGCTGCGAGCCGGGTCCACGGTGGCCGCCAAGACACCGGCGCAGCTCGCCGAGGTCGCCGAAGCGGCCGTACGCCTCGACGGCGTCCGGCAGATGGTGATGACGACCGGCACCACGGCCGGGCCCGATCGCGGGGCCCGGCACCTCGTCCGGTGCGTCCGCGCCGTGCTCGACGCCGTGCCCGGCCTGCCCATCCAGGTGCAGATCGAGCCGCCGGGCGACCTCGCCGTGCTCACCGAGCTGCGCGACGCCGGAGCGACGTCGATCGGCATCCACGTCGAGTCCCTCGACGACGACGTCCGGCGGCGCTGGATGCCCGGCAAGTCCACAGTGTCCATGGCGGAGTACGAAGCCGCGTGGGCGGAAGCGGTCCGGGTGTTCGGGCGCAACCGCGTCTCGACGTACCTGCTGATCGGGCTCGGCGAGGATCCGGACTCCTTTGTGGAGGGTGCCGGCCGGCTGATCGACATGGGCGTCTACCCGTTCGCCGTGCCGATGCGGCCGATGGCCGGCACGCTGGCCCGGCGCGACGGGGCCACCGCGCCTTCGCCGTCGCTGGTCGCCGACGTCACGAGCCGGATCGCGGCGTTGCTGCGGGCGGCCGGAATGACGGGGGCGGACCAGGGCGCGGGCTGTGCCGCGTGCGGCGCGTGCGGTCTGCTCAGCGCGGCGGGAGGCTGACGTGGATCACGACATCCTCGCGCTGCTGGGTGACGTCCGCAGTGTCGCGGCCCGCCCGGCGTTCCACCTCGAGCCCGCCGACCACAGTGGACTGACGGCCTACCGCGCGTTGCGCCACGAGGCTTTTGTGGCGCGGCAAGGGATTTTCGCCGGGCACGACCTCGACGACCACGACGCCGACCCGCGCACGATCGTGCTGGTCGCGCGGGACACCGCCGGAGACGTGCTCGGCGGGGTCCGGCTCGGTCCGGCCACGGACGGCCCGGACCTCGGCTGGTGGCGGGGCGGGCGCTTGGTCGTCGCGCCCGGCTCGCCGGCCGGGCTCGGCTCGGCGCTGGTCCGCGCGGCGTGCGCGCGGGCCGAAGCCGAAGGGGCGCTGCGGTTCGAAGCGACCGTGCAGACCCGCACCGAAAAGCTGTTCACCCGGCTCGGCTGGCAGCGGGTGCGGCCGGTCACCGTCGCCGGGCACGACCACGTGCTGATGCGGTGGCCGATCGGCCGGATCGCCGCGCTGGCCCGCTCGACCAAGGCCGCGCTCGGCCCGCTGCTGCGCGGGATGACCGGCGTACCCGGCTTCGTCGGCGACGACGGCGTCCCGCTGCCCGGCACCGACGTCGTCGCCGCCTGCGACGCGATCATCCCGGCCATGGTCGAACGCGACCCGGAATGGGCGGGCTGGTGCTCGGTGCTGGTCAACCTCAACGACCTGGCCGCGATGGGAGCCACGCCGACCGGGTTGCTCGACGCGCTGGGCGCCCGGGACGCGTCCTTCGCCGCCCGTGTCCTGAGTGGACTGCGCAAGGCGAGCGAAGCGTACGGCGTGCCGGTGCTAGGCGGCCACACGCAGTTCGGGGTGCCGGCTTCGCTGTCGGTCACGGCGCTGGGCCGGACGGCCGACCCGGTGCCCGGCGGTGGCGGAAAGCCGGGCCAGCGCGTCTGGCTGACCGCGGACCTGGCCGGCGGCTGGCGCCCCGGCTACACCGGCCGCCAGTGGGACTCGACGAGCTTCCGGCGCACGCCCGAGCTGCGCGAGCTGCTCGGCTCGGTGGCGAAGGCGAGACCGGCCGCCGCCAAGGACGTCTCGATGGCGGGGATCGCGGGCACCCTCGGCATGCTCGCCGAGGCGTCCGGGTGCGGCGCGGTCCTGGACGTCGAACGCGTCCCGCGGCCCCGCGAAGCGTCCACAGGGGACTGGCTGACCTGCTTTCCCGGCTTCGCGATGCTCACCACCGGCACACCCGCGCCCGCGGGCCCGGCGGTCACCGCGGAGTGCGGCGAACTGGTCGCGGGCACCGGCGTCACGCTGCGCTGGCCCGACGGCGAAACGACGCCCGCCATCGACGGCGGCGTCACCGGATTGGGGAACTCATGACCACGCTCAGGATGGCCGCGGTGGCGGCGCCGTTCGACCGCGACCTCGAAGGCGACTTCGCCCGCATCGAAAAGCTGATCGGGCAGGCGAAGGCGGAAGGGGTGCGGCTGCTGGCGCTGCCGGAAGCGGCCCTCGGCGGTTACCTCGCCAACCTCGACGGCGGCGCCGAAGGACCGCCCGCGCTGGCCGTCGACGGCCCGGAGATAACCCGGCTGGCCGCGCTCGCGGGCGACCTCGTCGTCACGGCCGGGTACTGCGAGATCGCCGGCGGCCGCCGCTACAACTCCGCGGTGTGCGTCTCCGGGGACGGCGTCCTCGGCCACCACCGCAAGGTCCACCAGCCCCTCGCCGAAAACGCCAGCTACGGCGCCGGCCGCGGGTTCGCCGCGTTCGACACGCCGGTCGGGCGCCTCGGCATGATGATCTGCTACGACAAGGCGTTCCCCGAGTCCGCGCGGGCCCTGGCGCTGGACGGCGCCGAGATCGTCGTCTGCATGAGCGCCTGGCCCGGCAGCCGCACCCACGCGGCGCCCGATCTCGAGCAGGACCGCTGGAAGCGCCGCTTCGACCTGTTCGACCGGGCCCGCGCGCTGGAGAACCAGATCGTCTGGCTCTCGGCCAACCAGTCCGGTACCTTCGGCGACCTGCGGTTCGTCGCGAGCGCCAAGGTCGTCGAACCCGGCGGCGAGGTCCTCGCCGACACCGGCGTCGCCGAGGGCATGGCGATCGCCGAACTCGACGTCCCCCAGGCGCTGGCCACGGCGCGGCGGTCGATGGGACACCTGGCGGACAGACGGCCCGACGCCTACCCGGTTAGTGTCCCGTGAATGGGGCAGATCCGCATCGCCGCCGTAGCCGCGCACTTCGGCCGCGACCTCGACTTCGACCTCCAGCGCATCGCGACGCTGATCGACCACGCGCGCTCGTCCGGCGTCGCCTTGCTGGTGCTGCCGGACGCGGCCCTCGGCGGGTACCTCGCCGACCTGCGCCATCCGGACCCGGACGCGCTGCCGCCCGCGCTCGACCCGGACTGCCCGCAGCTGAAGACCATCGCCTCGCTCGCCGCGGAAATGGTCGTCTGCGTGGGCTACTGCGAGGCCGACGGGCCGCGGCGCTACAACTCCGCGGTGTGCGTCACCGGTGACGGCGTGCTCGGCCGGCACCGCAAGGTCCACCAGCCGCCGGGGGAGCGGGTCGCCTACGCGCCCGGTGCGGAGTTCGCCGCGTTCGACACCCCGGTCGGGCGGCTGGGCATGCTGATCGACTACGACAAGACGTTCCCCGAGTCGGCGCGCTCGCTCGCCGTCGACGGCGCCGACGTCGTCGCCTGCCTGAGCGCGTGGCCGACCAGCATCACCAACCGCGCGCCGCGGATGGCGCAGGACCGGCAGTCCCGCCTGTTCGACCTCTACGACCAGGCGCGGGCGGCGGAGAACCAGGTGGTGCTCGTCTCGTCCAACCAGACCGGCGCGATGGGCGGGATGCGGTTCCTCGGCCAGGCCAAGGTCGTCGGGCCCGGCGGCGAGATCCTCGCGCGCACCTGGTCGAAAGCCGGGATCGCGGTGGCCGAGCTCGACGTCGAGCAGGAGCTCGCCAACGCCCGCCGCGTGCTGCACCACCTGGGGGAACGGAAACCGTCGGTGTACCGGGAGGCTTGATGCGCATCGCCCTGCTGAGCTACTCCACGAAACCCCGCGGCGGCGTGGTGCACACGCTCGCCTTGGCCGAGGCCCTCGCCGAGCTGGGCGAGGACGTCACGGTGTGGACGCTCGGCCGCGGCGGCGACGCCGGGTTCTTCCGGCCGGTCGACCCGCGGGTGCGGCTTTCGATCGTGCCCTTCCCGGACGTCCCCGGCGAATCGGTGGGGGAACGGATCCTGCGCTCGATCGCGTTGCTGCGGGCGGCGTTCACCCCGGCCGAGTACGACGTCGTGCACGCGCAGGACTGCATCAGCGCCAACGCCGTCGACCGCTGCGTCCGCACGATCCACCACCTGGACACCTTCACCACCCCGGAACTGGCGGCCTGCCACGAACGCGCGATCGTCCGGCCGTACGCGCACCTCTGCGTGTCGGCGTCGGTCGCGGCCGAGGTCCGGGCCGGCTGGGGCATCGAGGCGGCGGTGATCCCCAACGGCGTCGACTACGACCGGTTCGCGACGGCGCCGCGGACGGCGGAGCGGGGCCGGTACGTGCTGGCGGTCGGCGGGATCGAGCCGCGGAAGGGGTCGCTCGACCTCCTCGAGGCGTACGCGTTGCTGGCCGACCCGGACCTGCGGCTGCTCATCGCCGGCGGCGAAACGCTCTTCGACTACCGCGACTACCGGACCCGCTGGGAGAAGCGGGCCGCCGAGCTGGGCGTCGAGCCGGTCGTGCTGGGCCCGGTCGCTCACGACGAACTGCCGTCCCTCGTCGCCTCGGCTGCGGTGTTCGCTTTCCCGTCCACGAAGGAAGGCTTCGGGCTGGCCGCGATGGAGGCCCTCGCCGCCGGCGTGCCGGTGGTCACCCGCGACCTGCCGGTGCTGCGCGAGGTCTTCGGCGGGGCCGCGCGGTTCGCCGACGGCCCGCCCGGCTTCGCGCGCGAGTTGCGGGCGGCGCTCGACGGCGCCGACCCGGCACCGGGGCGGGCGCTGGCCCGGCGCTACACGTGGACGGCGGCCGCCGAAGCGCACCGGACCTTCTACCGGAGCCTGGTGCCTCGCCGCGCCGGCCGGTGACGCGGTCAGACCAGCGTCGCGACGAGGGTGGCCAGTGCGGGAACGCCTTGGCCGACCAGGCCCCGCACCCGGGATCGGCGCGGGTCGAAGGCGAACAGGGCCACGCTCGCGGCCAGCATCGACGCGCCGGCGGCCAGGACGAGGGCCCGGCCGCCGGCGGTTCCGCCGCTCAGGTGCACGACGACCACGCCGGTCAGCGCCTGGATCGCCAGGAAGGCGTTGTAACAGCCCTGGTGGAACGCCCACGGGCGGACCGCCTCGACGTCCGCGGCGGGTACGCCGAACATGCCGTGCACCTCGGTGCGGCGGAAGAAAACGCTTTCCTGCCCGAAGATCCACAGGTGCATGAGCGCCGCGACGACGGCGAAGCCCTGAGCGAAGACGTTCACCGATCGTCCCCCGGCCGCACCGTGCTTCCCGGGCGCAGGGCACCGGTTTCGTCCAGTTCGGCGAGGAGCGCGGGCACGCCGACCGTGAGCATCTTCTTGCGGACGGAGCCGAGCAGCTTGGCCATGGCGAAGCCGCCGACGCCGGTGAACCCGGTGTGGTGGTAGGTGAACCGGGTGCCCCCGGGCGTCGGCTCCAGCTGGTAGCGGACGTGACTGGGGGTCTCTCCTTCCGCGCCGACCCAGGTGTAGTGCAGGAATTCCCGTTCCCGGACTTCCAGGACCTCGCAGTCGACGATCCCGCGCCAGCCGGGCATCGGCTTGGCGACGAACTGGAACCGGTTGCCGGCCACGGGTTCGAACCCGACCGCGCGAGCGCCCTGTCCGGTCGACGTCCAGTAGGGGATCAGGTCCGGGTCGGTCATCGCCCGCCAGACCTTCAGGGGTGAGTGGGGGTAGTCGCGCGTGATCTCGATTTCGGCCATGGCCGGTCCTTCCCGGGTTGGTTCAGTGACTATAAAAATACAGTAGCAGAACGTTTCGTGTGGCTGTAGTAGTCTCCTGGCATGCGGGGATCGGCGCTCGGGCGAGCTGACGGGGAAGGGTTGCGCGAGCGGAAGAAGCGCGCGATGCGGCGGCAGCTGTCCGACACCGCCGCGCGGATGTTCCTCGAGCGCGGCTTCGACGCGGTCCGCGTGGCCGACGTGGCGGAGGCCTGCGGGGTCTCGGAGAAGACGGTCTTCAACTACTTCCCGAGCAAGGAGGCGCTGGTCCTGGACCGGCTCGAGCCGCTGGCCGAAGCACTCCGGACCCAGCTGGCGGACCCCGCGCTGCCGCCCGTGGCCGCGATGGTGAAGATCCTCGACCAAGAGGTGCGCGACCTGGTCGCGGCCTTGGCGGAAGCCGGGGACGCGGACGCGGCACTGGCCGGCTACCGGAAGTTCGGGGAGCTGATCCGCGGGAACCCGTCTCTGCGGGCCTACCAGAACGACGTCACCGACCGGTTCGTCGACGTCGCCGCCGAAGCGCTGGCCGCCCGAGCCGGGTTCGCGTCCGACGACCCCGAACCCCAGATCGCCGCGGCCGCGCTGCTGGGACTGTGGCGGGTCCAGTTCCGGGCGTTGCGGGCCCAGCTGCGCCCCGGCCGCCCCCTCGCGGAGGCGGTCGAAGCGGTCGCCGGCGAGGTCCGCCGCGCCGCCCGCTTGATCGAAGACGGCCTCGTCGTCTTTCCGCTGAGCGCCGGACCCGGCAACTGACTCCTCGGCGGCTTGGGGGAGTCGTGTTCGGAAACTACTCGGATGCGGTTGTTGCTGCTTCGGTGACGGTGCGGAGGTGCGCCAAGGCGGTGATCGCGAAGGCGAGGTGTACTACCGCCCAGTTCCCGTCTTCGCGGTGCAGCACCTGCAGCAGGTCGAGGGCGGCGTCGTTCGCGTTGCGGCCGAGGCGGCGGGCGGCGATGACTTGCTGGGTCAGCTCGTCGAGGGTCCGGTGGAATTCGCTGAAGGGTCCTGCGTTCGAGTCGCGAGCGCGGGGATCGGGAGACATGTGACTCAGGGTGACATGCTGGGACAGCCGGTTACGGCTTCGACGCGCCGGAACCCCCCGCCCGGGGGGTAACCGGGGCTACAGCACGTGTGCGGTATGGGCACGCATGGTTCGGTGTCAGCCGCTTTCGTTCGAGGCGGGCGGACCGTCGGCCGCGTGAGCGTCCGGCTGTTCACCGCACGACTCACCGGCGAGCAAATCCTTTGCCCGGCCGGCGACCACGGCGATCTCGTCGGCGTGTTCCCCGAAACGCGACGTCGTGAACTCGGCGGCGCGGTCGACGATGTCATCGTTCGCGATCTTCTTCAGACTGTCGAAGTCGATGCCCATTGATGCTTCTCCCCGGGTAAGTGAGCGGAGTTCGGCCGACGGGTTTCATCAAAGCTGTTCGGCGCCGGCCCGCAACTTTGTCCGGGTGGCTGGGTGAAGAGCGGCGCCCGCGGTAGGTTCTCGGCGCGGTAGACGTTACGCTGTCGCGGTTTTCGCCCCGGCCAAGCGCTTCTGCTCCCTCACGCGGTTGGATCTGCGGTGCTGTGATCGGCTGGTGGATGACGAAAATGTGCGCGCGAGCACCCGGGGTGTGGTTGCCGATTCTGCGGGACCGTGTTCGTATCCCAGGCGTCAGCCGGCTCGCAGGGACATAAAGGAGTCTTTAATTTCGTGCGTAGGACAATTGCCCGCGCAGGCGACGCAGACGCTCGGCCGGATCGCCGAAGTGCTGCAGGGCAACGATGTGAGGATCAGCGTCTTCACCCACGCGGGCTACCCCGACGCGGACAAGGCGACGACCGGCAATCGGAAGGCTGATCGCCGCGACGTGGCTGCGCCACTTGGCTCGACACGCATTCGCCGGGACCCGCGCAACTCCTGCTCGGCGACCTGCATCCCCGGCTTCGGTTCACCGACACCCTGTGGCGGCTGTCTGCTCGGCCGGACCGAAGTGATCGACGTGCGCGACGACCCGTCCGCGGAGCAGCTGTGCTGCGGCACCCGCACCTGCGACGACGTTTTTCTTGACCTGCTCGACCAGAATTCCGCTTCGGACGCCCGGGAGTTCGTACTGTGCATCCAGTCCGACATCGCGACCTCGGCTCCCGCCGCCCTGGCGGCGCGGCTGCAGGGCATCTTGCGGGCCTGGGAGTCCATCCGCGTCAGCTGGCAGTGCTCGAGGGGATCCCGCGGGTGGACCGCGAAGTCCCGGCCCTGCTGGAACGCGAACTCGCCGGCTCGGTTTACGGCACCCGGCCTGCGGCCGTCACTGATGAACCGGGCCGCTCAGCGGCAGCGGCAGATCCGGGTCGACTTCGATTCCGGCGGCGCGAAGCGTGTCGTCGAGGAGGTGCCAGACCCAGCGGGTGAGCATGCCGGCGAGTTGCGCCTTCGTGAGCGCGTGCGGCGCCTCGAGCCACTGCGCGGCGCAGGAGTCGACGAGACCGACGACACCGAAGGAGGGGACGGGCGCGATGCGGATGTCGAGCCGGAACATCGTCAGGTAGTACTCGAACACCGGGGTCAGCCGGCGCGCGATGACCGTTTTGACGTCGGCGATCGAGTCCTCGCGGCGGCCGATCTGGGAGTGCAAGGTCAGGTAGCGGTACAGATTGCCGTGTTCGGCGAGCCAGCCGGTGTGGGCGTCGACCGCGGCGGAGATCATCTGCATGGTGCTGCCCCGGGGCTCCCACACCGGCCGGAGCGACACGATGATCTGCTCGGTGGCCCGGTCGGCGATGGCTCGCGTCAGGTCGGCCGCGTCGTCGAACTGCCGGTAGAGCTGCGGGCGGACGACGCCGGCGGTGTCGGCGATGTGGGCGGCCGACACGCGCGGGCCGTGTTCGGCGATCGCTCGCAGAGCGGCGTCGACGAACTCACGGCGCCGACGCTCGCGCTGTCCGGCCCAACGCGCGGCGCGGCCGTCGCCGGGTCTGGATGGCATCACTTCACGCAGCGTATCGGGTGGCCGGTAAGGGCTACACATGTGTAACTGTTACTTTGTGCACCATCGAATTACCGAGAGTGCATGCGGCGTGAAGGACTGCCTGATCGAGGCGTCGCTTGCACGAAGTCAAGAAGCGGCTGAATCGGAGTTTGCGATGGACGAACCCACGGACGATGACCGCCTGCCGGATCGGAGGCTGCTCGCCGACCTGCGCGCGGGGAACCTCGCCGCGGGCGAACAGCTCTTCCGCCGCCACGCCGAGCCCCTGCGCCGGATCGCCGCGCGCTGGGCCAGGCAGCCCGCGGAACGGGACGACCTGGTGGCCGAGGCGTTCACGTGCGCACTCGCCGTGGTCCGCGCCGGCGGAGGGCCGCGGGAGGACCTCCGCCCGTATCTGGTCGTCACGATGCGGAACCTCGCCGCCCGCTGGAACCGGCACCGGGAGCGCGTCGAGCCCCACGCGGTGGTGCCGGGCACCGACGTCGCGGAAGGACCCGAGGAGCTGGTGCTCCGGCGCTCGACCGACGAGCTGGTCAGGTCCGCTTTCCACACCCTGCCGGTGCGCTGGCGGACCGTGCTGTGGAACACCGTCGCCGAAGGCCACACCCCGGCCGACCTGGCGTCGGTCATGGGTATCTCACCGAACGGCGTCGCCGCGCTGGCCAGCCGTGCCCGCGCGGGCCTGCGGCTGGCCTATCTGCAAGCCGAGCAGGTCCCCGCGCCCAGGCCCCAGGCGTGCCAGGAAGCTTTGCGCCAGCTGGAAATCTGGTTACGAAGAGGTCGGTACAACGCTTGCGCCGCGACGGTCGCGGCTCACGTGACGGCGTGCGTCTCGTGCCGGCAGGCCGTTCCGGGAGCGGCCCGCGAGGGGTTGTCCGCCCTCGATGTCTTCATCGGCGCTGACCGCTGATGGACAAAGTGGACACAACTCATCGTGGTTCGGCGAGGGGTCCGGCGACCCCCATCTTCGACATGCTGATCGCCGAGGTCGGCCTGTCCTGGGCGGACATGCAGGCGACGAACGACGCCGAGAGCTGCACTGCCACCGCGTCACCCGCCGCGGCCGTCGAATGTTCGACCAACGGGGGTGAGCGGTGACCGATCGGGATGTTGTGCGGGACCTCTGCGGCCGGTGGCGGATCGCGTACCGGCGCGTCTCACGGACCAAGCGCACCGCGGCGGACCGGCCGGTGCTGGTGGTGATCGGTGTCGATCTGTCCCGAGCGGACAGTCGGTCGCGCCCCCTGGTGATGGCCGGACGATGGCGGCGCGGTGGTGATCAGCTCAGCGGACAGGTGCCCTGGTAAGTGGCGATCGCCGGGTCACCCGTGGGCAGCGGGCAGAGGAACTGCTCGTACCTTGTGTCCTCGTCGACGAAGCGCTTGAGCCAGGAGATGCTGTACTCGGCGATCGTCGTGTTCGGCTTGGTCGGCGCCAGGTGCCCGACGCCGGCGAGCAGCAGGTACGCCTTGTCCAAAGTGGACGGCAAGCTCCGGTAGAACGGGCGCGAGAACACCCCGTCCGGGGCGATCAAGTCGTTCTGGGCGCTCACGACGAACGTCGGCACCTGGACGTCGGAGAACGTCGTGTTCGGGCTCCAGCCGGTGAGCGGGATCGCCGCCTTCAGCGTGGGCGCCTTCCGCGCGGCGATCAGTGTCCCGCCACCGCCCATCGAGTGCCCCATCACGGCCAGCCGGTTGCGGTCCACGCGCCCCTTGGCCTGACTCGAATCGGTGACGTAGCGCAGCGCCGCGAGCAGCTCTTCCGAGCGGGCGTCCGGGGTGTCCCACACGCTGTTCGTGCCGATCGTGATGACGACGAAGCCCTGCGAGGCGAGTCGTGGGCCGTACCAGGCGATCGCGGCTTCGGTTTCGAGGAAACCCGGCGCGACCGCGACGGCGCCGAACGTGCCCTCGCCGGTGTCGGTCGGGAAGTAGATCGTTCCACCACCGAAGCCCGAGCCGGCGCCGACCTTCTCGGTGTCGACCGCGAAGGGTCCGTGCTCCGCTTCGACGGAGGCTTCGGTGGGGGCTGGCCCCCGCGCGAACGGGTTGTCGCCGGCAAGGTCCGGCGACGCTGCCGCCGCACTTGCGCCGGTTGCGCCCGACGTACCGAGCAGAACAGCGCCCAGCGCGCCGGCAACCCATGACTTCCATCGTGCTTTCCGCGACATTGCGAACGTCCTCTCGGCAATCCTGCCCGTTGACCACGGGAGGCCCAGGTATAGCTATCGGCCGGGCTGCCGCGCGTCGGAAGAATTACGTATTCGCGCTGAGCAGTAGCGGAGGAAAGGGGAACGCGGGCGGGGAACTGTGTGCCGGGTGATGGAGGGACCCGCGATTTCAGTGATGAGCGTGCGAATCGCCGGGCGACCTCGGCCGGGTAACAGCTGGTTTGCCCGGGCGGGCCCAGCAGGCGCCTCGGGTTAACTGGATCGTGACAGCTCGGCACGTGCGGGGTAAGAGAGGGCGCGGATGCTGGCCGCATGACCGAAGCCGAGGCACAGCCGAAGACCGTCAGGCGAGCGAGGACCTCGATGAGCCGTGAGCTGGTCGAGCTCGCGGCCCTGTTCATCGCGACCGGGGTCGCCGATCTGTTCGTCAGCACGCTGGCGCACAACCGCGTAGGGCCGGTCGTGCTGTTCGCGCTGGGCGGGCTCCTGATCGCCACCGCCGCGTGGCGCCGGTGGTGGACGCACCGCCCGCTACCGGACCCGGCGCGCGGCGCCACGGGCGAACACCCGCCGCGGACCGGGGTGGCGTGGCGGGTGCGCGCCACCGTGCGCGACGTGCCGGGAAGCTTGGCGGGGGTGACGGCCGCGCTGGCGGCGCACCGCTACGACATCGTCTCGTTGCAGGTGCTGGCGGTACCGGACGGCGTGGTGGACGAGTTCCTCGTCCGCGCGCCGGCCGGCGCGACCGCGGCGGACATCGCCACGGTCACCGAACTCGGCGGCGGCCGGGACGTGCGGGTCGTACCCGCGGACGTGCACGAGTTCGTCGACCTGCCGACCCGCGTGCTGACGATGGCGGCCGCGCCGGAACCGGATCCGGTCCAGCTGCTGCTGGCGGTACTGGGCGATTGCGACATCGCGCTGAAGCCCGCGGGTCGCCGCGGAAAGGGGGTCAGTGAAGGCATCGACGGAACGAAGCTGCGGCTGGCCGGCCCCGGCGGTGGCTTGGTGGTGACCCGGGCGCTGCTGCCGTTCACCCCGGCGGAATTCGCCAGGGCCAAGGCGGTCCTCGACCTCCACCGCCGCCTCGCCGGGTCGCCGGACCAAGTCCCGGCGTCCGACGCGTAGTGCGCGCCCGGCTGTCGAAACACAACGAAGATTGGCGCATCCGACAATCTTCGGTTCGGGCGTACCGGTATTCCCTCTGGCAGAATCGTCGGCAGTTTCGAAACGACTTCTGAGCCACGATCGGAGACCTTCCCGTGCGGGTAGCCCGGCCGTCGGCGCGTCGGCCGGCCGGGGGCCGCCTGGCGGGAAACGACTGGTTTCACGCGTGCCGCGTTGCCGTGGGTCTGCTGGTCCCGGGGCTGGCGCTGCTGTCGGCGGGGCGTCCCGAGCTGATCATCTTCGCGGCATTCGGCTCGTTCACCGGTATGTACGGACGGGCCGAAGCCCGCGGGCTCCGCCTCCGGCATCAACTGCAGGCGGGCGGGATCCTGCTGACCGGCGTCGCCGCCGGGGTTCTGCTTTCCGGCTGTCACGCCCGGCCGTGGGTTCTGGTGGCGGCCGAAGCCGGTTTCGCGTTCGCCGCGGCGCCGGTGACGAACCGGCTCGGCCTCACCCCGCGCGGGCCGTTCTTCGGGATTTTCGCGCTCGGCGCGATTGCGATGGTCCCGGCCGGGCAGGTCGCGCCCTGGGCGGGGTTGTCGGTCTGCGTGCTGACGATCGCGTTCTGCGTAGTCATCGGATTCGCCGGGGCGGCGCGAACCCCGGCCGCGGTCTTACCTCGGACCGCCTGCGGGCCGGGGCTGTGCGCTCAAGATCGGCGACGGTCTTGTGCCCTGGTCCACGCACTGCGCTACGCGCTGGCGATCTCGGTCGCCGGCTCGCTCGGTCTGCTGCTGGGCGTCGAGCACGCGAACTGGGCCATGGCCTCCGCCGCGGTGCCCCTGGCTGCCGACGCACGAAACCGGCTCCACCCCTCGATCCGCAGCGTCCTGCACCGCAGCCTGCACCGGGTGCTGGGCACGCTCGCCGGCCTCGGCGTCACGGCGGTGCTGCTCCTGCCGGACCTCGGCGAGACGCCGCTCGCGCTGGTGGTGATCGCGCTGCTGTTCCCGACGGAGCTGTTCATGTCCCGCCACTACGGGCTGGCCCTCGGCTTCTTCACCCCGCTCATCATGGTGATGACCGAGTTCGCCGCGCCGGCCGAGCCGATGACGCTGCTCACCGACCGCGTGCTCGACACGGTGCTCGGTGTGTCCGCCGGCATCGCGGCGGCGGTCGTCGTGCGCGGCCCTTGCCGCGACGGCTAGGTGTGCTGTCCAGGGACGTTGTCCCGCGGTGAGGCGGTAATCACCTGTCGTGCTGACAGGTGAAGGCCTCGGCGCTGGCGCAAGCGGCTGGGCCCGGTCCAGATCGCCGGCCGGCTCGCTCTCCCTGCCTCGACCGTGCACGCCGTCTTGACCCGCTGCCGGATCAACCGTTTGTCCCGCATCGACCGGGTCGCCGGCGAACCGCTGCGCCGCTGCGAACACGACCACCCCGGATCGCTGATCCACGTCGATGTCACCAAGTTCGGCAACATCCCCGACGGCGGCGGCCGGCGCTACGTCGGCTTCTACCGGCCCCACTCATCCACCGGAGGCAAACCGCCCGTCGCTCGGCTAACAAATCTCCTGGACACCACAGCTAGGAGCCGTCCGACGCCCGCACCGTGACCTTGAGGTGCTTCATGATCGGCTGGTCGCTTTGGGTGCTGTAGTCGCCGATGGCGCACAGGACGTTCATCTCGGGCATGTAGCCGGCCGCGCACCCGCGCGGGATGTCGTAAGGAACCACCTTGTACCGGCGCAGGCAGCGGGTGGTGCCGTCCTTGGCGGTGCTCGTGATGTCCACCTCGTCGAACTCGCCGAGGCCGCGGTCGCGCATGTCGGCGGCGTTCATGAAGATCAGCGTGCGCAGGTTCTTGATCCCGCGGTAGCGGTCGTTGTCCGAGTAGATCGTGGTGTTCCACTGGTCGTGGGACCGCATCGTCCCCAGTGCGAGGGTGCCCTCGGCGGGAACGACGTCGGGCAGACCGGTCGCGGAGAACTCCGCACGACCCGAAGGCGTCTCGAAGACCAGTTCGCGGGCCGGCTGGCGGATGCGGAACCCCAGCGGGAGCCGGACCCGCCGGTTGAAGTCTTCGAAGCCGTCGAGAACCCGGGCCATGGTGTCGCGGATCCGGTCGTAGTCTTCGACGTAGCTTTCCCACGGGGTGGTGCTCCGCGGCAGGGCGGCGCGGGCCATCCCGGCGATGATCGCCGGTTCGGAGAGCAGGTGCGGCGAGGCGGGCGCCTTCATCCCGGTGGACAGGTGGACCATGCTCATCGCGTCCTCGACGGACGTCGACTGCAGGCCGCCGGCCTGGTGGTCCTTCTCGGTCCGGCCGAGGCAGGGCAGGATCAGCGCCTGCCTGCCGTGGACGAGGTGGCTGCGGTTGAGCTTGGTGCTGACCTGCACGGTCAGTTCGCACTTGCGCAGGCCGGCCGCGGTGTAAGGGGTGTCGGGCGCGGCGAGGGCGAAGTTGCCGCCCATGCCGACGAACACGGTCACCTCGCCGCGGTGCATGGCCTCGATCGTGCCGACGGTGTCGAGGCCGTCGGCCCGGGGCGGGGTGATGCCGCAGACCTCGCCGAGCCGGTCCAGGAAGGACGCCGAAGGGCGGTGGTCGATGCCGCAGGTCCGGTTGCCCTGGACGTTGCTGTGCCCGCGCACCGGCGACGGCCCGGCGCCCTCCCGGCCCAGGTTTCCCCGCAGCAGCAACAGGTTGACGATCTCGCGGACCGTGTCGACGCCGTGCTCGTGCTGGGTGACGCCGAGGCACCAGCTGATGATGCTCCGGTCGGCCTCGCGGTAGACCCGGGCCGCGGCCCGCATGGCGGCCTCGTCGACGCCCGACTGGCGCTCGAGGTCCGCCCACGGGGTGGTTTCGCAGAGGGAGCGGTATTCGGCGAAGCCGGTGGTGTGGCGCTCGATGAACTCGGTGTCGAGGGCTTTCGGGTCGGTGCGCGCCAGCTCCAGGATCGCCTTGGCCATGCCCCGGAGGAGGGCCAGGTCACCGCCGATGCGCGGCTGCAGGTTCATGGTGCCGGTGCGGGTGGCGCGGAACGTGGCCATCTTCGCGAACTCGTGCGGGATGATCGTCCGGGTCGCGGCCGCTTCGACGAGCGGGTTGACGTGCACGATCTGCGCGCCGCGGCGGTAGGCCTCCGCCAGCGAGGTGAGCATGCGCGGCGCGTTGGATGCGGCGTTGACGCCCAGGATGAACAACGCGTCGGTGAGCTCCCAGTCCTTGAGGTCGACGGTGCCCTTCCCGGTTCCCAAGGCCGCTTGCAACGCCCGCCCGCTCGCTTCGTGGCACATGTTCGAGCAGTCGGGGAGGTTGTTCGTGCCCAGTTCCCGGGCCATCAATTGGTACAGGAACGTCGCTTCGTTGCCCAAGCGGCCCGAAGTGTAGAACGCCGCCCGGCCGGGATCGTCCAATTCCCGCAGAGTACGGCCGATGAGGGCGAAGGCGTCGGGCCAGGGGATCGGGACGTAGTGGTCGCTGTCCGCGTCGTACCGCATGGGCTCGGTGAGCCTGCCTTGCCTTTCGAGGTCGGCGTCGTTCCACTGCGTCAATTCGCCGACCGTGTGCGCGGCGAAGAATTCGCGGCCGACTCGTTTGCGCGTCATTTCCCAGGCGACGTGTTTGATGCCGTTTTCGCAAATGTCGAGGTGCAGGCCCTTGGTGTCGTCGGGCCACGCGCACCCCGGGCAGTCGAACCCGCCGTTTTCGTGGTTCATCCGCATGATCGCGCGCGGCCCGTCCACGAGCTCGCCCTCGCGCACCAGGAACTCCGTGACGCTCTTCGTCGCGCCCCACCCCGCGGCCGGGTGGTGGTACGGCTTGAACTCCGGCGCCTTGCCCTGCTCGTCCATCGCCTGCTCCCGCTGTCGCACCGTGAAGTGCGGTCCATCCGATCACGAATCCCGGCCGGTGTCGATGAAAACACACATTCGTGTGGCGCGGCCCCATCGGGAGCCGGGGTTTCGCGGTTTGCGTGCGCCGGCTGTGGTGCTCCACAAAGTTCTTTGTCGCCGTCAACAATGGCCCAGCACGTGTTTCGGACTCGCCCGTTCCGCCTTGACACCACCAATGGCGTCCAGTAGACCGATCGGCGAATCGGATCGTCTTCCGAAAACTCGCTGAATCGTCCGGAGGGACCGCCATGGCGAAAGCAGTGGGCATCGACCTGGGTACGACCAATTCGGTGATCGCGGTGATGGAGGGCGGCCAGCCGACGGTGGTCGCCAACGCCGACGGCGCGCGCACGACGCCGTCGGTGGTCGCCTACACCGACTCCGGCGAGCGGCTCGTCGGTCAGCTGGCCCGGCGCCAGGCGATCCTCAACCCGAAGGGCACCATCTCGTCCGCGAAGCGGTTCATCGGACGCAGGTACGACGAGGTCACGAGCGAACTGGACGCGGTGGCCTACGACGTCGTCGCCGGTCCGGACGACGCCGTGCGCTTCGACGTCCGCGGCAAGCTGTACGCCCCGGAGGAGGTCTCGGCGCTGGTGCTGCGCAAGCTCGTCGAGGACGCTTCGAAGTACCTCGGCGAGAAGGTGACCGAAGCGGTCATCACCGTCCCCGCGTACTTCAACGACGCCCAGCGCCAGGCCACCAAGGACGCCGGCCGGATCGCCGGCCTCGAGGTCCTGCGGATCATCAACGAGCCGACCGCCGCGGCGCTGGCCTACGGCCTGGACAAGAAGCAGAGCGAGACCGTGCTGGTCTTCGACCTGGGCGGCGGGACGTTCGACGTCAGCGTCCTCGACATCGGTGACGGAGTCGTCGAAGTCCGCTCCACCGCGGGCGACACCCACCTGGGCGGCGACGACTTCGACCGCCGCATCGTCGACCACCTCGCGGGTGAGTTCCTGGGGGAGAACGGGATCGACCTGCGCGCCGACCCCCAGGCGCTGCAGCGCCTGTTCGAAGCGGCGGCGAAGGCCAAGGAAGAGCTCTCGACGGTCACCCGGACCACGATCAACCTGCCGTTCATCACCGCCGACGCGACCGGCCCGAAGCACCTGAACACGACGCTCATGCGCTCGACGTTCGACCAGATCACCGCCGACCTCGTCGAGCGGTGCCAGGCGCCGGTGCGCCAGGCCATCGCCGACGCGAAGCTCACCCCGGACGACATCGACGAGGTCATCCTCGTCGGCGGCTCCACCCGCATCCCGGCCGTGCAGAACCTGGTCCGCAGGCTCGCCGGGGGCAAGGACCCGAACATGACCGTCAACCCGGACGAGGTGGTCGCGCTCGGCGCGGCGGTCCAGGCGGCGATCATCAAGGGCGAGGCCAAGGACGTCCTGCTGCTCGACGTCACGCCGCTGTCGCTGGGCATCGAAACCCTCGGCGGGCTGATGACCCGCGTCATCGAACGCAACACGACGATCCCCGCCCGGCGCAAGGAAACCTTCAGCACCGCGGAGGACAACCAGCCCGCGGTCGACGTGGTCGTCCTGCAGGGCGAGCGGGAGCAGGCCGCCGACAACCGCGTGCTGGGGCGCTTCCGGCTGGAGAACATCCGGCCCGCGCCGCGGGGTGTGCCCCAGATCGAGGTCGTCTACGACATCGACGCCAACGGGATCCTCGACGTTTCCGCCCAGGACAAGGAAACCGGCGCCGAGCAGCGCATCACCATCAGCGAAAGCTCCAACCTCGACGCCGCCGAGGTCGACCGGATGGTGCGGGACGCGGAACGGCACCGGAGCGAAGACGCCCGCCTGCGCGAGCTGGTCGACGCCCGCAACACCCTGGACACCGCCGCCTACCAGGTGGAACGGCGGCTGGCCGAGCTCGGCTCCGAAGCGGCGGTGCACGACAAAGCCCGGGCGGAAGCACTCATCGGTGACGCGCGGGCCTTGCTGAAGGACGACCAGGAGCCCACCCTCGACCGGTTGCGTTCCCTGACCGGCGAACTGCAGCAGCTCTACCACGGGCTCGCCGCTGCCGGGGGCGACGCCGGACCGCAGCCCGACGCCGGCCGGCCCGGTGACGACGGCGACGTCATCGACGCCGAGTTCACGACCTCCTGACCGCGATGACGACGCATCCAGCCGACCCGCCGGACGCCGGGGACGAACCCGGCGAGCGGGACGAGATCGACGCACTGCGGGCCCGCGTCGCGGACCTGGAGAACCGGTGGCGGAGCACGGCGGCGGACTTCGACAACTTCCGCAAGCGCACGGCACGGGACGCCGAGCAGGCCGGCGTGCTCGAGCGAGCCCGGGTCGCGGCCGCCTGGCTGCCCGTGCTCGACAACCTCGACATGGCGCTCGACCACGCGCGGGCCGACCCGGCGACGATCGTCGCCGGGGTACGGGCGGTCCGGAACCAGGCCGACGACGTCATGGCGCGGCTGGGCTTCCCCCGCCGCGAGGACGAGGCCGGCACGCCGTTCGACCCGGCCGCCCACGAGGCCGTCGGCGCGGTCCCGGTGTCGGGTTTCGCGCCCGGGACGATCGTCGAAGTCGTGCGGTCGGGTTACGGCGGCGGGGAGCACCAGCTGCGCCCGGCCGCCGTCGTGGTGGCCTCGAGGGCGGAGTGATGGCCGACGACTTCTACACCGTGCTCGGGGTGCCCCGGACCGCGGAGCCGGCGGAAATCAAGCGCGCCTACCGGAAGCTGGCCGCGAAATACCACCCCGACGTCAACAAGGACCCGGCGGCCGAGGACCGGTTCAAGGCCGTCTCCGAGGCCTACGACGTGCTGTCGGACCCGGAAACGCGGCAGCGCTACGACGCGTTCGGCGCCGGCTTCCGCCAGGTGCCCGACGGGATGGACCCGGCGACCTGGGCCCGGGCCCAGGCCTACCAGGCCGCGGGCGCGCCGTCGGGTGCGCAGGACGTCCGGTTCGCCTACGGCGGCATGGGCGACGACATCGACCTGGACGAGCTGCTGGGCGGCCTGTTCGGCGGCCGCGGCGGGCGGCGCCGGGGACCGGTGCCCGGCGCCGACCAGGAGGCCGCGCTGGAGCTCACGGTCGAGGAGGCCTACCGGGGCGGCCGGCACGCGCTGACGCTGCCCCGGCCCGGTGGCCCGCGCACGGTCCAGGTCAACGTCCCGGCCGGGGTCGCCGACGGTCAGCGGATCCGGCTGGCGGGACAGGGCGGCCAGGGCAGCGACGGGGCAGCGCCGGGCGACCTCTACCTCGTCGTGCACCTCGCCCCGCACCCCCGGTACCGGGTCGACGGCCGCGACCTCTCCGTCGACCTCCCGCTGACGCCGTGGGAGGCCGCGCTGGGCACGGCCGTCACCCTCGACGTCCCCGGCGGCGAAGCCAAGATCAAGGTGCCGGCCGGGACGTCGAGCGGTCGGCGGCTCCGGCTGCGGGCCCGGGGCCTGCCCAACCGCCGCGGGAAGCCGGGCGACCTCTACGCCGAGGCCCGGATCGTCGTGCCGCCCGAGCTCACCGACGACGACCGCCGGCTGTTCGAGCAACTGGCCGCGACCTCCACCTACGACCCCAGGAGGCGGTGATGACCTACGCCCTCGTCCGCCGGCACCCCGGGGGCCCGCACGTCGACCTGCCGACGTTCGCCGACGCCGCCGGCCTGCACCCGGAGCTGGTGCGCCGCTGGGTCGTGCTCGGGCTGATCGACGCCGTCCCGGACACCGCCGGCGTCCTCTGGTTCCCGCCGTCCCAGCTCGCCGCCGTGGCGCGGCTGCAGCGCCTGCGCACCGGCTTCTGCCTCAACTACGCGGCCCTCGGGCTGGTGGCCGACCTGCTCGACCGGATCGCCGACCTGGAGGCGGCGTCCCGGACGCACTCCCGACGCAGCGGAGGATGACGATGGATCCCCAGCGGCTCACGCAGAAGTCCCAGGAAGCCCTGCACGACGCGCAGACGAAGGCCCTGCAGCACGGGCACCCCGAGGTCGACGGCGAGCACCTGCTGCTGGCCCTGCTCGACCAGCCCGACGGCCTGGTTCCCCGCCTGTTCACCCAGGCGGGCGCCGACCCCGGCCGGATCCGGGCCGCGCTCGAGGACGAGCTCGGCCGCCGCCCCCGCGTCGGCGGCCCGGGGGTGGCCCCCGGCCAGGCGTTCGTGACCCAGCGCGTGTCCCGGCTGCTGGACGCGGCGGACCAGGAGGCCGCCCGGCTCAAGGACGACTACGTCTCCGTCGAGCACCTGGTCGTGGCGCTCCTCGACGAAGGCAGCGAGAGCGCCGCCGGCCGGGTGCTGCGCGACGCGGGGCTGACCCGCGACGGGTTCCTCCACGCGCTGCGGGCGATCCGCGGCAACCAGCGGGTGACCTCGGCGATGCCGGAGGTCACCTACGAAGCTCTGGAGAAGTACGGCCGGGACCTGGTGGCCGACGCGCGGAACGGCCTGCTCGACCCGGTGATCGGCCGGGACGCCGAGATCCGGCGGGTGGTCCAGATCCTCTCGCGCAAGACGAAGAACAACCCGGTCCTCATCGGCGAACCCGGTGTCGGGAAGACGGCCATCGTCGAGGGGCTGGCCCAGCGCATCACCCGCGGCGACGTGCCGGAGGGGCTCAAGGACAAGACCGTCTTCGCCCTCGACATGGGCGCGCTGGTCGCCGGCGCGAAGTACCGGGGCGAGTTCGAGGAGCGGCTCAAGGCCGTCCTCAACGAGGTCAAAGCCGCCGCGGGCCGGATCCTGCTCTTCGTCGACGAGCTGCACACCGTCGTCGGCGCCGGGGCCACCGAAGGCGCGATGGACGCCGGCAACATGCTGAAGCCGATGCTCGCCCGCGGCGAGCTGCACCTGATCGGCGCGACCACGCTCGACGAATACCGCAAGCACGTCGAGAAGGACGCGGCGCTCGAACGGCGCTTCCAGCCGGTCGTGGTCGACGAGCCGTCGGTCGAGGACGCGATCTCGATCCTGCGCGGGCTGCGGGAGCGCCTCGAGGTGTTCCACGGCGTGACGATCCAGGACGGCGCCCTGGTGTCGGCCGTGGTCCTCAGCCACCGCTACATCACCGACCGCTTCCTGCCGGACAAGGCCATCGACCTGGTGGACGAGGCCTGCGCGATGCTGCGCACGGAGATCGACTCGATGCCCGCGCGGCTGGACGAGCTCTCCCGCCGGCTGACCAGGACGGAGATCGAGGAAGCCGCGCTGGCCAAGGAGACCGACGCCGCCAGCCGGGCGCGGCTGGCGGACCTGAGCCGGGAACTGGCGGACCTGCGGGCCGAGACCGCCGTCATGCGGACCCAGTGGGAAGCCGAGCGCGCCGCCCTCCACAAGGTCCAGGCCCTGCGCGGCGAGATCGAGCAGGTCCGCCGCGAAGCCGAGCACGCCGAGCACGCCTACGACCTCGACCGGGCCGCGCAGCTGCGGCACGGGAAGCTCCCGGAGCTGCAGCGGCGGCTGGAGGGGGAGGAGGAGCGGCTCACGACCCGCCAGGGCGGCAACCGGCTCTTGCGCGAAGTCGTCACGGACGAGGAGATCGCCGCGATCGTCGCGCGGTGGACGGGCATTTCCGGTCAGCAGGCTCCAGGAGGGCGAGCGCGCGAAGGTGCTGCGCCTGGACGAACTGCTGCACGACCGGGTGATCGGCCAGGACGAGGCCGTCCAGCTGGTGGCCGACGCGATCGTCCGGGCGCGCTCGGGGATCAAGGACCCACGCCGCCCCATCGGGTCGTTCCTCTTCCTCGGCCCCACCGGCGTGGGCAAGACCGAGCTGGCGAAGGCGCTGGCGGCGAGCCTGTTCGACAGCGAGGACAACATCGTCCGGATCGACATGAGCGAGTACCAGGAGCGGCACACGGTCTCGCGTCTCGTCGGCGCCCCGCCGGGCTACGTCGGCTACGACGAAGGCGGCCAGCTGACCGAGGCGGTGCGCCGCAAGCCGTACTCGGTGGTGCTGTTCGACGAGATCGAAAAGGCGCACGCCGACGTGTTCAACACGCTGCTGCAGGTGCTCGACGACGGCCGGATGACCGACGCGCAGGGCCGCACGGCCGACTTCCGCAACACCGTGATCATCATGACCTCCAACATCGGCGCCCCGTACCTCGTGGACGGGGTGACCGCCGACGGGGAGATCAAGCCCGACGCGCGCGACGCGGTGCTGGCGGAGCTGCGCCGGCACTTCCGGCCGGAGTTCCTCAACCGGATCGACGACATCGTCCTGTTCAAACCGCTCACCGAACCGGAGATCGAGCGGATCGTCGACCTGATGCTCGAGGGCCTGCGGGCCCGGCTCGCCGAGCAGCGGATCACTCTGGAGGTCACCGGCGACGCCCGCCGGTACCTCGCCGAACAGGGCTACGACCCGGTCTACGGCGCCCGCCCGCTCCGGCGCTTCATCGCCCGCGAAGTGGAGACCCGCATCGGCCGGGCGCTGCTGGCGGGGGAGGCCAGGGACGACGCGGTGGTCCTGGTCGGGCTCGACGCGGGCCGGCTCGCCGTCACCTACGAGAACCCGGGTTCCGAGGAGGCCGCATGAGGACGCCGGGCGAAACCTGCGGTGTTCCCGCGGTCGCGCGTAGCATGCCGGTCGTGTCTGGCGTGGACGAACTCCACCGCCCCGGCCGGCCGGTGACGGGGCAGGAGGGCGGGTGAAGAACGCCGCCCTCGCCGAACTCGTCGCCTGGATCGAGCCGCGCTTGTCCCGGCTGATCGACGACGTCTACGCGGCCACCTGTGACCGCATCGAGCTCTACCGGGACGAGAAGATCGTGCCGCGCGACGACCTGCACCGCTCCATCGCGGTCAACCTGCGCTTCATGGTCAGCGCGCTCGCCGGCACCGTCACCGCCGCCGACGCGACCGGTCCGCACGAGACCGGTCACCGGCGCGCCTTGCAGGGCGCGCCGCTCCCGGAGGTCCTCCAGGTCTACCGGATCGGGTGCGCGATGCTCTGGGAGCTGCTGGTGGACCACGCCCGCACCCAGGCGCGGCCCGGCGCCATGGACGCGCTGGTCGACGTGGCCGGCCTGCTCTGGCAGGTCACCGACGACCACGCGTCGAGGCTCACCGAGGCCTACCGGTCCGCGAGCGCGGAACTGCTGGTCGCGCAGCAACGGCGCCGCTCGGCGCTGGCCGAGGCGCTGTTCACCGGCCAGCGCGTCTTCGACGCCGGCCCGTGGGAGGCCGGCAAGCTGCTCGGCCTGTCCCTTGACGGGAAGCTGGCCGTGGTCGCGGCCGAGACCCGCGGCCTGGCCGAAGAGAGCCTGGTCGGCATCGAGCGGCGGCTGGCCGAAGTCGGGATCGTCTCGGCGTGGCGGCTCACCCCGACCTTGCAGGCGGGCGTGGTGTCCCTGCGCGACGAGCAGCGCGACCCGATGCTGGCCGTCCTGCGCGACGTCGCGGTCGCCCGCGCCGGGGTGAGTCCCCTGTACCGGTCGCTCGTCGACACCCCCCGCGCCCTGCACCTGGCGCGTACGGCGCTCGCCGGTCTCCCGCCCGGCAAGCCGGAGGTCCACGCCTTCAGTTCCAGCCCGCTGACCGCGTTCCTCGCCTACGACCCCGACGAGGGGCAGCGGCTCGCCGAGGAAGTCCTCGGCGCCGTCCTCGACCAGCCCGCCGAGGAACGCGACATCCTGCTGGAGACCTTGCACGCCTACCTCACGCACGGTGGCTCGTCCGATCGCGCCGCGCAGGTCCTGCACTGCCACGCCAACACCGTCCGGTACCGGCTGCGCCGGGTCCGTGAGCTGACCGGCCGCTCACTGAGCGACCCGCGCGCGATCGCGGAACTCGTGACCGCCGCCCAGGCACTGCACCTGAACCCCGGGCGTCGCCACCCGGGATCGGGGCCCGCCTCCACCACGGCCGACTGACCGACCCGGCCCGGGGAAACCCGGCACCTTCCTTTGGGGACCACTGTGGACGAACAACGCACCATCACGGCCAAGACCCTCGGCAACCCGGACGGCGGGCAGTTCGCCGACCCGTGGGCGCCGGACCACCCCGCGGTCGGCGAGCGCGTCGCCATCTTCGCGTTCGAGGTGACCGAAGTGGACCAGGACGCCGAGGACGTGCGGACCTACCACCTCGCTCCCGCCGATTCCGCGCGCGAGGGAGTGATCGGCCCCGACGACGTCCGGCCGCAGGGCATCACCGTCCGCTGGGTCGGCTGCGGCACCGGGACGGTCGTGCGTGCGGTGGCGAAGGGCTTTCAGGTCGATCCCACGTGCGAAGTCCTGCCGGACGACCCGCGGCTCGTCTGATGGTGCACGCGGTCCCGGACCCGCCCGCACGGTCGGGAACGCCGGAGCCCCAGGACATCCCCGGTCCGCTCACCGACAGCGCGTTGTTCGTGACCCTCGCGATCCGGGGTCCGGGCGGTGCAGCCGCGGTGCGCGAAGCGTTGCCGCACCTCGCCGGAATCATCCGCCCGGCCGCGCCCGGTGCGCCGACGGGAGTGCTGGGCATCGGGTCCGCGGCCTGGGACCGCCTGCTGCCCGGCCCGCGGCCCGCGCGCCTGCGTCCCTTCCGGGAGAGCGCCGGTGTGACGGCGGCTCAAGGCGACCTGTTCCTGCACCTGCGTGCGCAGTTGCCGTTCAGCTGCTTCGAGCTGGCGCGGCACGTGTCCGGAGTGCTCGGTGACGCGGTTGCCGTCCTCGACCGGGTGAACGGCTTCCGCTACGGCTGCCCACGGAACCCGCAACCGGCGGACGCGGCCCTCGTCGGCCCCGGCGACGATCCCCGGTTCGCCGGCGGCTCGTACCTGCACGTGCGCAAACACGTCCACGACCTCGACCGGTGGCGTGCGCTGCCGGCCGCCGAGCGGGACCGCCTGGCCGGCGGCCGGACGCTCGATTCCGTCGCGTTCGAGCCCGAACGCGGAGTCGTCCGGGACCGAATGCCGTTCGCGTCGATCACCGACGGCGAGTACGGCGCCTTGGTGGTCACCTACGCCGCGGACCCGGCGGCGACCGGGCTGACCGACCGGCCGCTCGAAGTGTCCACAGTGGTCACCGGCGCGCTCTACTTCGTGCCGCCCATGGCTTTTCTCACCGGGAAGGGGTGAACGACGTGCCGGGACCGGACTGGCCCGCGACCGACCTGGTGATCTTCGGGATCACCGGCGGCCTCGTTCGTGCAGAACCACCTGCTACAGGTCCTGGACGCCCCCATCGAAGCTCGAGGTGCTCAAGGCCATCCCGCCCGTGGGCGTGCAGGAGTGCGTGCGCGGCCAGTACGACGGCTACCGGTCGGTGCCTGGGCGGCGTGCCCGTGTTCATCCGGGCGGGCAAGCACCTGCCGGTGAACGCCACCGAGGTGCGCCTGATCCTGCGCCACACCCCGCGGCTGCGGTTCCTGCCCGACGCGGCGCGGGTGGCCGCCAACCAGATCATCCTGCGCATCTCCTCGGCCCGGGGCTGCGGCCGCAGCTGTCCGGGCTGGGGCGCGACGACACGTGGCGCCCGGTCCGGCTCGACACGACCTTCGAACGCGACCTGGGTGTCTCCCCAGGGCCCTACGAACGCCTCCTGCGCGGCGACGGGCCGGCCGAGGTCGCCGTCCACGCGGTGGCGAACAGCAGCAGCCGGGCGGTCAGGTTCACGAACACGAGCAAGCCGAGCACCGGGCCGAACACCGCGCCGGACGGCGAATGGCCGGTCCTGGCGAGCAGCAGGCCGCCGAGCTGCTTCAGCACTGCGCGTCCGGGGCCTGCGCGCCGATCGCGGCCGTGAGCCGGTCCAGCAAGGCGTGGTCGCCGGCGAGCACGAACCCCGCGGCCGCGAACGCCACCATCGCGACCGGCACCAGGGACAGCAGGCTGAAGTACGTGATCGCGGCCGCGTAGTAGGAGCCGTAGTGCTCGCCGAACGAACGGAAGGCGCGGGAGAGGTGCTCGACCCACGGCCGGACGCGGTCCCGGCTTCCGGTGCTGTCCACTCGGGCCCGGTCAGTGTGCGGGATCAGCCACGTTCATGCCGCTAGGCTAGCCTCGGGCCCGGATCGGCGGGCGGTCCTTGTCGGACCCGTCAATCGACGTTGTCGCCCCGCACAACGCTCCGCCGCGCAGGTGCGGCCGGCGATCACGTGTGCCACGCTGGCGCCGGGAACGGCCCGGACGGGAGGAGCGAGCTGACGTGACGGCACCGCCCGGACGGCCGCAGGACGTGCTGATGCCCCCTGCCCGCGCGGCGATCTTCCTCGTCGTCACCGTGCGCGAGGGTGCCGAAAGCGTCGTCCGGGACTTTTTGCCCGACGTGGCGGGGATCGTCCGCGCGGTGGGGTTCCGGGCGCCGGAGGACGGCACCGCCTGCGTGGTCGGGATCGGTGCCGCGCTGTGGGACCGGCTCTTCGACTTGCCCAGGCCGGCCGGCCTGCACCCGTTCCGCGAACTGGCCGGCGCGACCCACCGGGCCGTGTCCACCCCGGGTGACCTGCTGTTCCACGTGCGGGCGCGGCGTCCGGACCTGTGCTTCGAACTGGCTCGCCGGCTGATGGACCGGCTCGCCGGGTACGCCGACGTCGCCGACGAGGTCCACGGCTTCCGGTACTTCGACGAACGGGACCTGCTCGGTTTCGTCGACGGCACCGAGAACCCCACCGGGGCGGTCGCGGCCTCCGCCGTGTTCGTCGGGGACGAGGACCCCGCGTACGCCGGCGGCAGCTACGTCGTGGTCCAGAAGTACCTGCACGACCTCGGCACCTGGGGCGCGTTGCCGGTCGAGGAGCAGGAGCGGGCGATCGGCCGCCGGAAGCTGAGCGACATCGAGATCCCCGACGCGGCCAAGGCGTCGAACTCCCACGTCGCGCTGAACACGATCGTCGACGCCGACGGGACGCAACGGCAGATCGTCCGGGAGAACATGCCGTTCGGCACGATCGGGTCCGGGGAGTTCGGGACCTACTTCATCGGGTACGCCGCCAGTCCCGACGTGGTCGAACGGATGCTGCGGAACATGTTCATCGGCGTCCCGCCCGGCAACCACGACCGGATCCTGGACTTCTCCACGGCGGTCACCGGCGGGCTGTTCTTCGTTCCCAGCGCGGACTTCCTCGACGACCCGGTCCCCGCGACCACGGCTGCGGAGCCGCCGCCGGACGGCTCCCTGGGTATCGGCGACCTGAAAAGGAGCGGCACACCATGAACAACCTGCACCGCGAACTCGCCCCCATCCCGGCCGCCGCCTGGGCCGAAATCGAGGCCGAGGCCCGCCGCACGGCGACCCGCACCCTCGCGGGCCGCCGGGTCGTGGACGTCGCCGGCCCGGCCGGCCCGGAACTGTCGGCGGTGGGCACCGGGCACCTGCGCGCCCTCGAAACACCGGCCGACGGCGTGGTCGTCCGCCAGCGCGAAGTCCAGCCGGTGATCGAACTGCGCGTGCCGTTCACCGTGACCAGGCAGGCCGTCGACGACGTCGAGCGCGGCGCGAAGGACTCCGACTGGCAGCCGGTGAAGGACGCCGCTCAGCGCATCGCCCTCGCCGAGGACCAGGCGATCTTCCGCGGCTTGCCCGCGGCCGGGATCGCCGGCATCGCGCCCGGCAGCTCCAACCCGTCGGTCCGGCTGCCCGCGGACGTGCGCGAAGCCCCTCGAGCGGCTGCCGAAGCGCTCAGCCGGCTACGGCTGGCCGGCGTCGACGGGCCCTACCGCCTGCTGCTCTCGGCCGCGGCGTACACCGAGGTCGCCGAGACGACCGACCACGGCTACCCGATTCTCGACCACCTGTCCCGGCTGCTGCACGACGAACCGATCTGGGCACCCGCCCTCGACGGCGCGCTCCTGCTTTCGGCCCGCGGCGGTGACTACGAGCTGCACCTGGGCCAGGACCTGTCCATCGGCTACCAGTCCCACGACGACGACCACATCGAGCTCTACCTCCAGGAGTCGTTCACCTTCCTCGCCTACACGGCGGAAGCCAGCGTGGTGCTGAACGCCGACGCGAATCAGCCCTGACGGTCAATCTCCCGCAGCTGAACCGACGTCCCGCTCAGGACAAGTGCGCCGACAGCAGCCAGGCGGGTGTCGACTTGCGGCCGTTCCCCTCGTCCCGGACGTCGCTGCCCGCGAAGTCCTCGAAGCCGGGGAAGTTTTCGGGGACGTTGGCGGGGATGCGGGCCGGCCGGATCTCGTCGATCGTCCAGTACGCCCCCACCACCTCCCGCAGTTCCTCCGCGGAGACCGGGTTGACCCGGTCCGAGGGCACGGTGGCGCTGTCGAACACCAGCACGTAGTAGGACGCGCCCGGCGACGCCGCGCGCACGATCGATTCCTGGTAGGGCCGGCGCAGCTCGACCGGCATCGAGTGGAACAACGTGCTGTCGACGATGGTGCCGAACCGGCCGTCGTAGCCGGTGAACGTGCTGATGTCGGCGACGGCGAAGGTGGCGTTGGCCAAGCCGCGCTGGGCGGCTTCGGCACGCGCCAGCTCGATCGCGGTCGGTGACTGGTCCAGGCCGACGGTCGTGAAGCCCCGCTCGGCGAGGTGGAGCGACGTTGCGCCCTCGCCGCAGCCGGCGTCGAGAACTTCACCGTGGAACGCGCCCGCGTCGATGAGCGCGGCGATCTCGGGCTGCGGTTCGCCGAGGCTCCACGGCGGCCGGAAGCCCTGCCCCATCTCGGGAGCCTGACCGCGGTAGGCGGAATCGAACAATGAGGGGTTCGTCATGCACCCCAGAGTGTCAACCAGGTTGATACATGTCAACATGGTTGGCATGGAAAGTCTCC
This sequence comes from Amycolatopsis sp. NPDC114478, assembly GCF_055633805.1. Lineage (NCBI taxonomy): Bacteria > Bacillati > Actinomycetota > Actinomycetes > Pseudonocardiales > Pseudonocardiaceae > Amycolatopsis > Amycolatopsis sp. NPDC114478. Next base: position 79,179 of record NZ_JBVKDO010000001.1, on the reverse strand, counting down.
GGGACGAGCCGCTCGGCTACCTGCTGCACCGGGTCACCGCGGCCTTGCGCGCCGAGGTGGCCGCCACCGTGCTCGAGCCGGCGGAGCTGGCAGCGCCCGAGTACCTCTGCCTGCGGATGCTGGCGCGGTCGCCGAAGTCCAACGCCGAGCTGGCCCGCGAGGCCCAGGTGTCACCGCAGGCGATGAACAAGGTGGTTCGCGAGCTGCAGGAGCGCGGCCTGGTGACGCGGCCCGCCACGGTGCCGTCCGGGAGGTCGTTGCCCGCCACGCTGACGCGCGAGGGCATGACCTTGCTCGCGCGCATCGATCCCGAAGTGGCCGAGGCCGAGGACCGGGTCCTGGCCGGGCTCGACGACCACGGCCGGCGCGAGCTCCGGCGGCTCCTCGTCGCGGCGTTCCGCCGGTAGCCGGCCGCTGACGAAGATGCGACGTGTCGTGATTCGGACGCGTCCGCCCTAGTGACGGATGCCGGCGGCGGCGCGAGCCTGGTGCGATGCACTGGAGATCATCTGTTCTGGTCGTGGCCTGCGTCGGCACCCTCGCCGCGGGCACCGCCGGAGTCGCGAACGCGGCGCCCGGCCCGCAGGCGGCACCGTCACCCGCGGGCCTCGAACGCCACTCGGTCACCCTGCTCACCGGTGACGTCGTCCAGGTCGAACGGCAGCCCGGCGGCAAGCAGGCCGCCACCGTCCGGCCCGCGCCGGGCCGGGAGAAGATCCGGTTCCACCAGCAGGAGGTCGACGGCCACCTCAGCGTCTTCCCCGAAGACGTCACCCCGCGGCTGGCCGCGAAGCAGGTCGACCGGACCCTCTTCGACGTCACCGAGCTGATCGCCGAGGGGTACGCCGACGAGCAGTCGGCGACCCTGCCGCTGATCCTCACCTACCGCAAGGGCACGGACCTCCGGAAAGCCTCGGCGGCAGCCGACCTCGGCGCGACGCTGACCAGCGTCAACGGCCGTTCCGCGCGGGCCGGCAAGGCGAACGCCACCGCGTTCTGGGCCTCGTCGGGAAACATCGAGCGGATCTCCCTGGACCGCAAGGTCCGCGTCTCCCTCGACCGCAGCGTCCCGCAGATCGGCGCCCCCGAGGCGTGGGCAGCGGGCTACGACGGCACCGGCACCACGGTCGCGGTGCTCGACACCGGCTACGACCCCACCCACCCCGACCTGGCCGGCCGCGTGAGCGAGGCGGTCAACTTCACGACCAGCCCCGACACGACCGACCACTTCGGCCACGGCACGCACGTCGCCTCGACGATCGCGGGCTCCGGCGCCGCCTCGGGCGGCCGGCTCAAGGGCGTCGCGCCGGGCGCGAAACTGCTCGTCGGCAAGGTGCTCGACGACGACGGCTTCGGTTACGAGTCCTGGGTCCTCGCCGGGATGGAGTGGGCGGCGCACTCCGGCGCCAAGGCGGTCAACATGAGCCTCGGCGGCGGCCCGACCGACGGCACCGACGCGCTCAGCGTCGGCCTCGAAGCGCTCAGTGAACAGACCGGCACGCTCTTCGTGGTGGCCGCCGGCAACGACGGCGAACAAGGCGCCTACACCGTCGGCTCGCCGGGCACCGCCGAAGCCGCGCTGACCGTCGGCGCCGTCGGCCGTGACGAGAGCCTGGCGTCGTTCTCCAGCCGCGGACCGCGTCTGGGCGACAACGCCGTCAAGCCCGACATCACCGCACCCGGCGTCGGCATCGTCGCCGCCCGTGCCGCGGGGACCGCCATGGGCGACGTCGTCGACGACCACTACACCGCCGCTTCCGGCACCTCGATGGCGACGCCGCACGTCGCCGGCGCGGTGGCGATCCTCGCCCAGCAGCACCCCGGCTGGAAGGGCAGTCAGCTCAAGGACGCGCTGGCCAGCACCTCCCTGACCGCCCCCGGGCGCTCGGTGTTCGAGCAGGGCGGCGGCCGGGTCGACGTGGCGCGCGCGGTGAAGCAGCAGGTCTTCGCCACCGGCACGCTCGACCTCGGCGCGGTCGAGGACGGCAAAGCGCCGGTGTCCAAAGAGGTCACCTACACCAACGTCGGAACCACGCCGGTCTCGCTGAAGCTCGCCCTCGACGCCAAGTCCCTGGCCGGTGTCCCCGCCGCCGACGGGATCCGGCTCGGAACGTCCACTGTGGACGTACCGGCCGGCGGCCAGGCGACCGTCACGATCACCGGCGACCCGGCGAAACTGGCGCCGGGCACCTACAGCGGCCGTCTCACCGCGACCGCGAACGGCGTAATAGTGCACACCTCGCTCGGCGCGGACAAGACCGCGCCCAAGCACAAGGTCACCCTCACCGCACTCGACCTGCAGGGCAAGCCGACGGTCGCCCCGTGGCTGCTGATGTACGGCGAGGACTACCGCTTCGACGTCAACACCTGGCTGGCCGGCGACGGCCTGACGGTCGAGCTCGGCGCGGGCGTGTACTACCTGACCGCCCAGGTCAACGGCACCGAGGACGGCCTCACCGCGTTCCAGGTCGTCCAGCCGGAGATCCGGATCACCGGCGACACGAACCTCGTGCTGGACGCCCGCAAGGCGGTGAAGGTGCAGATCGAGACGCCGAAACCGTCGGAACAGGCCGGGATCTGGAGCTACTACACCTACCGGGAACTCGGCTCGCGCAAGATCGCGAACTACGCCATGCAGTTCGACTACACCCGCGAGCTCCGGGTCACCCCGACGCCGAAGGTGACGACCGGGGCCTTCGAGTTCGGCTCCCGCTGGTCGAGGATCGCGCCGCCGTTGACGGTGAACGTCCTGGGCGGCCGTGACCCGCTCACGAACCGCTACCTCGCCGGGTCGCCCAAGCTGGACGGCTGGCGGCTGCTGCAGGCCGTCTCCGCCGGACAGGGAAAACCGGCGGACTTCAAGAACGCGCGGGGCAAGGCCGCGATCGTCGACCCGGACCCGGCCGACTACAACCGCGACGAAGTCTCCCGTGCCGCCGCGGACGCCGGGGCGGCGATCGTCTTCATCGTCGTGCCGGACGGCTGGAGCACCGCCTCGGTGCCCTCGATCAGCGCGGCGCCGAACCTGGCGATCCCGACCGTCCAGCTCGACCGGGACGAGGGCACGGCACTCCTCGCCAAGATCAAGCGCTTCCCCACTTTCCTGAGCCTGGACGGGATCGCGGTCAGCCCGTACCTCTACGACGTCGTGCAGACCGAGCACGACCGGATCCCGGAAAAGATCGTCCACCAGGTCACCGCGGCGAACACCGCGACCGTCACCACCCACTACCGCCAGACCGGCAGCGGCGGTGAGGCCAAGGAACAGCGGTTCGCGTGGAAGCCGTGGCAGGACTTCGCCGTCAACGAATACCAGCGGTACGTGACGACGCCGTCGACCCGGCAGGAGTACGTCAGCTCCGGGGACGTCCAGTGGCAGCACCGGGTCAAGCACGGCCTGGTCTGGGACGAGATGTCGCCGCTCGACGGCGGCATGACCGCGGCGCCGCGCACCTACACGGGCCGGGAAAACCTCACCGAGGACTGGTTCGCGCCGGTCGTCCGGCCCGCCATCCCGCGGGGCGTGCCGGGCATGGACTCGACCCGCGAGGGCGACAACCTCCGGATCCGCGTCCCGGAGTTCGCCGACAGCCAGGCCGGGCACTACGGCTTCAACGAAGGCGACGACCAGGCCGGACCGGCCGCCACCTCGGCGAAACTGTTCCGCGACGGGAAGCTCGTGTCGGAGCAGCCCTACGCGTACGGCACCTTCCCCGCCGGCGGGGATCCGGCAACCTACCGGCTCGACCTGTCGGTGCGGCGCGATTCGCCGGAGTGGCTGTTCGGCACCAGCACGCAGACGTCGTGGACGTTCCGCTCGGCCCGGTCGGCGGCCCCGACGCTGCTTCCGCTGCTGCAGCTGGACTACGCGGTCGACGCGGACGCCGGCAACCGGCTCCCGGCCGGCCGCCGGGCGAGGATCGGCCTGACCGCGCGGTTCCAGGACGGGATGGCCGCGCCGGACGTGCGGTCGGTCAAGGCCTGGGCGTCCTACGACGACGGCAAGACCTGGCGTGCCGTCGACGTCAAGCGCGCCGGGAAGTCCTATGAGGCCACGATCGACCACCCGTCGCTCGGGGCCACGAACTCCTACGTCGCGTTGCGGGTGCAGGCCACCGACAACGCGGGCAACGCCGTCGACCAGACGGTGCTCCGGGCGTACGGGCTCAGCTCGAAATAGCGCCGCCCAAGGGCTCCGGGTGCCTTCCGCCGTCACGCGGCAGGAGGTGCCCGGGGCTCGGCTCGTCCAGCCAGCCGAGCTTGCTGGCCTGCCAGGCCAGCTGCATCCGGGTGCGGGCGTCGACCCGGCGCATGAGGTCCTGCAGGCGCCGCTGGACGGTCCGGTAGCTGACGTTGAGCTGGGTCGCGATCGACTTGTCGCTGACCCCGCCGATGAGCAGGGACAGCAGCCGCCGCTCGTCGGGGTCGAGGTGGGCGGTGGGCGCGGTGTCGCCGATCCGCAGCGGCGACGCGCGTTCCCAGTAGACCTCGAACAACGCGACCAGCGCGGACAGCAGGCTGCTTTCCCGGACGAGCGCGGCGGTGGGTTCGCCCGTGCTGTCGTGGGTGACCAGCGGGCAGAGCGCCACCGAGCGGTCGGAGATGGCCAGGCGCACCGGCAGTTTCGAGATCGAGCGGGCGATCTCGCCGCCCTCGATCCCCTCCAGGACGTTGACGATCCGGCCGGGTTCCTCGAGCAGGCCGGTCTCGTAGATCACGCGGTACTGCACGCCGCGGGCCTGCGCCAGCGCTTCCTCGACGTTCTCCGACGCCGCCATCGCGACGTTGCCCTCCAGGCAGAACCACAGGGACTCTTCGCGGGCGCCGCGCTGGATGGCCAGCGCCTGCCGCCGGATCGCGTCCACCCCGGTGATGACCTCGACGAGCTGCGCGGAGTCGCGCCGCCGCGCGCTGCCGCGGTACTCCTCGGCGAGCTGGGACACCGCGGCCCGGGCGGCCTCCAGCTTCTCCTGGCCGTGCACGAGCAGCGGGCCGAGGGAGACGTCCGGTGGCGCGGACACGTAGTGCCCCTCGGTCCTGCTGACGAGCCCCTTCGCCAGCAGGGCCTCCAGGATCGGCTCCAGCTCGCCGCGGCCCACGCCGATCCTGCCCGCGATTTCGTCGGGCGTGGTCCGGTACCCGCCGACGATCACGCGGTAGACCCGTTCTTCCCCGGGAGTCATGCCCAGCGCTTCCAGCACACTGCCTCCTAGCCACGCGGCCAACTGCTTTCCATCGGCGCTGACGGCTCTTGGACAACGTACAACGGGCTCGCCGACCCGGGTCACCTCTTACTTCAAGGTGTGGACGAACGGGCGTCCGGCCACCGTTCGGCGCTTTACAGCCCAGGCGGAAGGTGCCTAGGGTGCGCTCGCCCCAATGCGGCCGGTCCGTACCGACCACGGCTGAAGGAGGTCAGGTGTTCCGCAACCACAGACGCAGTACCCGCGCCACCGTCACGGTGTTCGCGGCGGCGGCTCTACTCGCGGTTCCCGCGTTCACCGCCAGTAGCAGTGCCGCCATCGACCTGGGCGCCGCGCCCTGGCTGGACACCCATCGCCCGGTGCCGGCGCGGGTGGAGGCGCTGCTGCACGCGATGACGCTGCCCGAGAAGGTCGGCCAGATGGACCAGCAGCTGGTCGGCACGCTGACCGACGCGAACAGCGCGACGTGCGGCAACAACGGTTTCAACCTGCCCAATCCCGAGTGCATGCGGAAAATCCTGGTCGACGCCCACGTCGGCTCGGTCCTCGCGGGCGGTACCGACAACCCGGTCGACACCACGGGCAAGGGCGGCGTGGGCAACACCGGCTACGACTGGGCGAACGAGTACAACATCATCCAGCAGTTCGCGATCAAGAACTCGCGCCTGCACCTGCCGGTGGTGTTCGGCGTCGACGCGGTGCACGGCTTCGGCCACCCGTGGCAGGCGCCGCTGTACCCGCAGTCCATCGGCATGGGCGCCACCTGGGACCCCGCGCTCGCCCAGGCCGGCGGCAAGGCGACCGCGGACGCCCTGCGCGCCACCGGCTGGAACTGGGACTTCGCGCCGGTCCAGGACATCGCGCGCGACAACCGGTGGGGCCGCACCTACGAGACGTGGGCCGAGCAGCCGGCCCTGGCGGGCGCGATGGGCGCCGCGAACATCAAGGGCATGCAGACGCCCGCCAAGCGCGGTGAGCTGAACGTCAGCGCGACGGTCAAGCACTTCGCCGGCTACTCGCAGTCGGTCAACGGCCACGACCGGGCCGAGGCACTGCTCCCCATGAACTACCTCCAGACGACGATCCTGCCGTCGTACGCGGCCGGGATCGACGCGGGCGCCGGGACGGTGATGGTCGACTCCGGTTCGATCAACGGTGTTCCCGCCACCTCGTCGCACTACCTGCTGACCGACGTGCTGCGCGACCAGCTGCGCTTCCAGGGTGTCGTGATCAGCGACTACCAGGACGTCACTGCGTTGCAGACCGCCTACCACATCGCGCCGGACCTTTCGGGTGCCATCGCCGCCGCCGTGAACGCGGGCGTCGACATGAGCATGCAGGTCTCCGACCCGGCGGGGTGGCAGACCGCGATCCTGCAGGCCGTCGACACGGGCAAGATCTCGCACGCGCGGATCGACCAGGCCGTGCGCCGCATCCTCACGCTGAAGTTCCAGCTCGGCCTGTTCGACCAGCCGTGCGTGGCCGACCCGGCGAAACCGTGCGTCGACGCGAACGCCGCCAACGCCGCCGTCACCGCGGGCCGCGACCAGACGGCGAAGGCCGCGCGGGAGTCGATCACCCTGCTGCGCAACGAGAACAACGCGCTGCCCTTGCCGGCCGGCGCGAAGGTCGTGGTGACCGGCCCGAGCGCGGACTCGATGACCAACCAGCTCGGCGGCTGGAGCGTGAGCTGGCAGGGCGTGGCGGGTGCCGGGCACGTGTGCTGCATGGGCCCCGACAACCAGATTCCGCCGGGCACCACCGTGCTGAACGGCATCCGGGCCGCGGATCCGGGCGCGGTCTACGCGCCGGACCAGGCCAGCGCGGTCGCGGCCGCGGCGGGCACCAGTGCCTACGTGGCGGTGGTGGGGGAGAAGGCCTACGCGGAAGGGCTGGGCGACAACCCCGCTCCGGCCCTGGCGCCCGACCAGCAGGCCCTCATCTCGGCTCTGGAGGCGACCGGAAAGCCGGTGATCGTCGTGGTCGTCGCGGGCCGGCCGGTCGGGCTGGGCCCGGCGGAGAAGGCGAACGCGGTGCTGATGGCGTACCAGGGCAGCACGGAAGCCGGCACGGCGGTGGCGGATGTGCTGTTCGGCAAGGCGAACCCCGCGGGCAAGCTGCCGATCAGCTGGCCGTCCGACGCGCCGGCCGTCGGCGCCGACTTCGCCGGCACGGCCCCGTCCCCGCTGGGGGACCAGCCGAAGTTCTTCGACCAGCTGCCCAGCACCGCGTCCGGTGCGGGCAACGCGTACAACCCGCAGTTCCCGTTCGGGTACGGCCTGTCGTACACGACGTTCACCCACACGAACCTGGCGGTGACGCCGAAGGTCGCGCGTGACGGCACGGCCACCGCGACGTTCACGGTCACCAACACCGGAACCCGCAGCGGCACCGACATCGTGCCGGTGTACGTGGCCCAGCCGGTGAGCCCGGTGGTCGTCCCGCCGCAACGGCTGGTCGGCTTCGCGCGGGTGACGCTCGACCCGGGCCGGTCCCAGGTGGTGCGCGTGTCCTTCCCGGCGGCCACGCTGGCCGAAAGCGCGCCGGACATCAACGCGTCCGGCCCGCCCGCCGTGGTGCCGGGCGGGTATGTGCTGCAGCTGGACAAGAACGGCACGACGCCGTACGCGGTGGACGTGTCGGCGCCGTTCGCGATCCAGTAGCGCGATGACGTAATGCGGGGCGACGCCGGCGCGTCGCCCCGCATTGCTGTTCCGGGCAGTGGCCGAATCGCTACGCCCGCAACGCTTCCAGGTCACGCGCTGCCGTCGCGATCGCGCGCAGGTCACCGATCGGATCCGCACCCATCGCGTGCAGGCCCACGTGGTTCGCCCCCGCCGCGATCTCCGCGCGGATGCCCGCCACGATGGCCGTCGCGTCGCCGTGGAGCACGAGCGCGTCGATCAACCGGTCGCTGAACGGCTCGGTGAGGTCGTGGTCGGTGTAGCCGATTCGCCGGAGGTTGTTGGCGTAGTTGGCGATCCCGAGCATGGGGCGCACGCCGGCCCGGGCGGCCTCCCGGGCCCGTTCGGCGTCGGTGTCCAGCAGCACGCCGTGGCCGGGCACCACCAGCTTGGCCGGTCCCAGGGCCTCCCGGGCGCGGCTGGTGTGTTCGGGCGTCACCTGGAGCGTGAGTGTGCCCGCGGCGCGCTCGGCGGCCAGCCGGAGCATCTTGGGACCGAGTGCGGCCAGCAGCACGCGCTCGGCGGGGACGCCGGCGGCGGTCAGGGTGTCCAGGTAGCCGGCGATCTTCGCCACCGGCGACGTGTACCCGGTATCGACTTCCCGGTGGCCGGCGCCGATGCCGATGAGCAGGCGATCGGGGTGCTTGCCCGCGATCCGGTGGTAGGAGTCCGCGACGGTTCCCGCGTCGGCCTGCCACACGTTGAGCACGCTGGTGCCCACCACGATCCGGCTGGTGGCGTCGAGCAGCCGCTCCGCCGTGAGGAGATCGGCGGCCGGCGACGCCGCCAGCCAGATCGCGCCGTAGCCGGCTTCCTCCAGCGCGACGGCGTCCGTCGCGGTCGCCCCGGCAGCGGTCAGGTAGGCGCCGAGCGGCCCGAGTTCGATGGTCATGATCACGACTACAACACCGGACGGCGACGCGAACCAGCGGCAACCACTACGTGCTGCGATAAGCTGACCTTATCGTCGATCCGGACTGGGGCGGGAAGCATGGAGCTGCGGGCGCTGCGCTATTTCGTCGCCGTCGCCGACGAGCTGCACTTCGGGCGGGCCGCCGAGCGGCTGCACGTCGCCCAGCCCGCGGTCAGCCAGCAGATCGCCCGGCTGGAGCGGGAGCTCGGGGTCCGGCTGCTCGACCGGTCGCCCCGCCGGGTCCGGCTCACCGCGGCCGGGCAGCGCGTGCTCGACGCGGCGCGCAGCACGCTCGCCGCGGCCGGCCAGGTGCAGATTGCGGCGAAGCAGGTCCCGACGACGGTGCGCATCGGCACCGCCGCCGGCCTGACCGCCCGTCTGGAACGCGGTATCGACGCCCTGCGCGAGCGGGCGCCGGAGTTCGACGTGGTGCTGGTCGACCTGCCGGTCGAGGCCCGGCTCAACGCTCTGCGGCAGGGTGACCTCGACTTGGCGCTGACGCGCGGCGTGGGCACCGTAGCCGGGCTGACGGTGTTGCCGGCCTGGGAGGAGAACTTGCTGGCGGTGGTGTCCAAGCACCACCCGGCCGCCGACGGCGGTGCCGTCGGCCTGGCCGAGCTGGCCGGCGACATGCTGCGCCTGCCCGCCCGGGAGCACGACCCGGCGTTGTACGACGCGGTGGTCCTGGCGCTGCGCGACACCGGCCTGTGCCCGCCGGCAGGCCGGCCGACGGGCACACTCCAGGACACGATCGTCGAAGTCGGCTCGGACTCCCGAAGCTGGACGGTGCTGCCCGCCGACCAGGTCGCCGAGATCCACTCGACCCGCGTCCGGGCGATCCCGCTCGAACCGGCGATCACGATCGCCGGCGTCGTCGTCGCCGCCGAAGACGCGGGCAGCGCGGCCGAATGCGCGGTGGCGGCCTTCCGGGACCGTCCATAAGGGACAATTTCGTGCCACCCGGACCCGGCGTGGAGTCCACAGTGGATTCGTCCGGGCCGTGGTGCGTTCAGTCTTGCGCGGTGTTCTCGCCGACGCGGGATGCCGTTGACGCGCCGGCGCGGACAGCGTTGTCGATGTTGTCTTCGACCCAGCTGCGCAGCATGCCCAGGGGCACGGCCGCGCTGCGCCCGAGGTCGGTGAGCGAGTATTCGACGTGGGGTGGCACGGCGGGGTAGACGGTGCGATCGACCAGGCCGGACTCCTCCAGGCGCCGCAAGGTCTGGGTCAGGACCTTCGGGCTGACTCCCTGCAGGTGCCGCTGGAGCCGGCCGAACCGCTGCGGACCGTCCTCGAGCGCGCCGATGGCCAACGCGGACCACTTGTTCGCCAGCAGGTCCAGCATCGCCCGGCACGGGCACTGCGCCGCGTAGACGTCGTGGTCGGAATGCTGTCCCGTCAGGCAGACGGTGGTCATGGCAAGCCTCTCACCTCGATACTTCCCATTGGGAAGTTGTAGCCCTTGCGGGTAACCATATCCCCGGACCTACGTTGTCCGGGTCAAGGGAAAGATCACCTCGTGCTCTTTCCCGGTAGCTGATCCGAGGAGAGAACCAGTGTCCGACACATCGATGCGCGCCGTCATCCAGCACGCCCTCGGCGGTCCCGACGTGCTTTCGGTGCAGCAAGTAGCCCGCCCGGAACCGTTGCCCACCGAAGTCCGGGTGAAGGTGCACGCGGCCGGCATCAACCCGGTGGACTGGAAGACGCGGGCCGGGGCCGGAATGGCCGGCGTGCTCGGTGCGCCGCCGTTCATCCTGGGCTGGGACGTCTCCGGTGTGGTGGAGAAGGTCGGCTTCGGTGTCACGACCCTGCGGGAAGGGGACGAGGTCTACGGCATGCCCTGGTTCCCTCGCGCGGCCGGCGGCTACGCCGAATACGTCACCGCACCGGCGCGGCAGTTCGCCCGCAAGCCCTCGAGTGTCGGCCACGAGCAAGCCGCGGCGGTGCCGCTCGCCGCGCTCACCGCGTGGCAGGCCTTGGTGGACACCGCGCACGTCCGGCAGGGGCAGCGCGTGCTGGTGCACGCGGCCGCCGGCGGGGTCGGGCACCTGGCGGTCCAGTTCGCCAAGCACCTCGGCGCCCACGTGCTCGGTACCGCGCGGGCCGGCGGCCACGACTGGCTGACCAAGCTCGGCGCGGACGAGCTGATCGACTACGCAGGCGTCCGGTTCGAGGACGCGGTCTCCGACGTCGACGTCGTGCTCGACCTGGTCGGCGACCACCACGACAACACCAGCACGCGGTCGCTGGACGTGCTGCGCCCGGGTGGGCTGCTGGTCGCCGTCCCGGCCGGGGTGTCGCCCGAGCTGGCCGCCGCGGCCGAGGCGAAGGGCGTGCGGGTGTCCCCGTTCCTGGTCGAGCCGGACGGCCCCGCGCTCACCACCATCGGCGCGCTGATCGACTCCGGCGAGGTCGTGGTGGAGGTCGAAGAGGTGTTCCCGCTCGAGCAGGTCGCCGAGGCGCACACCCGCGGCGAGTCCAACCGCACCTGCGGCAAGCTCGTCCTGCGCGTCGCGTCCTGAGCCGACCGCGCGGCGGCGTTGGCCGCCGAGCACGAACCGCTCGAGGCCCTGGTCCGGTGGTGCACCACCTCGCCGGGTTCCTCGCGGGCTATTCCTGGAGCGAGTGCTTTCCGATCTCGAAGTCGCCGCGGGCGGCGCGGTCGCACACGCCGCGCCAGAACTCGAGGGCCGCGTACTCCATGCCCAGCCCGAGTTCCAGGGTGATCATCCGGCCGGCCACCTCTTCGATGTGACCGAAGCGGCGCTGCATCTCCTCGTACTCGGCGATCCGGCGCTCGTGCTGCTCGACCTGCCCCTTCGCGAGCCGCGCGACGTCGTCCGGGCCGGCCAGCTCGCTGAAGAAGAGCTTGATCTCCGCCACGTCGCGCAGCTCGAAGTGCTCGTTCACCGGCTCGGCGACCCAGTCGCGCAGCACCTTGCGGCCGGCTTCGGTGATCGAGAACGTCTTGCGCCGGCGGCCGGAGTCCTCCTCGTCGAGCTCCAGGAGGCCGGCCTCCTCGAGCCGCTTGGGCTCCGAATACAGCTGCGCGTGCGGGAAGTTCCAGAAGTACCCCACCGACCGGCCGATCGCGCGCTTGAGGTCGTAGGACGTGGACGGCCCGCGCAGGGCGATCATCCCGAGCACCACGTACGACGTCGTCGACAACCGAACCGTTGACATGCTCCGAACCATATCGTAGGTTCGCAACCATCCGAAACAGATGGTCTGTATCGTACTGTTAGGTACAGGCGGTCGGCCACTGTCGCGATGGAGGGACGGTCATGGATCTGGGCACGGTTCTGCGCTGGACGGCGGAGCGTTATCCCCGGCGCCGCGCGGTGGGTGGCGCACGTCCCATGACCTACGCCGACTGGGACGCGCACACCGATCGCCTGGCCCGGGCCCTGGCCGAGCTCGGCGTCCGGCCCCGCGACCGGGTGGTCCTGTCGCTGGCCGGCGGCGAACCCCTGGCCAGCCTGCACCTGGCCGCGCAGAAGCTCGGCGCGGTCTCGGTGCCGCTGTCGTACCGGTTCGCGCCTCCCGAGCTCGCCTACTGCGTCGCCGACGCCTTGCCCGCCCTGGTGATCACCGACGCTTCGACCGAGGCTCTCGCGGACGAAGCAATGGCCGGCCTGCCCCCGGTGCCGCGGATCGCCTCCGGGCCGCCGGACGAGGACACCATCGAGCGCCTGGCATTGCGGCAGCCGAGCGGCGCCCCGGACGTCCGGGTGGCCGACACGGACATCAGTGTGATGCTCTACACGTCGGGCACCACCGGAAAACCGAAGGGCGTGCCGCGCACGCACTCCGCCGAGCACCACGCGGCGATCGCGCACCTGATCCAAAGTGGACAGTCCCGCTTCGACGCCACCCTCGGCGTGATGCCGCTGTTCCACACCATGGGGCTGCGCACCCTGCTGGCCACCCTGGTCGGCGCGGGAACCTGGGTGCCGCAGGTGAAGTTCGACGCGGACGAGGCCCTGGAACTGATCACCGCGGAGGGGATCGGCTCGCTGTACCTGGTGCCGACGATCTACTGGTCGCTGGTGCGCACCGGCCGGCTCGCCGAGGCGCGGACCGTGCGCCGGCTGGCCTACGCGGGCTCGTCGATGACCCCGGCGCTGGCCGAGCAGCTCGCCGGCGCGCTGGACCCGGAGTCCTTCGTCAACCACTTCGGCAGCACCGAGATCTACACCTTCACCATCGGCCCGGACGTGCTCGCGAAGCCGGGGTCGGCGGGCCGCGCCGGGATCTTCTCCCGGGTCCGGCTGGTGGACCCGGATCCCGCCGCCCCGCCGGACGCCGAGGTGCGGCCGGGGGAGCAGGGCCAGATCGCCATCTCGATGGCCAGTCCCGAGGCGTTCGCCGGGTACTGGCACCGGGCGGACGCCAACGCCAAGTCCATCCGCGACGGCTGGTACTTCCCCGGCGACCTGGCGAGCGCCGACGAGGACGGGGACCTCTGGGTCGCCGGCCGGGTCGACGACATGATCAACTCCGGCGGCGAGAACATCTACCCCGACGAGATCGAGGACGCGCTGATCCGCTGCGCCGCGGTGCGCGAGGTGGTCGTGGTCGGCATGGCCGACGACCGGTGGGGCCAGGCCGCCACCGCGTTCTTCGTCCCCGCCGAAGGCATGACACCCGAGCACGCGACGGCGGTGCTGGAGGCCTTCGTCCGCGAGCAGTCCGGGCTGCCGTCGTTGAAGCGCCCCAAGCGGTTCGTCGCCGTCGACACCATCCCCAAGTCCGGCGTGGGCAAGATCCTGCGCCGCGAACTGAGCTCCGGAAACTACCGCGCGCTGTCCGACAGCGCCGCAGAAGCAGGCAGGTGAGCCGCATGACCGCAGTCGCCGACAAGCCGGCCAGGAGGACCGCGCGGATCGAAGACCCCGCGCTGCTCACCGGCCGCGGCCGGTTCCTCGACGACCTGGACCCGTTGCCGGGCACGCTGACCGCGGCCGTGGTGCGCAGCCCGCACCCGCACGCCCGGATCCGGAGCGTCGACCTCGAGCGGGCCCGCCGGCACCCCGGCGTCGCCGCGGTGATCGGCCCCGAGGAGGTCAAGGCGACCCTGCGCCCGTTCCCCTTGGCGCTCAAGGCACCCATGCCGTACTACCCGACGGCGACGGACAAGGTGCGCTTCGTCGGCGAACCGGTCGCGGTGGTCGTCGCCAACGACCGGTACCTGGCCGAGGACGCCGCGGAGCTCGTCGAGATCGACTACGAGCCGCTGCCGCCGGTGGTCGACGTGGAGAAGGCGCTGCTGCCGGACGCGCCGCGGCTGCACGAGGACGCGGACGGCAACGTCGCGACCGACCGGACCTTCAGCTTCGGTGACGTGGACGGCGTGTTCGCCCGGGCGGATCACGTGGTGAAGGGCAAGTACGACTTCCCGCGCTACTCGTCCACGCCGATGGAGTGCTACTCGGTCGTCGCCGAGTGGCAGGACGAAGGGGACGGCCCGGCCATCCAGGCGTGGGCGAACTTCCACGGCCCGTTCTCCATGGTCGCGGTGCTGGCCGGCGCGTTCGGCCTGCCGACGTCGCGGATCCGGCTGATGATCCCGGCCGACAACGGCGGCAGCTTCGGCATCAAGGCGGGCATCTACCCCTACGTCGCGCTGATGGCGCTGGCCAGCAAGCACGCGGGCCGGCCGGTGCGCTGGACCGAGGACCGCATCGAGCACCTGCTGGCCAGCTCGGCCGGCTCGGACCGGGCGATGTGGTTCGAGGCCGCCGTCTCGGCCGACGGCACGGTGCAGGCGCTGCGCGCGGACCTGGTGGACAACGTGGGTGCCTACCTGCGGCCGCCGGAACCCAGCACGCTCTACCGCTGCTTCGGCAACATCACCGGCGCCTACAAGATCGACGCCGTCGAGATCCGCTCGCGGGCCGTGGTCACGAACAAGACGCCCACCGGCCTCAACCGCGGCTTCGGCGGCCAGCAGCTGTACTTCGGCCTGGAACGGCTGATGGACAAGGTCGCCGAGACCTGCGGGCTGGACCCGGTCGAGCTGCGCAAGCGGAACTTCGTGCGCCACGAAGACTTCCCGTACGCCACCCCGACCGGCGGCATCTACGACTCCGGCGACTACGACCGTGCGCTGGACCTGGTCGTGAAGAACGCGAACTACCAGGCGCTGCGCGAAAAGCAGCGGGAAGCGCGGGCGCGGGGCGAGTACTTCGGCCTGGGCGTGGCCACCATCGTCGACCCGTCCGCGACCAACATCGGCTACGTCGGCCTGGCCACCCCGGCCGAGCAGCGGGCGTCCGGGCGCGGCAAGTCCGGCTCCACCGAGCACGTCCGGATCAGCGTCGACCCCAACGGGCTGGTCTCGGTGCTGCTGGGCACCGTGCCGCAGGGCCAGGGCCACGCCACCGTCGCCCAGCAGGTGGTCGCCGACCAGCTCGGCCTGCCGCTGGACCAGGTGCGCCCGCTCGTCGAGATGGACACCGCCACCACGCCGTGGACGATCAGCTCGGGCAGCTACTCCTCGCGGTTCGCGCCGCTGCTGACCAGCGCACTGGTCGAAGCCGCGGAAAAGCTCGCGGAGACGATCAAGGTCGCCGGTGCCACCCTGCTCGGCGTCGAGGCCGAGGAAGTGGAACTCCACGAGGGCCGGATCCGGCTGCGCGCCGAGCCGAGCCGGGCGGTCTCGTTCAAGCACGCGGCCGGGCTGGTGCACTGGGACCCCGGCGCGCTGCCGGAAGGCACTTCCGCCCGTCTGTACGAGGAGGCCGCGTTCACCCCGCCGCAGTCGAAGGCGGCCAGCCGCTCGGACCAGATCAACTCGAGCCTCTGCTACGGCTTCGTGGCCGAACTGGCCGTCGTCCGGATCGACCCGGAGACCCGCGAGGTGAAGCTCGAGCAGGTGGTCACCGTGCACGACGCCGGCACGATCCTCAATCCGACCCTGCTCGAAGGCCAGGTGCACGGCGCGCTCGCGCACGCACTGGGCGGCGCGCTGTTCGAGGAGATGCGCTACACCGACGCCGGGCAGCCCACCGCCACCTTCATGGACTACCTGTGCCCGACCACCGCCGAAACCACGTTCGAGCTGAACAGCGACCACCTGGAAACGCCGTCACCGCTGACCCGGCTCGGCGCGAAGGGCTGTGGCGAAGGCAGCTGCATGAGCCTGCCGGTCGCGATCGCCAACGCGGTCGCGGACGCGCTCGCCCCGGCCGGCGTCGACGTCACCAGCCTGCCCCTGCACGGAAACGTGCTCCACGAGCTGCTGACCGGCAGCACCCCGGAAGACGAAAGGAACCACTGACGATGGCACTCACCGGAGGCGAGATCAGGCTCGACCGCGGCCACGAAGGCCGGGTCGCCTACCTGACCCTCGATCACGGCAAGTACAACATCATCACCTGGGAGACCCGCCAGGTGCTGGCCGACCGGTTCGCCGAGATCGACGCCGACGACGAGATCAAGGTCGTCGTCGTCCAGGCGGAAGGGGAGCACTTCTCCTCCGGCGGCGACATCGCCGGGTTCATGGAGGTCGACCCGATCGACTTCACCGACCTGGGACAGAACGTCACCGCCGCGGCACGCAGCCCCAAGCCGGTGATCACCGCGGTCGACGGCTACTGCTTCGGCGTCGGGCTCGAACTCGCGCTGTCCACCGACATCCGGGTGGCGACCAAGCGTGCCGAGTTCGCGTTGCCGGAGATGCGGCTGGGCATGATCCCCGGCTCCGGCGGCACGCAGCGCCTCGCCCGGCTGATCGGCCTGTCCCGTGCGAAGTACCACGTGATGACCGCGTCGCGGATCAACGCGCAGCAGGCCGGCGACTGGGGCCTGGTGGCGAACGTGGTCGAAGACCGCGCCGCGCTGGACGCCGAGGTGGAGCGGATCGTCGGCGTGCTGCTCGGGTTCTCCCCGCTGGCCGCCCGCACCGCCAAGGAGGTGCTCGACAAGGGCATCGACGCGCCGCTGTACTCCGGGATCGAGCTGGAGCGCAAGGCGTACTCGATGCTGCGCTCCAGCAAGGACTTCGCCGAGGGCGTCGCCGCGTTCGCCGACAAGCGCGCGCCGAAGTTCCAGGGCCGGTGAGGTGAAACCATGAAGGCCGCACCGTTCGCTTACGTCCGGCCGTCGAGTCTGCCCGACGCGATCGCCGAACTGGCGGGCGCGGGCGGCGGCGGCAAGGTCATCGCCGGTGGGCAGTCGCTGGTGCCGGTACTGGCCATGCGGCTCGCCCGCCCGGAAACCCTGGTGGACATCAACTCCGTCGCGGAGCTCGACCGGATCGGCGCCGCGGGCGGGTACCTGGAGATCGGCGCCACGGTGCGCCAGCGCCGGGTCGAGCGGGACCCGGCCGCTGCCGCGGTTCCCTTGCTGGGCATGGCCTTGCCGTGGGTCGGCCACCGGGAGCTGCGCAGCCGCGGCACCGTGTGCGGCAGCCTCGCGCACGCCGACCCGGCCGCCGAGCTGCCGGCCGTGGCGTGCTGCCTGAACGCCGAACTGACCGTGACCGGACCCGGCGGCGCCCGCCGGGTGCCGGCGCGGGAGTTCTTCTCCGGCGCGATGACGACCGCGCTCGGGGCCGACGACATCCTGACCGCGGTGCGGTTCCCGGCCGCCGGGACGGGCGAGGGTTTCGGGTTCGCCGAAATCGCGCGCCGGCACGGCGACTTCGCGCTCGCCGGGGTCGTCGCCCGGGTCCGGGTGCGCGGCCCGGAATCCACCACCGCGATCGAAGCGGAGCTGACCGGGTTCGGCGTGTCCGACCGGCCGGTCACGCGCTCGGTCCGGGGCGAGCTGGCCGCCGCGCTGAGCGAGAGCGGCGGCGACGTGAGCCGTCTGGCGAGCGCGCTGTCCGACCCGCTCACCGCGGTGGCGGAGGAGCTCGTCGACACCGAAGGCGACGCCCACGCGTCGCGCGACTACCGCCGCCGGCTGTTCCGCACGCTGGCGGTCCGGGAACTGGGCAAGGCATACGAGCGCGCTCGCCGGAGCGCCGGTGAGGTGGACTCGTGACGACCGAAGTGGTGGCACAGAACGGAAAGCCGCGGGCCGTGAAGGCCGCGGTGGACGACCTCGTCGAGGTCAGGATGACGGTGAACGGCACGCCCGCCGTGCTCAGCCTGCCCGCGCGGGTCACGCTCGCCGACGCGCTGCGGGACCACCTCGGGCTCACCGGCACGCACGTGGGCTGCGAGCACGGCGTGTGCGGGATGTGCACGGTGCTCGTGGACGGCGAGGCGGCCCGGGCCTGCCTGCTGTTCGCGGTCCAGCTCGACGGGACGGACATCGTCACCGTCGAGGGCCTCGGCCGGCCGGACGACCTGCACCCGCTGCAGGAGGCCTTCGGCCGCAACCACGCGCTGCAGTGCGGTTTCTGCACTCCGGGCTTCTTGATGAGCTCCTACGACCTGCTGAGCAACAAGCCCGAGGTGACCTCGGAGGAACTGCCCGAAGAACTGTCCGGGGTCATCTGCCGCTGCACCGGCTACCGCAACATCCTCACCGCCGTCAAGGAAACGCACGAGGCGTACCCCGACGGCCTTCCCGGCCCGGGCAACTGCGCGCACCGGGCGCTCGTCGGCCGGGCCACCGGTCAGGCGGGTGGCAGCACCGACGGCCGCGAGGCCGCCGAGCACACCGAGGACACCCGCCGGATCGACATCGTGCTGCCGGACGGGGATCCGACGATCGCCGTCGACATCACGACCGAGATCGGCGTGCCGGTGGACGCGGTGTGGCGCGTGTTCGACGACGTCTCGCTGCTCGCCCGCTGCCTGCCCGGCGCGGAGCTCACCGAAGACCTGGGCGAGGACCACTACGCCGGCCGCGCGCGCGTGTCGGTCGGCCCGATCAAGCTCGCCTTCAAGGGCGTCGCGCACGTCGTCGAGCACGACCGCGCCGGTCAGCGCCTGCGCGTGCTCGCGCAGGGGCAGGACACCGGTGGCGCGCAGACCCAGGCCGACATCGTGCTGCGCACCGAAGCCACGGCCACCGGCACCGCGATGCGAGCCGAAGCGAAGGTGTACCTCACCGGCCGCATCGCGCAGTTCGGCCGGGCGCTGGCCGGGGACGTGAGCCGGCGCATGTTCGAGCAGTTCGCGGACGCGCTGCGCGAAGCCGCGACGTCCGGGCAGGCGCCCAGCGGCCCGGTCAAGGCGCCGAGCGCGCTGAAACTCCTGTTCGCTCCGCTGATCGACCGGATCCGGGCCGTCCTGCGCCGTCCGCGCCGGAAGTCCCGCTGATCCCGGTCCCTATCCCGTAAGGGGAAAACCTTGGCACCCGATATCGCACCACGGTCAAAGTCGCCTCGTGCCGCGGTATTCGCTTCCGTCGCCGGCTGGTCCTTCGACCTGTTCGACCTGTTCCTGCTGCTCTACGTGGCCGGACCGATCAGCAAGAACATCTTCCCCAGCACCAGCCCGACCCTGGGCATCGCCGCGGTGTTCGGCTCGTTCGCGGTCACCGTCGTGATGCGCCCGGCGGGCGCCGCGATCTTCGGCGAGCTGGCGGACCGCAAGGGACGCAAGGGAACCATGGTGCTCGTGATGGGCGGCGTCGGCGTCACCACGGCCGCGATGGGGCTGGTCCCGTCGCACGCCGCGGTGGGCGTGCTCGCGCCGATCCTGTTCCTGGCGCTGCGCGTCGCGCAGGGACTGTTCGTCGGCGGCGTCACTGCGACCACGCACACGCTCGGCACGGAGAGCATCGGCGCGCGCTGGCGCGGCCTGATGAGCGGGCTGATCGGGGCCGGCGGAGCGGGTCTCGGTGCGGCGCTGGCCAGCGTGGCGTACATCGTGGTCACGGCGATCTTCCCCGGCCCGGCGTTCGACCAGTGGGGCTGGCGGGTGCTGTTCTTCTGCGGCTTGCTCAGCGCGTTGCTGAGCCTGTTCGTGCTGCGCAAGGTCGAAGAATCCCCGGAGTTCCAAGCGAAACGGCGCGCGCCGGTGGCGTTCCGGGAGCTGGTCCGCGGCCGGGGCAAGAAGATCCTCGCCCGCAACATCGCGGTGGCCGCCGGTGGTGGTGCGCAGTACTACCTGACGTCGGGGTACCTGCCCACGCTGCTCAGCGAGGTGGTCGGGGTCCCGGCCGGCCGGCGCGGCACCATCCTGCTGGTCAGCAGCATCCTGGTGATCGGGGCCGCGATCGCCGCGGGCCACCTGAGCGAACGGCTCGGCCGCCGCCGGACCATGCTCGGGTTCGGCGTGGGCAACCTCGTCGCGTTGCCGCTGCTCACCTGGGGCATCGCCGCCGCCGGGAGTGGTCGAGGCGCGGTCGTGGCGCTGCTGTGCGTGGTCATGGTGATGCTGTCGAACGCCGCGTATGCGCCGCTGATGATCTTCCTCAACGAGCAGTACCCGACCGAGCTGCGCGCCCGGGGCACGGCGGTGAGCTGGAACCTCGGCTTCATGCTCGGCGGCTTGATGCCGACGCTGGTCAGCCTCCTCAGCCCGCAGCTGTCGGACGTCCCTTCGCGGCTGGCGATCTTCTTGGTGGGAGCGGCTGTGGTGTTCGTCATCGCGCTGCTGGCCGGCCCGGAAACCCGGGGCGCGCTGGACCGCGACCGCGACCGAGGCACGCGCACCGTCGCCGACGACGCCACCCACGCCTGACGGCGGCGGGTCGGTTCCGGCGGCAGGCTGTTGCACGGCGCCGCGGAGGGCAGCTCGGGCACATCCCCGTGCCCGAGCTGCCTTGCGTTTTGTGCCGCGGCGGAAACCGCGGCTTCCCCGAAGCCATCGCCTCGACCGGGGCCGCCGCGGCGCGGCTCGACGTGAGCGACTCCGGCTGCGCGAAGTGCCAGGTGATCGCCGACTTGGCGCGGATCGTGCTCAGCGGGCCGATCACCCGGGGCACCCGCCCGCTCGCCACCCCCCACCTGCTGACCGGCGCACAGCTCGCTGCCCGACGAGGTGGGCCTCGTCGGGCAGCATGACGGTCGCCTCGCGGGTCACACCGGGCGCTTGAACGCCACGACGGCCCGATGGCCGTCCGAGTGGCTCCCTTCCCGCTCTATCTCCCGCTCCAGGCGCATCGGCGCGTGGTCGCGGTCGATCTCCTCCACGCGGCGACCTCGCGCCTGCGAGACCGAGTCCAGGCGACGGCCGACGTCGCTCAGCGCCGAGCCCATCAGCCCCTGCACGCTGATCCCGAACGGCGCTCCCGGGCCGAACGGCGCCAGCAGCTCGCCGATCATCTCGGTGACGAGCGGCAGCAGCTCCTGCGTGCGTTGCAGGACGATCGCCCAGTTCGCGTCGTCGGCCGCGACGTGGCGGCGGCACGTGAACGTGCCCCACGCGGTGTGGCGGCGTTCGTCGGCGGCGATGTTCTCGACGATGCGGACGAGGCCGGGGAAGACGGCTCGGCTGCGGCAGATCCGCGCCGCGGCGGTGTAGCACGTCAAGGCGAGGCAGCCTTCGACGATGTGGTTGTGGGTCACCGCGGCCCGGATCTGCGCGGCCGGCGAGTGGTCGTCGGTGAGGGCGTACAGCGCCCAGGACAGCTCTTCCAGGAAGGCCCGGCGGCGGACGTCCCCGGTCTCGGTGAACCACGGCAGGGAGTCACTCATCCCGACCGCGTCGAACCACGCGCGCAGCGCCAGGGTGTGCTTCGCCTCTTCGAACACCAGCTGCGTCAGGTACGTCTCGTCGTGCCGCCGGTTCTCGGTGGCCATCGCCGTCACGAGCGGCTGCAGATCCTGGGGCGCCGACTCGCCGATCGAGATGAGGTTCGCCACGAACAGGCAGGTCAGCCGCCGCTCGCGGGGGGACAGCGTGGCGAAATCGGCTGCGTCGTCGGTGAGGTCGATGTCGTCGGGGTTCCAGAACGTCGCGTTGCCGTCGCGGAACAGCTGCCGGGGGACTGGGTCTGGCCGCCGCCCGGTGCGGGCTTCGCCGCCGAACCCGGGGTGGCGGCTGGGCTCGATGGCGCGGGTGAGGGACATGGCCACTCCAGGTGTCCGGGTGCTCTGGCCGCCAGGATCACCCGGCGGGCGCGGTGGGGGAATGGTCCGCGCGCGCCACGGCTGGCCCGCGCGGGCCAAACTTCCGGCCCGCTCAGTCGGCCGGGATCTCGACCTCGGCGACGAGTCCCCCGCCCGGACGGTTCCGGAAGCCGACCCGGCCACCGAGCGCCTGCACGATCTGTTCGACGATCCAGAGGCCGAGGCCGGCCGTGCCGCGGTTCGAGCCGGCCGCGGTGAACTTGCCGGTCAGCTTCGCGAGGTTGCCGGCGTCCACCCCGGAGCCGCGGTCGAGCACCCGCAGCCGCAGCCGGCCGGTGGTCACTTCGGCCTCGACGTCGACGGGCTTGCCTTCACCGTGGCGGGCCGCGTTCTCGAGCAGGTTCGTGAGCACGCGCCGGAACCGTTGGGGGTCGGTTTTGACGGTCAGGGCGTCGTCGAAGGACACTCGCAGCCGCGGTGGCTGGAGTCCGGCCGCGTCCGCGGAGGCCAGCACCAGGGCCCGCAGCTGCACCGGCCGGGGCCGGCCGGTGCCGAACGCCGGACGGCGGCTCGCCGCGACGTCGCCCAGGGCGTCGAGCATGTCGGAGAGGTGGTTCGCGTGCTCGGCGATCAGCCGGTTGCCCGTTTCGCGGTCGGCCGGGGTGAGGGCGCCCTCCTCGGCGAGCCCGCGAGCCAGCGCGCGCAGCGAGGTCACGGGCGTGCGGAACTCGTGCAGTACGACAGCGAGGCCGTCCTGCTGGGACTGGTAGGACTCGAGGAGCCGCCGCCGCAGGTCGCGTTCCTCCTCGGCCGCGGCGTGCTCGGCCATCGCCTCGACCCGGGCGGCGATCCCGACTTCGCGCTCGCGGTCGACCAGCCGGGACAGGCTCGCCCCGAGCAGGCCGGTGAGCAGCAGGTAGCCCGTCCACCAGAGGCCTTGGAGCCAGCGTTCCGGCCACGACGTGAACTCCGGGTCGACGAAGAGCACCACGGCCAGGTAGGCGACGCCGAGCCCGAGGGCGAGCGCCATGGTCGGGCCGAGGGGCAGGCGGATGGCCGCGGCGGTGACGACGAGCACGAGAATCGCCACCGCCGGGCTGGTCGCCGCGCCGGTCATGGCGATCGTGAGCAGGGTGAAGGTCGCGTCGAGGACGGTGAGCAGCCAGGCGGCCGGCCGGGTGTACAGCTCCCAGCGCGGGTTCGCCGCGACGACGGCGGCGTAGCCGGACGCGACGGCCAGCGTCACGATGACCCACGGAAGGTGTCGCCGGACGTCGTCGCCGCCGGTGACCAGCAGCAGGACCATCGACAGCGCGACCGCGAGCCGCACGGTGACCATCACCCGGGCGACCGGCAGCGCACCCGGCACGGTCGGCACGTCGGCCCTCCTCATGACTCACTGTGATCGACGCGGCTGGTTTGGTGGCGGAACGTACCTGCCATACTAGGCCCGTGAATGATCGGCGCCTGGTGGTCGTGGTCGTGGACGACCACGAGCTGTTCGCCCGAGGGCTGGCGCTGCTGCTGACGACCAACGCCGGTGACCGCTTCGAGGTGGGTGGCACCACCACGCACGTCGAGGAGGCGCCCGCGCTGGTCGAGTCTTGTGCCGCCGATCTCGCGCTCGTCGACCTGGCCATGCCGCCGCTGGGCGGAGCGGCCGCGATCCGCCAGATCAAGCGGCGCCACCCGGCCACCCGCGTGCTCGCACTGTCCGGATCGGACGATCTGGAGCTCGCCGAGCAGGCCCTGCGCGCCGGCGCGGACGGCTACCTCACGAAGTCGGCGGACCCGGAGGTCCTCGTCGCGCCGTTGCTGACCGTGGCCGCCGGGTTCCGGGTCCTCGAAGGCGAGCTGCTCGACGTGCTGCTGACCACGACCCGCAAGCCGCCGGAAGCGCTGCTGGACACGCTCGACTCCCAGGACCTGCGGCTGTGGGCGCTGCTCGCCCGCGGCCTGGAGACCCAGGACATCGCGAACCGGATGCTCGTCTCCGAGCGCACGGCCAAGCGCATGGTCGCGTCGTTGCTGAACCGGATCGGCGCCGCCAACCGGGTCGAAGCCGCCGGGCTGGCCGGGGCCTACGGCCTGCTCGACCACGACCCCGCGGACCGTCCACAGTAGAGAGTCCGGCTTGGACGGCGCCGGCCCGCCGACAACGTTGACAGACCGTTGTGGACGGCGGGGGTAGCTACCCCAACGAGTCATCCTTTTGCCGCCGGGTGGTGATGCGCGCGCCGTTCCGCGCGCCGCATCATTACCGACCATCGCAGTTCCGCGATGCGGCCTGACCGGAAGCACGGTCACGCCCGGAGAAGGAGTTGGGTGGAATGGTGAGCCGATCAGGAGCCGGGCCGGTCGCCCGGGCCGGCACCCGCGTGACGATGTCCCGGGGAATCGACACCAAGGCGTGCGGGCGGGGTATTTGGCTTGGCTTCGCCATTTCGGTGATCGGCGCCTTGCTGCAGCCGGTCGCCGCGGCGGTCGCCCCTCCGGTCGGTGCGGTTTTCCTGCTGATCACGGCCGTCGCGGCTTTCGGCTTCGCCGGTTTCCGCACGGGTGACACGCACCGCCCGATCCTCCAGGGCGCCGTGACCGCGGTCGGGAGCTACGTTTTGGTGCTGCCCTTGAGTTTCCTCACCTCGGCGTCGACCGGGCCGCAGCAGGTGCTGGCCACCGCGGCCGTCGCCGTCGCCGTCGGTGGGCTGGCCGGCTTCACCGGCCACGTCGTCCGCGCCCGCGGTAAGCGAGGCGAAAAGGCGTGACCGCAACGAAACCCGCTCCCTCGCGCCGGTGGAGCGCCGGTGCGCAGCGGCCGTTGGTCGAAGCCGGGGAAATCGTCCACCTGCTCGGCCGCGTGCTCTGGCTCGCGATCCGCCACCCGTTCGGGTACTGGGGCGAAGTCCGCGACCTGATGTTCGAGACGCTGCGCCGCTGCTGGCTGCCGGTCATCATTTCCACGACCGCGCTCGGGTTCGCCGGCCCCGGAATGCAGGGCGGCAGCCTCTACAGCGTGCTCGGCATTCCCGACCGTCTCGGCTCCTTCCTGTTGATGGCCAGCGTCCGCGAGTTCGCGCCGTGGATCGACGCGATGATCGTCGCCGGGGTGATGGGCACGGCCATCGCCGCCGACCTCGGCGCGCGGCGGATCCGCGAGGAGATCGACGCCATGGAGGTCCTCGGCGTCGACCCCGTCCGGACCCTGGTGCTGCCGCGGATCATCGCGGTCACGCTGATGACCGGCCTGCTGGAAGTGTTCGCGTTGGTGTGCGGCGTGATCGGCGGCTACATCGCGGCGGTGCCGATCTTCGGCGCGACCGGTGCGGCCTTCATCGGGAACTTCTGGTCCAACGCGACCACCACGGACATGTGGGGCAGCATCGTGAAGACCCTCGCGTTCGGACTGATCCTCTCGGTTGTCTGCTGCTACAAGGGGTTGAACGCCCAAGGCGGCCCGATCGGCGTCGGCCGCGCGGTCAACCAGGCCGTGGTCATCTCCTTCGCGTCGATCTGGATCTTCAACTACGTCTACACGTCCGCGCTGCTCGGGCTGAACCCCGACATGCAGGTCTTCAAGTGAGGGAAGCGGAATGACCACACCGACGGGCCGTACGAAGACACCGGACGTCGTCATCACCTTCGGCGGGATGGCGGGGAAACTGCGGGACGCCGTCGCGGCCGGCGGCGACATCATGAAGTTCGCCGGCCGCACCGTGCGCAGCCTGCCGGATCTGCGGCACCACGTAACGGAAGTGTTCGCCCAGGCCGGAATCCTGATCCTGTCGAGCGGGATCATCGTCTGGCTGATGCAGTTCGTCGTCGGCACGATGTGCGCGACCGAAGCCAGTTACACGCTCAAGCAGGTCGGCGCGCCGATCTATTCGGCGGTGTTCAACGACGTCTGCGGCCTGCGGGAGATGTCGGTCTACATGTGGGCCTACATCTTCGCGGCGAAAGTCGGTTGCGGGCTCGTCGCGGAAATCGGGTCGATGCGCATCGCCGAGGAGATCGACGCGCTGGAAGTGCTGGGCATCAAGTCGCGCAGCTACCTCGTCGGCACCCGGATCGCCGCCGCCTGGCTGTGCATGCCTTTCCTGTACATCGTCGGGCTCGGCCTGATGTTCATTTCGATGCACCTGGTCACGGTCTACCAGTTGGGCACGGTCTCCAGCGGTGGTTATTCCTTCGTCTTCTGGCTGTTCCAGAACCCCTACGACCTGATGGCCGCGATTTCGAAGATGATCGCGATGGGCACGATCATCATCTTCGTCGGGTGTTATTACGGCTACAACGCTTCCGGTGGGCCGGTCGGTGTCGGGAGAAACACGGCGAAATCGATGATGCTCAACATGGTCCTCATCCACGTCGTCGGGTTGCTCGGCACGTGGTTCTTCTGGGGCTCCTACCCGAACATGCCGATCGGCAACTGACCGACAAGGAGAACTCATGGTCACCGGGGTGAACGGGCCGGGCGCCGAGACGATCGGCTCACCGGAGCGGGTGCACACGATGGAGGTGCGCAACGTCCACAAGTCCTTCGGCAGCTTCGACGTGCTGAAGGGGCTGAACCTGGAGTTCGCCGACAACGCGATCACCACCATTCTCGGCCCGTCCGGTACGGGCAAGAGCGTGCTGATCAAACACCTCGTCGGCCTGCTCGAGCCGGACCAGGGCGAGGTGCGGATCTTCGGCCGCGACATCTGGAAGATCGGCGAACGGGAACGCTACGAACTGCGCAAGCGGTTCGGCGTCCTCTTCCAGGACGGCGCGCTGTTCGGGTCGATGAACATCTTCGACAACACGGCTTTCCCGCTGCGCAAGCACACCGACAAGGGCGAGGACGAGATCGAGGCGATCGTCAACCAGCGGCTCAAGGAAGTCGGCCTCGAACGGTCGTCCTACAAGTACCCCAACGAGGTCTCCGGCGGCATGCGCAAGCGGGCCGGCTTCGCGCGGGCGCTGGTGATGAACCCCGACATCGTGCTGTTCGACGAGCCCGACTCGGGCCTCGACCCGGTCCGCACCAGCCTGCTCAACGACCTGATCCTCGACATGCACCAGGAGTACCGCGGGACCTACCTGCTGGTGACGCACGACATCCGCACCGCGCGCAAGGTCAGCGACTACGTCGGGGTCATCTGGAAGGGCCAGGTCGTCCACTACGGACCGACCGAGGAAGCCTTCAACTCCCCGGATCCGTTCGTCCGCCAGTTCCTCTCCGGCGACTCCGCCGGACCGCTGGGAATGGACTGAACCCATGCGCAGAATTCCCCTCCTCGTGCTGGGGGTGGCCGCGGTGGCCGCCGCCGCGCTGCTGATCGCCCCGGGCGACGACGACTACCCGGCGAACGTGGTGCTGCCGTCGGCGACCGGCCTGATCGCCGGCAGCAAGGTCCTCGTGAACGGTTTCGACGCCGGGCAGGTCGACGACGTGTCCATCAAGGACGGACGCGCGCAGGTCACCATGAGGCTGACCAAGGACTTCGCGCCGCTGCACTCCGGTGCGTCGGCGGGCGTCGTGTGGAAGGCCGTGCTCGGTGAGCGCCAGCTCGACGTCCGGGACGGCCCGAAGGGGAACCCGGTCATCCCGCCGGGCGGCACCCTGGACGGCAAGGTGTCCGACCCGGTCGAGATGGACAAGGTCCTGGCCGCGCTCGACCCCGCCACCCGCGCCCACCTCAGCTCCCTGGTCCAGGGACTCGACCAAACCGTGCAGGGCAACCAGACCGACCTCCGGCAGACCCTCCAGAAGGCCGGCCCGACGGTGGAAGCGCTCGGCGGGGTGCTGCGCGCCGTCGGCTCGGACGGGCCGGCGATCAAGGAGCTGGCCGGCCAGCTGAACGGCATGGTCACCACGCTGGTGAACCGCGATCAGCAGGTGCGCGCCATCGTTTCCGGGCTGTCCGGCGCGACCGAAGCGGCCGCGCAGCAGCGCGACCAGCTGCGCGCGGGGCTGCGGAAGCTGCCCGGCACCCTCGGGACCGCGGACCGGACGCTGGCCGACGTGCCCGGCACGGTCGACAAAGCGGTACCCCTGCTGAACGACCTCCGCCCGGCGACCGACCGCCTGCCCGCCGTGGCCCGGACCCTGCGCCCGGTGCTCGCGGACCTCCGCCCGACCGTGGCGCAGCTGCGGCCCACCCTGGGTTCGCTCGGCACGCTGCTGCAGTTCACCCCGGGCCTGCTCGACAGCGCCCACGGTGCCCTGCCCGGCACGGACTCGGCGGTGAACTCGCTGACGCCCGCGCTCAGCTTCTTGCGGCCCTACACGCCCGAAGTGGTCGGGTGGTTGTCGAACTGGGGCTCCTCGGCCGCCAACTACGACAGCAACGGCCACTACATGCGCGTCAACATCCCGGCCGGCCTCACGAGTTTCGACAACAACCCGGGGATCATGCCGCCCGGGATGGCCAGCGACCCGTTCCCGGCCCCCGGCGCGATCGCCGGGCAGCCGTGGACCGACGCGTTCGGGAGTGGAGTCCGATGAGGACACGGCGGAAGATCCAGGCCGTGCTGGCCACGACCGCGGTGGCGGCGGCCGTGGCGGGCGCCGCGGTCACGAACACCGGCTCCGGCGAGCAGCCGGACAAGCTGACCATCGCCGCGGAGTTCGCCGACGCGAGCCCGCTGGTCGTCGGCAACGACGTCAAGGTCAACGGCGTCACCGTCGGCGAGGTGGCCGACATGAGCGTGCACGACGCCAAGGCGATCGTCACCCTCAAGGTCGACGGCACGGCGCTGCCGCTGCACAAGGACGCCAGGGCCACCGTGAAGCCGGTCAGCCTGCTGGGCGAGCGCTTCGTCGACCTCGATCGCGGCACGGCCTCCGCGCCGCTGCTGCACGACGGCGACGTGCTGCCGATCAAGCAGACCGGCCAGGCGACCGACCTCGACCAGGTGCTCAACACGATCGACGACCCGACCGGGCAGTCGCTCGCCGCGCTGGTCACGATGCTGGGCCAGGGCATGCAGGGCAACGGCGCCAACGCGCAGGCCTCGATCAAGGCGCTCGCGTCGTCCATGCAGGACACCGACGGGCTGGTGAAGCTGCTCGGTCAGCAGAACCAGCTGCTCACCGACCTCGTCGACCACGTGCAGCCGGTCGCGGGCGCACTGGCCGCCGACAACGGCAAGACCCTGGGCGACCTGGTCGACTCGTCCCGGCAGGTGCTCGACGTCACGGCCAAGAACCAGCAGGGCCTCGACGCCTCGCTCGCCGAACTGCCGGGAACCCTCTCCGCCGCGCGCGACACCCTCGCCGAGCTCACCGGCACGGCCAAGGCCACCACGCCCGTGCTCGAGGGCATGCGGCCGACGACGGACAACCTCTCCGCCGTCAGCGACGAACTGCGCAAGTTCAGTGAGTCCGCCGACCCGGCGCTGACGAGCGCGAAGCCCGTCCTCGAGCGTGCCGAGAAGCTGATGGACGCGGCGCGCCCGGTCGTCGAGGAGCTCCGGAAGGCGGGCCCGGGCCTGCGCGGCACCGTCGCCGCGGCGAACCCGCTCACCGCGCAGCTGACCGGCAACCTCGAAAACGTCCTGAACTTCTTCCGGTTCTGGGCGATGTCGACCAACGGCTGGGACGGGCTTTCGCACTACTTCCGCGGCCAGGCGATCATCCACCCCGAGGAGATCACCGGGTTGCTGCCGTCCCTGACCGGGACGCCACCGCCGCCCACGCTCCCGGGCAAGCAAGCCACTCCGTCGCCGATTCCCGGGCTCCCCGGAGCGCTCGGCTCGTCGGGCCTGCTCGACACGAAGTCCCTCGTCGCGCCGGACGGCGGCGTGACCGGGCTCAACGAGCGCCAGGAGAGCGGCGTTCTCCAGTTCCTGCTCGGAGGTTCCTGATGGCCAAGCGCCGGTCGCGCAAGTTCCGCTCGGTGTCCACGGGCGCCGTGGTGCTGGTGGTGTTCGCTCTCGCGCTGCAGCTCGCGCTCACGGCGGACAAGGGGCTGCCCGGGGCGACGTACACCCTCGTCGACGCCGACGTCTCGGACGTCGGTGCGCTCCGCCCCGGTGACGACGTCCGCGTCGCCAGCGTCCGGGTCGGCCGCGTCAAGGACATCCGGCTGGTCGACGGGGCCCCGCGGGTGACGCTGCAGCTCGACGGCACGCGGGAGGTCTACCGGAACGCGGCCGCGGAGGCCAAGGCCGTCACGGTGGCCTCGCGGTCCGCGCTGGGGCAGAAGTACATCGCGCTGACGCCGGGCACACCCGAGGCGGGGAAGCTCGGCCCGGCGGAGGTGATCCCACCCAAGCGGACCGCCGGCTCCCAGGAGCTGAGCGACCTGCTGGACGTGCTCGACGCGCCCACCCGGGACGCGCTCGGCTCGACCGTCCGGGAAGTGGGCGGCGGCGCCGGCGGGCACGCG
This sequence comes from Amycolatopsis sp. NPDC114478, assembly GCF_055633805.1. Classification (NCBI taxonomy): domain Bacteria; kingdom Bacillati; phylum Actinomycetota; class Actinomycetes; order Pseudonocardiales; family Pseudonocardiaceae; genus Amycolatopsis; species Amycolatopsis sp. NPDC114478. Next base: position 49,084 of record NZ_JBVKDO010000001.1, on the reverse strand, counting down.
CAGGACGTGCAGGACGTGCTCAAGGCCGCGCCGCGGATGCTGCCGGACCTCGCGACCGTCTCGAACGCGCTGTCCGCGAACGACGGCGCCGACCTGACCGCGCTGCTGACCACGGCCGACCGGCTGTCGGCCCGGTTCGCCGGGCGCCAGGACGAGCTGTCGGAACTGCTCGGCCGGCTGGACACCACGATGCGAGCCGTGGCGGTGGACGACGGGAAACCGCTCGACGACGTCGTGCAGCGCGCTCCCGGCACGCTGCAGGCCGCGCGAGCCGGCCTGCAGTCGCTGCAGGCCCCGCTCAAGGACCTGCACGCCGGCATGGCGCAGCTCGTGCCCGGAGCGCGTGCGCTCGGCCAGGCGACCCCCGACCTCCGGGGCGTGCTGCGGGAAGCGGTGCCACCACTGGGGAAGGTGCCGGACGTCGGCCGGCAGGCCGAGCCCGCGCTGACCGACTTGACGCAGGTCGTCGACGACGCGCGGCCGCTCGCGCCGCGGCTGACGCAGACGTTCGCCAGTGCCGACCAGTTCCTGCGGGTGCTGGCGCCGTACGCCCCGGAAGTCAGCGGGTGGTTCACGAACTGGGCCGCCGCGCTCTCGCACGGCGACGCCAACGGTCACTTCCTGCGGCTCTACCTGTTGTTCAGCGAAGAGTCCGTGCTCGGGCAAGGCGGTCTTCGGGATCCGCTGGTCGCTCGGAACCCCTATCCCGCACCGGGTCAGGCGGCCCACGACGCCCGGAAGATCTCAGGAGGCAACCGGTGATGGCGCTTCGTTCCCGCACCCGGCACCGGCAGCCGGTGTCCGCGTTCAAGCTCGGCGTCGTCATCCTCGTCGTGACCTTGCTGGCCGGCTTCGCGCTGCTCGAGAAGGACCGGGTCGCGACGGCGTTGCGGCCCGGCGACATCGTCCGCGTCCAGTTCGCCCAGGACTACCACCTCCAGCCGTTCGTCTCCCAGGTCAAGGTCGCCGGGGTGCCGGTGGGCGTGGTGTCCTCGGTGGACCGATCCGGCGACGGCTCGGCCCTGGTCGAGCTGAAGGTGGACGACGGCATCACCGGCAAGCTCGGCGCCGCGCCGAGTGCCGCCCTGCGTCCGACCACGATCCTCGGCGGCAAGTACTACGTGGAGCTCGTCCCGGGTGGCGGCCGGACCACGTTCGCCGGCACCATCCCGGTCGAGCGGACCAAGACCCCGGTGGAGCTGCAGCAGCTCGCGGACGCCCTGCAGCCGGACGCGGTGAAAGGCATCCGCTCCGCGACGCAGAACTTCGACGACACCTTGCACGCCGGCGGGAAGTCGGCGATCGAGGACCTCCTCGCCGACGCGCCGGACACGCTCGACGCGACGACGCCCGTCCTGCAGGGCCTGCAGGGGGAGGACCCGCGCACCGACCTGCCGAACCTCGTGCACGGGTTCGAGTCGACCGCGCGGGTGCTGACCGAGCAGCCGGGGCAGCTCGACTCGATCGTGCAGAACCTGCAGCGGGTCACCTCGACGCTCGACAACCGGCGAGCCGACATCGCCACCGCGATCGCCGACCTGCCCCGGACCCTGGACAACGCGGACGACGGGCTGACCCACCTCGGCGTCACGCTCGGCAAGCTGCGGGACACCGCGGACCCCGCGCGTCCGGTGGCGCGTCAGCTCGACGCGTTCCTGGCGCACGCCGATCCGGTGCTCGCCAAGACCCGGCCGCTGCTGACCGACGTGCGCGGCCTGCTCACCGACGCGCAGCCCCTGGTCGACCAGCTCGTCCCGGCCGCGCAGGGCACCACGAAGGTCTTCGACGACGTCCGCGGGCCGGTGCTGGACCGCGTCAACGGCCCGATCATGAACATGGTGCTCTCGCCCTTCAAGGGCACCGGGATCTACGCCGGCGGTGGCTCGGACCAGCCGTTCTACAAAGAGGTCGGCTACATGTTCGCGACCATGGACCGCGCGTCCTCGCTCACCGACCCGAACGGCGTGGCCGTGGGCCTTCAGCCGGGGCTCGGCGGCGGCAGCATCGCCGGTACCCCGATCAACTTCGAGCAGCTGATGAACACGCTCGCCCACCTGCAGGGCGCCACCCCGGAGAACAGGAGCGGACGATGAACGCGCACCCGGGCCGGGTCCGGCGGACCTGGCAGCGGATCTCCAGCGAACCGCGGCTCAAGCGCAACGTCCTCGCCGTGGCCGCGCTCGTGACCGCGGGGCTGGTGGCCGGTGGCTACATCCTGACGATGCAGCAGGTCCGCGTGCCGTGGGACGGCAAGACCCACTTCTCGGTCACCTTCGAGTCCGCGCCGGCGATCAACCCGTCGAGCCGGCAGGAGGTGCGGATCGCGGGCGTGGCCGTCGGCGACATCCGCGCGGCGAGCGTCGACGACCGCGGGCACGCGCGGCTCGAGCTGGCGATCGACAAAGGGCACCAGGTCTACGACAACGCCCGGGTCCTGCTGCGCCCGAAGAGCCCGCTGAACGAGATGTACGTCGAGCTGAACCCCGGTGGCCCGCCGGGGAAGCCGCTGCCCGAGGACGGGGTCCTGCCCGTCACCAACTCGGTGCGGCCGGTGCAGGTCGACGAAGCCCTCGGGCACCTGGACGCCAACACCCGTGAGGCACTGACCACGCTGCTGTCCGAATCGGACGTCGCGCTGGCCGGAGCGCCGGCCAGCCTGCCGAAGGGGCTCGAGGCGACCGATCAGGTGGTGCGGGACCTGCGTCCCGTCGCGACCGCCTTGCAGACCCGCAAGGAGACGCTGCAGAAGCTCGTCACCGCGCTGGGGCAGATCGCGTCGGCGACCGGCGACGACGACCAGCGGCTCAGCGCGCTGGCCGATTCCCTCCAGAAGACCCTGGCGACGGTGGGGCAGCGCAACGGCGACTTCGACGCCGCGCTCGCGCAGCTGCCGGACTTCACCCACCAGCTCGAGCAGGCCACCGGCAGCATCGGCGCGCTGAGCGCCCAGCTGGACCCGGTCCTGGACAAGCTGCGCGAGGCGAGCGGGACCCTGCCCGGCTCGCTGGAGAAGTTCACCGGCACGGTCGACAAGCTCGGGGAGACCGTCGACACCGCCCGGCCGGTGGTCGACAAGGCCGTCCCCGTGGTGCACGACCTGCGTCCGTTCGTCGGCGACCTCGACGCCTCCCTCGGCGACCTGCACGACGTGACCGGACGGCTGGGCCCGATCACCACCGCGGTGCTGCCGTACCTGAACGACCTGGCCGCGTTCGTCACGAACTCGCGGTCGATCACGAGCCTGCGCGACGGAACCGGTGGGGCGTACCGCGCCATCGCCCAGCTCTCGCCGGAAAGCGTCACGGGCCTGCTGCCGCTGCTGCCCGCCCTGCAAGCCGCCGCCGCGCGATAGAGGGAGTGTCCAATGAGGATTCCCAGTGGGCTCGTCCCGCACATCCGGACCTTGGTGCTGACCGTGTTCATCGCCGCCTGCGCCGGCCTGTTCGGGTACCTGTGGCTGAACTCCGGCGGCCGGCTGCCCGGCATCTCCCAGGCGGGCTACACCGCCGACGTGCGGTTCCACACCGCGTCGAACCTCGTCTACGACTCGGACATCACCATCGCCGGGGTCAAGGTCGGCAAGGTCGAGGCGCTGCGCACCGAAGGCGACCTCGCGCACGTCACGATGCGGCTCGACCGGAACGCGCCGCTGCACGAGGGCGCGACCGTCCAGGTCCGGAACAAGACTCTGATCGAAGAGACCTACCTCGAGATCACCGACGGCCACGGCCCGGCGCTGCCCAGCGGCACCGTGCTGCCGCCGTCGGCGGGCAAGGAGGCCGTCGAACTCGACGACGTGCTCACGAGCCTCGACCGGCCGACGAAGGAGTCACTGGGCACGCTGGTCCGCTCGCTCGGCGCCGGGACGAAAGACACCAAGCAGGGTGTTTCCCAGGCCCTGCAAGGACTCGGCGACCTCGGCCGGGAAGGGCACGGCGCGCTGGCGGCCCTCTCGGCCCAGTCCGGGGACCTGCAGCAGCTGACCGGCAACACCGCGAAGCTGCTGGCGGCGCTCGACACCCGGCAGGGTCAGATCGCCGACCTGGTGACCGACGCCGACAAGCTCACCCAGGCGACCGCGGGCAGCGACACCGAGCTGCGGGAGGTCCTGCGACGGCTGCCCGGCCTGATGGACACCGCCAAGAACGCCAGTGGTGGGCTGAGCCGGCTTTCGCCCGCGCTGGGCCCGGTCGCGAGCGGGCTGAACGCGGCCGCGCCCGACCTCGATGCGGCCCTGCAGGAGCTGCCGGCCACGTCGGCCGATCTGCGCGGCCTGCTGCCGTCGTTGAACAGCGTGCTCGACGCGGCGCCCGGCACGCTGCAGCGGGTGCCCGCGGTGTCCGCGGACGCGTCGAAGTTCCTGCCGACGCTGAACGTGGCGCTGGGCGACGTGAACCCGATGCTGTCCTACCTGGTGCCCTACGGCCGCGACGTGGCCGCGTTCTTCACCAACATCGGGCAGGTGACGGCGCGGGGTGACGCCAACGGCAACGCGATCCGGCTGTTCATGGTCTTCAACGAGCAGAGCGTCAAGGGCTTGCCCCTCAACATCGACGTCGGTCCGCTCAAGAAGAACAACCCCTATCCGGCGCCGGGGCAGTCGGCGAACCCGGGGCCGTTCAGCGGGTCCTACCCGCGGGTCGTCCAGGAACCGCCGAAGTGAGGGGCTTCAAGCTGCGGCGGCCGCCCCGCAAGGTGCTGGCGATGACGGCGGTCCTCGTCGTCCTCGCCGGGTTCGTCGGCACCGGCATGGCCCGGTCCCGCATCGAGACCGGCGTCAGCTCGCTCCTGCCCGGCGACGATCCCGCGGTGGCGCGGTTCGACGAGCTGAGCCGGTCGTTCGGCGGTGACCCCGTCGTCGTGCTGCTCGAATCGGCACAACCCGGGCTGCTGCTCGACCAGCCGCACCTGCCGTCGCTGGTCAAGCTGGAGGGCGAGTTCGCGAAGCTGCCCGACGTCGCCGCCGTCTACGGGCCGGGGACCGTGCTGAACCAGGCCGCCGGCCGGGCGCAGGACCTGATGGCCGAGCTGTCCGGCCGCCGCGACCGCCTGCGCTCGCAGGCTCAGGCCGAGGCCAAGCAGCGTGGCGCGTCCGACCGGGCGGCCGGCCACGCCGCCGACGCCGCGGTGGCCGCGTTCGACCAGCGGTACGGCAAGCTGCTCGTCCAGGCTCTGCCGGCGGGCCTGCCGACGCTGAAGAACCAGGCGTTCGTCAACGCGGTCGTCTTCGGTGCGGACGGAAGTCCCCGGCCGCAGTGGCACTTCGTCGTGCCGTCGGCGAACGCGGTCGCGATCCTGGTCCGGCCGCGGCAGAACCTCGATCAGTCCGCGACCGAGCGGCTCGTCCGGGGCGTGCGGGACGCGGTCGGCGCGGCCGCCGTCGACGGGGCGAAGGTGACCGTGTCCGGCGTCCCCGCGATCGCGGGCGCCCTCGCCGACGAGGTTCGCGCGGAACTTCCCCTGCTCGGCGGCGCCGCGTTGCTCGCGGTGGCCCTGTGCTTCCTGCTGGTGCCGTGGCACCGCCGCCGGCACCGGCTGCTGCCGCTGGCCGGTTCGCTGGTGGCCACCGCGGTGACGGTCGCCCTGTTCGGCTGGCTCGGCCGGCCGCTGTCGCTCGGGGTGGTGGCCTTCCTGCCGGTGCTGCTCGGCGTCGGCAGCGACTTCCCGACCTACCTGGCGCGCCGGGCGGACCGGCGGGTCGTGTTCGCGGTCGCCGCCGCCACCGCGGCCGCGTTCGGCGCCTTGGCGTTCGCGCCGCTGCCGTTCGTGCGGGACCTCGGTATCGCGCTCGGGATCGGGGTGCTGGTCGCCTTCGCCGTCGGCCTGCTGTTCCGGCCGGCCGTGGCGGAGCCCGCGCCCGTGAAAGTCTACAGTGGACGCAAGGCGAGCCTGCCGGTGCGGCTGGGAGTCGGACTGGCCGTGGCGGCGCTGGCGGCCGGCGGCTGGGCGACGCTGCCTGAGCTTTCCCTGCAGAGCGACATCGAAAGCTTCGTGCACGGCCTGCCCGCGTTCGACGACGCGAAGCACGTCGAGCAGGTCATCGGCTCCTCCGGCGAGGTCGACGTCGTCCTGCACGGCCCGGACGTCACGTCTCCGCAGGCGCTGGCGTGGTCGCGGCAAGCCCAGGACGTCACCGTCTCCCGGCACGGTGACCGGCTCCGCCCGGTCGTGTCGCTCCCGACGCTGCTGAACTTCCTCGGCTCCGCGCCCACGAAGGACGAGATCACCGCGGCCGTGCGCCTGTTGCCGCCCTACCTGACCGGGTCGGTCCTGCGCGCGGACGGACAGGAGTCCGTGCTCTCGTTCGGGGTGCGGCTGGACGACGTCGAGAGCTTGGTCGGCCTCCGCGACGACCTGCTGAACCAGCTTCCCCCGGCGCCGCCGGGCTACCGCGCCGAGCTGACCGGGCTGCCGATCGTCGCGGCCCGCGGGTACGAACTGGTCTCGGGCAACCGGTTCTGGACCAACGGTGTCGGCATCGCCGTGGCCGGGCTCGTGCTCGCCGTCGTGCTCGCCCGGCGCAAGGACGCGCTCCGCGCGGTCGCCACCGCCCTCGTGGCGACCGGGACGGGCCTGCTCGCCGTCTGGCTGGCCGGGATTTCGCTGACGCCGATCACCATGGCGCTCGGGTCGCTCATCGCCGCTGTCGGCTGCGAGTTCGCGGTGCTGCTGGCGGAAGCCGGACGCCGTCGTGATCACGCGCTGCGCAGATCCGTGCTGCTGGTCGGCGCGGTGTCGACCGTCGGCTACCTCGCTCTGGCCCTTTCGCGGCTCGACGCCATCCGGCAGTTCGGCCTGCTGCTCGCCGCGGCCGTCGTCCTGTCGATGGCCGCCGCCCGGCTCGTCGTCTGGCTCGCGCCGGCCCGCCCCGCCCCCGCTCCGGAACCCAGCCCGGCGCCCGAAGCCCTCGTAGGAGTTCCCTCATGAAGATCACCGCATGGCCCGGAAAAGTCCGGCTGCCCCGCAGCCGCCGTGGGCGGATCGTCACCTTGCTCGTCCTCGTCGTGCTGCTCGGCGGGACCGGACTGGCGTGGTGGTCGGCGCGTGCCGACGACCTGCCCGGCGACGCGGTGTTCGCCTACGGCGGCCAGACCGAGACCGTCGCGCAGCTGCAGGAGCGCATCCAGACGTTGAAGGCGCTCTACGGCGTGCAGCCACCGGACCAGCAGGACACCGCCAAGTCCGACGCGTTCCGCCGGGACACCGCGAAGGCGGTCGCCGTCGGGATGGTGCTCGACCAGGCGGCGCGCGACCGCGGCATCGTCATCGCCGACAAGGCGGCCCGCGACGTGCTGACCCGGTTCATCTCCCAGCAGATCGGCGAAGGGCCGGACGCCCGGAGCAAGTTCGTCCAGGCACTCGGCACCACCGGGACGTCCGAGGACGCGGTGCTGGACGAGATCAAGCGCCAGCTCGCGGTCTCGCAGCTGTTCGACTCGGTTACCGCGGGAAGCGCGGTCGGCGACGCCGAGGTCGCGGACGCGTTCGCGAAGCGGAAGGCGCAGCTGGACACGCCGGAACGGCGGCAGCTCACCAACATCGTGGTCAAGACCAAGGAGGACGCCGACCGGGCGCTCGCCGACCTCCAGGCCGGGACCCCGTTCGAAACCCTGGTGGCCCAGCGAAGCCTGGACGGCGCGACGCGGGACAAAGGCGGTGACCTCGGCCAGGTGACCGCGGCCCAGCTCGAGGACGGCTACGCCAAGGCGGCCTTCGCGACCCCCGTCGGCGGGCTGTTCGGTCCCGTGCAGACCAGCCACGGCTGGAACGTCGGCCGGGTCCGCCAGATCCTTCCGCCGCAGGCGGCGGTCTTCGACCAGGTGAAGGACCAGCTCAAGCAGCAGCTGACCCTGGAGAAGGCCCTCGCCACGTGGCGCGGGTGGCTCGGGTCGCAGCTCGCGAGCGCGAACGTCCGGTACGCCGACGCCTACCGCCCGGCCGACCCGGCCGCGCCGCCGCAGCAGGCGCCGGGGTGGTCGCCGGTGCCGGGCCAGGCGCCGGGTCAACCGGGGCCGGGCCAGGTGCCCGGGCAACCGGTGCCGGGCCAGGCGGCTGGTCAACCGGGGCCGGGCCAAGCGGCGGGTCAACCGGTGCCGGGCCAGGTGCCTGGGCAACCGGGGCCGGGCCAAGCGGCGGGTCAACCGGCGCCCGGCCAAGTGCCTGCGCAACCGGCGCCGGGCCAGGTGCCCGGTCAGCCGCAGCCGTCGCGGTGATCGCGGACTTCGCGGCGCTCGCGGTGGCGGGCGCCGCGCTGGTCGCGATCGGACGGTGGGGCGCCCGCGCGGCGGCCGGGCGGGTCAGCCCGGCCCTGCCGGAGTCCGAACGCCTGCGGCGCATCGGGAAACTGCGGGGGAGCGGACACGCGCTCCAGGTCGTGGGCGTCGTGTTCGTGCTCGCGGCGGTGTGGAGCCTCTGGTGAGGAGTCAGGCGGGCTCGGCGGTTTCCCGGCCCCGCTGGGTCCGCAGGAACAGCGAGACCGCTTCCGCGCGGTTCGCGGCGCCGAGCTTGCGCAGGATCTGCTTGACGTGGGACTTGGCCGTGTCCTCGGAAATCGTCAGCCGGGTCGCGATGGCGGCGTTGGTCCGGCCGTCGCCCATGAGCCGCAGTACTTCCAGCTGCCGCGGGGTCAGCGCCGACTCCACGAAGGACCGGACGGGCACCGGCCCGGGCGGAGGGACCACGGGATCTCCGATGACCGGTGCCGCGGGGTGGCCGTTGCTCAGGATCCGGTCCATGGCGTCGGCGAGGTTCATCGTGAACCGGCCGACCTCGGTCCGCAGCGAGTGCAGGCGCTCGACCAGCACGGTCCGCCGGAACGCGATGCCCAGCCCCTGGGCGAAGGTGCCGAACACCTCGCGGTCGAACTCGTCGACCTGGCGCCCCTGGCCGTGCCGGTCCGCGTGCACCAGCCCGAGCACGCCCTCGTCGCCGACCACGGGAGCGACCACATAGGACTCCAGCCGGGCGGCCTCGACCAGGCAGGCGAGCCCCCGCGCTTCGCGCTGCGCGTCCGTGACGAGCAGTGCGCGCCGCCTGCGCACGGCTTCGGTTTCGACGACCGTGCGGTCCAGGACCGGGGACTCCGCCCGTCCGATGCGCAGGATCTCCGCCGCCCAGGCGGCGTCACCCAGCACGGTGCAGGACTGGGGCACCCACACCGACTCCCGGATCTCCGAGAACAGGGCGCGGTCGAAACCGAGCCGGCACACCGCGTCCGGCACGCATTCCGCGAGCCGGGCCACCGAGCGGGCGTCCTGCAGCCGGGTCAGCGCCTCCTGGACCTGGGCGTGGACGCGCATCCGGAGGTCGAGCTGGGCCTGACGCAGTCGTTCGCGGACGTCGGAGAGCTCGATGAACAGGTCGAGGACGGCGCCGGCGTGCCCGGCGGTGGCGAGTTCGCCGACCCGTTCGGCGAGCTCGGCCAGCGCCGCTTCCGCGGCCGGGAACTCGTCGGGCACGTCCGGGCCCGGGGCATCGCCGAGCACGGACCGGGCCCGGGTGGTGACCGCCCGGACCTCGCGCAGGACGGCGTGGGGAACAGGGTGCCCGCGGCCGTTCCGGGGCGGAGTCAGCGTTGACTTCATGGTTTCCTCTCAAGCCGGGCGGGAACGCGCGGCGCCGGACCCGCTCGTCGGCCGGGTCCGGCGCCGCGCCCGGAGGATCAGGCGTCGGCGGAAACGGCGGTGGTGACGGCGAAACCCGCCACCCACTCGGGCACCGGCTCGTAGAACCGGTAGTTCATCACGTACTTCCCGCGGGCCGCCATCGCGGCGTACGCGGCGATCCAGGTCCGCACCTCGTGCGAGGAGTGCCCGGCCTGCTCGGCGAACCACTCGGTGCTCCAGCCGTCGACGAGCCGGAGTTCGCCCGCCGAAACCACATCGAGGAACTGCTGGTCCCACTCCGGGTTGATCGGCTGCATCGACGACGTGCCCGCGGCCAGGTCGAGGCCGGAGGCGATCACGCGGGCCTGCCGCCGGGCGCGCTCTTCAGGCGTCGGGTTGCGACCGTCGATCAGCCGCGCGGCGACCTCCTCGGTCGCGTTTTCCAGCTGGGGCACCGGCGGGTCGTGCGAGAGGCCGCCGGAGCCGAGGAACAGCACGCGCTGCTCGTCGAGGTGGGCGCTCGCGTGGCCGATCGCCGTGCCGAGCTGCCGGACGCGGGCGACGGGGCAGAGCGGCGCGGCGACGGAGTTGATGAAGACGGGGACGACGGGAACGCGGTCGAGCCCGCCGAACAGGAGCTGCAGCGGCTGGGAGAACCCGTGGTCGACGTACATCCGTTCGGACAGCGCGACGTCGATCCCGGCAGCCAGCACGTCTTTGGCCAGCGTCCGCGCGGACTTGGCGACCGAGAGCTCGCCGGCCGGGGTGTCGTAGTCCCCGAGCGCGGTCGCCCGCGTCCCGATGCAGAACGGCGGCATCATGTCGTAGAAGAACCCGTTGTAGTGGTCGGGCGCGAAGAGCACCACGAGGTCGGGCTCGAATCCGGCGATGAAGCGCCGCGCGTGGTCGAAAGCCTTCTCGACCCGCTCCTCAACGGCTTTCGCGGGCTGGTTGAAACCGATCAGCGGCGAATGGGACAGGGCGCACACGGCAACGGGCATCGACCCACCACCCTTTCTTTGCGGGCGTTCTTCCGGTAAGAAACATGCTAGAATCTTAGCATACCAGTCCTCGGTTTCGATGACGCAACGGAAAGGGACCTGGCATGACAGTGCCGATCGGCAATCGCAGCGAAGGCAGTCACCGAGCAGCGCGCAGGAGGACGGGGAAACGTCACCGGGCCCGTACCGCGGTCGCCCTCACGAGTGCGCTCGTGGTCGGTGGTGGGGTGCTGCTGGTCGAGCCCGTGGCCGACGGGCGGCCCTTTCCCGCGGCCGCGGCGACCAGGTCGCCGGCGCAAGGGAAACCGGTCTGGCCGGCCGTGCCGGGGGTGGAGCTTCCCGCGACGCTGCCCAGCGTGCCGGTGCTGCCGCCGCTCGCGGTCCCGGCCGGCTACCGGCTCGGCGCCGCCGCCGGATCCGGTGCGAGCACGGGCATTCCGGCCACGGTGCTCGACGCCTACCGCCGCGCCGAGGCCTCGCTCGGCCGCGCGAACCCGGGGTGTCACCTGAGCTGGGCGCTGCTCGCGGGCATCGGCAAGATCGAGTCGAACCACGCCCGCCACGGCGACGTGGACGCGCAGGGGACGATGGTCCGCCCGGTCTACGGTCCCGCCTTGGACGGTTCGCCGGGCTTCGCCAGGATGGTCGACGCGGGGAGCGGGCAATGGGCGCGTGCGGCCGGCCCGATGCAGTTCATCCCCTCGACCTGGCAGAAATGGGGGACGGACGGATCCGGTGACGGCCAAGCGGACGTGCAGAACGTCTACGATTCCACCGAGTCGGCCGGCCGGTATCTCTGCGCCGCCGATCGCGATCTGAACACCGGCGCCGGACTGCGGAGTGCTATTCTCAGTTACAACAACTCCGAGGATTACCTGAACAAGGTCATGGCGTGGATGCGAACCTATTCCGCGGGTTCGTTCGCCGTACCGGACGAACCCGGGTACGCCGGCGAAGATCCGACTTACGACGAAAGCGTGGCGTCCGTTCCGGCCCCGCCGGCGGCACCGCGCCCACCGGCCACGGGTGCCGTGTCGGCCCCGCCCGCACCGGCCAAGCCGGCCCCCGCGCCGGCCGGGCCGCCCACGCGACCGGCACCCACACCCGTGCCTGCCCCTGCGCCGGTGCCGGCACCTGCGCCGATCGCCGGGCTGCCGATCAGCGTGCCCGCACCGCTGGACGGCGTCGTCGCGACCGCCGGGCAGGTGGTGGGTGGGCTGCTCGGGCCGCTCGGCAAGCACTGAAGTCCGGTGACGACTGATGGCGCCGCCCCGGCTGGCTGGGGCGGCGCCATCAGTTTTCCGCGGGCCCGGACGTGCCACACACAAGCACGGTGCCGGGCGGGTTTCAGGAGTCTCGGCCACGGACTTCGCCGACGAGCCCGCGCCAGCGCCGCCCGTTTTCGCGCGCGCCTTCGGCGTAGGGGCCGGGAACGACGTGGTACGGCGGACGCGCGGGGCCGGCGGTGACGTAGCCGGCTTCGTCGAAGCGGAGCTTCTCGAGGGCGATGTTGTACTTGGAGAACTCGGGGAAGTTCGTCCGGGCGAGGAACGGCTCGTACGTCCACTCGATGCGCCGGGTGAGGTGCCGCGCCGCGTCGACGTCCCCGGCCCGGATCGCGTCGCGCAGGGCGAGCACGGGCTCCGGACCGCACAGGGCGCTGCTGCTCCAGCAGCCGAGCGCCGTTTCCGGATGCAGCGTGTGCGCCGCGAGCCAGTCGCTCTCCAGCGGCAGCAACCGGAGCCGGCTGCCGACCGCCGCCATGTCCGCGCCGAACTTCGGCGTGATCGCGATGTACTTCGCGCCGATGATCTGGGGGACTTGCGCCAGCTCGGCGTAGGCGGCCGACGGGATCGGGCCCTTGAACGCCTCGGGGTTGTCGTAGAGGACGATCGCCATGTCCGGGAACAGGCCCGCGACGCCGCGGTAGAACGCGAGCAGCGTGTCGGCGCCGAGCTCGCTCCACATCGGACGGCCGAGGATGACGCCGCGCACGCCGAGGTCCCGCAGGAAGCGGATCCGGTCGACCGTGTCCCGCGTGTTGGGGGTGGTGGCCCCGACGAACAGCGGGAGGTCCGGGGCGGTGTCCGCGACGGCGTCGGCGACGCACGCGGCGAAGGCCTGCCATTCGGCGAGCGTGAGGGTCGCCATCTCGCCGAGCGTGCCGTTGGTGATGATCCCGTCCACGCCGTCGGCGACGAGCGCGCGGATCATGCGATCGGATTCGCCGAGGTCCACGGTGTCGCGCGCGGTGAGGGCGGCCGCGCCGGGCAGGGCCGGGGTGGGCGTGACGGCGATGACGCCGCGCAGGTCGTCGACACCGAACTTCTGCGCCATGGGTCTCCTCGCGTGCACCGGGAAGGGGCGGTCCGCCCGGCAGGCCAGGTGGGGGGCTGCCCTGCCTGCCGGGCGGACCGGTTCGGGGGATTTCAGGAAGCGTGGCCGAACGACTCCGGCGGCTGCAGGCCCCACGGGCTGAACGCCTTCGGGAAGTCGTCCCACACCACCGGGTCGTTGCGCCGGACCCGCGGCATCTCGGCCGAGAGCTCGTAGCGGTTGCCCGCGGCCCAGAAGTAGGTGTAGACGTTGCCGCCCACGCCGTGGCGCCCCGGCCCGACCTCGATCGGCACGCCGTGCCGGCCGAGCTCGTCGGCGGCTACCTTGAGGTGGTCGAACGACTCCATCCCGAGCGCGTAGTGGTGCAGCGACTTCCCGGCCTCCGGGGTGGAGATGATCGCGATGTCGTGGTGCAGCGTGCTGGCCCGGCACCAGGCCGCGCCGATCACCCCGGGGGCCGGGGCGAAGATGTCGGACACCTGGAAGTCCAGCAGCTCGACCAGGAAGTCGACCAGCGGCTTGGGGTCCTGCGCCTGCACCGTGATGTGGTCGAAGTCCAGCGCGCGGATCCCGCCGCGGGCGGGGGCCTTGGCCGGGTGGATGTACTGCGGCCCGGCCGAGAGCACCGCGAGCTCCATGACGTGCCCGGACGGCGCCGCGAACTGCAGGGACCGGACCACGCCGGGGTGTTCGTCGGTGCGGTTCTCGGTCACGACACCGGCTTCGGCCAGCCGCTTCGCGTAGTGGTCGAGGTCGTCGACGTCGTCGACGCGCAGGGCGAACTTCCGGACGCCGGTCCCGCCGGCGGTCAGCACGAGGTCGCAGCCGCCGTCGATGCCGACGGAGAGCCGCACGGCGCCGTCGGCGCGGCCGAGCTCCCGCATGCCCAGCACGTCGGTGTGGAAGCCGATCGCCTCGTCGAGATCGGCCACGGCGAGTTCGGCGTGGGCCACCTGAGAAATACCCATGGTGGGTCAGCTCCTGTCCATCTTGTCGTAGGGGATGTTCCCGGCGCTTTCCCGCCGGTTGATGCCGAGGGCGTCGAGCTGTCGCGAGTTCTCGACGAGGATCATGCGGACGCGTCCGGTGCCGTCGTTGTAGTGCCGGTGCCAGACCCACGGCGGGGTGTAGACGAAGTCGCCGGCCGACCACCGCAGGGTTTCCGGCCCGATTTCGGAGTAGCCGTCGCCTTCGAGTACACAATGGACGGACTCGTGCAGGTGGCGCTGGAGGTCCGTCGCCGTGCCGGCCGGGATCTCCTGCAGGTAGAACTCCATCGCCTTCGCCGGCACGTCCGCGAGGACGCCGACCCGGCTGGGGTTGCCGGTCACGTCCTCCTCGAGCCACCGGGCACTCGCCGAGCGGGTGACCAGGTGCTCCGGCATCGACCGTTCCGGGTCGTAGTCCTTCATTTCGTGGAGCTTGTGCATCCACTGGCTGAAATTCGTCATGGTTCTCCCGCTAGGTCGAGGTCATCCCGCCGTCGACGACGTGGGTCTGCCCGGTCTGGAACCCGGCGAACTCCGAGCAGAGGTGGGTCACGAGGTCGGCGATCTCCTCGGGACGTCCCCACCGGCCGACGGGCAGCTCGGTCGCGAGCTGCCGTCGTTCCAGCTCTTCGGTCGGGACACCCGCGGCGGCCGCGCGCGCCGCGGCGAGCGAACGCCGCCGCGGCGTGTCGATGTGCGCGGGGGCGATGACGTGCGTGGTGACGCCGTGCGGCGCCACCTCGGCGGCCAGCGACCGCGCCAGCGCGGCCACCCCCGCCCGCATCACATTGGACAAGTGCAGCAGGGGCAACGGCTTCACCACGCCGACCGAAGTGACGTAGATCAGCCGTCCCCACCCGGCCGCGGACATTCCCGGCAGCACCGCGTTGGTCAGCGAGATCGCACTGTCCAGCACGAGCCGGTAGGCCGAGTCCCAGTCGTGCGCCGAGAGTTCGGTGGCCTTCGCCGCGCGGGTGCCGCCGGTGTTGGACACCAGGATGTCGATGTCCCCGAGCGTTTCGCGCGCGGCGTCGGCCGCCGCGGCCGCGGCGCCGGGCTGGGTGAAGTCCGCGACCGCCCAGCCCGCCGCCCCGATCTTCCGGGCGACCTCGCCGGTGTGCGGCCCGGTCCCGGTGATGAACACCTCGGCCCCGTCCGCGCGCAGCGCCGCCGCGATCGCCGTGCCGAGCCCGCTCGACCCGGCGGTCACCAGCGCCCGCCGCCCGTGCACCGTCATGCCGCCGCACCCTCCCCGGTCCCGCCGGGCAGGAGCCCGGACTCCTTGATCGAGGTGGCCAGCAGCCCGTCGATCAGGCCCAGCGGCTCGGTCCAGTCGTACTGGTTGAACTGGGTGTTGATGCGGAGGAACAGCGGATCGCCCGCGTAGAACCGCTCGTAGAGCTCGTGGCGGCCGCCGAAGGCGGAGACCGCGAGATCGGCGGCGATCTTGTAGATCGCGATGCGGTCCAGGCTGTTCGTGTCGGGACCGCGGTAGAACCGGGCGATGTCCGCGGCGATCGGCGAGTCGAACGCGCTCACGTCGGCCGGCTGGTAGAGCAGGCCGCCGGCGAGGATCTGCTGCAGGATCTCGCGGACGCGCGGGTACCAGCGGTTCGCGGAGTTGCGGACCGCGTACAGCGGCCGGACGTCGGGGAACAGGATGCCGTCGTCGTTGCGCTGCGCGCCGGCTTCCGCGGCGAGGACGGCGGCCCGGGTCAGCTCGATGTAGGTGGTGATCTCGCCGAGCGCGTCGCGGACCTGGGGGAACTGGTCGGTCTTGACGATCTCGGTCGCCCGCTTGGCGATGCCCGCGACGAACTGGAGCTTCGCCAGCAGCCGCACCGACGTCTGGACGCCGGTGAAGGCGTTGGAGTTGATCGCCCAGATGTTGTTGACCCGCTCGAAGTCCTGGTTGATGAAGACCCGCTCCCAGGGGACGAGCACGTCGTCGAACACGACCACGGCGTCCATCTCGTCGAACCGGCTGGAGAGCGGGTGGTCGAAGCTGTTCCCGCCGCCGAACGGTTCGCGGCAGATCAGCCGGACGCCCGGGGCGTCGGCCGGGATGGCGAACGCGATGGCGTACGGCTTCTCCTCGGCCCCGTACTTCCGGAGCGAGAACGGCCAGACGAGGATCTCGTCGGAGTAGGGCGCCGCCGTGGCGAGCATCTTCGCGCCGCTCACGATGATGCCGTCCGGGGTTTCGCGCTTGACGCCGAGGTAGGTGAAGGGATCCGGCTGCTGCGACGGCGGCTTCGACCGGTCGACCGGCGGGTCAGCCAAGGCATGCGACAGGAAGAGGTCGTTGTCCCGCACGTACTTGTAGTACGCGCGCACCCGGTCGGCGCCTTCGCCGAAGAACTCGGCGTTGGCGTTCCACGCCACCAGCATCGCGCTGACGAAGTCCGTGCTGCGCCCCATCATGCCGAGGCTGGAGTCCGCCCACTGCTTGTGCATGACGCGGCGGAGCTCGAGGTCTTCGGCCGTGCGGGGCATCAGGAACTGCACGCCTGCCTTGCCGTCGCCGTCTTCGGGGGAGAAGAGCATGCTGTCACTTTTGGACTGCAGGTCGTAGAGGCGGGCGATTTCGGCCGCGGCGCCGGACGTCGCCCGGTGCCCGGCCACGTCGGTGATCTTCTCGGCCCCGACCCACAGCTCGGGGCTGTGGGTGCGCAGCCGGTCGAGGTACGCGGCGCCGTTTCGTGCGGTCATCACTTTCCTTTCAAGAACCTGATGTGGGTCTCGTTGAACTGGTCCGGCTTCTCCCACTGCGGCCAGTGGCCCGCGCCCTCGATGACCTCGAGGCGGCTCCCGGGGATCAGCTCTTCCAGCAGCGCGGCTTCTTCGACCGAAGCCGTCGGGTCGTGGTCGGTCCACAGCAGCAGGGTCGGCGAGACGATGCGGCCGCACCACTGCGACGACCAGACGTACGGCCGCCGGTGTTCCCAGTCCTGCACCGCGAGGATGTTGCGCATCGCGGTTTCGAACCCCGGCTGGGTGTAGATCCGCAGCCGCAGGTCGACGAGCTCGTCGGTGACGAGGCTCTTGTCGTGGAAGAGCCACTCGACCCGGGTGCGCACGCTCTGCCGGCTCGCCTCGCGGACCGCCTTCATGCTCGATTCCTTCAGCCCGGCCATCACTTCCGGCTTGTTCGTGATGTTGCCCGGGGTGTTGAGCACCAGCCGGTCGACCCGGTCGGGGTGGTGCGCGGCGGTCCACGCCGCCACCCAGCCACCGAGCGACTCACCGGAGAGGTGGGCCTTTTCGATGCCCAGCGCGTCCAGGACCGCGATCAGGTGGTCGCTGAGGAAATCGATCGTGTAAGGCCGGTCGGGCTTGGCCGAATGTCCGTGTCCCGCCATGTCGTAGACGACGATCCGGAATTCTTTCGCCAGGTCGCGGATGTTGCGGGAGTAGGCTTCCAGGTGGCCGCCGGTGCCGTGCACCATGACGAGGGCGGGCCCGCTTCCCGCTTCCACCACCCGGGTGGCGATGCCGGCCGCGTCCACGGTCCGCTGGCGCAGCTCGACGCCCGCCAAATCGCCCCAGATGCTTACGTGCTGCTCCACAGCGTTCCTTCCTGTCGCGACGTCGTTCCATGTTGGCATACTAGAATCTCAGAGGCAACCCGTGGTGGCGGCGAAATCGCCGCCGCCCGATGGGGAAAAGAAAAACGGGTGTCACGGCCGGAGGCATGACACCCGTTCAGGTGAATGTGGCTACACTTCCACGAACTTCCAGAATCGCGAAACGTGCTCCTCCATGAGCTTGCCGGCGCGTTCGGCGTCCCGCTGCTCGATCGCTTCCGCGATCTCGGTGTGCTCGCTCTGCGCCTGCTTCAGGTCCGTGCTCAACCGGTTCTTCTGGAGGTAGAAGTCGTTGAGGTCCCAGGTGTCCATGGCCAGGTCGGCCAAGCGTTGGTTGCCGCTGGCGGCCAAAACGGCGGAGTGGAAGTCCCGGTTGGCCCCGGCGAAGGCGAGGGCGTCGTTCCGCTTGGCCGGGCCGGTGCCCCGCACCAGCATGTCGTCGATCTCGGCCAGCTGGGTGTCGGTGGCGGTGAGCGCCGCGAGCCGGGCACCCGCTCCCTCGAGGATGCCCGCCACCGCGAAGTGGTCGCGCACCTTGCGTTCGTCCGGGACCGTCACCTGGCAGCCGACCTGCGGGATGACCGAGATGAACCCGGCGGCGGCCAGTCGCATCACCGCGTCCATGACCGGCCGGCGGCTCACGCCGAACTCCGTCGCGAGGTCGTAGGTGCTGAGGATCTCGCCGAACTGGTGGCGGCCCTCGAGCAGCTGGGTGAGGAGTGCTTGGTAGATCTGGTCCGTTTTGGTGACTGACGCGATCATGGGCATGGACTATCCGGCCCTTCGGTGCGGGAAGGTCGGCGTTGGGCGTATGTCGATCACGCCGAGATTCTAGCGTGTCAATGGCGCGCGGGGTGCGCCGAAACGGGAGTCCGGGTGCTCCGGCCGGCTCATTGGGCCGGGTGGAGCAAGGGCTCCCGCCGTCTGGTCGGCAGTGCCGAAGCCGGAGCGGGCGACCGCTCCGGCTTCGGGCAGGTCGAGGCTGCCGCCCGCGACCCCGGTCAGCCCACCGACCAGTCGGTGTCGTCGATCTGGCCGAACATCTTCATCGCGGCTTCGAGGCCGGGCAGGTTGGCGAGCGCCACCGACATGGACCCGCGGAACTTGACCTTCCGGGTGACCATCGCCTTGGCGGCGGGCAGCTCGCCATCGCCGAGACGCTGCCAGGTCTCGACCTTCGCGGTCAGCAGGAAGTCCGGCTTCACGCCTTCGGCCGGCGCTCCGGCGCGCACGACTTCGCCCGCGTTGACCTCGATCTGGCCCGCGCGGCTCTCGTCCTCGGCGAGCCGGTACTCCACGACCATGCTCAGCTTCTTCAGGCCCTCGCGCGTCGCGTCCGTGGTGTTCCAGAGCTCGGCGTAGGACTTCATCCACTCCGGCGACAGGACGGGTGTTCCCATGGTGCGCTCTCCTTCGGTTCGCCTCCGCGGCGGACAACTGGGGTTTGACAACGACGCTGAAGATACTAGTATCTTAGAAAGCCAGTCAAGCTGTCGACGCGGCCCTGACCATTCCGGGCCCGCGATTCTTCGGAGGAGACAAAGATGTCCGACGCCAAGGCGGTCACATGTTGAGGGATGAACTCCGGCAGATCCTCGAGAAGGGTTTGCGTGACGTAGAGGCCGACTGGACCGTTCCGGCCGCGATCATCAACGACCCGGAGATGCACGACGCCGAGCGTGAGCGCGTCTTCGGCCGCTCCTGGGTTTTCCTCGCCCACGAAAGCGAAATCCCGGAGCGCGGCGACTACGTCGTCCGGTACATCTCGGAAGATCAATTCATCGTCTGCCGGGACGAAGACGGCGAAGTCCGCGGCCACCTGAACAGCTGCCGCCACCGCGGCATGCAGGTGTGCCGCGCCGAAATGGGGAACGCCTCCCATTTCCGCTGCCCGTACCACGGCTGGACCTACAACAACAAAGGCAGCCTCGTCGGCGTCCCGGCCGGACGCGAGGCGTACGGCAACAAGCTCGACAAGTCCCTGTGGCAGCTCAAGCCGGTCCCCAAGCTGGACACCTACAAGGGTTTGATCTTCGGCTGCCTCGACCCGGACGCCCAGTCCCTCGACGACTACCTCGGGGACATGAAGTTCTACCTCGACCTCGTGCTGGACCGCAGTGACGCCGGCCTGCAGGTCGTCGGAGCTCCCCAGCGCTGGATCGTCGACGCGAACTGGAAGCTCGGTGCCGACAACTTCATCGGCGACGCCTACCACACGATGATGACCCACCGGTCCATGGTGGAGCTCGGGCTCGCCCCGCCGGACCCGAAGTTCGCGCTCTACGGCGAGCACGTGCACACCGAGCACGGCCACGGCCTCGGCATCATCGGCCCGCCGCCGGGGATCCCGCTGCCCGAGTTCCTCGGTATGCCGGAGAACATCGTCGAGCAGCTGCAGCGCCGGCTTTCGCCGGAGCAGGTGGAGGTGTTCCGGCCGGTCGCGTTCATCCACGGCACCGTGTTCCCGAACCTGTCGATCGGCAACTTCCTGATGTCGAAGGACCACGTCTCGCCGCCGACGTCGTTCCTGACGCTCCGGCTGTGGCACCCGATCGGCCCGGACAAGATGGAGATCATGTCCTTCTTCCTGGTCGAGAAGGAAGCGCCGGACTGGTACAAGGAAGAGAGCTACCAGGCCTACGTGCGCACGTTCGGCATCTCCGGGGCCTTCGAGCAGGACGACGCCGAGAACTGGCGCAGCATCACCCGGGTCCTGGGTGCCCAGTACGCCAAGACCATGGAGCTCAACTACCAGATGGGCCGCGGCGTCTACGAGCCCGACCCCGACTGGCCCGGTCCCGGCAAGGCGTTCCCGATGGACTACGCCGAAGCCAACCAGCGCAACTTCATGGAGTACTGGATGCAGCTGATGGTCACGGACCCGGCGTCCCACACCGGCAACGGCAAGGTCTCCGACGCCGCCGCGGCCGAAGCGCTCACGCGGGCGGAGGCGTAGCGAACATGACCACAGCAACGGAAATCACCGACGCCACGGTCCGCGAAGTCAGCGAGTGGCTCTTCGGCGAGGCCGAACTGCTCGACACCGGCAAGTACCGCGAATGGCTCGACCTGGTCGCCGAGGACCTGTCGTACGTCGTGCCGCTGCGGGTGACGCGCGAACGCGAGGCCGACACGGACATCGTCGAGGGGATGACCCTGATGGACGATGACTGGGACTCGATGGAAATGCGCGTCCTGCGACTGGAAACCGAGTACGCGTGGGCGGAGGACCCGCCGTCGCGATCGCGGCACTTCGTGACCAACGTCCGGGTCGCCGCCGGCGAGGCGGAGGGCGAGCTGGCCGTCAAGTCGAACCTGCTGCTGTACCGCACCCGCGGTGACGTCGCGACTTTCGACATCCTTTCCGGCGAGCGCCACGACGTGCTCCGCCGGGTGGCCGGCGGCTACCGGCTCGCCAAGCGGGTGGTCGTGCTCGACCAGACCACCGTCATGACGCACAACCTCGCCCTGATCATGTGACGGAGGCAGTTCGGTGACCATCATCCACAACGAGGGCCAGGACCCGATCATCCAGATCGCCAACGAGTTCACGGTGATCCAGGTCAGCTACACCAGCACCGGCCAGCGTGAGCGCCTCCTGGTCAGCTCGCCCCGGCTCGGGTTCCAGACCCTGCTCGACCCGCTGCAGCTGGAAAGCCTCACCTGGCAGCCGCCCGAAACGTTTTCGAAGCTGCTCGACACCCCGTACGGCCCCGGCACGGAGCTCAACGCGCGCCCGCTGTCGGCTCTGCTCGGAAAGGACTGATTCCCATGGGTTTCCTGGACGGGAAGGTCGCCCTCGTCACCGGCGGGGGATCGGGTATCGGCCGGGCCGTGGTCGATCTCTACGTGCGAGAGGGCGCGAAGGTCGGCATCCTCGAGATCTCGCCCGAGAAGGCGCAGGACCTGCGGGAGAAACTGCCCGCGGACGCCGTGGTCGTGACGCAGGGCGACGCGACTTCCATGTGGGACAACGAGCGCGCCGTCGCGGACGTGACCAAGGCGTTCGGGTCGCTGACCACGCTGGTGTGCGCGGTGGGCGTGTTCGACTACTTCACCGAGATCCCGCAGCTGCCGAAGGACAAGATCGGCGAGGCGTTCGACCAGCTCTTCGGCGTCAACGTGAAGAGCAACCTGCTGAGCGTGAAGGCCGCGCTGGAGCAGCTGATCGAGAACCGGGGTCAGGTGATCCTGACCATTTCCAACGCCGGGTTCTACCCCGGCGGCGGTGGTCCGCTCTACGTGGCGTCGAAGTTCGCCGTCCGCGGTCTGGTGACCGAGCTCGCGTACGAGCTGTCGCCGCACGTGCGGGTCAACGGAGTGGCGCCCGGCGGCACGATCACGGACCTGCGGGGGATTCCCGCGCTGGCGAACGAAGGCCAGTCGCTGAAGGACGTCCCGGACATCGAAGGCCTGATCAAGGGGATCAACCCGCTGGGCGTCGTCGCCCAGCCGGAGGACCACTCCTGGGCCTACGCGTTCCTCGCCGCCAAGGAACGCGCCCCCGCGGTCACCGGCACGATCATCCACAGCGACGGCGGCCTGGGCGTGCGCGGGATGACGCGCATGGCGGGGCTCGAACCCTGATCCGCCTGCCGCACCCAAGCGGGGAGACGGCCTCGGAAACCCCGAGTTCCGGGGCCGTCTCCTTTTCCACCCTCGAAAGGAGGCGTCGATGAAGACGCTGGTGGCCACCGAAGAAACCCAGGCCGATCCCGCCACCGCACTGTGGATCTGTGATGTCTGCCAGGACGTGTACGACCCCCGCCTCGGCGACCCCGAAGGCGGGATCGAGCCCGGCACGTCGTTCGCCGACATCCCGGACGACTGGGTCTGCCCCGTGTGCGGGGCGCGCAAGAAGGAGTTCCGGATGCTCGCGCCGGGCGAGGAGTACGACGTCGAGGACGACGCCTACGCTGGAGCGCAGGGGTGAACACGCCGGGCCGCGTTCTCGTCTGCCTCAAGCAGGTCCCGGTGCCGGGGCGGGGCGTCTTCGACGAACGCACGAAACGGATCCGCCGGGACGACGACCAGGTCGTCACCAACCCGCCGGACCTGCACGCGCTGGCGCAGGCGCTGACCCTGCGGGCGGAGACCGGCTGGGAGGTGGTCGCCGTGACGATGGGGCCGCCGGCCGCCGCGTCGGCCCTGCTCGACGCGCTGAGCCGGGGTGCCGACCGGGCCGTGCACCTGGTCGACCGCCGGTTCGCCGGTGCCGACACCCTGGCGACGGCCCGCGCGCTCGCCCGGCTCGTCGAACGGGAACGCCCGGACCTGGTGCTCACCGGCCGGTGGACGCTGGACGGCGGCACCGCGCAGGTCGGCCCGCAGGTCGCGGAGCTGGCCGGGCTCCCGCAGCTGACCCAGGCCACGAACCTGCGGGTCGGCGACGGCGTCCTCGCCGCGGACGTCGAAACCGACGTCGGCCGGGAAGCCTGGACCGTCGCGTTGCCCGCGGTGGTCTCCGTCGGGCGGGGCGCCGAGCCGCCGTTCGTGACCCCCGCCGATCCGTCGGCCGTCGAAACGCTCACCGCCGAGGATCTCGGCGGCGGACCGCGCGACTTCGGCACCCGGGGTTCGCCGACCTTCGTGGCCGAGATCCGGCACGACGCCCGCGAACGCAAGGCCGAGTACGTCGGGGCCGGGTTCGACACCGCCGAACTGCTGCGGGCGGCCTTCGCGCCGCTCGAGCCCGAGGCCGACGTCGTCGTGACCGGCCCGTCGCGCGAGATCTGGGCGGTCGCCGAGCCGCTGCCCGGCGGTGGCCTCCACCCGACGAGTCTCGAAGCGCTGGCCTGCGCTCGCTCGGTCGCCGGTGACCTGCGGGCCACGATCGTGGCGGTGCTGCCGTGCGACCAGCCGCACGACCTCCCGCGCGTGCTCTACGCGCACGGGGCCGACCGGGTGCTGGTGCTGCGGGGGACCGAGCCGGCGGACTACCGCACGGACCTGGTCACCGACGCACTGAGCACGGCGATCGCCGCGCACACGCCGTTCGCGGTGATCGCGCCGTTCAGCGCCCGTGGCCGCGACTACGCCCCGCGTGTCGCCGCGCGGCTCGGGCTCGGCCTGACCGGGGACTTCACCGCCCTGGAGGTCCGTGACGCGGACACCGACGAGCCCGACCTGCTGTGGCTCAAACCGGCGCTGTCGGCGGACGTGGTCGCGCCGGTGATCGCGCACTCCACGCCGTCGATGGGCACCCTGCGACCCGGGTCCTTCACGGCACGAGCCGTTCGCGATCAGCGGGAGCCTGATGTCGAGTTCGCCGGTGGCACCGCGACCGGCGACGGTGCATGCACCGCGGTCGAGCGCCGGGTCGAGCGTCCGGACGCCCCGAGGCTCGCCGCGGCGCGGCTGGTCATCGGGCTCGGGCCGGGTCTGGGCACCGGTGCCCGCCGCGTCGCCGAACGCGTCGCCGCGACACCGGGGATCGCGCTCGTCGCGACGGCCGCCGCGGTCGCCGCGGGGGAGGCGCCCCCGCAGCTCGAGATCGGGCCGCTCGCGCGCAGCATCGCGCCCGTGGTCTACCTCGGGTTCGGGCGCCACGACCTCGGCACGCTCCAGGCGGTCAAGGGCGCCGGCCGCGTGGTCGTCGTCGACCCGGGTGCCTGGCTCGACGCCTTCACCGGTCTGGCCGACACCGTCGTCACCGCGAACGTCGAGGGCGTCCTGCTGGACCTGCTGCTGGCAACGGCGGGCGCGGTCGCCAGCTGAGCTCCCGGAAACCCAAGGAGGACCCATGAGTACCGCCGCGCCGGCGGCGAACGTCGACCCTCGGCGGTTTCGCGACGCCATGGGCCGGTTCGCCACCGGCATCACGATCATCAGCACGCCGACGCCGGCGGGACCGCACCACATGACCGCGAACGGCTTCATGTCGGTGTCCCTCGAGCCCGCCCTCGTCGTGGTGTCCATCGCCCGCCGCGCCAAGATGCACGGCTTCCTCCTGGCCAGCGGCGTCTACGGCGTCAGTGTCCTCGCCGCGGACCAGGAATCCGTCAGCCAGCACTTCAGCGGCCGTCCGGACCCGAACCTGCTGCCGCGGTTCGACGACCACGCCGGAGTTCCGCTCGTGGCCGGGGCGCTGGCGCAGGTGAGTGCGGAGATCGTCGACGCCCACCCCGCCGGTGACCACACGTTGTTCGTCGGCGAGGTGCGCCAACTCGCCGACGCCGCGGGCGAGCCACTGGTGTTCCACGCCGGCCGCTACCGCCACCTGCTCAGCCCCGCGGCGGACTCGGAGTACTCCGAATCCTGGTCCGGCTTCTGCCTGGACCCGTTCGGTCCCTCTTCCGGCGCCTGAACTCGGAGGTAATCAATGCCCCCGCCCCATCCGGTGGCTGCCGCTGTCCGTGAAGCCGCGGACCTGCTGCGGAACGCCGCCGACGCAGGCAAGCCGTGCCTACCGATCCGCGACCGGTTCACCTTCGGCGACATCGAGGCGGCCTATGCGGTGCAACGGCTGAACACCGAGCACGCGCTGGCCGCAGGCCGGCGGCTGGCCGGCCGCAAGATCGGCCTGACGTCGCCGGCGGTCCAGCGCCAGCTGGCCGTCGCCCAGCCCGATTTCGGCGCGCTGTTCACCGACATGGCCATCGCCGACGGCGCCACCGTGCCCGCCCACCGGCTGCTGCAGCCGAAGATCGAGGCCGAGGTCGCGCTGGTGCTGACCGACGACCTGCCGGACCCCGACAGCACGGCGGCGGACGTGGTGCGCGCCACCGGCTTCGCGGCGGCGGCGCTGGAGATCGTGGACAGCCGAATCGCCGACTGGGACATCACGATCGTCGACACGGTGGCGGACAACGCGTCATCCGGCCTGTTCGTACTGGGCGGCACCCGGGTGCCACTCGACCGCGTGGACCTGCGCACGGTGCGGATGACGTTGTCCCGCAACGGTTCGGTGGTCTCACAAGGCACCGGCGCGGACTGCCTCGGCAGCCCGCTCGCGGCCGCCCGGTGGCTGGCGTCCACATTGGCCCGCCGGGGAGATCCGTTGCGGGCGGGGGACATCGTGCTGACGGGCGCCCTCGGCCCGATGGTCACGGTCGCCCCGGGCGACGTCTTCCACAGCGAGATCTCCGGCCTCGGCTCAGTGCGGGTCGGCTTCGCACCCGAAGGGGAATCGCGATGAGCAAAGCGCGGTGCCCAGTGTGTCCGAGCCGGCCCCGGGTGTGACTCGACCCGCACGGTCGTCAAGCCGTGCGCTGCGGCCTGGTCGAGCATGTGCGTGACCAGGGCGGTGCCGACACCGAGCCCTTGCGCCCATCCGCGACGAGGAGCAGATCCAGTTCCGGAGGCTGCGGGATCAGGCGCGGTACGGCGTTAGGTGGTTGGTCGGGGGACGGGGATTTCGGTGTTGAGCACGATCGTGCCGGTGGTGTCGGTGGCGAGCAGGGTCAGGCGTCCCGAATGCGCAGGGGGTGCCGGAGACCACTGCATTCGCAGCCGGTCCAGATGGTCTCCCGATTCGGCCGAGCCGCCAGTCCGGCGATACGCGGTGCCCTGCTCGTCGCGTAGTTCCCAGGTGAGGTCGGCCAGTGGCGAGCCGACAACCGCCCGGCCCGGTCTCTCGGTGGCCTGCCCGCGGCGTTGGCGTTTCATCCACTCCAGCTGCTCACGCGCGGCCTGCGCTCGCCTGGTGCGATGCTCCGGGCCGGGGTCGGTGTAGAGGTCGGCCAGGAACCGGTCGCTCCACAGCTCCGCCGAGATCAGCGTCACCGGCAGTCCGCCGAGGTGGCCGAGTAGCCGCGGCCCCGCCAGCACACCCCGCAACGTCGGCGGATCGAGCGGCTCGGCCGGCTCGCGGGCGACGACCGGCGCCGAACCCGCCCGCACAGCCACGGGAGCGAAGGCACCCGCGGCTGTCGAGGACGACACCGAGAACGACACCGACCGGATTTCCGGCCTGATCCCGGCCTCATCGAGGAGGTCGAGCGCAGTGCTTTCCTGCTCGTCGGTGAGCACCCCGGTATCACCGAGCGCCTCGACCTGCGCCGCGAGCCGACTTCCGATCAGGCGCAACGGATCCACGCCGGCGGGGCGCTCGCGCCGAGCACGGCTCACCCCGGCCACGGCCGGTCGAAAGACCTGCGTCAACCACTGTTCCCCGGACAGCGTCACGACTCCATTCTACCGGCGGTGCGTAGCTCCTCGAGGGCCTTCAGGAGGCAGACGGCGAACTCGTCCTCGGCGGGCATGGCGGCCGCGAATTTCCGGTAGTTGGTGGTGCCGGCGACCTTCGGCGAAATCCCGCCCGGGGGTGCGGGGATGTCCGAGTTCGCGCGGGGCGCAGTCGTACGGCAGTCGTTCCGGGCCCGGTCGATCACAACGGATCGGGGTGGAGGAGTGCTGCGGCGAGCGGTGTCTGCTGGTAGAGCACTTCACGACCGCGTCGTGCGGCGGTGACCAGACCGGCGTCGCGAAGCACCGTGAGGTGCTCGGAGACCGTCGCCGGAGCGAGGCCGACTCGATGGGCCAGGCCGCTGGTGGTACTCGGGACCAGGGTCTCGGCCAGCACGGATGCGCGACCGGAGCCGAGGAGCCGCGCGATGGCGGGTGATCGCGTGGCCGGTTCCCACAGCCGTGCCGCGCCGAGCATCGGGTAAACCAGCGCCGGAGGAGTGACGGAGGTGTCGTCGGTGGGCCCGATCCCGAGGTTCGGCCACCCGAAGGCCGTGGGCACGAGAACAAGGCCGCGGCCGCGCAGATCCACCGTGCCGTGCCGGAAGCCTGTGAGGTGCAGCTCTTCGTTCTTCCAGGTCGCTCGCCGGTGCAGGTCGGCGAACAGTCCTTCCATGCCGCCGTCGGCCAGCTGGCGTGCCCGGGTCGTGATGTCGGTGTCGAGCAGGCCGCGGATCCGGTCCCACAGTGGCTCGACCAGTGCCTGCCAGGCCAGCCGCTGCTGGGTGACCAAGGTGTTCCTGGCGATGACGGGGTCGCCGGTGAGGACTCGGCGGAGATCGTCGCGCAGGGCGTGGCGATCGATGCGACGAACGTGCTCGGCGAGTTCGGCGGCGACGGTGGCGGGATCGGTGGCCCGGACCTGAGCGAGGTCGTCCTCGATGGTGGTGAGCGCGCCGGTCGGGCTCGGCCACAGGAAATCCGGCCCATACCCGTTGCTCGGGGCGGCGGCGTCCAGCAGTCCCAGATCAAGCCGGGCGATGACGGGCCGGACATCGCGCAGCCACGGCCGGTACCAGCCGTGGCGACCCGGCTTCTTGAGCACCAGAAGGGCCGACATCGTTTCCTGCAGCGGCGAGATCGCGAACCGGCACCGGGCGGCGTCCCCGCGTCCGAACCTCAGCACAAGAGTCATTTCGCGAAAACGCTACACGAGGATTCGGCCTGCACCGAACCTCGGCAGCCCCCGGCGCGGTTCCCGCACCCTCGTGCCCATGCCCGAACCATCACCCGCGGCCCCGGTGTCCGGGACTCGCCTCCTTTCCGGCAACCCCGCGTTCCGGTCGTTGTGCGCCTCGCGGGCGGTCTCGTTCGTCGGTGACGGGATCACCACGACCGCGCTCGTCCTGCTCGTCGCCCCGCGAGACGGCCCCACGGGGTTGGGTTTGCTGTTGGCGGCGAACGCGCTGCCCCGGCTCGGCGGACCGCTGGCCGGAGTCCTCGCCGACCGGGTCCGGACACGCCGGTTGATGATGCGGTGCGAACTGGCCTCGGCGCTGGTGATCGGGCTGACCGCGATCACGCTGCCGCCCTTGCCGGTACTGACCGCACTGGTGGCGGTCGCCGGGATCCTGGCGACCATCCGGAACCCGGCCGGTCGCAGCCTGGTCCCGGTCCTGGTCGACGCGGCCGACCGCGTCCCGGCCAACGCCCTCTTCGGGCTGGGCCGAACCCTGACGCTCACCGTCGGGCCGGGCTTGGGAGGCCTGCTGGGAGCAGCTCCCGGCGGCGCCCACACCGCGCTGGCCGTCGACGCGGCCACCTTTCTCGCGTCGGCCTTGCTGCTGCGCGGACTCCCGGCCATCGAGCCGGCCCGGGACCCTGGTGCGGTCACGGGTGTGTGGGCCGAAGCGGGGGAAGGGGTGCGGTATGTCGTGGCGGATCGGCAGATCTCGGTGCTGGTTCTGAGTCTCTTCCTGCTCGTCGCCTTCGCCGCGGTGGACAACGTGGCGCTGGTTTTCCTCACCGGGGACGTGATCCACGCCGGCCCAGCCGGGTACGGCGTCGCAGCCAGCGCGTTCGGCGTCGGAATGGTCCTCGCCTCCCTTGCCTGTACCCGGCTGGCCCGTTGGTGCAGACCGACCGCCCTGCTCATCGTCGCCGTGGTGGCCACCGGCGCCGGCACGATCGTCAACGGACTGGCCCCGCTTCTCGTGGTGGTCGTCGCGGCACAGTTGGTGGCGGGCGCCGGCAACGCCGTGGAGAACATCGGGTATGACACAGTCGTGCAGGATCTCGTACCCCGCCCGTTCCTCGGCCGGGTGTTCGGCACCATCGGCACTGCCGCACAGCTGGGAGCCGTTTTCGCCTACGCGCTGGGCAGTTCCCTAGTCGGAGTGGTCGGCGCCCGTGCCACCTTCGTTCTCGCCGGCACCGGGACGTTCTTGGTCCTGCTCCTCCTGGTGCAGTCGTTGCCGCGGCGGGATGTGCCGTGAAACGCGTCGATTCCTTTGTGCCGACAAGCTCGGCGCGTCCTCTGCCGATTCCCTACTCCAGTCGGTAACCGGGTGACTCCGCGGCGTCTACTCTTCGGCCCTAGCTGGCCACGTCAAGGAGGCACCATGCGGAACTCCCGCGTCGTCACCACGGTCGCCGCCGCAGTGCTGCTCGCGGCGGTGGGTCTGGCCACTGGCACGAGCGCCCAGGCGAACACCCCGCCGTCCGGTCACGGCCCGGTCGAGTACCGCGTCCATGACGCGCTGGCCAGAGCCCAGACGCTGGACGCCGTCGGCCTCGACATCGTCAAGCGCCAGGGCAGCGACCTGTTCGTCGTCGGCGACGAGACCACCGGTGCCGAACTGTCCCAGCTCGGCTTCGTCACCGAGGTGAGCAAGCGGTACCCCGCGGCCACCTGGGCGTCCCCGCGGCTGGCACCCGGCGCGGCACCGCAGGACGAGACCTACGACGGCGGCTACCACACGGTGAACGCGCACTACGCGAACCTGACCGCCGCCGCGGCCGCGCACCCCGACCTGGCCACCGTCGTCAACTACGGTCAGTCGTGGCTGAAGCAGCAGGGGCGCGGCGGCTACGACCTGAAGGCCATCTGCATCACGAAAAAGGTCAGCGGCGACTGCGCGATGAACCCGAACTCGGCCAAACCGCGGTTCCTCCTGCAGGCGCAGATCCACGCGCGGGAGATCGCCACGGGCGAGCTCGCCTACAAGTACGTCAACTACCTCGTCAGCGGCTACGGCACCGACAGCACGGTGACGAACCTGTTGAACACCACCGAAATCTGGGTCGTCCCGATTGTCAACCCGGACGGCGTCAACATCGTTCAGCAGGGTGGCAACAACCCGGTGCTGCACCGGAAGAACGCCGACTTCACCAGTGCGGACCTCGCGCGCTGCGGCGATTCGGCGGGCAGCCAGCCGGGCGTCGACAACAACCGGAACTTCGGCTACCACTGGCAGAGCAACACCAGCAGGTGCGATCAGACGACGTCGACGTCCACCGGTTCCGCCGATTCGGAGCCGGAGAACAAGGCGCTGGAACAACTCTGGAGCCAGCTCTTCGGTGACCACCGCGCGGACGGCGCGTCCGACCAGCCCGACGCGTCCGCTCGTGGCACGGCGCTGATGCTGCACAGCTACGCCGGCATCATCATCCTGCCGTGGGAGTACTCGAACACCGTCCACACTCCCAGCGATACCCAGTTCCGCGCGATGGGCAAGGCGATGTCGGCGTTCTCCGGCTACCCGTACGGCCAGGCCGGCGACCTCCTCTACAACGCCGCCGGCGGCTCGGACGACTACGCCTACGGCAAACTCGGCATCGCGTCGTTCACCATCGAACTCGACGGCCCCGGCGCGTGCGACGGCTTCACGCCGAGTTACTCGTGCGTGAACAGCACCTTCTGGCCGTACATGGTCAAGACGTTCAACTACCTCGCGAGCAAGGCTCCGTCGCCGTACAAGTGAGGCGGCGTCGTGTTCATGGTGTACGCAACCTTCGTGGCCACACTCGTCGGAGTGTTCTGATGGACCGGGTTCGCGACGAGCTGCGCCGCGACGTCGGCTGACGCCGGCCGCGAGCGGGTGCTGGGACCCGACCACCCCATAGCCAGGATCATCCGCTCGAACCTCAATGGGGGCAGTCGGTGGCGAGATGCGCTGCTCGTGGACAGGCTCAGGGGCGGTGACTGCGCCGGCATCCCGGGGGACCACCGGATCCACGCCCGGCCGAGCCTGCGCGGGCAGGCGCGCGGACTCGGCCAGGAGCCTGGATCGAGGTTCAGCGCCGTACTAGGTGGTCGAGATCGGCAGCAGTTCATAGCCGACGGTGGACACCGTTCCATCCGGCGCGGTGCGCACGGCGGTGCCGACGATGTCTCCGCCGTCGTTGATGCCGGTCGCGCCTCCCAGCCGCACGTTCGCGGTGGGTGCGATCAGCGAGTTGAGCTCGGTCGCGTGGCCGTCGCGGTAGACGAAGCCGTTGCCGATGCCCGACACATCGGGGAAGACAGCGTCGTCGCCGACGATCACGCCGCCGGTGTTGATCGCGGTGGCGTGCGCGGTGCCCTGGTTGACGCCACGCGGCACGTTCAGGTCGATCGCCTTGCCGCCGCTGAACAGCACCGCGTGGGAGTCGAGGAGCGAGTGCCCGGCGGGCGAGGCCGAACCTACCGCCTGGCCGGCGGTGTTGATGGCCAGCGCTTCGCTCCAGGCGCCGCCGTTGAGCTGGCCGAGCGTGCTGAGCTTTCCGCTGGACCACTCCAGGGCCACCTGGTTGCCGCCTGGCAAGGTGCCGCCCGGGACCGCGGCTTCGCCGACGACCACTCCGTTGCTGTTCTCACCGAGTGCCTCGGTGTCGTTGGAACCACCGAGCGGCGGCAAGGTGGTCACCGTGGTGCCGTTCCGGAGCCACGGCGTGATCGAGTTGCGGCCGCCCTGCCAGCCCACGATTTGCTGTTGATCGTTGATGCCGAACGCGTCCGCCGACCCGGTGGGGTTCAGGCCGAGATCCGATCCGGCGCTGCCGGGCCCCGGCCAGATCGCCGGGCGGGTGATCTCTTGTGCCCCACCGGGGCCCGCCACGTTCTTTTGGTAGTTCCCCACCACCATGCCCTGGTCGTTGATGGACCGCGGCCTGGAGTCCTGGTTGTTCGTGCCGGGGTCGGCCAGGAATAGGGGCGTCGTCGTACCGGCCTTGAGGACGAAGCCCTCCTCTCGCCCGAAGCGCGCCGCGTCGAGACCGACACCGATGATGTCGCCGCGCGCGTTGATCCCGCGGTATTCCAAAGTTGCCGCAGCGCCGAGCACGAGTCTGTACTGCGGACCGGACGCGGCGGCCGTCCCGGGCGCGGCGGTGCCGATTCCCGTGATCAACGCGGCTGCGGACAAGACGGTCACGTGTGACAGCTTGCGCATCGAAACCCTCCCTCGATAGTGATGTCAAGGCGT
The DNA here is from genome assembly GCF_055633805.1 of Amycolatopsis sp. NPDC114478. Classification (NCBI taxonomy): domain Bacteria; kingdom Bacillati; phylum Actinomycetota; class Actinomycetes; order Pseudonocardiales; family Pseudonocardiaceae; genus Amycolatopsis; species Amycolatopsis sp. NPDC114478. Next base: position 16,974 of record NZ_JBVKDO010000001.1, on the reverse strand, counting down.
CGTCACGCAATACGCGCCGGGGTTACACGCCATGGTTCGCGGTTCTGACCCGAAAAGGGGAAATGCTCAGAGCACTTCGAACATTGGTCGTCGGCGGCGATTTATGGGTGCAGCCACTGGCGGCCGCGGCGGACAGGACCCGGATGCCGACGGGCCGTACGAGTCGCGCCCGGCGGACGCGGCGTTCTGGGCCGAGGTGGCGGCACTCGCTGCGCGGCACGGCCGGGTTCTGGTGGAGGAGCAGATCGTCGGCAACCACTCCCGTTGGCATCGCGTCACCGCCGACGCCACGGTGCCCGGCCTCGGTCCGCGCTCTCGTGTCCGTGTGGCCGGACCTGTCGACCGACGTTCTGGCAGTGCTGCGCACGATGGCACCGGACTTCACTGGCCGGGCCGTCGTGGAACACGCCGACGGCCGCATCCACAGCTTCCACGCCGACGGCGATGACCGGGCCGGCCTGACCGAGGCGTTGTCGGGCGCCCGAGCGGCCATACTCCTGACGCTCACCACCGAGGACCACACCCCGCTGCTCGTAGCCGTGCAACCGGACGACGACGGAATCGTCTGCGCTCGCTGGCAGATCTGAACCGCGATGGGCGAGCCGGTGGCCGTTCGACGTGGTCACGAGCGCCGGCGATGCGCGGCCGCCGGACCGGCAGGCCGCGCAGGAGCACATCGAGGAAGGTGCCGAACCCGGGGACGCCCGCACCGAACCCGAGCGTGTTTTCCTCCAGCGCCAGCCAGCCGACGACGGACACCACGCAGATGTATCAGCTCTGTCCGGCGAGATCGTCGTCGACCCCTGCGTGCACCGATGTCCATATAGGACGCGGCGCCACTCCCTGCGTAGCTGCTGAACCCCGGCTCTCCGAGGCAGCGGGCGGTGGCGAGCTTGAGCACCGCCGGCGTACCGTCCGGCCATCGACGTCGCAGAACGGCCGAAGACGCGCCACTCTCGAACAGTTCACCGAGCGCGAGGTCCCACCGGGCAGCCAGTCGTGCAGCGAGTCTTCGGCTGCCGGCGAGAACGACGTCGATCACAGCCGTCGCCGTCGCGGACCAACGCCGGGCCACCGGGGTCCATGTTGGCCGCGGCGAGATCCTGGCTGGCGAGTCAAGATTCCCCATCGGCCTCTTTCGGAGCATGGCTGCCGTGGCCCAGCCCGCGTTCCGATACAGCGGTGCGTCCGCCCATCGGCTTGACCGGCTACGGCGCTGGACCACCAGCATGGGACGTTCGTTTGTGAACGCACTGGTCAACTGGCCACTCAGCTGTCAGCCGGGCTGGTGGCGGCGCAGGGAACTCGGGCCAGTCCGCCGTCGACTACTTGCCTATCCGGAAAGAAGTGAGTACTTTCCAAGTAGGCAAGTAGTCGACGGAGGTAGTCATGGATGAACAGGAAGCAGCCGAGGCTCTCGCCACGGTTCGGGCGCACCAGGACCGGACCCGGCGGGCAGCGCACCTGCCGTGGTGGGTTTATGTGGCGGTCTTCGTGCTGGCCGCCGGGGGAATGGCACTCAACGACGTCATCAGTCTCAGCGGCTCGAAACTCGTCGCCGTCCTGGTCCTCGTGGTGCTGGCCGTGGTGTTCGCGACCAGTCGCGTCAACGGGCCCGCGCCGCTGGGTAGGGTGCGTGGGGTGCAGCGCCGTCAGTCGTTCGTCCCCTGGGTCTTCGGGGTCGTGGCTTTCGTCGCGGCTCTGGGCGCGTGGCTGTTCTCCCGCTACGGCACCGATGTCACCCATGACCTCGCCGACGCTGTCGGGCTGCCCGGGTACCCCAACACCGTGGCCGGGGTGCTCTACGGCGTCGCGTTCACCGGGCTGTTCGCTCTGTCGCAGCTGCTGCTCACGGTGGCCCAGCGGCGAACGGACGCATGACGACTCCGCCACCGTCCGGGCTGGACCGCCTGCTGTCGGACCCCACACGGCTGGCGATCATGTCGGTGCTGTGCGCGGCACAGTGGTGCGATTTCGCCTTTTTGCGGGACGCGGTGTCCCTTTCGGACTCCGCGCTGTCCAAACAGCTGACCACGCTTAAGAAAGACGGCTACGTCGAGCAGCGGCGGACGTACGTCGGGCGGGTGCCCAAGACTTCGGTACAAGCAAGCAGCGAGGGACGGCAACGGTTCCTCGGTCATGTCGAAGAGTTGCGGATGATCGTGGAGCGCGCCCGCAGTCCTCAGTCCGAGTCCGGGGCGAAGTAGTCGCGGTTCAGCGGCCGGTGCGGTTCAGGAGGCCGGTGAGGTAGATGTCGGCTTGGCGGCGGGCAGTGGGTTTCCAATCCGGGACGTGGGGGAGACCCTGCGCCAGCAACGCGCCGAAGCTGACGATGTCGGCTCTGGTCACGTCGGCCCGGATCGAGCCGTCGTCTCGTCCTTGTTCGAGGATCGAGCCCAGTGTCCGGTGGGCTTCGTCCCGGAGCGCGACGGTGGCCTGGTCGCTGGGCGCCGGGCCACCGTGCATCGGGAGCACGAGGTCCGATCCGTGCTCGATGGTGCGTTCGAGGAAGAAGCGGATCTTCTCGATCGGTGGTCCGTCGAGGGCCGCCGCCCGGCGGGCGGTCTCCAGCACCAGCTGGAAGGACCGGTGCGTCAACGCGCCGAGCAGCGCGTCTCGCGAGGGATAGTGTCGATAGACGGTACCGACGCCGACCCCGGCGTCCGCCGCGATGGTGGCCATCGGGACCGCGGTCCCTTCCCGGCGGACCGCGACGGCGGCGGCCGCCAGGACCCGGTCGCGGTTGTCGATCGCATCCCGGCGCAGCTCCCGCCGCCGCTCAGGTCCGCCTTTGCCCTCGCTCACGGCTCAGATCATCGCAGTTCGGTGCCTCGCCGTACTCGTTGACAGCCGATTAGCCGGACGATATCGTCCGTTTATCGCGCCTGAGCGTCGCCGAGTCGCGTGTCCTGACCCCGATCGCCGTCGATCCGGTCCGTGCGAATCCCCGGAAAGTAGGACCGTTGTGACGTTCACCGTCGATCCTCAGGTCGCCGCGATCCTGGCCCCGATGGCCGAAGCCATGGCTGCCGCGCCGCACCCCGCCGTGGGCGACATCGCGACCCGGCGCGTCGCGTTGGAAGCGATGATGGCCGAGACGGCGGCGCTGCAGCCCACCCCGGCCGACGTGACGGTCACCGACTTCCACGCGGTCGCCGGCGACGGCGCGAAGGTGCTGCTGCGCTGGTACGCCAAGGACGGCGCCGCCCCGGGCTCGGCCGCGTTGTACCTGCACGGCGGCGGGATGATCCTGGGCAGCGTCGCGCTCTACGACGCGCCGATCGCCCGGTACGTGTCCGCGAGCGGCGTGCCGATGCTGGCCGTCGATTACCGGCTCGCGCCCGAACACCCCGACCCCACGCCGGTCGAGGACGTCTACACCGGACTGAAGTGGCTCCACGACCACGCCGCCGAACTCGGCGTCGACCCGGACCGGATCGCCGTGATGGGGGACAGCGCCGGTGGCGGCCTGGCCGCCGGGGTGACGCTGCTGGCCCGCGACCGCGGCGGCCCGGCGGTGGCGCGCCAGATCCTGGTCTTCCCGATGCTCGACGACCGCACGACGACGCCGGACCCGGAGCTGGTCCCGTTCGCGACCTGGACCTACGAGGACAACGTCACCGGGTGGTCGGCGCTGCTCGGTGACCGGGCCGGCGGCCCCGACGTCTCGCCGTACGCCGCCGCGGCGCGGGCGACCGACCTGTCGGACTTGCCGCGGACGTACCTCGAGGTGGGCCAGCTGGACATCTTCCGCGACGAAGACCTCGACTACGCCCGGCGGCTCGGCGCGGCCGGGGTCGACGTGGAGTTCCACCTGCACCCCGGGGTGCCGCACGAGTTCGAAACGTTCGCCTGGGACACCGACGTCGCCCGCCGCGCGGTCGCCGATCGCTTGCGTGTCCTCGGTTCCCTCTGACCGTCCATTTCGAACGGAGCCACCCGATGAGCATGGCGTATCTCGCCCAGCCCGACCAGCAGCAGAAACTGGAGTGGCTCGACGGCGGCACGCTGTCGATCCTGCTCGACAGCGCCGCGACCGACGGCCAGTTGATGGTTGGCCGGTTCGACGTCGCCAGGGGTGAGGCGCCGCCGTTTCACCTGCACACCAAGGAAGACGAAGTCTTCATGCTCATCAAGGGCACCGCGCTGGTCTGGGCGGGCGAGGAGGAGATGGAGCTCGCGGAGGGCGGCATCGTCTTCCTGCCCAAGAACATCCCGCACGCCTACCGCATCACGTCCGCGAAGGCGGACCTGCTGATGATCAACACCCCGGCGGGCATCGAGGGCATGTTCCGCCACGCCGGCCGCGACCGGGCCGAGCCCCGGCCGGACGGTTTCGAGATCTCTCCGGCCCGGATGGCCGAGGCAGCGGAGAAGTTCGGGAACGTCATCGTCGGCCCGCCGCGCTGACCCCGCTCAGCCCCACCGACTTTGTCGCCAGGCCGTGTTCGGGCCGCGGCCAAGAGCCTGATCAGGAATTCCCGCCGAAGGTCTGGATCCCTGCGGCCAGCAGGTCGAATGCCTGGTCTACCACCCGTTCCTGATCCGTGGCCACGGTGACGGCCGGATCCCCGGCGATGAGGCGGCGGATGGCGGTGACCACGACGGTGGTCGCCGTGGCCAGGAGCAGCCGGGCGACCAAGTCGGCGCGGACCGGGTCGCCGGTTTCCTCGGCCAGCAGGCGGGCCACGGCGGATTCCAGGGACTCCCGTTGTTCCCGGGCTCGCGAGAGCAGCGCGGGGCTTTCCGCCATCAGGCGTCCGAACCGCGCCATGCCCGGCGCGACGGCGGACAGTGGATGCTTCTGGGCCAGCAGCCGGTGCATCAGCGCCCGGACCGCCTCGACCACACTCTGACCGGGGGGACGCCCCCGGAGGGCGTCGACGAGCAGGTGTTCGGCCTCCGGCTGCAGATCCAGGAGCAGGTCTTCCTTGCGCGGGAAGTAGTTGGTGACCGTGGCCTTGGCGACGCCGGCCGCCTCGGCGATCTCCGCGACGGTGACGGCCTCGAACCCACGCCGGGCGAACAGGCGTGTCGCGGTATCGGAGATGTGCTGCCGTGCTTCCCGCTTCTTGCGGTCCCGCAGTCCCTCGCGCATGACAGGGTTATACCAGTACCAAACTTGACACGGTACTAAATTTAGGACGATGCTAAGTTTCATGAACACTGACGTGGTGGTGGCCGGTGGTGGTCCGGTCGGACTCCTGCTCGCGGCCGAGCTGAGACTTGCCGGTGTCTCCGTGGTCGTCCTGGAGCGCCTGGTCGAGCAGAACCAGGCACTCAAAGCGGGCGGGATCGACGGGCGCAGCACGCAGCTGCTCGTCCGGCGCGGCCTCGGCGCGCGGCTCGCCGAGGAGAGCGCGAAGCACGGCGAGGGGTTCGCCGCGTTTGCCCGCCAGGGCCCCGCACCGGGTGCCGACGGCCCGCCGCGAGCCCGCTTCGGCGGGCACTTCGCGGGCTTGCTGCTGAACGCCGAATCGTCGGCCGAGGCCCCGCCCGGCACGGTCCTGCCGCAGCAGGCGCTGGAGCGGCTGCTCGGCGCGTGGGTGGCCGAGCTCGGCGTGCCGGTGCTGACCGGCCACGAGGTCACCGGCCTCATCCAGGAAGCGGACGGCGTGACCGTGCACGTGCGCACCGGCGACGGCGCGACGACCATGCGGTGCGCCTACCTCGTCGGCTGTGACGGCGGCCGCAGCACCGTCCGCAAGCTGGCCGGGTTCGCGTTCCCCGGCACCGACCCGTTGACCACCGGCTACCAGGCGATGCTCACCCTGGACCCCGCCGTGCCGCTGCCCACCGGATGGCACGCCACCGACGCCGGGCTGTACGCCCACGGGCCGAAACCCGGCCGGATCCTCACCGTGGAATTCGCCGGACCGCCCGCCGACCGCGACGCGCCGGTCACCCCCGCCGAGCTGCAGGACGCGCTGCGCCGCGTCAGCGACACGGACGTGCTCGTCACCGACGTCGAGTCGGCGGCCCGGTTCACCGACAACACCCGCCAGGCGGCGACGTACCGGATGGGCCGGGTGCTGCTGGCCGGTGACGCCGCGCACGTGCACCCACCGTTCGGTGGCCAAGGTCTGAACACCGGTCTGCAGGACGCCGTCAACCTGGGGTGGAAACTGGCCGCGACCGTACGCGGCTGGGCACCCGGCGGGCTGCTGGACAGCTACACCGCCGAACGTCACCCGGTGGCCGAGCGAGTGCTGGAGAACACCCGAGCGCAGATCGCGATCATGCGCCCGGATCCCCATAGCCGCGCGATGCGCGCGCTGTTCGGCCAGCTGCTCGACGCCGACGCGACTCTGACCGACCTGCTGGGAGCCCGGCTGCAAGGTCTCGACATCCGCTACGACGTGGGCCCGCGGACCCACCCGCTGACCGGGCGCCACCTGCCCGACCTCCCAGGCTTGGCCGACGCCATGCGGCTGCCCCGGCCGGTCCTGGCCGATCTGACCGGCTCGCCCGAGTTGCGCGCCGTCGCGGGCGACTGGAGCGACCGGGTCGACGTGCGTCCGCTGGCCGAGACACCCGGCGTGACCGCGCTGCTGGTCCGCCCGGACGGCTACGTCGCCTGGGCCGCGGACGACACTCCCAACGCGACGTCCCTCCGCGACGCCCTGTCCACCTGGTTCGGCGACCCGCGCTGAGCGGTCCCCTCCGGCAAGACCTCCACCGCAGATCACCATGGGCATGCGCAGGGCAAGCGTTCTCCTTGATCGTGCGCAGTTTCGGGATCAGTCCTGCAAGTCTTCGGCAGTGAACGAACGGCGCTCGGTGAGCTGGGCCAGGTGCGCTTCCAGGGTCTCGAGCTGCTCGGGTCCGATTCGGGCTGCCCAGCGGCTGCGCACGTCATCGAACAGGGCGCCGCCGATGGCCATCAGCTCGTGGCCTCGTGGGGTGACCCGCACGCGCTTGCGGCGCGCGTCGCTCGGATCGGGCTCGCGGTCGACGTAGCCGAACCCCTCCAGTACGGCGATGGTCTGCGCGGCCGCCTGTTTGGTGACCGACAGCCGGCGACCGAGCTCGGAGGCGGTGTCCGCACCCGCGTCCACGGCCCGCAAGGCGAACTCGTGCACGGGGCGGACACCTTCGTGGCCGCGCTTCGCGAGCTCCACGTTCACCTCGTCGACCATGGAGTGGAACCCGCCGAGCAGCAGAAGCGCGAGCTCGGCACCGCTGGACTGCGCCATGCGGCCGATCATACGAGGCCCGACCATATAGACAAGTGACTTGTCCATCCTCTAGAGTTCGACAAGTAACTTGTCTATCGGCTCGAAGGGACCTCATGAACCGCATCGCCGCCACCCGCCCCGGTATCGACCACCACCGGGTCAGCCTCAACGGCACCGAACTGCACTACGTCGCCGCCGGCACCGCGGGCTCTCCCGTGCTGCTGGTGCACGGCTTCCCCGAGACCTGGTGGGTGTTCCACAAACTGATCCCCCTGCTCAGCGAGCACCACAGAGTGTTTGCTGTCGACCTTCGCGGATTCGGCGACTCCGCCACCGCCGCGCGCGAGCACTACAGCGCGACCGCGGCGAAAGACCTCAGCGACCTGATCGCCTACCTGGACGTCCGCCGCGTCCACCTCACCGGCCAGGACATCAGCGGCCCCACGACGTTCCGGGTTGCCGCGACCCACCCCGAACTCGTCCGCAGCTACACCGGAATCGAGACCGGGCTCCCGGGATTCGGCGCCGAGATGCTCGCCGATGTCACCCGCGGCGGCGCCTGGCACATCGGCGTTCTCGCCGCCCCCGGCATCCCGGAAATGCTCCTCACCGGACGCGAGCGCGAGTTCCTCACCGACTACGCGATCCCCTCCCTCAGCGCGAGCCCGGACGCGTTCACCGACGCCGACATCGACGAGCTCGTCCGCTCCTACGCCCGACCCGACGCCTTCGCCGGCGCAGCCGGCCTGTACCGGTCATTTCTCTCCGAGGGCGAAGAACTCCGCGCGCTCGCAGCCCGCAAACTGGACATGCCCGTCCTCGCGGTGGCAGGCCGCTCGGCGAACTTCACGCCCGACACGCTGCGGCAGGTCGCCACCGACGTGACGGCCGTCCACATCGAACGGATCGGCCACTACGTGGCGATGGAAGCCCCCGACCAGCTCTCGGCCACCCTCCATTCCTTCTACGCGGACATCGATTGAACGTCAGGTTCTGCCGCTAATCGAACGGCCGATCGCGAGGCACACCTGCTGAACTGGGATCTGGCGCCTCAATGACTAATCCGGTGAAGCCGCAGCCAATCCCGGGCGCCACCATCGCCGACGTGAGCGGCGGCTCCTACGTCGCGGTCGAGGGCGAGGTCCACTCGGCCACTCTCGAACAGCCCGGAGAGGTCGGCGAGCGCCCGGTCGAGTTCTTCGCGAGCGCCAAGGCGTAGAGCCGCGCCCCGCGGCGCACTCGAGGACTCCGGGTGCCGAATCCGGTGGTGGATCCCGAGCGCTCGGCCAGTTTCTCGGCCAGCGTCGCGATCTCGCGCCACCTTCGCCTGCGTCCGCTCGCGGGTCGGAGTTTCCCGCATCGGTGAGAGGGGTTGCGAAGCTGGCCGGGGTTGTGCCCGTGGGGACAGACCAGGCCGGACTTTCGGGCAAGGCTGCGGTCCGGCGGCGCCCATGAACAACCTGATTCCGTTTCCGGCGTCTTCGGAGACAAAGCTTCAAAAAAGGCTGCAGGAGGGGCGCCGAGATGGAATTCACTGCGAAGAACACAATCAAAACTGCCATGGTGGCCGGGGCATTCGCCGCCACCGTTCTGCTTTCCGCGTGCAGCGGGAACAGTGTCGCGGGCAATGGTTCGCCGGCGAAAAACGAGACGGCGACGGCGGCCGTGGAGCAGGTGCCGGAAGGCGGCGGCCAGGGGGCTGCCACCGGAGGTTCCGGTGCTGGGGGTGCCGGTGCCGGCGACGTCGACTGCAGCAAGTACGGCGGCCAGGTCGGCGCCCCCGGGCGGACGAAGATGGACCTGATCGCGGTCGCCGCCACCGACGGCACCACGCCGGGCTGCACCGAGGCGTTCAACGTGATCACCGAGTACTACGGAAAGCTGCCACAGGCCGAAGGCCCGGGCGAGCGGGTGCTCGACGTCCAGGGGAAGTGGACGTGCGCCCGCCAGGCGGGGTTCGCCGGCAGCCAGGGCGCCGTCGTCTGCGGGGTGCCCAACAGTTCCCTGCAGCTGGAGACCAGGCTTTCGGCCGCGACTGTCCGCAAGTTCCCGAACACCACCCAGGAGGTGCAGTTCACCGGGTACGACGCCAGCGTGCAGATGGTCCGCTTCCAGCTGGTCACCCGCCAGAAGGGCGGTCCGGACAACAGCCACTGGGTGCCCCTCGACGGCAAGACCTATCGGCTCCCGCTGCAGAAGGGCGGCAAGGTGTTCAGCGCGGCCACCCTGTGCCCCGGCGAATCGGTCACCATCGACGGTCAGGGCTATGGCAACGGGCCGTGCGGCCAGAATGAGCTGCTCCAGCACCTGAAGGACAACAATTCGATCCTCGCGCAGATCACCGTGAACGACGACGACCAGATCACGACGGTCAAGGAGATCTACCACCCCTGATCCAGTGAAATGGAAACCGGCAGCCGGGGAATTCGCCCGGCTGCCGGTTTTCAGTTGTCAGCCCGGAGAACGGTCCGCGGAAACGCTCACCCGCGATTGTCCGGCACATTGCCACCCCTGGGCATCGAGCGCGGCCAGCGCTACCGGGGGTTCTCGAGGATCGAGCGGATGGTGCTTACGAGCCAGTGGTCGCCTGCTCGCCCAGCGTCCAGCTGAACTGAACCGGCAACTCTTTGGGACCCAACGCGCAGCCGCTCGCCGATGACGATCACCCGTTCGTCGTCGAGCGACACCGGAGTCAGGTCGGAAGCTTCGATGCCGGTACGTCGACGTTCTCGATCGCGGGCGACTCGGTGAACAACTCCGAGGCCCGCTGCCCGAGAGCGGCGCCCACACCGCCGGCCAAGTGCGTCTGCCGACCGGCGTCGTCGGGGAACGCCTCCACCCGGACCAATAGCCCTACCTGAACCATGGCTGCCTCCATCGGTTTGTGTCCACTGCGATCAGCCGGTCATCGCCGGCCTGAGGACCACCTTGGTTCAGCTCGCCTCACAACTGATCGGAGGAACTATTCGATCATTCTTTTGGGGCGGCGAGTTGCACCCAAGGAAATTACCCCCGATATCTTGGTTCCCCTTGGCGGCCAGCGCGTGTGCGGCATCGTGGGCTTCCAGCCGCAACCGCCTCCGCCGGATGAGTAACCAGCGGGTCCATCCGGGCGGGGTGTGTTCACCGGCGGAGAGGGACGCCACGGCCCAGTCGTAGAGCCGCAGCCCTTTTGCGCCGTCGCCGGCCGAGCGACGTTTCCAGTTGTTCCGGTGCCTGCTCGTCCGCGTGGTCGGCTCGGGCAGAACTTGATGACGGCGTCGCGTGCTCTGGGAATCCGGCGCACCACGGCGCATGCCCTTGCCCGCGGTGGCTCCTTTCCCTGCCCCGTCTTCCGGGCCAGTGCGTCGTATCGCGTGCCGACTCCCGGTGATCTTTCCTGGGCTCGGGCTTCTCCGAGTTGTGGTCGCAGCGCGAGTATCGGTCGGCGAGAAAGCCCCTGGTGGGTGCTTAACGAACGACGGGGGAGTCCTCAATGGCCGATGGGTCGGTCTACCGGCGGCGTTCCCGCCGGGACGATAACGGGAAGTCGCTAGGCGACGCGTGCCCGAAGCTGACGAACAGGCGGCACGGGTCAGTGGTACTTCCGCATCGAGTTACCGAGGGACGCGCGGGGAACCGTCGGCCGCGGCGCCGGGGCGGGTACGAGAGTGCGACCGAAGCGGAGGAGGGGCTGCAGCGTGTCCGGGACTTGCTCGGGATCGCCGAGGAGGGCGATACCGAGACTTTGGGCAAGATCGGGGACCTGCTCGCGAGAGTGATCTCAGGGAAGGAGCCCTTGCCCGAGACTCGAGGGTTTCCTGGCGCGGAAGAAGCGCACGGTGAGCCGGAACATGTACCGCTCGTACGAGTCGCATGCCCGGCTGTACCTGCGTCCGCACCTCGGGACGCTTCGTCGTGATCGGTTACGGGTCGAGCACCTGGACGTCCTGTTCGAGACGATCGTGGAGCGCAACGAGCTGATCGCTGAGTACCGGGCCGGCGGCGATCCGCGGAAGATGGCGGCGGTGAAGTGGCAGCGCCCGGTTCTGCGTCCGTTCGTAGATGAGGGGCTGCTGACCCGCAACGTCGCGAAGCTGGTCGAGTTGCCTCCCGTGGTTCGGCCGAAGCCGAAGCTGTGGACTCCGGAGCTGGTCGCGAAGTGGCGGCGGACCGGGGAGGTGCACCACCCGCTCTATGCGCTGTATCACCTCATCGCCTACACCGGTCTCCGGCGAGGTGAAGGCGGACTGGGTGGAGTCGGCCCTGATGTTCACCGAGCTGGACGGCAGCCCGCTGCGCCCGGCCAACCTCGCGGACGAGTTTGCCCGGCTGATCAAGCTGGCCGGCCGGCCCCCGATCACACTGCACGATCTCCGGCACGGTGCGGCGACCCTGGCGCTGAGCGCCGGGGCGGACATGAAGGTGCTCCGGCACTCGTCGATCAAGGTGACGATGGACCTCCACACCAACGTCGCCGAAGAAGTCGCCGCTGATGCGGCGAGGAAGCTGGCCGGAGCGATCCGAGGAAGACTCTGCACCCGGCTTGCGCTCTCGGTCTCCCGAACGACCACAGTGGACAGAGTAAAAGCGGACGAAGCACGTCCAGATACCACAAAACCCCAGGCCGAAGAGACTCAGACCTGGGGTGATGGGGTTGCGCCATCAGGGACTCGAACCCCGAACCCGCTGGTTAAGAGAACGCGTTTTGGGATGTCGGGTGGTGTCGAGTGATGTCGGACAAGACCTTTTCGGCTGGTCACCAGCAATCACTTGTGTCGAACTATACCGCGTTCTGTCGACGTGTGCGAGACCTCTCGGGCACTTCTCGGGCACGTCCGTGCCGGATTCTGCCGAGCTGTTCGTGCAGGTCGATCGTGGTTCGTGGTGTGGACGGCGGGGCAGGGTGGTTGCTGTGTTGAACCCGGGCGAGGGCCGTGATCCGGTGCTGTCGGCGGTGACGCTGATCGTGGGGGTCATCGTGGCTCTGACTTTCTTGTTCGGTTTCGGGAACGTGCTGACGTTGGCACTCCGGTTGGGGGTACCGGCCTGGGTTGCGCCTCTCGTGGCGCCTGCAGTGGATCTGTCGGTGGTCGGCCTACTGATCGCCATTCGGTCCCAGTCGATGCGGGGCGCTCCCGTTGAGGTGATCCGGCCGGCGCGGCGGCTGTTGCTGGCGTCGAGTGTGGTGACATTGGCGTTGAACGTCGCGGAGCCGTTGATCGCTGGTGAGGTGGGGAAGGCGTTGTTCGATGCGGTGGGTCCGTTGTTACTGATCGGCTGGGCGGAGGTCGGACCGACCTTGTTGCAGGCGCTGGCCGCCGTATCCGCCACCGGGTGCCCGACTGATGTTGCCCAGATCGCCGACTCAGGTAGCACTTCGGCAGAGCGAGCAGAAGGCGTGGACGCTGGGTTGCTGGAGCGGGCACGGCATGAGGATCGGCGGCATCGTGAGTTGTATCAGCGTCCGGTCTCTGCCGAGAGTCTCCGGAAGGCGCTGGGAGTAGGCGCCGAGCGGTCGCGCATCTTGGTGAAGCTGGTACGTGCCGAACTCCGTATCTCGGCGTAGGGGCTGCGTTACTTAGAGTAGTCATTTGATGGCGGTGGTCTTACAGGCAGGGTCGTTGAGGTCCAGGGTCATTGAGGTACGGCGCGCAGGCACAATCGAGTGCTTCCTCATGGGACACGAGTCGTGTCTGTGCCGCCGTGACGGCGGACGGCCACAGTTGTGGCGGCCTGGACGAACCCGGCGACGTGTCGCGAGGAACGGTTCAGCGACCATGCGACGACCAGGGTGCTGGGGACTGCGTCCAGGACCGGCACGCAGACCAGTTCGCCGCCCACCTGTCCCAGCGTGGACCGCGCCAGGACTGCGATGGCGCGAGAGCGATCAACGTTTCAGTTGGGTTATGTCGGCGACTTCGGGTCCGGTCGCATTACCGGTTGTCCGGCCATGCCAGCGGGGCAGTGTTTCGCCCCGCAGATCGGCCAGCACAGACTCGCTCGCCGCGCCAGGCGATGCCACTCGGGCAACACCGCTACGCGTGGCTCGGCCATCAAGGCTTCGGCGCCGAGGCCTTGGAGATTCTCGTGCGGGGTGTGCAGCAGTGCCACGTCCGCGCGTCCGTCATGCTGCAGGGCCGCCCGGCCCGCGGCATGGCCGAAGACGATCTCCACCACCGGCACATCCGGCTGCCCATGGCGCGTTCGCTACATGCCGGCGGCCGGTAAGCGCGTTTGGCCAGCCACCGACGGGTGCCGCTCTGATGCACCGCCAGCCGCCGCCGTGCTATGAAGCCGACGTCCGGCGCTTACGACTGCCTGGGTGCCGGGGCGCGGTCAATGGAAGATCTCGGCCAGAAATTCCGAATCGCCGAGTGCGAGGCTGATTGCCGAGGTGGCCTGGGCAACGGCGACGGCAGCGTGGGCGGTAGGCAGGTCCTCGAGTGTGCCGGACGGTTCGCCTTCGGCCGCTGTCGCGGACTTCAGCAATGTTGCGCCGGGGTCGGGGCATCGTGGTTGTTGGCGGAGGAGTTCGGGCCGGTGGCGGAGCACCTGGAGGGTGCGACGCCACCAGGTGTTGATCTCGTTGCGGAGGGCCGGGTCGTCGCGCGGGTCGTCACTGCGCAGTGCGGGCAGATCGGCGGCGAAGCTTCCGGCGATGGCGGGGTCGAGTGCGGCGGCGGCGATGAGGATGTCGGTGCGCAGGCGTTGCATGGTCCGGCGGTCGTCGTCGGTGGAGAGCAGGACGCAGGCTGTGGTGGCGGGATCGAGGAACAGCTCGCGGGCTACCCGGGCTGGTGTGCCGGGGGTGGCGGTCGCCGCGGCGGCTGTGATCAGTGACAGGAGGCTGCGGGCCTTCCGGATGCGTCGGCTGGTGTTGCCGGAGGTGGGGAGGAGTTGTTCGAGCGCAGCGTGGAGATCGTTGTACGGGTCGGCTTCGGGATCGGCGTCGTCGTCTCGGAGGGCTTCGATGGCGCGCAGCGGGGGTAGGACGAGGGCCGCGGTCTTCGTGAGCTGTGCGGTGTCTGCCGCTGTCTGGATGGCGTCGGCGCCCAAGATGATCAGGGCGTCGTGTGCGACGTGGTGCAGCGGCCCGACGGTGACCGCGGTGTCGGCCAACGGCGAGCCGACTTCGTCGAAGGCGGGGCTGTCGAGCAGATCGGGATGCAGCAGGGCTGCGCGGACGAGCACATGCGCCTCGGCCGCGTCGGCGAGCTCCTCGTCATCGTCCTCAACGGCCACGGCGAGGCGTTCGTCGTCGAGCTCGGCGAAGACGCCCACCGCGGGGCTGAGGTCGTCGCTTTCCAGGTCGGCGAGCCAGAGCCACGGCGAGGGGGCGTGGTCGGTGAGGTCATAAGTCAGGGTGGCCAGGGCGCGCAGTCCGGCCCACAGCAGGGCGCGGAGTTGCTCGCGGCTGCGTCGTTCGTCGGCCTCGTCGTCGAGGTTGTCGCTGCGGCGGTTCCATTGCAGGTCGTGGAGTTCCATGAAGTCTTCGACGAGGACGTGGCCGCGCATGCGGTCGTCGTCGTAGTCGATGGCCGGCTGGTCGATCTCGCCGCGCACCGTCTCCAGCAGTTGTTTGGCCAGGGCGGTGTCGCCGCCGCCGTGGCCGGTCAGCGGCCGGCGGGTGCCGGAGATCGCCTCGTGGCGGCCGGCGGCGATCAGGAGCGTGCCGAGCTCACCGCCGATTTCGCGGCCCCAGGGGTGCTGGGCGACGGCACCGGCGACGAGGTCGGCCGCGTCGACTGCTTCGGGGGTGTGGCGGCTTTCGCCGGTGGGGTCGTGCAGGTCGCGTACGGCTCCGGCGATCAGGAACTGGGCGGCCATCTCGAGCAGGTCGTGGCGCAGGTGCTCCGCGACCGGGAACCGCGGGCCGTCGTCGCGCAGCGGCGGCAGCCAGTCGCCATCGGGGTCCGGGGCGGTCAGTTTGGCGGCGCGGAGCGACTCGGTGGTCCAGCCCAGCAGCGCGGGTGCGGCGTCGGCAAGGTGCCGGCCGAGGCTCGCACCGATCGTTGTGGCGACCTCGAGGACGTCGGTGTCGACCGCGAGCCCGATCATGGCGCCGTCGCGGTAGCCCAGCACGCGCATGTCGAGCAGGCCGGGACTACCGGGTTCGTCATCGTCGGTACCGGCAGGGTCGTCTTCGTCCTCGAGCCAGGGGACTGCAGGTACCTCCCAGCCCGCTTCCAGCAGGTCGGCGATCAGCCCCGGCAGTTGCGCTGCGGCGGCCGCGTCGGTGATCGGTTCCGGTGCGGTCATTTCCAGCCACACGGCGTACGGCACACCCTCACCCCTCCACCCACTGGTTACCTTGGCCGGTGCCAGCTTAGGGCGAGCTGTAGGTCGCTGGCTCCCGTTATCGGTGGTGCCGGATTCGTGTCGAGCGACTGGTGCGGTTGCGCCGGCCGGGACGCCGCCGTCCGGACTGGGTGCCGGTGGCGTCGTGGAGGAGGCGTGCGGTGGCTTCGGCCGCGTGGTGGGCGAGGTCGGGCAGCACGGTGGCGTAGGTGTCGGCGGTCAGGGTGATGCTGGAATGGCCGAGCAGGGCTTGGACGGTGCGCAGGTCGTTGCCCGCGGCCAGGGAGAGGCTGGCGGCGCCGTGGCGGAGGTCGTGCAGCCGTACCGGCGGAAGCCCTGACGCGGTGTTGAGCCGGCGGAAGGTGACGGTCAGGAAGTCCGGCTGCAACGGGGCGCCGTTCCGGTCGGAGAAGAGGTACCCGACCGGTTCACTGGTGCCGGGATGAGTGGCCAGCCATTCGATCCGTAGACCCTGCAGCCGGGCGACTGTCGTGTGGTCCAGGGCGATCACCCGGTTACTCGAGGCGCTTTTCGGCGCCGCGAGCTCCAGGTGCTTGCCGACCTGACGGACTTGACGGGCCACGGTGACCGTTCTCGCCCGCAGGTCGACATCTGCCCACTGCAACCCGGCCACTTCGCCTCGCCGTAGCCCGAGCAACGCAACGAGATGGAACAACACGTACAGCGGATGCTCGCGGTGGCGGAGCCAGTTGAGGAACTCGGCGGTCTGCGTGGCGGTCCAAATCGCGACCGCGAGCCGGATCCCGCTCGCCTGCCACAGCGCGATCCGTGTCGGGGTCCACACCACCGGATGCGGCTTCGCCCCGGACGGCAGTTCCACGAAGCGGGCCGGGTTCGAGGCCAGGAGGCCTCGGGGGACTGCGGCGTTGAGTGCGGCGCGCAGGGTGGCGTGGATGCGCTGCAGCGTTGCGGTCGACAACGGCTGGTCGGCGGCCGTATGGGTGCGGATCAGGGAGGTGAACATCGCTTGCACCCGGGCCGGGGTCAGCTCGGTGACTCGTTCCCGCCCGAGGTGTGGTATCAGGTGGCGTCGGACGTGCATGGCGTAGCTGCGCATCGTGGACGGCGAGAGGTTCTCCCGGCTTTCCAGCCACAACCGCAGCCACTGCGCCACCGTGACCGCCGACCCGGAACGCCGTCCAGGGTGGTGGGATTGGACAGGAAGTCCCGCGCCGCGGCCGCTGCCTTCCGTGAGGGGAACCCGCCACGGCGCAGCTGCCGTCGCCTCCCGTTCTTCCCCGGCGGCAGCTCCAGCCGGAAGTACCAGCTCCCATGTCCGCGCACGGCCAGTTTCGGGCAGTGGCTTCCCGACCTGCGGCCCGTCATGGGATCGCGACACCCGCATCGTTTGAACAATCCATCATCCGACGTCATGGCCATGCACCTCATTCACGAAGAAGTGATGCGCCCCGGGTTCTGTGCAGGCTCTGATCTCAGGGAGGATGCAGAGCATGCCGGCACCGAAGAAGTACAGCGACGAGCTGCGTGAGCGGGC